>NZ_JBVJCE010000048.1:0-1194 GCF_055588925.1 Amycolatopsis sp. NPDC041971 | reverse complement strand
TCTAGTGCCGCGTCACGCAACGTTGGGTAGGTAATCCGGACGGCGGATCTTCGAGCCCGCCGCGAAGTGACGTTTCGGGTGGCAATGCCGGTTGCGCCACCGGAGATAGCCGGCGATCGCGGCTTCCTGAACGGCATGGGAGGGGTAGTCACTCCCGTCGAGGGTGAAGTAGCGCAGCGCGGTGAACTCGCATTCCACCCAGTTCAACCAGGAGGCGTTGCTCGGCGTGTAGACCAGTTCGATCCCGTGACCGGTGCACCAGTCGACGACCTCGGCCTTGGCGTGTGGCTTGTAGTTGTCGCAGATCAAATAGAGCTTGCCGGTCGGGAAGCGGCGGCGGAGCTGCTTGCAGAAGTCAAGGAACTGCGGCCAGCGTTTGCGGTCACGGAACCGATAGAACACCTGCCCCGACGTAAGATCGAGCGCGGCGAACATCTGCCGCACCCCGGCATGGCGGTTGTAGGTGGCGCGCAGCCGGGCTGGCTGACCGCGCCGGAACCAGCCGCGACCAGGCCGGGGTTGCAGATTGAGCGGCCCGAACTCATCGACGCAGAGCACGCGGCCATCGGTGGGTGGATGGTCGTAGAGGTCCAGGATGCGAGCCATCTTCGTGGCGAAGTCCGGGTCACGGCTGGCCTTCCACGTTTTGGTGCGCTGCCAGCTGATGCCCGCCTTGTTCAGGATGCGTCTCGCGGTCTCGGCGGAGACGGCCAGCCGATGGTGTTCACGCAGGTAGGCGACCAGTTTGGTGAGGCTCCAGGTGGTGAAGGGTTGCCCGAGCTCACAGGGTGCACTGCGGGCGATGCGGCAGAGGAGTTCGCGGGCGGCCGGACCGAATTTAGCTGGTCGGCCGCCGCTCCATTTTGGGTCCAGCGCCGCGAACCCCTGGTCGTTGAACGCGTGGATCACCTCCCGCACGTAGTTTTCGGTCGCGGCGAACATCATCGCGATCTCGCCCGCGGGCCGCCCCTGCACCGACGCGAGCACGATTCCAGCCCGACGCAGCCGGACTCGGTCGCGTGTCGACCTGGTGATTTTCACCAGGCGTTGTGCTTGTTCGGGCTCTAATTCGTGCACGAACACCTCTGGCTGACGAGCCACGGGCACCACCTCCACCCGGCAGCCTGCCAGGCGAGATCAGCGCGCCGGCCTACGGGCTATTACCTCGCCAACCATCTGCGTCACGGCACTAGC
>NZ_JBVJCE010000047.1:0-1354 GCF_055588925.1 Amycolatopsis sp. NPDC041971 | reverse complement strand
AAGATGCTCCTATAGATGTCAAGGGGTGTTGGTGAGGTTGTTGATGTCTGTGATGAGTGTTCGGTGGATTTCGCGGGCGACGTAGCGTTTGAGGCAGCGGATGATGTGTCGTTTGGGGATGCCTTCGGTGGTGCGGCGCTCGACGTAGGCGCGGGTGCGGGGGCAGTGGCGCATGCGGACGAGGACGATGCGATAGAGGGAGGCGTTGGCGTTGCGGTCGCCACCGCGGTTGAGGCGGTGGCGGTCGCTGCGGCCGCTGGAGGCGTCGATGGGTGCGGTGCCGCACAGGTGCGCGAAGCGGGCTTCGGTGTCGATCCGGTGTGGGTTGTCTCCGGCGGTGGCCAGGAGTTGGGAGGCGGTGTCGGGGCCGACGCCGAACACGGCGGTGGTGGCGGGCAGGACCTGCCGGGTCAGGGTTGTGAGGTCGGTTTTGGCGTCGGTGATTTCGGTGCTGAGGTGCTGGATGCGGCGGGCCAGGCGGCGTAGCGCGGTTTTGACGGCGTTGGCAGGGTTGGTGAGGTCGGTGCCGGGGCGGAGTCGTGTGCAGGCGGTGATCAGGGCCTTGCCGGTCAGGCCGGTGAGGGATTCGCGCAGCGCGGCGGGTGCGGTGACGATGAGGGCATCGAGCTGGTTGAGCGCGGCAGTGCGGGATTTGACCGCGCCGTTGAGCACGGTGCGCAGGGCGGTGACGGCGGCGGCGGGCCCGGTGCCGGCCTTGGGGGTCGCCTCAGCCCGGCCCGACAGCACGGCGTGGGCGGCGTTGATCGCGTCCTGGGTATCGGTCTTTCCCTTGCGGCGGCGGGTATGCCGGTCGGGCTGGTTGACCTCCACGACCGTGACACTCTCGGCGGCCAGGTAGCGGGCCAGGCCCGCGCCGTAGGAGCCGGTGCCCTCGACACCGACCGCGGTCACCATGCCCCAGTCCCGTAGCCAGGCCAGCAGCGCGGTGTATCCGGTGGTTCCGGCGGGAAACGTGCGGGTGCCCAGCACCCGGCCGAGGCCATCCAGAGCGGCGGCGGTGTGGGTGTCTTTGTGGGTGTCGACCCCACCGGTCACCTGGGTCGTGTCGACGGTGGTCTGTTCATCGGTCATCCTGATAGCCGCCATTCCGTGTCTCGATCGGTCAAACGGATGGCACGTACCGGGCCGGGGGACGGACAACACAGTGATGGGTGTCCTGATGGCACAGGCTCCTATCAAGTCACATCCCCCAGCCCGGTGACGTGCATGGACGCAGAGACCACAGCGAGACCGGCAGATCTTTCGCAAGACAACCCCAACCAGGGCGTCAGTGGCTTTCCGAGCCAGACCCCGCCAAGTCTCCGTCCACACACATCATCACTGTGGCTTTCGC
>NZ_JBVJCE010000046.1:0-1406 GCF_055588925.1 Amycolatopsis sp. NPDC041971 | reverse complement strand
GGGTCTATCCCGTGATCGGTGTTTCCGGCGTTGTTGATCAGTAGGTTTCGGCTCCCGGCCAGCGGTCACCGAACGTGATGGCGAAGGCGTTCAGCACGGGCTTCCAGCGCATCGTCCATCGGGCGCGGCCTGCCCCTGTCGGGTCCAGGCTGCGGGTCACAAGGTACAGGCATTTCATCGCGGCCTGCTCGGTCGGGAAATGTCCTCGTGCACGGATCGCCCGCCGGTAGCGGGCATTCAATGATTCGATCGCGTTGGTGGAGCAGATCATGCGCCTGATCTCGATGTCGTAGTCGAGGAAGGGTACGAACTCGTTCCAGGCGTTGCGCCAGAGCCGGATCATCGCACGGTATTTCGCACCCCATTTCTCCTCTAATTCGTCGAGTGCGGCCATCGCGGCGTCGGGATTGGGGGCCGTGTAGATGGGTTTGATGTCTCGTTTCACCGCGTCCCAATCCCGACGAGAAGCGAGCCGGAAGGTATTGCGGATCAAATGCACGATGCACGTTTGGACGATGGTTTGCGGCCACACATTTGTCACGACTTCGGGCAGACCTTTGAGGCCGTCACAGACGAGGAAGAACACGTCCCGGACGCCGCGGTTCTTCAGATCGATCAGCACGCTCATCCAGAACTTCGCGCCCTCACCGCCGGTGCCCATCCACAGTCCGAGCACATCCTTCCGGCCGTCCACGGTGACGCCGATAGCGGCGTAGACAGGCCGGTTGGCGACCTGCCCGTCCCGGACCTTGACGTGGATCGCGTCAAGGAACACGGCCACGTACACCGCGTCCAGTGGCCGGCTGGCCCAGTCCTGCATCTCGGCGATGACCTTGTCGGTGATCCGCGAGATCGTCTCTTTGCTGACCGAGGTTCCGTAGATCTCGGCAAAATGTGCCGAAATGTCCCCGGTCGTCATTCCCTTCGCATACAACGACAACACGATCTCATCCACCTCGGTAAGCCGGCGTTGCCGCTTCTTCACGATCTGCGGCTCGAACGTGCTCTCCCGATCCCGTGGCACGTTGATGTCGACCTCTCCCGCGGCATCCGAAACCACCGTTTTCGGCCGAGTGCCGTTCCGGACATTCGTCGACTCGCGGTCCGGCTCGGCCTGGTTCTTCTCATGACCGAGGTGCTCGGTCATCTCCTCGTTCAGTGCGGTTTCCAGCACATTCTTGGTGAACAGCTTCAGCAGGCCGTCCGGGCCGGTCAATGCCAACCCGCGGGCTTTCGCCTCGGCCACCATCGCCGCCGCGGCGGCCTGCTCCGGCGACAGCTCCCGCGCCGGCTTGGACTCACTCTTGCGTGGACTCACAAGGTCCGATGTCATCACTCACAGTGCCCATCCCGCCGGACCTCAGCCCGGCGTGTCGGGCCGGAAACACCGATCCTGGAACAGTCCC
>NZ_JBVJCE010000045.1:0-4134 GCF_055588925.1 Amycolatopsis sp. NPDC041971 | reverse complement strand
GCGCAGACGAAGGCCCACCGCGGCGAGCCACTGTCGGAGAACCTGGCCCACCTCGCCGCCGAAGGACCCGCCGCCCAAGAAGCCAGCTCATTGCTCGCACGGTGACTCCGGTCACCTCTCCGCGACATCGCCACCCACCAGGTCACGAATCAGTAAAGTGACCTGGTGGCGTTGGTAACCGATCTTCTCAATTGGCTGCAAAATCTCCCGGAACCGGGACTGGTCGCGGCGACCGGCGGACTGGTGTTCGCCGAATGCACCATCGGGCTCGGCTTCATCGCGCCCGGTGAATCGGGGCTGCTGGTCGCGGCCACGACCGCGACGTCGGTCTCCCGATTCCTGACCCTGTGGGCCGTCGTGACAGTCTGCGCCGCACTCGGCGACTCCCTCGGTTACGCGATCGGCAAACGCTTCGGCCCGCGCCTGCGCGAGACGAAGCTGATCCGCAAGTACGGCCTCGACGCCTGGGACAAGGCGACCGGTGTGCTCGAACGGCGAGGCGCGTGGGCGGTGTTCTTCGCGCGGTTCCTCCCGGTGATCCGCACGCTGACCCCGGCGGCGTCCGGGACGTCGGGCTTGCCGTTCCGCAAGTTCCTGCCCGCCGCCGCGGCGGGCGCGGCCTGCTGGTCGGCCATCCACATCGGCATCGGCGCCGCCCTCGGCGAGGCCGCCAAGAAGGTCGAAGGCGTACTCAACACCGGTGGCCTGGTCATCGTCGGGGTACTGGTGGGTGTCGCCGTTTTCTTCCTGCTGCGCTACAAGAAGAAGAAGGCGCTCGCCGCCGTCACGGTCGAAGACGCCATTCCGGCGAAGGTCGGCGCGGAGGACTAGATTCCGGACATGGCCGCCTTGAACCTGCCCGAGCCGATCGGTTTCGTCCTCGGCGGTGGAGGCAGTCTCGGGGCCATGCAGGTCGGGATGCTGCGGGCCGTCGCCGAAAACGGGATCGCGCCCGACCTCGTCGTCGGCACCTCGGTGGGTTCGCTGAACGCCGCCGTCCTCGCGCTCGGGGGTGAGTCGGGAGACCGGCTGGACCGGATCTGGTCGCGGATGACGCGGCACGAGGCCTTCCCGGGCGGCGTGCTCAGCCAGGTGCGGACCCTGCGGCACAGCAAGACCAACCTGTTCCCCAACACCGGCCTCGCCGCGATCGTCGACGAGCATATCGGCGAGGGCGTCCGGTTCGAGGATCTCGCGCTGCCGCTGGGCGTCGTCGCGACCGACGTCGACACCGCCGAACCGCTGCTCATCCGTTCCGGGCCCCTTCTGGGGCCCCTTCTGGCCAGCTGCGCGATCCCGGGGATCTATCCGCCGGTACCGTTCGGGGAGCGCATGCTCTACGACGGCGGCCTGGTCGCCAACGTGCCGATGCGCCAGGCACTCGCCATGGGCGCGAAGTCGCTCGTCGTCCTCGACTGCGCCTTCCCCGGCAAGATGCCCGGCACCCCACAGACCTTCGCCGAGGTGATGATGTTCACCGCGATGATCAGCATGCGGAACCAGGCCGTGCTGGAGGCGCCCATCGCCGCGGCCGAAGTGCCCGTCGTCTACGTGCCAGGGCCGAAACCGGTACGGGTCAGCCCGCTGGACTTCAGCCACACCAAGACACTCACGGCCGAGGCTTATGAGGCCGCGAAGACCTATTTGGGTGAATTGAACGTCGATGGCCCCGGACTTTATGGTGCCCCGGGTCTCGTCGTGGCCTGACAGGCAACCATCCGGCATCGATCACGTCTTTTTCGTCGCGTAGTTTTGAAAGAGAACCTTTCGCTGATCGAGCGACGTAACTGGTCACATTTTAAAGAGAGACCCATATGTTTCCCAAGAAGACATTACTTTCGACGGCCGGAATACTCACCGCGGTATTGCTGATCTCGTCCTGTTCGTCCTCGGGCGGCACCAATTCATCCCGCACCAGCGCCGAGCCGGACACGAGCCCGGTTTCGGTGACCATCGACCCGGCGGACGGGACCGACGTCAACCCGGCGACGCCGGTGGTGGTCAAGGCCGAGCACGGCAAGCTGATCGACGTCACCGTCGGCAACGCCGACAAGGACAACCAGGTGAAGGGCGAACTCGCGAGCGACGGGCTCAGCTGGAAGACCACCGAGCCGCTCGGCTACGGCAGCACCTACAAGATCGTGGCGCACGCCCAAGGCGCCGATGGGAAGCCTGTCGAACAGCAGACCAGGGT
Organism: Amycolatopsis sp. NPDC041971; assembly: GCF_055588925.1. Classification (NCBI taxonomy): domain Bacteria; kingdom Bacillati; phylum Actinomycetota; class Actinomycetes; order Pseudonocardiales; family Pseudonocardiaceae; genus Amycolatopsis; species Amycolatopsis sp. NPDC041971. The sequence goes on along the minus strand of NZ_JBVJCE010000045.1, from coordinate 1,940 downwards.
CTCCACGCTGAGCCCGAAGCAGCAGGCGAACCCGAACCTGATCCCGGCGCCCTCCGCGGTCGCGTCCGGCGGTGTCGGCGTCGGGCAGCCGATCGTGTTCGCGTTCGGCCAGCCGGTGAAGAACAAGGCCGAGGTGGAGAAGAAGCTGTCGGTGGAGTCCACGCCGAAGCAGGAGGGTTCCTGGTACTGGATCGACGACAAGAACGTCCACTACCGCCCCAAGGCCTACTGGCAGCCGGGGACGACGCTCAAGGTTTCGGCGATGATCTACGGCGTCGATTTCGGCAATGGCGTCTACGGCGCGACCGATCGCACCGAAACGTACAAAGTGCACGATTCCTGGATCGCGAAAGCCGACGGAAACACCGAGCAGATGCAGATCTTCCACAACGGCACATTGGCGAAATCGATGCCCATTTCCATGGGCAAGGACGCCACGCCCACACATTCGGGCGCCCACGTCATTTCGGACAAACACGAGAATTACACGATGGACTCGTGCACCTACGGCGTCTGCCAGGGTCAGCCGGGGTACTACAAGGCGAACGAGAAGTGGTCGCTGCGGATCTCCAACGACGGCGAATTCGTCCACGAGAACCCGAACAGCGTGGGAGCGCAAGGCAGCTCGAACGTGTCTCACGGCTGCATCAATCTCAACGCCGCGAACGCCCGGTGGTTCTACCAGAACCTGGGGCTCGGCGACGTCGTCGAGGTGACCAACTCCGGCGGTCCGCAGCTGCCGGTCTGGGACCTCTACGGCGACTGGTCGAAGTCCTGGGCGGACTGGCAGGCGGGCAGCGCGCTCAACTAGAGGCATGATGAGCGGGTGACCAGCACCCTGAGCACCGCCCGCTCGCTCGTGGCCGGCGCCGGCCGGGTCGTCGCACTGACCGGCGCCGGGATCTCCACGGATTCGGGGATCCCCGACTTCCGCGGCCCGCAGGGCCTGTGGACCCGCGATCCGACCGCGGAGAAGATGTCGAACCTCAAGGCGTATCAAGGCAGTCGCGAGGTACGCGAACGGACGTGGCAGGCGCGGCTGGTGCACCCCGGCTGGGACGCGCTACCGAACGCGGCGCACTACGCGCTCGAGCGCCTGTCGCCGACGCATATCGTCACCCAGAACATCGACCGGCTGCACCAGAAGGCGGGCTTCGCGCCGGAGCGGGTGCTGGAACTGCACGGGACGATGTTCGAGTCCGTCTGCCTGTCCTGTGACGATCACCGGGACATGCGCTCGACGCTGGAGCGGGTCCGAGCGGGCGAGACCGATCCACCGTGCCTGGTGTGCGGCGGCATCCTGAAGTCGGCCACCGTGTCGTTCGGCCAGCACCTGGACCAGAACCTGCTCCGAGCCGCGCGAACTGCCATCTCCGAGAGCGACCTCCTGCTGGTGGCCGGGTCCTCGCTGAGCGTGCAGCCGGCCGCCTCACTGGTGAGCGTCGCCTCCCGGGCCGGCGCCGACGTGGTGATCTGCAACGGCTCCGAAACGCCCTACGACTCCATGGCTTCCGTCGTCGTCCGCGGCCCCCTGAGCGAAACCCTCCCCGCCCTGACCCCGTAACCCCCCACCACCCCGTCACTCGCGTGACCAGCCCCGTCACTCGCGTGATTGAGCCCGTGACTCGCGTGTCTGGATCCGTGACGTCTCTGGTCACGTGAGTCACGGGTTCAGTCACGCGTGTCCCGGGTTCGGTCACGTGAATCACGGGTTCGGTCACGTGTGTTCCGGGTTCGGTCACGGGTGTGTGGTTCCGCGATTCGTGTGTTCAGGTGGATGACTCTTGTGTTTGGTCGGACGACACGGTGTGGCGGGGGCCGCGAGGTCGTGTCGTCCGGTTGGGTACGGGTGGTGCGGGGTCCGGGTATGGAAAAAAGGTCTGGGACCTGGGAGAACTCGGGGTTCTCGACCAGGTCCCAGACCTTGTTTTCAAGGTTAG
>NZ_JBVJCE010000044.1:0-4427 GCF_055588925.1 Amycolatopsis sp. NPDC041971 | reverse complement strand
CCACCCCTTCGTGGGGGGGGGTGGTTGGTTCGGTGGCGTGGTTGTGTGGCTGTTTCCCCCCCCCCCCCCCCCCCCCCCCCCCCCCCCCCCCCCCACCCCGCGAACTACGCAAGTTGGGCGTCACCATCCAACAGGGCGTCCCCTACGAACAGTCGAGAAGGGCCACGTCTCCCTGAGCGGTAGCAAAGGTCCCTTGCTCTCTTTTCGCAGGTCAGGGGGCGGAAGTCGCCAGGGGTTCGGGAGTGGCGGCGCCCCGATCCAGGTCCGCTTCCTTCGCCCGGATCACCGGCAGCACGTGCTTCCCGAAGTGCTCGACGTCCTCCAGGTAGTGCAGGAAGCCGAGCAGCAGCAGGTTCGCCCCGCGCTTCTTGTACTCGATGGCCCGGTCCGCGATCTGCTCCGGGGTGCCGATCAGCCTGGTGCGGAAGCCGTCGTTGTACTGCACCAGATCCTTGAACTCCGAGTCGGCCCACATCCCCTTCTTGTCCGAAGTGGAGCTTCCCGCCTGCTTGACGGCGTTGCGGAAGCCCTCGACAGCGTCCGAGTTCGCCTTCTCGACGATCTCGCGCAGGACGGCCTTCGCCTCGCTCTCGGTTTCCCGTGCGATCACGAAGCCGTTGAGCCCGAAGCGGACGGCGTGGTCGTTCTGGGCCGCGTAGCCGCGGACCTCCTCGACCTGCTCGCTGAAGCCGTCGAAGTCCTTGCCGTTGCTGAAATACCAGTCGGACACCCGGCCCGCGAGCTTCCGCGCCGCGGTGGAGTTGCCGCCTTGGAAGATCTCCGGATGCGGTCGGCCGACCGGTTTGGGTTTGATGTCGAAATCGTGGATCCGGTAGAAATCGCCGGTGAATTCGGCGTGGTCGTTCGTCCAGAGTTCCTTCAGTACGCGAATGAACTCTTCCGAACGACGGTACCGTTCGTCGTGTTCCAGCCACGGTTCACCGAGGTTCGTGAATTCGTCCTTGAACCAGCCGCTGACCACGTTGACCGCCGCGCGGCCGCCGGAGATCACGTCCGCGCTGGCGATGAACTTCGCGAGCACCCCGGGATGCCACAGTCCGGGATGGATCGCCGCGATCACCTTCAGCCGCTGCGTCGCGAGCAGCAGCGCGAGGCTGAATCCGGTCGATTCGTGCTGGTAGGAGGCGCCATAGCTGGCCGTGTAGCGGACCTGGCTCAGCGCGTATTCGAACCCGCTGTTCTCCGCGAGGACGGCGAGATCCCGGTTGTACTCGTAGCCCCAGTCGGTGCGCTGCTCGATGTCGCTCGTGACCAGACCGCCGCTCACATTGGGGACCCAATAGGCGAATTTGAGTGGTTCGGATTCGATTCCCGGCATGTCGCGGAGTGAACCCGCCGCCCCCGGAAACCGTCAATCACCGTCCACGCGCTGGGAACGGCCGAGCGCGGAACTCAATTCGGTTCGTCCGGTGATCTCCAGTTCGCGGTACGCCTCGGACAAATGGAGTTCGATGGTGCGGTGCGTCAGGTGCAGTGCTTCGGCGATCTCCCGGTTGGTGAGACCCTGTGCGGCCATCACCGGGACGCGGTACTCCTGTTTGGTGCGACCGTATTCGTTGTCCTTCGCCGTCGCGAGGCGCGCCCGCGCGCTCCGCAGCGCCTCGGCGGCCCGCCGATCGAGCGGCCGCGCCTCGCAGTGCTTGCTCGACTGCACCGCCTGCCGCAGTGTGCCGACCGCCTTCTCGACCTGCCTGTGCCGGGCTTGCAGCACGCCGAGTTCGGTCAATGCCTCGGCCAGCGCCAGTTTCGCCGTCGACCTGCCGAGGACGTCGACGGCCTTGGTGAGCAGGCGTTCGGCCTCCTCGCCGAGACCGTCGCGATCGCGACGGTGAAGCCCGCCGCTTTCGCGAGCTCACCGGCGGCTGCCAGCGCCGACGACTTGCCCATGCCGAACTCTCCGACCACCACCGCGCTGACGGCGCGGCTGTGCGGGGCGGGGCGGAACAACCCGGTGATCGTGTCGAGTTCGCTGTCTCGACCCAGTAACCCGGCGGAGCGGTCTCGGGATTTACTTCGGTATGCACCGTAGAGACCTTCGTGTCGGCTTGCGGCAGACTACTTCAACGTAAAGCGGTACCGAGAGTGATCGCTGGTCGTCGAGGGGGAGCGGGGGCAAGATGTCCACGTCCGACGCGCCCCGCCGGGACGACCGTTGCGACGACATCAAGGGCCGCGACGACGTACGCCAGGAAGATCGCGACGAGGTTGGCCGCGATCATCGACAGCCGCCCGCAGCGCCGCGCGGCGACGGGGGACAGGTAGCGAAGATCGGCCCTCGCCAGCGCGACTTCCACCGACGTGAATTCCGCGACCTGGTGGGCACAGCGGCCGCAGCCCTTCAGGTGCTTTTCGAAGGCGTACGTCTCGGCCTGATCGAGCACACCGAGTGCGTGCGCCGCCACATCGGTGTGTTTCATCTTTCACTTCCTCATCGCGAACCCAGTTCTCCTAACGAGCGTCGCAATGTTTTCATGGCCGCGTACAGCCGTGATTTGACCGTTCCCTCCGGGATTCCCAATATCACCGCCGCCTCTCGGACGGTATGCCCGGTCAGATATGTCTCGTAGATGACGGCCTGGTATTTGCTGTCGAGATATCGTAGCGCTTCGGAAATGGCGAGCGCGGACAGTGACTGCTCGGTCCGGTCCGCTGTTTCGGTGTTTTCGGAACTGTCCAGCTCCACCTCCTGTGGCCGCGCTCGCCGGTTTCGCCAGCCGTCGATCACGATCCGCTTGGCGACGGTGAGCAGCCAGCCGCGCAGCATTCCCGGCTCGCGGTTCAACGTGTCGGAATGCTGCCAGGCGCGGGTCAGTGTTTCCTGGACGACGTCCTCCGTCCATTGTCGATCATGGCCCGTCAGGTGCATCACCTGGTTGAACAGGTTTTCCCGGAAATCGTTGTACAGCAACGAAATAAGCTCATCGGAAAGCTCGTTCGACCGACGGTCGCCGCCGAACCGGCGTCCTCTGCCCACTGCTTCCATAAAGTTCGCTACCTCCCCGGCGGTGGAGGATTTCACAGGTTCGTACACCGTAGCGCAGACTATCGACGTGAGCCATGTGCAGTAGCGCTTTGTTCACCATTGGTCAGCCGGTACGTATGCCAGTGGGAAACGGTTCTAAATATGTTATGTGATGCACATCACAGTGGACGTGAGTATCGAGATCGAACCGGTCACTCCGGTTCGCCGTACTCCCGGTGAGGCACTTCCATGGCGGGGACGGGTAAAATGATCTATCGACTGCTCGGAGTGGTGATCGCCTGCTTGGTGATATGGGTGGGAACGCCCGTCCGTGCCTTCGCGGAATCGACGCCCATAACCGGGAACTGCTCGTGCGAGTGCGCCAAGCCGGTTTGCGGGAAGGCCCGGTCGGTCGTCAGGCGGAACAGCGCGGGAGTGGGCAGCGGGTGCGGGAGGTCGGGCACGAACTCGCCGACGCGCGCCCCGGCGAATGGACCGGACAGGGTACCGACCACCGCTGGTTCGTCGTCGAACCCGACGGACAACGCAACCTGAACTGCCTGCCCGCACCCGTGCAGTAGGATTCGCCGACGGACGAGTCGGCGGGGCGGCCGCGAGCCGGGAGACCGGTTCGAGGAAAGTCCGGACTCCACAGGGCAGGGTGGTTGTTAACGGCAACCCGGGGCGACCCGCGGGACAGTGCCACAGAAAACAGACCGCCTCCGGTCGCTTCGCGAGCGGAGGTAAGGGTGAAACGGTGGTGTAAGAGACCACCAGCGTCCTGGGTGACCAGGGCGGCTAGGTAAACCCCACCCGGAGCAAGGCCAAGAGGGAGCCGCGAGGCTCCTGCGCAGGCGATCGAGGGCTGCCCGCCCGAGTCTGCGGGTAGGCCGCTCGAGCCCGTCGGCGACGGCGGGCCCAGATGGATGGCCGCCACTCGCTCAGCCGCAAGGCGAGGCGAGGACAGGATCCGGCTTACACGCCGGCTCGTCCGTACTTCTTTCAGGCAAAGGTCTGTGAAGGCCTCCTTGAGGGACCCAGAGTCCCTCAAGGAGGCCTTCACGGACCTTGGACGTCGTGACTGCTCTCCTGACGCGATCGTCGCGTGTGGAGACCTCTTCCCTCGACTGAGCCGAAGGAACTCGACCTTCGCCGGCCATCAGCGCCAAGTACATGAAGGACTCCTTCCTTGCGCCAGGCGCGAGGAAGGAGTCCTTCATGTACTTCAGTCGGGCCCGGGAGGAGTAGGCAGGTCCGTGAAGGCCTCCTTACCTACCCTCAAGGTAGTGAAGGGGCCCTTCACGGACTTCCGGCTGCGGCGAGCGGTGGGGGGGGGGGGGGGGGGGGGGGGGGGGGGGGGGGGGGGGGGGGGGGGGGGGGGGGGGGGGGGGGGGGGGGGGGGGAAAAGAGGGGAAATAGAAGGGAAGAGGGGAGGAGGGAGGGG
>NZ_JBVJCE010000043.1:0-4729 GCF_055588925.1 Amycolatopsis sp. NPDC041971 | reverse complement strand
GCTGTCGGATACATGGATTGGTCGTTCGCCGATCTTTCTCAGGCGGCGGTGAACGTGACGTTGTGCCAGCCGGTCGCGCCGTCGGGGACGGTGCCTGCGCGCTGGTCGGTCTGGGTGTAGCCGGACTTGTCGGTAGCGCGGCATAACACCTGGTGCGCCCCGGCGGGCAGGACGACTTCGGCCACCACATCCGCCAGGTGTTCAGGTGGACTTCCTTCGAGAGGGTGGTCGTCTGCCAGGGGCCTTGGTTACACGATCTTCGACTTTGGCGATTCCGGTGTACTGGCCCAGGCCACACCCGTCGTCGCGCACCGTCTTTACCCCGTAACCCTGCCGTGCGACTTCACCCCGAATTCCTGGTAGCCGCGACCCGGCGGACCACACGCTGCCCGAGCATCGCCCCATGGGTGTGGTCACTCGACGGCGGGTTCGCGGAGCCACCAGGGAAGTCACTTCGATCGAACTGCTGTTTACGTCGACGCTTTGGGGGAATTCTGTGCTCGCGAGCTTGCCTCGGCCCAGGCGAGCACCCTGCTATATCCCAGGAGCGGTCATGGATACCACCCAGCGAAATGAGTCCGCGCACCCGGCGTCTCAGGAATTCTGTGTTCGCGCGGCGTCCGCCTGGATCCGGGCCGCCGACGCCGGCGTGATCGACGCTGACGAGTTGACCTATCTGCTCGGTCGACTCGACACCGTGCATCTGTCCACGCCGCTTGTGCCAGCACACGATGACTCCGACGTCTGCGTCCGGCAGCACGCCTGAGGCGGTGATGTCGCCACCTTGGCCAGGGAATCAAGCAGGCAGACTTGGTTGAGCAGCGGCGCCTGTTCCGGGGGCCAGGTAGCGGCGCCGCGCGTCGCGCGGGCCCGCCCCGCGACCGATCCAGATCTCCTTGCAGGGCAGACATTTTCGCCCTACGGCTTCGTCAGGGGTGCGCGCGCTTCAAGATCGCGGTCAGGTCGGCGGTGCCCCCGGCGACAGCGCGCGCGAGGTCGGTGAGTCGGTGGTGGTGGGCGCGGGCGTAGCCGCGTAGCTGCGTAAACGCTTCCTCCATCGAGACACTGCCATGCTCGGCGAGCACACCTTTGGCCTGTTCGATCGCGACGCGGCTGTGCAGCGCGGTTTGCAACTGTTCGGTGAGTTGGTCGCCGCGTTCGATGGTGCGCTGCTGCAGGATACCGATGGTGGCGACGTCCGCCAGGGCTTGCCCGAGTTCGATGTCGTCGCGAGCTGCCCCACCGGTGTCGGTGTTCAAGAGGGTCAGGACCCCGACTACCTGGTCCCGCAGCCGCATTGGCAGGGCTTGGACGGCCTGGAATCCGCACTCCGCGGCTGCCGCGGCGAAGCTCGGCCACCTCTGCGCCTCGACAACCAGGTCCGCGCTGGACACCGGTGCCCCAGTGCGGACGCAGTCTATGCACGGACCGTCATTGGTTTGCACCGCGAAGAGCTCCAACAGTTCGGCCCGCTGGGAGGAGGTGGCCGCGACCTGCAGGTTCCCGTCGGTGTCGAGCAGGATCACTCCGCTCGCGGAGACGCCGAGCAGGTCGATGCACTGCTCGGTGAGCATGTTCAGGAAGTCGGAGATGTCGAAGTCGGCTACCAGGGTGTCGGCGAGGCCGACGAACGTGCGGGACAATTGCCGCTCCCGATCAGGCGGCGGTTTCTGTGACGATTCCGGGGTGGGTGGCACGAGCTGTGCTCCTTTGTCCTTCGCAGGGTCACGACTGAGAGACATCGGTTGTGTCGGCCAGTAGGGCGTGGGGGTCGAGGGCCGCGGTCGCGACGTCTCGTGCGACGTCGGACAACCGCCGGCCGTGCGCATGGGCGTAGCTGCGCAACGCGAGGTATGCCTGGTGCATGTCCAGCCCGCCGGCTTCGGCGAGTACACCTTTGGCTTGTTCGACGACGGTGCGGTGATGCAGGGTTGCTTGCAACTGCTCGGACACGATCTCGTCGTGGCGGATCGCGCGTTGCTGCAGGATCCCGATGGTGGCGATGTCGGCGAGCGACTGGCCCAGCGCGACGCTGGCGTCATCGATGGCCACCGGGGTCGTGCCCAGCAGCGTCAAGGCGCCGATGATGTCCTTACGTAGTCGCATCGGCACGGCGCAGGCCGCCCGGAAGCCCGCGCTGACAGCCGCGGGTGCGAATTGGGGCCATCGTTCGCCGTCTGCGGACAGGTCTGCCGTGGCCACCGGCATACCGCTGTGAACGCAGTCCAGACAGGGGCCCTGCCGGGTTTGCGCGGCGAACACCTCGATCAATTCGGCTTGCTCGGACGACCCTGCCGCAGGCCGCCACCCGCCTCGCTGATCGGGCAGAATCACCGCCGCGGCGTCAACGTTGAGCAGGTCGACGGCCCGCTCGGTGAGCAGGCCGAGGAAATCGAGCACATCGAAGTCGGCGACCAGAGTATCTGCCAGCGACACGAAGGTGTCCGCGAATTGTTGCTCCCGGGCAGTGGTCATCTCGTCGGCCTTTCCCTCACTGCGCATTATTGCCGTCCTCGGTGTCGGTGAGGCGCAGAGAACGTGCTACGACCTGCTGGGCGACCTCGGCCAGTGGAATGTCGTGAGTGAAGGCGTAGCCGCGTAGCCGCATCAGCGCCACCTGCGTGGTCGATCCCAGCTGGACCTGCACCATGCCCGCGGCCTGATGCACCTGCTCGTGCGGATCGGCCAGCCAGCTCACATCATCGACGCTGTGCCCGTCAAGATCATCCACCACCCCTTGCGTGGCCAGATCGCTCAGGATCAGCGCGTCTGCCAACTCGTCCCGCGTGAGCGGGCCGATCGTGTCGCGATAGAGATCCAGCGACCCCAGCCGCGCCACCCCGACCTGCAACGGGAAAGAGAACACCGCGGCCGCGCCCAGGTCACATGCCGCAGGTGTGAACGCCGGCCACCGTGCCGTCTCGGCAGCCAGATCAGCGACGAGCACCGGCCCGCCAGAGGCGAACGCGTCCAGACAAGGCCCCTCCCCGACGGTGAGCTGCAGATCTTCCAACCCCGCACTCACCGAGTTCGTCGCGTGCACCAGACCGCGGCTCGGACGTACAGCGCCATCGCCGCCTCCGGTGGGCAGGTTGCTCAAGACAGTCGCACCGGCGCCGGTGACGGACAACTCCACCACACACCGGCCGCACGCCAGGCTTACGGCCGAGGCAGGGCGGGTGGCACGGTCGGCGGCCAGCAATGCCTGCATCCGCTGACGCCGGTTCTGCCCCATCGGCCCTCCATGCGCTCGACTACCCACAGCGTACGAGCGTCACCAGTAGGTAGCCCTCGTTGGGCCTCCCGCTGTGGCCAGCCTGGTACACCTGCTTCGGGTGCGCCAGCCGCCGCGCATCCCGGCCGCACGCATCTCGCGGCACCGCGGTATCGGTGACCGAGCTGATGTTTATTGACTGATCGCCGGGGTAATTCGAGGATCACAAGGGCTGCCCAAGTCCCCGGCGGTATGAGTCCGTGCGTCCCGTTGGGAGTGCCATGATGGCCGCTGTACCTGACCCAGGAATCTGCCGCACACTGCTGCAGCGGGCCGGGGATGGTGATACCGCCGCGTTCGCCGAACTGTACGACCACACCGCTCCTGGAGTGTTCGGGCTGGTCAGCAGTATCGTGACCGACGTGGGTCAGGCCGAGGAGGTCACCCGTGAGGTGTATCTGGACGCCTGGCGGACAGCGCCCCGCTACGATCCCGACCGCGGTGACCCGTCCACCTGGTTGATGGCCACGGCTCGTCGGTATGCGCTCGACCGGATCCGGACCGCCCCGCCACGTGATGGCGTGTCGGGGCAACCACCACGATCCGCTTCGGCCGAGGACGTCGCCGACCCTGTCGGGCGGCCGTCGTTGGCTCAGTTGTTGGCTGCGATTCCCGCCGTGTCTCGCGAGGTGCTGGTCTTGATCTACTGTCGCGGACAGGCGTTGAAAGAGGTCGCCAAACTGCTCGGTATCCCGGAGACCATGGTGATCAGTCGGTTGAACGGCGCCCTGTCAACACTGGGACAGGGGCGCGGCAGCCATTCTGTCATTACTTCACACCGCCCTGAGGACCAAGACAGGCTTCGACAGCGTGAGGACTCGCAATGACCTCCATGACCGACCCGCGTCGCCATGGCGGCACCGCGGCCAGGAGTTCAGACGTCGTACGTCATGGGCTGTCCGTTGTGCTCAGTCTTTCCACAGCGCGAACTCGGGTTACCAAGGGTGAGCTTGGCTGCTTTTGACAGCAGCTCCGCCGGGATCGCCGCGTCGCGTTTGCGGTAGGCGGGCAACGCGTGCAAATGCGGCTTGAACTGGAGCGGCGGGACCCGCGCAGAAGGAGAGAGATCAGGTAGGCCTGAAGTGGGCCGATGAAACAACATAGAGACCTTGAACGTGGCCCCGCCGGACTGAGCTTCCCCCTGTTAGCCGGACACGGCGGGTGTGGGGTCAGGCGGTCGTGTCGGGTGGCGTGTGGGGGCCTCGAACGTGACCGGGGCGTGCATCCCGATGCTGGAATGTCGCCGTTTCGGGTTGTACCAGCACTCTGATCCATTCGGATATCGCGTTGGCAAGCTGGTCGGGGTTTCCATTGTTTGGTGTCGAGTAATTCGAGTTGCATGGTGCCCCAGAAGGATTCCATCATGGCGTTGTCGTAGCAGTCGCCTACGGTTCCCATGGAGGCGAGCAGTCCGGCGGTGCGGAGTCGTTGCCCGAATGCCCATGAGGTGTATTG
>NZ_JBVJCE010000042.1:0-5308 GCF_055588925.1 Amycolatopsis sp. NPDC041971 | reverse complement strand
GTTAGTCCGGCGGTGTCCTACTCTCCCACAACCCTTCGGTTGCAGTACCATCGGCGCTGTCAGGCTTAGCTTCCGGGTTCGGAATGGGACCGGGCGTTTCCCTGACGCTATGACCACCGAAACACTGTGAAACACCCACACACACTCACTCACATATTTGTGTGTGGTTGTGTGGTGTTTCAGAGCTGTAGAGTGGATGCGTAACATCTTTGTGGGCAAGTCCTCGGCCTATTAGTACCAGTCAACTCGATAACACATTACTGTGCTTCCATTTCTGGCCTATCAACCCAATGGTCTGTTGGGGGCCTTAACCCACATGGGGTGGGATACCTCATCTTGGAACAGGCTTCCCGCTTAGATGCCTTCAGCGGTTATCCCTTCCGAACGTGGCCAACCAGCCATGCCACTGGCGTGACAACTGGCATACCAGAGGTTCGTCCGTCCCGGTCCTCTCGTACTAGGGACAGCCTTCCTCAAGTATCCTACGCGCGCGGCGGATAGGGACCGAACTGTCTCACGACGTTCTAAACCCAGCTCGCGTGCCGCTTTAATGGGCGAACAGCCCAACCCTTGGGACCTACTCCGGCCCCAGGATGCGACGAGCCGACATCGAGGTGCCAAACCATGCCGTCGATATGGACTCTTGGGCAAGATCAGCCTGTTATCCCCGGGGTACCTTTTATCCGTTGAGCGACACCCCTTCCACCAGGTGGTGCCGGATCACTAGTCCCGACTTTCGTCCCTGCTCGACATGTCTGTCTCACAGTCAAGCTCCCTTGTGCACTTGCACTCAACACCTGATTGCCAACCAGGCTGAGGGAACCTTTGGGCGCCTCCGTTACTCTTTAGGAGGCAACCGCCCCAGTTAAACTACCCATCAGGCACTGTCCCTGAACCAGATCATGGTCCGAGGTTCAGATTCCCAATCCGACCAGAGTGGTATTTCAACAACGACTCCACCAACACTAGCGTGCCGGCTTCACAGTCTCCCACCTATCCTACACAAGCCGAACCGAAAACCAATACCAAACTATAGTAAAGGTCCCGGGGTCTTTCCGTCCTGCCGCGCGTAACGAGCATCTTTACTCGTAGTGCAATTTCGCCGGGCCTGTGGTTGAGACAGCCGGAAAGTCGTTACGCCATTCGTGCAGGTCGGAACTTACCCGACAAGGAATTTCGCTACCTTAGGATGGTTATAGTTACCACCGCCGTTTACTGGCGCTTAAATTCTCAGCTTCACCCCGAAAGGTTAACCGGTCCTCTTAACGTTCCAGCACCGGGCAGGCGTCAGTCCATATACATCGTCTTGCGACTTCGCATGGACCTGTGTTTTTAGTAAACAGTCGCTTTCCGCTGGTCTCTGCGGCCACCACACCCTAGCCTGCAAGAGGCTTCAGGTGCACTGGCCCCCCTTCTCCCGAAGTTACGGGGGCATTTTGCCGAGTTCCTTAACCACAGTTCGCCCGATCGCCTTAGTATTCTCTACCTGACCACCTGTGTTGGTTTGGGGTACGGGCCGTGCACGCACTCGCTAGAGGCTTTTCTCGGCAGCATAGGATCACTCTACTTCACCTCAATCGGCTACGCATCACGTCTCAGCCTATATGGAACACGGATTTACCTATGTTCCGGCCTACACGCTTACACCAGTACTACCACTCACTGGCGGAGCTACCTTCCTGCGTCACCCCATCACTCGACTACTACGGAATCAGATCCCACGCTCCACAACCGGCCTCCACCCCGAAGGGTCTCAACCGGCGCTTCGGGTGGTTAGTATCAACCGCCTCATCCTGGGCGCACGTGCTCGGGTACGGGAATATCAACCCGTTATCCATCGACTACGCCTGTCGGCCTCGCCTTAGGTCCCGACTTACCCTGGGCGGATTAGCCTGGCCCAGGAACCCTTGGTCATCCGGCGGCAGAGTTTCTCACTCTGCATTCGCTACTCATGCCTGCATTCTCACTCCCACACCCTCCACGACTGGCTTCCGCCGCCGCTTCCCTGGATGCAGGACGCTCCCCTACCCATCCACACCACTAGACACAACCCTCAAGGAGTTGAGCCGATGTAATGTGTGAATGACACAGCTTCGGCGGTGTGCTTAAGCCCCGCTACATTGTCGGCGCAGGACCACTTGACCAGTGAGCTATTACGCACTCTTTCAAGGGTGGCTGCTTCTAAGCCAACCTCCTGGTTGTCTGGGCAATCCCACATCCTTTCCCACTGAGCACACACTTGGGGGCCTTAGCTGGTGTTCTGGGCTGTTTCCCTCTCGACGACGAAGCTTATCCCCCGCCGTCTCACTGCCACACTCTCACACCACGGTATTCGGAGTTTGGTTGATTTCGGTAACCCGGTAAGGCCCCTAGACCATCCAGTAGCTCTACCCCCGTGGTGAAACATGTGACGCTGCACCTAAATGCATTTCGGGGAGAACCAGCTATCACGGAGTTTGATTGGCCTTTCACCCCTACCCACAGCTCATCCCCTCAGTTTTCAACCTAAGTGGGTTCGGCCCTCCACGTCGTCTTACCGACGCTTCAGCCTGGCCATGGGTAGATCACTCCGCTTCGGGTCTAGACCACGCGACTGGAGACGCCCTATTCAGACTCGCTTTCGCTACGGCTACCCCACACGGGTTAACCTCGCCACGCAGCACTAACTCGCAGGCTCATTCTTCAAAAGGCACGCCATCACCTCAACATCACAAGGATGTGCTCGGGCTCTGACGGCTTGTAGGCACACGGTTTCAGGTACTCTTTCACTCCCCTCCCGGGGTACTTTTCATCTTTCCCTCACGGTACTAGTCCGCTATCGGTCTTCAGGAAGTATTTAGGCTTACCGGGTGGTCCCGGCAGATTCACAGCAAATTCCACGAGCTCGCTGCTACTCGGGAACACCAAACAAACGATCCACAACATGCTTTCGCGTACGGGACTCTCACCCACTCCGGTCGCCCATCCCAAGGCGTTCCACTAACACGCGTAATCGTTCCGAGGACTGTCAGATCCTCGACGCTGGGTCCCACAACACCACACACACAACGCCTGACAGCTTGACATGTGCATGGTTTAGCCTCTTCCGCTTTCGCTCGCCACTACTCACGGAATCACGGTTGTTTTCTCTTCCTACGGGTACTGAGATGTTTCACTTCCCCGCGTTCCCTCCACACACCCTATATATTCAGATGCGGGTAACACCACATAACTGGTGCTGGGTTTCCCCATTCGGAAATCCTCGGATCACAGCTCGGTTGACAGCTCCCCGAGGCATATCGCAGCCTCCCACGTCCTTCATCGGCTCCTGAAGCCAAGACATCCACCATGTGCCCTTAACAACTTGACCACAAAGATGCTCGCATCCACTCTACAGTTCTCAAACACCACACCAGAAACAAACGTCCCCGGGACTGTGTCCAGCCCCTCGGCGTGTTGCCTCAGGACCCAACAGCATGCCAGCGAACAATTCTCGACTGAATCCGACGTAACACTTTCCACACTCCCCGAAAGAAGCAGTACTCGCCCCCGCCGGCAACCCAGTCACGAACCATAACCAGTAGTTCCACAATTCCTTGAGCAACCAGCGCCAACACACGTTCGGTGTTGAAACCCTGGCCACCCCACCGCTCTGGTTCCGGGTATCCCGGGAACGATGGATGTGTTGCTCCTTAGAAAGGAGGTGATCCAGCCGCACCTTCCGGTACGGCTACCTTGTTACGACTTCGTCCCAATCGCCAGTCCCACCTTCGACCACTCCCCCCGCTTACGCGGTTGGGCCATGGGCTTCGGGTGTTACCGACTTTCATGACGTGACGGGCGGTGTGTACAAGGCCCGGGAACGTATTCACCGCAGCGTTGCTGATCTGCGATTACTAGCGACTCCGACTTCACGCAGTCGAGTTGCAGACTGCGATCCGAACTGAGACCGGCTTTAAGGGATTCGCTCCACCTCGCGGTATCGCAGCCCTCTGTACCAGCCATTGTAGCATGTGTGAAGCCCTGGACATAAGGGGCATGATGACTTGACGTCATCCCCACCTTCCTCCGAGTTGACCCCGGCAGTCTCCCACGAGTCCCCGCCATAACGCGCTGGCAACGTAGGATAAGGGTTGCGCTCGTTGCGGGACTTAACCCAACATCTCACGACACGAGCTGACGACAGCCATGCACCACCTGTACACCAACCACAAGGGAAGCCCTATCTCTAGGGATGTCTGGCGCATGTCAAGCCCAGGTAAGGTTCTTCGCGTTGCATCGAATTAATCCACATGCTCCGCCGCTTGTGCGGGCCCCCGTCAATTCCTTTGAGTTTTAGCCTTGCGGCCGTACTCCCCAGGCGGGGCGCTTAATGCGTTAGCTACGGCACGGACAACGTGGATGTCGCCCACACCTAGCGCCCAACGTTTACAGCGTGGACTACCAGGGTATCTAATCCTGTTCGCTCCCCACGCTTTCGCTCCTCAGCGTCAGTATCGGCCCAGAGACCCGCCTTCGCCACCGGTGTTCCTCCTGATATCTGCGCATTTCACCGCTACACCAGGAATTCCAGTCTCCCCTACCGAACTCAAGTCTGCCCGTATCGCCCGCACGCTCCACGTTAAGCGTGGAGTTTTCACGAACGACGCGACAAACCGCCTACGAGCTCTTTACGCCCAATAATTCCGGACAACGCTTGCACCCTACGTATTACCGCGGCTGCTGGCACGTAGTTAGCCGGTGCTTCTTATCCAGGTACCGTCACTTGCGCTTCGTCCCTGGCGAAAGAGGTTTACAACCCGAAGGCCGTCATCCCTCACGCGGCGTCGCTGCATCAGGCTTTCGCCCATTGTGCAATATTCCCCACTGCTGCCTCCCGTAGGAGTCTGGGCCGTGTCTCAGTCCCAGTGTGGCCGGTCACCCTCTCAGGCCGGCTACCCGTCGTCGCCTTGGTAGGCCATTACCCCACCAACAAGCTGATAGGCCGCGGGCTCATCCTGTACCGCCAGAACTTTCAACCAACCCCCATGCGAGAGCCAGTGATATCCGGTATTAGACCCAGTTTCCCAGGCTTATCCCAAAGTACAGGGCAGATTGCCCACGTGTTACTCACCCGTTCGCCACTAATCCACCCGAAGGCTTCATCGTTCGACTTGCATGTGTTAAGCACGCCGCCAGCGTTCGTCCTGAGCCAGGATCAAACTCTCCAACAATGTCAAATTTGATCGAGGCAATTTTCTTGCTCTCAAAGGAACCCCAAAACGAGGTTCAAATACATAAGCTCTACTGGCTTAGTTCACTAGCACACTGTTGAGTTCTCAAGCAACAC
>NZ_JBVJCE010000041.1:0-6786 GCF_055588925.1 Amycolatopsis sp. NPDC041971 | reverse complement strand
CGTCCGTGGGCGTGGGGGGTGGGGTGGGGGGGAGGGCGTCCAGTGGTGGGGGGGGGGGGGGGGGGGGGGGTGGGTGGGGGGGGGGGGTGGCCGCCCCCCCCCCCCCCCCCCCCCACGACCCACCGCACCGACGACGTTGTGACGCTGGCCACCTCCGGGCGGGAATCCGGTGTCACCACTGAACTCCGTACCTGCGAAAGCGCCCAGTACGGGTTCGAATTCTCGGGTGGATACCCCATCGATACTGACCTCGCGGGCCGATTCGGAGCCTTCGGCTGATCCCTTGACAAAGCGTGGGGCCGACCGCACGATCTCGACTCATGAACCTGTCTGACAGCCAGACAGCCGGACACGGTGGTCCACGACGCGTCAGCGCGATGGAGGCCGTTCTGGCCCACCTCCGCGGCGCCATCGAGCGAGGCGAGTACCCCGTCGGGGAGAAACTGCCGTCGGAATCCGCGCTCGGCAAGGAGTTCGAGGTCAGCCGCTCGGTCGTCCGCGAAGCACTGCGGGGACTTCAGGCGCTCGGGCTCACCGTGTCCAAAACGGGCAAAGGGACCTTCGTGACCGCCACCGGGCCGGTCGAGAACCCCACCTTCGGGACCTACTCGGCCCGTGACCTGTTCGAGGTCCGGCGGCATGTCGAGATCCCGGTCGCCGGGTACGCGGCCATGCGCCGCAGCACCGACGACCTGGATCTGCTCGGTCACCTCGTCGAGCGCATGGACGTCGAAACCGACAACACCGCGTGGGTGGCGCTGGACTCGCTGTTCCACATCACCATCGCCCAGGCCTCGGGCAATCCGGTGTTCGGCAAGGTCATCGAGGAGATCCGGGACGCGCTGGCCCGCCAGTCGTCGTTTCTCAACCAGTTGGGTGGCCGTCGGACCCGCTCGAACATCGAGCACCGTGAGATCGTCACCGCCATCGCCGCCGGCTCCGAAGCGGACGCCGTCGCGGCGATGACCTCGCATCTCGAACACGTCGAGACCGCGCTCACCACCATCGTGCGGCCGGGCCACACCACGCACCAGAACAAGGACGATTGAACTCGTGACCGAACAGACCCTCAGCGCGGACGGCAAATCCGCGCCGGTGCCCGCAGACGCCGGTGACGCCGGCTACGACAAGGCGCTGAAGCCCCGCCACGTCAACATGATCGCCATCGGCGGCGCCATCGGCACCGGCCTGTTCCTCGGCGCGGGCGGACGGCTCGCGCAGGCGGGTCCGGCACTCGCGATCGTGTACGCGGTCTGCGGCCTTTTCGCGTTCTTCGTGGTGCGCTCGCTCGGCGAACTCATCCTGTACCGCCCCTCCTCCGGCGCCTTCGTCTCCTACGCCCGGGAATTCATGGGCGAGAAGGGCGCTTTCGTCGCGGGCTGGATGCACTTCCTGAACTGGTCGACGACCGGTGTCGCGGATATCACCGCGATCGCGCTGTACGCGCATTTCTGGTCCTTCTTCACGCCGATCCCGCAGTGGGTGCTGGCGCTCATCGCGCTCGCGGTGGTGCTGGCGCTGAACATGGTGTCGGTGAAACTGTTCGGCGAGATGGAGTTCTGGTTCGCCATCATCAAGGTCGCCGCGCTGGTGGCCTTCATGGGCATCGGAATCTTCTTGCTGGTCACCCAGCAGCCGATCGACGGCACCACGCCGGGCTTCTCGCTGATCTCCGACCACGGCGGGATCTTCCCCGCGGGTCTGCTGCCGATGGTGCTGATCGTCCAGGGTGTCGTGTTCGCCTACGCCTCGGTCGAACTGGTCGGCGTCGCCGCCGGCGAGACGGAGAACCCGCGCAAGATCATGCCCAAGGCGATCAACTCGATCATGTGGCGGATCGCGATCTTCTACGTCGGCTCGGTGATCCTGCTGGCGATGCTGATGCCGTGGAACTCCTACTCGAAGAACGAGAGCCCCTTCGTCACCGTGCTCTCGCACATCGGGGTGCCACAGGCGGGCAACGTGATGAACCTGGTGGTGCTGACCGCGGCGCTGTCCAGCCTCAACTCGGGCCTCTACTCCACCGGCCGCATCCTGCGTTCGATGTCGCTGGCCGGATCCGCGCCGAAGTTCACCGGCGTGATGAACAAGAACCACGTGCCCTACGGCGGGATCCTGCTCACCTCCGCGGTATGCGTGGTCGGTGTCGGCCTGAACGCCGTCGTGCCGAGCCAGGCCTTCGAGATCGTGCTGAACTTCGCCGCCATCGGCATCCTCGGCACCTGGGCGAGCATCGTGCTGTCGCATCTGATGTTCGTGCGCAAGGCCAACCGCGGCGAGGTCGAGCGCCCGTCGTATCGCCTGCCGTTCTCGCCCTACACCGAAATCGCGACGCTGATCTTCCTCGCCGCGGTCGTGGTGCTGATGGGCTTCGACGAGACCGGCCGGATCACCCTGTACTGTCTGCCGGTCATCGGGCTCGCGCTGGTGGCGGGCTGGTTCGGGGTCCGCAAGCGGATCAACATGGACGTCTTCGAAAAGACGAAGCTGTGATCCCCGAGCTCCGCGTACCCGCCCACGAACCGCTGGTGCATCTCCTCCGCGACGGAATGGTCGAGGGGGTGCACCACGGTTCGGCCGTGGTGCTGGCGCCCGACGGCCGCGTGCTGTTCGCCGTGGGCGACATCGAGGCGGCGTTCTATCCGCGTTCGGCGGCGAAACCCTTGCAGGCCACGGCGATGGCCCGGCTCGGGGTCGAGCTGAGCGCCGCCGGGTTCGCCGTCGGCGCGGCAAGCCACTCCGGCGAGGAGATCCACCTGGCCGAGGTGCGCAACACCCTCGACGGGGCCGGGCTCGCCGAGGAAGACCTGCGGACACCGGAGGATCTGCCGTTCGATCCGGTGGAGCGCGACGCCTGGGTCGCGTCGGGACGGACCGCTTCGCGGCCGGCGCACAACTGCTCCGGCAAGCACGCCGCGATGCTCGCGACCTGCCGCCTGCACGATTGGTCCACAAAGGACTATCTGGATCCGGCGCATCCGTTGCAGCGCGCGATCGCGGAATGCGTCGAGGACCTGACCGGGCAGCGGATCCCGAAGGTCGCCGTCGACGGCTGCGGCGCTCCCCTGTTCGCGGTGTCGCTGCGTGGGCTCGCCCGTGCGGTCGGCGAAATCGCCGCGGCGCGGCCTGGTAGTCCGGAAGGCCTTGTCGCCGAAGGTATCCGGAAGCATCCGGAACTGGTCGCCGGCACCCGTCGTGACGTCACCGCGCTCATGCGCGCGGTGCCCGGCCTGATCGCCAAGGACGGTTTCGAAGCCGTCCAGGTCGCCGCTCTGCCGGACGGCACGGCGATCGCGATCAAGATCGCCGACGGCGGCGACCGCGCGCGGCGGCCGGTGCTCGCCGCCGCGCTCGCGCTGTGCGGTGTCGATCCCGACGTGCTGGAACCCACACCCGGCCTGCGGGTGACCGGCGCGCTGGCCGAACTCCATCTCGCCGCATGAGGAGCCTGCGATGCACCGTGTGGAGCACGATCTGCTGGGGGACAAGGAAGTCCCGGCCGACGCCTACTGGGGTGTGCACACCGCGCGCGCCAGGGAGAACTTCCCCATCACCGGCACCGCGATCTCCGCGTACCCGCATCTGATCGAGGCGCTCGCCTCGGTCAAGGAGGCCGCCGCCCGCGCCAACGCCGATCTGGGATTGCTGGAGCCGGACGTCGCCGACGCGATCCGCCGGGCGTGCCGCGAGATCCGCGAAGGCGCGCTGCACGATCAGTTCGTGGTCGACGTCATCCAGGGCGGCGCGGGCACCTCGACGAACATGAACGCCAACGAGGTGATCGCGAACCGCGCGCTCGAACTGCTCGGGCACGAGAAGGGCGATTACACTCGTGTGCACCCGAACGAGCAGGTGAACCTCGGGCAGTCGACCAACGACGCGTACCCGACCGCGGTCAACGTCGCGACGATCATCGCCGTGCGCGAACTGGCCGAGGCGATGGTCGTGCTGGAGGAAGCTTTCGCCGCCAAGGCCGTCGAGTTCCGCGATCTGCTGAAGATGGGCCGCACGCAGTTGCAGGACGCCGTCCCGATGACACTGGGGCAGGAATTCGGCACCTACGCGGTCATGCTCGGCGAAGACCGGCTACGGCTCACCGAAGCGGTGGCGCTGCTGCACGAGATCAACCTCGGCGCGACCGCGATCGGCACCGGGCTCAACGCCGCGCCCGGGTACGCCGAAGCCGCCGTCGCGCACCTGCGCGAGATCACCGGGCTGCCCGTCGTGTCCGCCGCGGACCTCATCGAGGCGACGCAGGACTGTGGCGCGTTCGTACACCTTTCCGGCGTGCTCAAGCGCATCGCGGTCAAACTCTCGAAGAGCTGCAACGACCTGCGGCTGCTCTCGTCCGGGCCGCGGGCGGGGTTCAACGAGATCAACCTGCCGCCGGTACAGGCCGGGTCGTCGATCATGCCCGGCAAGATCAACCCGGTGATCCCCCGAGGTGGTCAACCAGGTCGCGTTCGAGGTCATCGGCAACGACGTCGCCGTCACGATGGCTGCCGAGGCCGGGCAGTTGCAGCTCAACGCGTTCGAACCGCTGATCCTGCACTCGCTTTCGGAGAGCATCACGCATCTGCGGTCGGCCTGCCTGGTGCTGGCGGAGCGGTGCGTCTCCGGGATCACCGCGAACGCCGGCGTGCTGCGGGGTTACGTCGAGAACTCGATCGGGCTGGTGACCGCGCTGAACCCGAGCATCGGGTACGCGGCCGCCACCGAGATCGCCAAGGAGGCGCTCGAGACCGGGCGCGGGGTGGCGGAACTCGTCGTCGAGAAAAGCCTTTTGCCCGCTGAGGAACTGGCGAAGCTGCTGAAGCCGGAGACACTCGCGCGGCTTCCCTGAGACCCGCGGGGCGGTACCGGGCGGTCCGCCCCGCGCCAGGAAAGCGTCCTTCATTGCGAATTCCGCGATGAAGGGACGCTTTCACTTCAGGCGGGCGCGGGGCCACGCGAGTACGGTCGTAAGCGGACGGTGATCCTCCGCACGAAAGGTGGCACTGGCGTGCTCGACCGACTTCTCGACCGGTACCTCGGCCTCCCGCCCGCCGAAGGCCCCGCCCCCTCGGTGACCAGGGGGATCGCCGTCCCGATGCCCGACGGCGTCCGGCTGCTCGCGGATCGCTACGCCGTCCCGGGCGACGAGCCGCGGCCGGTGGTGCTGATCCGCACGCCGTACGGCCGCAAGGGGGTGACGGGCAAGATCTTCGGCGAGACACTCGCGCGGCACGGATTGCAGACGGTCGTCCAGAGCACGCGCGGGACCTTCGGCTCCGGCGGCGAGTTCCGGCCGTTCCACCTGGAGAAAGAGGATGGCCTCGCCACCGTCGCGTGGCTGCGCGAGCAGCCGTGGTGCGACGGCCGGGTCGCGATGGCGGGCGCGAGCTACCTCGGCCACACGCAATGGGCCGTCGCGCCGTACCTCGACGAGCCACTCGAAGCGCTGTGCCTCGGCGTCACCGCGTCGGAGTTCGTGTCGACCTTCTACCCCGGCGGGATCCTCGCCATCGACAACATGGTTTCGTGGTCGGCGCTGATCGGTCGCCAGGAGGGCCGGTTCGCCGGCCTTCCGAACCCCTGGCAGACAAGGAAGACCCGCCGGGCCATGGCCTTTCTGCCGGTTTCCGGCGCGGACGTCGCGGCCATCGGCAAACAGGTGCGGTTCCTCCAGGACGTCACCGGACACGCCGAACCGGGCGACGGTTTCTGGGCGCCGTCGGACCACAGCGCCGAGGTCGCCGCGCTGCGGACGCCGGTGACCATGGTGACCGGCTGGTACGACCTGTTCATCTCCGCCCAGTTGCGCGACTTCAAGGAACTCGCCGCGGCCGGACATGAACCGCGGATCACCATCGGCCCGTGGGCGCACGGCGAACCCGCCAGCCTGAAAACCCTGCTGGCCGACCAGATCGGCTTCCTCTCCGCCCACCTCCTCGGCGACCCCGCGCCACTGAGGCAGTCGCCCGTGCGCCTGCACCTCCAGGGATCCGGGCGGTGGCTGGACTTCGAAAGCTGGCCGCCCGAGTCCGAAGCCACACCGTATTTCCTGCGCCCCGGCAGGCTTTCCCTTGACGAGCCGGTGGAGTCGAAACCGGGCAGGTTCACCTTCGACCCGGCCGATCCGACACCGACCGTCGGCGGTCCCCTGCTGTCGGGGGTGCGAAAACAACAGGACAACAAAGACATCGAAGCTCGGCCGGACGTACTGGTCTTCACCGGTGACGTACTGAAACGCGATCTCGACGTCATCGGCGAGATCTCCGCGCTGGTGCACGTCCGGACCGACCTCGGGCACGGCGACGTCTTCGTCCGGCTGTGCGATGTGGACGGCCGCGGCGTCTCCCGCAACGTCACCGACGGCATCCTCCGCCTGCGCCCGGGCGACGCCGAGTCCGATATGGACGGTGTGGTCGCGGCCGAGGTCCACCTCGACCCGACGGCTTACCGGTTCCGCCGCAGGCACCGGCTGCGGTTGCAGGTCGCGGGCGGGGCGTTCCCGCGCTTCGCCCGTAACCACGGCACCGACGAGCCCGTTTTCAGCGCGGTGGACGGGAAACCCGCGCGGTTCGAGATCTTCCACGACCCCGCGCACCCGTCCCGGATCACGCTGCCGGTGTTCGCGGGCTGAGGTGACGAGGCGGCGGTGGAGTGGTGGGGCACGGTGGTGGGGGGGGGGGGGGGGGGGGGGGGGAAGAAAAGCAACCCCCCCCAAAGAAAGGGGGTGGGCGACACGTCCCACCCTCCCCCCCCCCCCCACTGAAAGTCTCTTCCCCCCCGAAAAAAGAGACC
>NZ_JBVJCE010000040.1:0-8976 GCF_055588925.1 Amycolatopsis sp. NPDC041971 | reverse complement strand
GTCCCTCGTTCACTCCTCTTCCCCCACCTTTGAGCCACCATGCAGGGCCACGCTCCCAGCCCCCCCTCCCCCCCCCCCCCCCCCCCCTCCCCCCCCTCCCCCCCCCCCCACCACCCCCCCCCCCCCCCCCCCCCCCCCCCCCCCCGCGACCCACGTGAGCGTCACACCCGCTTGAGCGCGATCACCGGGAATGGCCTGCTGGTCTTCGCCTGGTGCTCCGCCAGCCGAGGGAACGCCTTCGCCTGTTTCGTGAACAGACGGTCCCGAGCCGCTCCGGTGACCTCGATCGCGTGAGCGGTGAAGGACTCTCCGTCCGCCTCGACGTCGACAGACGGCTCCGCGACGAGGTTGCGGTACCAGTCCGGATGCCCGGGAGCACCTCCGTTGGCGGCGAAGACGACGTAGCGGTCGTCGTCGGCCAGGAACAGCATCGGCGTCACGTGCCGCCGCCCGGTGCGCGCGCCGGTGGTGGTGAGCAACAGGGTCGGGAGGCCATCGCCGTGGCGGCCGTTCGCGCGGAACTCCGCGATCACGTGCTCGTTCATGGCCTGCAGGTCGATCATCAACTCTCCGGGGCGGTTAGGTGATCTTGGCGGCTGGCCAGTCTGCCCATCCATGTCCTGGTCGGCAACCATTTTTCAAAAACTGTCGGTGCCGATCCGATACTGGAGTGGTGAGCCCCGTCAGCCGCGGCCGCAAGCCCGCCAAACGACCGAAGAGCCAGCGCTCCCACCGGCCGCGTCCGCCTCTGGACGTGTCTAAAGTGGAGCGCTGGCCGAAACTGCTCCACGGCCCGATCGAACTGTCGGACTGTGTCGTCCAAGGCCAAGTGGATCAGGACCTCGTGGTCCTGGCCGCCACACTGATCGCGGGCAAGCGCTCGGTGGGGGTCGAGGTGGTGGTCAACGAGCGCGAGGTCGACGTGATCGAACTCCACCCCGTACCCGGGGACGCCTTGGCGGTTCTACGCAACGGCTTCGAGGTGACCGAGGCACCGCTGACCCCCGAAGAGTTCCGGAGCCAGGTCGAAGCCGCCTTGATCGCCAAGGCGGACCGCGACGCCTGGATCCGGGAGAGCGTCCCCAAGCTCTCGGAACCGGGGACCGATCCGAAACCCGATCTGCCCGTGCGTGCCGCCCAGCTGCGCCGGTGGCTCGGTCTTCCCGCCTACGAACCGCTGCCCCGCTTGCCGTCGGCCGATCCGCTGCCGCTCGTCCTGTCCTCGCCCGTGCCGGTCACCGGACTTCGGTTGGCGGTCGCCCTGTCCGCACCGGACGACGCGATCTGGCGACGGCTCGAAGTCCGTTCCGACGTCACCCTCGCCGGACTGCACCGGATCCTCGCTGCCGCGTTCGACCACGACGAGCGGCGGCATCACCGGTTCGAGACCGCGTACGGCGGCTTCAGCGTCGATGCCCAGAGCGGTGAGGGCGACCGTCTGGACGACGAAGCGACACTCGGCCAGGTCCTCACCTCACCCGGCCACCGGCTCGTCTACGAGATGGAGTGCTGGAGGCACTGGATCCGCGTCGAACGGCTGGTCGCCCTTCCGGAAGCGCCGAGCTGCCTCGACGGCGAACGCGCCACGCCTCCGGCGGAATGTGAGGACGAGCAGAGCTACGAGATGTTGCTGGAGGCACTGCGTGATCCGGACGACGAAGAGAACGAGGCACTGCTCGAAGAGCTCGGCGGCCACGGCTTCGATCCGGAGTGGTTCGACAAGGAGGTGGTCGACGAGCGGCTGGCCCGGCTGAGCTGATCCGGCGCCCCGTTCGGGGGTAACCGGAGCCTCTCCGCGCGCCTAGTTGAAGCTGGGTGATTACGGGAGGAAGCTTGCCGCGGCGGCCCGCCATCCCGCCCGGGCGCCGTCGAACCTCGGCGCATAAGGTGGGAGGACCGGCCCGCGTCAAGCAGCCAGGGATCCGTCTGCCTAGGGGAGGTTTTCGCTGGTGTCGAACGATTCCTTCGTCCACCTGCATGTGCACACCGAGTACTCGATGCTCGACGGTGCGGCGAAGATCGCCCCCTTGTTCAAGGAGGCGGCGCGGCTGGGCATGCCCGCGGTCGGGATGACCGACCACGGCAACATGTACGGCGCGGACGAGTTCTACCAGCAGGCGCTCAAACACGACCTCAAGCCGATCATCGGCATCGAGGCCTACGTCGCGCCGGAGAGCCGGTTCCACAAGAAGCCGGTCTTCTGGGGACAGTCGAACCAGCGTGGCGCCGACGAACTCGGTGAAGGCGGCGACGTCTCCGGCGCCGGCGCGTACACGCACATGACGATGCTCGCCGCGAACTCCACCGGCCTGCGCAACCTGTTCAAGCTGTCCTCGCTCGCGAGCATGCAGGGCTACTATCGCAAGCCCCGGATGGACCGCGAGCTGATCGCGGAGAACCACCACGGCATCATCGCGACCACCGGATGCCCCTCGGGCGAGGTGCAGACGCGGCTGCGGCTGGGGCAGCGCACCGAGGCGATCCAGGCCGCGTCGGACTACAAGGACATCTTCGGCGCCGACAACTTCTTCCTCGAACTGATGGACCACGGGCTGCCGATCGAGCGGTCGGTCCGTGAAGGCCTGCTCGAGGTCGGCAAGCTGCTCGACCTCAAGCCGCTGGCCACCAACGACTCGCACTACGTCACCAAGGACCAGGCCGACACCCACTCCGCGCTGCTGTGCGTGCAGGCCGGCAAGACGCTGAACGACCCGAACCGGTTCAAGTTCGACGGTGACGGCTACTACCTGAAGTCGGCCGCCGACATGCGGGAGTACTGGGACAAGGAGGTCCCCGGCGCGGCCGACTCGACGCTGCTGATCGCCGAGCGCGTCGAGTCCTACAAGGACGTGTACACGCACAAGGACCGGCTGCCGTTCTTCGAGGTCCCCGAGGGCTACGACCAGGGCACCTGGCTGCGGGAAGAGGTCGCGCGCGGCCTCAAGTGGCGGTTCCCGGACGGCGTCCCGGACCCGGACTACAACGAGCGCATCGAGATCGAGCTCGACGTCATCATCGGGAAGGGCTTCCCGGCCTACTTCCTGATCGTCGCCGACCTCATCAACTACGCCCGTAAGGTCGGCATCCGCGTCGGTCCCGGCCGTGGTTCCGCCGCCGGCTCGCTGGTCGCGTACGTCCTCGGTATCACCAACCTGGACCCGATCCCGCAGAAGCTGCTGTTCGAGCGGTTCCTGAACCCCGAGCGCGTCTCGATGCCCGATATCGACATCGACTTCGACGACCGCCGTCGCGGTGAGATGATCCGCTACGCCACCGACAAGTACGGCGTCGACAAGGTCGCGCAGGTCATCACCTTCGGCACCATCAAGACCAAGGCTGCCATCAAGGACTCCGCCCGGGTCCACTTCGGGCAGCCGGGCTACGCGATCGCGGACCGGATCTCGAAGGCGCTGCCGCCGCCGATCATGGCGAAGGACATCCCGCTCTCGGGCATCGTCGACTCGAAGCACGAGCGCTACGGCGAAGCGGCCGAGGTCCGCGCGCTCGTCGAGACCGACGAAGAGTGCAAGACGATCTTCGAGACCGCCCGTGGCCTCGAGGGCCTGATCCGCAACGCCGGTGTCCACGCCTGCGCGGTCATCATGTCCTGCGACCCGCTGACCGACGCCATCCCGCTGTGGCAGCGCGACGACGGTTCGATCATCACCGGCTGGGACTACCCGTCGTGCGAGGCCATCGGCCTGCTGAAGATGGACTTCCTCGGCCTGCGGAACCTCACCGTCATCGGTGACGCGATCGACAACATCAAGACCAACCGCGGGATCGACATCGACCTTGACACCCTCGGCGTCGAGGACAAGGCGACCTACGAACTGCTCTCCCGCGGTGACACGCTCGGCGTCTTCCAGCTGGACGGCGGGCCGATGCGGGATCTGCTGCGTCGTATGCAGCCGACGGTGTTCGACGACATCGTGGCGGTGGGCGCGCTGTACCGCCCAGGCCCGATGGGCATGAACGCGCACAACGACTACGCCGACCGCAAGAACGGGCGGCAAAAGGTCAAGCCGATCCACCCCCAGCTCGAAGAGCCCCTGAAGGAGATCCTGGCCGACACCTACGGCCTGATCGTCTATCAGGAACAGATCATGCACATCGGCCAGAAAGTGGCCGGGTATTCGATGGGCCGCGCGGACGTGCTCCGCCGCGCGATGGGCAAGAAGAAGCAGGAAGTCCTCGAGAAGGAGTTCGTCGGCTTCGAAGAGGGGATGAAGGCGAGTGAACTCCTCCCCGGCGGCTTCTCGTCCGAGGCGATCAAGGCGCTCTGGGACACGATCCTCCCCTTCGCGGGTTACGCGTTCAACAAGAGCCACGCGGCAGCGTACGGCCTGATCTCGTACTGGACCGCGTACCTCAAGGCGAACTTCACGCCGGAGTACATGGCCGCCCTGCTCACCTCGGTCGGTGACAACAAGGACAAGTCCGCGGTCTACCTCTCGGAGTGCCGCCGCCTCGGGATCAAGGTGCTCCCGCCGGACGTCAACGAGTCGGCGCTGAGGTTCGCGGCCGTCGGGGACGACATCCGCTTCGGCATGGGTGCCGTCCGCAACGTCGGCGCGAACGTCGTCGAGTCGATCATCAAGACCCGCGACGAGAAGGGGAAGTACTCCTCCTTCACCGACTTCCTCGACAAGTCCGAACTGGTGGCCTGCAACAAGCGTGTCATCGAATCGCTGATCAAGGCGGGTGGCTTCGACTCGCTCGGCAACACGCGGCTCTCGATGATCCAGGTCCACGAGGACGCGGTCGAGGCCGTGGTCCCGCTCAAACGCCAGGAGGCGATGGGCCAGTTCGACCTCTTCGGGTTCGGCGGGGACGACGACGCCGGCGACGCGGTGTCCTCGTCGCCGCTCGCGCATCTGAAGTTCGGGGAGGAGGAGTATCCGCGCAAGCAGCTCCTGGCCTACGAACGGGAGATGCTCGGCCTCTACGTCTCGGCACACCCGCTGGACGGCGCCGAACGCATCCTGCGCAAACACGCGCCGCGGCCGATCGCCGCGATCCTCGCCGACCCGCCGAAGGAAGGTGAGCTGGTCGTCTCCGGGCTGATCACCGCGCTGGAACGCCGGGTCAACAAGAAGGGCGAGCCCTGGGCGATCTGCACCATCGAAGACATGGACGCCTCGCTGGAGGTCCTGTACTTCCCGAAGTCCTACGCGATGTTCTCCGCCGATCTCATCGAGGACAACGCGGTGCTGGTCAAGGGCAGGGTGAACTGGCGCGAGGACAAGATGTCCATCTTCGGTGGCGGGCTCGTGCCGCTCGACCTGTCCGAGGTCGGCAACGGCGACGACGATCTGCCGCTCGTCCTGCTGGCCGCGGCGGAGAAGATCGACCAGTCGGTGGTCAGTGAACTGAAGCAGACTTTGCTGGCCCACAAGGGCGAGACCCCGGTGCACCTGAAGCTGGTCGGAAAGAACCAGACGGTCTTCGCGCTCTACGACTATCCGGTCAAGGTGACGGCGATGCTGATCGGTGAACTCAAGGGCATCCCCGGGATCGCCGCCAGCACCTGATGAGCACCTACGAACCCGACCCCCGGCGCTGGAAGGCGCTCGCCGTCTCCCTGGCCGCCGGGTTCATGGGCCTGCTCGACGTCAGCATCGTCAACACGGCACTGCCCTCGATCCAGAAGGATCTCGGCGCGTCGAGTGGCGGGATCCAGTGGGTCGTGTCGGGCTACGCGCTGGCCTTCGGGCTGGTGCTGGTGTCCGGCGGCAGGCTCGGCGACGCGCTCGGCCGCCGCCGCATGTTCCTGTTCGCGCTCGCCGCTTTCGTGCTGACCAGCGTGTTCGCCGGCGCGGCGCCGAACGAGACGACGCTGATCATCGCGCGGTTGCTGCAGGGTTTCGCCTCGGGGATGATGACGCCGCAGAACAGCGGGATGATCCAGGACCTGTTCCGCGGCGCGGAACGGGGCCGCGCGTTCGGCATGTTCGGCGCCACCGTCGGGATCTCGACCGCCGTCGGGCCCGTGCTCGGCGGTGTGATCCTCGCGGTCTTCGGCGATCCGGAAGGCTGGCGCTGGGTCTTTTACGTGAACGTGCCCATCGGGTTCCTGGCGTTCGGGCTGGCCTTGAGATGGCTCCCGAAACCGGAGACACCGGCGAGAAGCCTGCGGGGCGAGATCGACTTCGTCGGCATCATGCTGCTGGGTGTCGCCGTCCTCGGCGTCCTGCTCCCGCTGATCGAATCCGAAGAGGGCGGGCTCAGCAGCCTGTGGTGGCTGTTCGTGGTCGCGGTGGTCTTCGGTTTCGCGTTCGTGCGCTGGGAACGCTCGATGGTGCGGCGCGGCCGTCCGCCGCTGCTCGACACCCGGCTGTTCTCCGACACCCCGGGCTACGCCACGGGTGCCGCCGTCGGCGCGCTGTACTTCAGCGGGTTCACCGGTATGTGGCTGGTCTTCGCCATCTTCTTCCAGCAAGGCCTCGGCTACACGCCACTGCAATCCGGGCTCGCCGTCACCTCCTTCGCCCTCGGTTCGGCCGTGTCGGCGGCGATCGCGGGACGGCTGGTGCCGAAATGGGGACGCAAGCTCACCGTCACCGGCCTGGTCATGGTGATCGCCGGGATGATCACGGTCGCCGTCCTCGCCGGGCGGGATCCCGGGGTTGCAGCGGGCTGGTGGTTCGCGCTGCCGTTGCTCGTCGCGGGCGTCGGTGGCGGCATGGTCATTTCGCCCAACACCACGCTGACCCTGGAATGCGTCCCGACGTCGATGGCGGGCGTGGCGGGGGGTGCGTTGCAGACCGGACAGCGGATCGGCACCGCGATCGGCACCGTCGTGCTGGCCTCGGTCTTCCACGCGGTGCTGAGTGCGAACGGTGGCTACCCATCGGCGCTGACCGCGGCGATGCTGTGCGCCGCCGTCCTGACGAGTTCGGCGCTTTTACTCGCCGTGATCGAACTTCGTGCCCGGCGGAAGCGGCGTTTGCTCACCGAACGAGAGGACGCCGAGCGGACTGCCGCCGACAGTCCACGCGGCTGAGTCATCCGTGCGTGCCGATGACTACGTTCGGCAAGATCGGATGCTCCATCCGAGTGACTGACGCCGCTAGCCCCTGGTGCTACTCAGAGCGACCGGGTAGACCTAACGGAGCCTTCACCGCTGTGTCATGGCTACCGACAGTGGTATTTCTGTCGATCGATCGGGGATGGATCGATCGGCGAAGCGATCGTGGTGAGTCCGGAGTTTCAGGAATGGAAACCCACGGTCACGAGCCGGTGGACGGCCGTCGGCGTCCGCGGGGGACCGTTCGGCGGCAGCCGGCTCACCACCACTGACGAGCCGAGTCCTGGTGAGGCATTCGCGCGGGTGGGTCCGCGCGGGGTCGCCTGGGGAGGTGCACCCGGCCCGGGCCCACCCGCCGCGCGTTCCTCCGAGTGTGTGAACCGCTCCCGGCTGCGAAGATCACCGCGGATCGAGAGTGCGAGGAGCGGTGATGGTGGAGAGTTCTGCACGGCGAAGTCGGCTGAGGGTCTGGTACCGGCCGATGACGATGCGCGATTCCGGTGAAGGGCACCGGGTCGCGACCCCGCTGGAGCTGTTGTTCGACCTGTGTTTCGTGGTCGCCGTCGCGCAGGCGGCCGCCGGTCTGCACCACGCGATCGCCGAAAACCACATCGGGCACGGGGTGCTCAGCTTCGGGATGGTGTTCTTCGCGATCTGGTGGGGTTGGCTCAACTTCAGCTGGTTCGCCTCCTCGTTCGACACCGACGACGTCCCGTACCGGCTGGTGACGCTGGTGCAGATCGCCGGCGGGCTGACCGTCGCCGCCGGTGTCTCGTCGGCCTTCGAGGGCGACTTCACGATCACGGTGGCCGGTTACGTCCTGATGCGGCTGGCGATGGTTGTGCAATGGCTGCGCGCCGCGCGGACCGATCCGCACTGCCGTCCGGCCGCGTTGCGGTACGCCGTCGGCATCACGATCGTCCAGATCCTGTGGGTCGTCCGTCTCGGTCTGCCGGAGTCCTTGGCGTTGCCGTCGTTCTTCGTGCTCCTGGTGGCCGAGCTCGCGGTCCCGGTGATCGCCGAACGCAAGCGCTGGACGGGCTGGCATCCGCACCACATCGCCGAGCGCTACGGCCTGTTCACGATCATCGTGCTGGGTGAATCCATCCTCGGCGCGACCACCGCGATCAAGGAGGGGCTGGACAAAGGCGAGCACACCGGCAGCCTGATCTCGCTCGCCGCCGCGGGGCTCGTGCTGGTCTTCTCCCTGTGGTGGCTGTACTTCGACCAGCCGGGTCACGTCCGGCTGGAAAGGGCGAAGAGCCTGTTCACCGTCGCGAGCTGGGGTTATGGGCACTACTTGATCTTCGCCTCGGCGGCCGCGCTCGGCGCCGGCCTCGAGGTCGCCGTCGACTACGACACCCACACCGGACACGTCGCCCCGTTGCCCGCCGCCATGGCCACGACCGTGCCCGTCGCGATCTACCTGCTCAGCGTCTGGCTGATGCACATCGGCCCCGCCAACGAATGCCGTCCGATCGCGATCGGGTTCCCGGTGACCGCGGTGCTCGTGTTCGCCGCGTCGTTCACGCCCGCGCCCATCCACATCACGGCCGCGCTCGCCGCCGCCCTCGTCGTGCTGACGGTGGTCGCCACGCACGGAGAGCCGGTTCCGGGGGAGGGCACGATCGACGCAGGTCAGAGCCCCGACGCGCAAAAGAGGACCCCCCTGTAAACGCCGGTTTCGGGCCGTGTAATGTTCTCTTCGTCGCCAGGGAAACCGAGCGGCCGCCGGGAACACGAACCAAGCTCCCACCGGATGGTGGTAGAGTGGGTGGTCCCGAACCGGAGAGGTAACTCTACCCCCGCTGAAACGGCAGTTTCGAGCAGGTGCTAGGGTGTGCTCCGGAAAAAGCCAAGAAATGACTGCTTCGGATAAGGCCGCGTGTGTGGTGTGATTCGGGGTGTGTTGCTTGAGAACTCAACAGTGTGCTAGTGAACTAAGC
>NZ_JBVJCE010000039.1:0-10754 GCF_055588925.1 Amycolatopsis sp. NPDC041971 | reverse complement strand
CAATCTGCCACTGAATTGGCGAGTGGCGGCCTCACGCGGAACGAACTCGCATGACACCCGGGCTAACGACCTTGACGTCCCTCATCAGCGCAAACCGGCTTAACTAAGTGGCATTGGTATTGGCAGCCCCGGTCGGAATGGAAGATCACCCCGGGGTCGGGCCGGCGCTGCGCGACCGCGTTGTCGAGCGCCTCGGCGATGAGCTCGGTGCGCAAGTGGTCCGCGGTGGCCCACCCGACGACCCGCCGCGACCTGAGATCGATCACCGTGGCCAGATACAACCAGCCCTCCCAGGTGTGGATATAGGTGATGTCGCCACACCGACGGGTGTTGATTTCTGTTGCACTGCAGGAGAAATCCCGCTCGAAAAGGTCAGTGGAAGTGGTCGCTGCAGGGTCGGGAATCGTCGTGGTGCGCCATCGTTTCGGAGCCCTGCCCGCTCGCCCAGCGGCGCGCAGGAGCCGAGCGACGCGCTTGCGGGAATGCCGCCGCCCGCGGGCGCACAGCTCCGCGTGGACACGGGGTATTCCGTAGGTGCCTTTCGACTCATCGTGGATCGCGATGATCTCGGCGGTCAGTTCGTCATCCTTCTGCTGGCGGGCGGAAGATTCGGCGTCGCGATGGGCGTAATAGGCGGCTCGGGAGACCTTGAGTAGCTCACAGGAACGTTTCACGTTGCCGGTGGTGCCAGCGTTCTCCGCCTCGATGAACGGGTACACGTTCACCGGATCTCCTTCGCGAAGAAAGCCGTCGCTCGTTTGAGGATCTCCACGTCCTCGGACAACCGGCGATTCTCCCGCCGCAACCGGGACAGCTCGTCCCGCTCGTCAGTGCTCAACCCGTCGGCGCGGGCCCCCGCATCCAGCTCGGCCTGCGCGATCCACTGCCGCACGGCGGTCTCGGTCAGGTCGAAATCCTTCGCGACCTGACCGATCGAGCGATCCCCGCGCTGGCACAGCTCGACGATCTCAGCCTTGAACTCCCGCGTGAACGAACGCCGAGCACGAGGCTTCTTCTTCCCCATAATCTCCATGATGACGGACATCCTTCCGGAGGCACATGCCCCCTGATCTTGGATGTCCGCCAAAACGGGTCAAGCCAATAAGTTTGGCCAGCAGGCGGCGTATCTCCGGTAGCGTGAATCCGATCATGCCCGATTTGTCGACTCCGATTCCCCTTTTAAGGCAAGGGATCTGGAGACAGCGAGCCAGGCATGGACGAGCATGGACAGGGTGATATGGGCATACCACGCTCCCCAGGATCGGACTTGATAGTGGTCGAGCCCGGGGGCCGCGGGCTCCACGGCCCTGTCCCAGACCCGCAGTGACTACGAAATTCTGGGAGAGGACGCGTTCGCGGTGATCGGGTCGGCTTCGGTGGACTGCTGGCGGAGCCAGGCGAGGTAAAGCGCGACCACGCCGCCGCTGCCGACACCGACGCTTAGCGCGATCTTGAGCGTATCGAGCCGTGCCTTCACCAGATCCGCGCCAGTGAGTCCGGGTCCCGCATTCTCGACGATCCATGCCAACAGGCCGGCGGCGATTCAATGAGCGCGTTTTGGTAGGCCGTTTCGGCCTCGGTGCGGCGGTCGGCGTCGAGGTCGTCCTCGAAGACCGCGGAATCGACTCCGTCGCGGCGTACCAGGCCGCGATCCTGGCCCAGCACCATCCTGACGCCTCCCCAGGCGCGCTGGCACGTCGAGCTGGCCGACAACAGCCTGCACGAGGCGGTAGCACACGAACTGATCGAGGAAACCGGCATCGACTTCGACATAATCTCTCTTATCACGCAGATCCCGGCCTACATCGAATACGGCGCAGTGCCCGCCCTGCCGGCGAAGGACGAACCATCAAATTTCCACCTCGACATTGGATTCGCCCTCACCACAATCACAGCGAAGATCGGGACTCTGCAAGAATGCGAAGTGACCGGAGCCTCCTGACACATACTCGCTGTTGCCGAACAACTTGTCGGGCACCGCATCACTCGGGTAGTCAGCGCTCCTGCCCAAATCGGCCGAACAGCCCGCAGAACACCGCGCCTCGAAGCGGGAATGGGAGTCGCGGGGAGAGTTTTCATGCATGGGAACGGCTTCCTCAAAGCGAAAGACGTCCCGCGCCCCTCCACACATGGGTTGTGACAAGTGCACGGGATGTGTCACACTACGGATGCGTCCGACACCACCTGCTCGGACACTGGGGCACAACTTGACACGGGGGCTTCGAATGAAATCGCGAACCGCGAAGATCATGCTCGCCGCGACACTGACAAGTGTCGGGCTGTCCATCGCAGTAGCATCGCCGGCGTCCGCCGCACCTCCCTCTTATTGCAGCGCGTCGCAGTCCGGAAACGGGGCAAAAGCCTACTGTTACTCATCTGCTCGTGGTACGCAGTACCGGGCTGTGGCCCGCTGCAAGTACCAGACTCCTACCGGCAGCTACGACTACTCGAACTTCTACAGTGCCTGGGCGCGGCAGGGAGATCCCGGCAACGCCACTGTGCAGTGCGGCCTTGGATGGAGCTTCCTGGAACCCAACGCCCAAGTGCGCTGATGCTCAGCTTGCTGATGTCGTGACCACGCGAAGAGCGCCGATCGGATCGATCAGCGCTCTTCGCTGTTTCGCCGCGGCGGGGAAGCTCGATGCCCCGCGCTCGCACGGAACCCAAAGATCGTGACGCCGTACGCCGGAGACAACGACCTCATGGCGGCCGAAGGTGAACATCCGCGCCGTCCTCGACGACTACAACCTCGCGGTCGACAAGACCGCCGCCTACGGCGAACGTCGATCCGGCGCTGCGCATCAACGACGGCAAGGGAGATCGGCTGCACCTAGGTGGCGAGGTCGGTGTGAACGCGCCCTTGCCGGTCGGGAGAAGCGAAACGTCCAGTGCAGGGCGGCCTCGCCACACCGCACCCTCCAACGCTCGATGATGTCAGCCGAAATCAAGTCCGAAGTGACCGCTGGCCGGGCGCTGACAACCACGGCCGGAAACACCGTTCGCGTTACAGTCCCGTCGGCGACCCCGGATCCGCGGTGGGGAACCATGAGTACCCGAAGCGAGGACAGGACTTTCGACGATTTCCGCGGCGACGAAGAAGCCCCGGACGCCGGTGACGGGGCCGGGAAGGCGCGCGAGCGCTACTTGTACAAGGTCTGGACGTTCGTGAAAGTGATGTCGTTTGTGGCGGTGTTGTCAGGGTTGAACCGGAAGACGACGTTGTCCGCGCCCCCGGCACGCATCGTGAAGGTCGACGCCATCGTCACCGATCTGCCCGCGACGAGCTGCTCCGGTAGGTCGGTGGAGCCGCCCTTCTGAACTGCCGAGTTCGTCGCCTTGGCGTGGTTGCGGCCGTAGAGCAACTCTGCACGGACATTGCTCTTCGCCGTCGGGAAGACGAACGTCGCGTTGCCGGTATTCGTGATCTCGGTAGCTATTGTTACCAGGACGTTCTGGGTTGGGCCGGAGTTGTAGTCGTTCGAATCCGTGGTCTCGGACTTCGCGGAGATGATCCTGACCTTCAAGCCGTTGGACAAGGTGGCGGCTTCGGCTGCCGGCGTCTCCGACTCGGAGGCGTTGTCGACACAAAAATCCGTGTGAGTACTGGCGAAATTCGGGTCAGCGCACTTCGCGGGGTCGAGCCCGGCAGCGTCCTGTCGGGCATCCGGCGCGGCAGAGCCGTCGCACCCGGCCAGTACGAGGGCGCCGGCCACTACGAAGAGGCCGACCGAGAGTCTTTTGTTGAGCACAGCGGCCCACTGTACGTCACATGGGACGCTTCGAGGATCGTGCCCGATCCAGGAGGAATGCAAGGAATCGGCCGATGGCCGTCGCCGGGATCATCACCGGATTCCCGTCACCGTGAACCTGGAACACGAACACTCCTTCACGGCCATGCTTCTTGCCCTGCCGTTTCGAATAGGCGACGTCCAGGACGTCTCCGCCGCAGACACCGGGTCGAGCTGGGCAATCCAGCGCAACACCGTTCCCCGCGACGGCACGGGAACCCCGGACGCGGCACTCCCTCGTGAGCTCGCGGACGATCACGGAGACGGTGCGGCGCTGGCGGGTGACGTACCGCTTCCGCAGGACGTCGCGCACGATTGCCTCGACGTCGTCGGTGAGCCGGGCGCGGCCACCGAGACTGAACAGCACGATCGAGACGATTAACCCGTACACGTAGCGTTCACGTCCGTAGCCGAACGGATGCTCCGGTGTCGCCCTCGCTTCGCGCGTTTCCGCCCAGCGGCAACGCCTGGTTGCTGCTGTCGGCCAGCGAGGGCACCGACTCCGCGAGCATCGACGAGGACGCGGTGAACAGGAACACGACGGACTTCGTCACCGCGATCCTCAGCAGGATCGGTAACTTGATCACGCTCCGCCGCCGGTGTCTCCATCGTCACTGCGGCAAGGGCGATGGGAACCATCTGCGGGCTGGGGAGGACATGACTTCCTTTCTTTCCGGTCGGGCCTCTATTGACTCGCCGACGGTGACCACTTGCTGAGCAGGGCCGGCGCATACTGGCCGCGCTGGTACGCCGCGCAGAACGCCGTCTCGTCTCCCGCGTACCGGCTGTCGAGCGCGACCAGCGCCGGGCGAATCGCCGCCCAGGCCCGTTTATGCCCCTCGTTGGTCGCGTCGTCGCGGACCCCGACCACCAGGTCGAGACCCCGGTGCACGGACACTCGCTGCCCACCGGCGCCTGAGGCCCAGGCGAGCCCGATGTCGTGGCGCTCGTCGCTGTAGGGGGAGCCGTGGTAATCGTGGGTTGTCGCGTGGAACGGCGCGTGCGGGTAACTCGGCCAGGTGGCGTATGGCGAGCACTCGCGATCGGGGGTTCCCGAGGAGTAGGTCTGCCCCGCGTTCGCGTTGAGCTGGGTGAGGTAGCCGTATCCGGTGTTGGTGTCCTCGAACGCCGGATGCGTCATCCGGTAGACGTAGCGCTCATCGAGCAGCTGCCGACCGCTCCAGTTGCCCTTGCGCAACAGCAGAAGACCCAATCGTGACAGGTCCTGCGTGGTGCTGTTCAGGCTGTAAGCGATGGTGTTCCCGCCCCAGGACGAGTCACGCATCCCGAGCACGTCGAAGAGTTCCTTCTGCGCGAACTGCTCGACGTTGGCCACGCCGGGGAAATTCTGCGGCTCGCGTTCGATAGCCCGGTTCATCACCCGGACGAGCCGGTCGATCTCCCGCCAGCCCAGAGCGTCGTAGCTCCACCTGCCTTTCTGGTCCGTCGCCAGGCTCGGCTTGGTGGCCGTCATCGCCAACACGTGGGCCAGGGTCGCCTGCGGGTTGATGCCCCCCAGCTCGAGCCGTGGGATCCACTCGGTGACCGCATCGGTGTCGTCCAGCCCGCTGCGGGCGGCGATCATGCCGAACAGCGTCGCGCCGAAAGTCTTGGTCACCGACGCGACGTGGTAGGTCGACGCCGTCTGCGATGGCCGGTTGGTCCAACACAGCTTGCCGTACCGGACGATCGTGAAGGGAATGCTCGGCAGCCGCGTGTTGGCCTGCCTCAGCAGCTCTGGGTCCAACCCGCATTCAGCTGCCACCCGACCGATTTCGACCTGCTGCCACGGCGCTGATCCGGGATCGGTCGCCGTGACCTCGGCACGTGCACCGGATGGGGCGATCACCACGCCACTCAGCTGGATGACCGCGCCGAGCGACACCACCACCCCCAGCAAGCGCCATCTCGTGAACCTTCGCATAGTGGGCCTCCTTGTGTGAGCTGTGTGGTGCGAGTCCCGTTGCCACCCATTATTCGGAAATCGCAATGGACGAAACTTTAATAGAACTCGTCATGGTGGTAATTGGGATTCAGCGCAAAATCGCGACGAAAGATTTGGGCTCCGTCACGACAGCGCAACCAGCGGCGTCCACGTCTTCTCGGAACGTGATGGGCGGAGTCTCCATCGTTTCTTCCCCGAAGGACTGGCGCACGGGGATCGCGGCCAGATAGACCACCTCAGGTCGCCTGCCGCGCCGGCACGATGTGGTTACCGAATCGCCGGGCGTCCCTGCTGCGGCGACGCCACCGCCAGCCTCCTGGGCAGTCCTCGCGGCCCGGCG
Organism: Amycolatopsis sp. NPDC041971; assembly: GCF_055588925.1. Lineage (NCBI taxonomy): Bacteria > Bacillati > Actinomycetota > Actinomycetes > Pseudonocardiales > Pseudonocardiaceae > Amycolatopsis > Amycolatopsis sp. NPDC041971. The sequence continues at coordinate 4,681 of NZ_JBVJCE010000039.1, read as the reverse complement.
GCTCTCTTGAGCGGCTTCGACAGCTACACGCGTACACGTGCAGACGCGTCCCGTCGGACGATGAGCCGGCCGACGACGGCGGCCAGTGGGAACATCAGGACGCCGTAGACGGCCGCGGGAACGGCCATCTCGGTGCTGCCCAGGACGCTGATGGCGATGGTGATCGCGATGGTGCTGTTATGGATACCGATCTCCATCGAGCAAGCGATAGCCTGGTGCTTGTCGACGCCGAGCCGCAGCGGGACGAAGTAGCCCACGGTCAGGCTGGTCAGGCAGAACAGCACCGTGACGGCGCCGACGTCGAGGACGTAGGTGGCCAGGTTGGCGCGTTCGGCCACCATGGTGCCGACGACCACCACCAGCAGCGTGAGCGCCGAGCCGAACCGGACCGGACGGTCCATCCGGTCGGCGAAAGCGGGCCACAGCCGGCGCACCACCATTCCGACCAGGACCGGGATCAGGACGATCGCGAAGACCTGGACGACTTTGCCGAGCTGCAACCCCACCGAGCCCGCGCCCTGGTCGGGCTGGAAATAGCCGATCGCGAAGTTCGTCACCAGCGGCAATGTGACCACCGCGATGACGGAGTTCACCGCGGTGAGGGAGACGTTGAGCGCGACATCACCGCGGAACAGATGACTGAACAGGTTCGCCGTCGTCCCGCCGGGAGAGGAGGCGAGCACCATCATGCCGACCGCGAGGACCGGCGGCAGTCTGAAAAGCAGGACCAGGCCGAACGCCGCCACCGGCAGTACCAGCAGCTGACACGCCAGCGCGATGCCGACCGACCGGGGGTTACGGGCGATGCGGGTGAAGTCGCCCCCGGTGAGCGACAGCCCCAGACCGAACATGATCACAGCGAGGGCAACCGGCAGCCCTACGGACATCAGCGGTGAATTCACGCTATTCCTCTTTCGGGGGTCGGGGTGTCTTCCCGGTAGGCAAGCGGCGTACCGGGTGTCGGCGAGCGGTGTCAGGCAGACCCGCCGGCAGGCGGACCTGCCGGCGGTCACGTGACGGGTGAGCGGCAGCCCAGCTGTCGACTCGGTCGTGACCGCTCGTTCGCGGCGTATGACTAGCGGGTCGCGTCGAGCAGCGCAGTGGCCAGGCCGTTGGCGTGGCCACTGCGGGTCGGGTGGTACATGTCGGCAACACTCCAGCTCTTGCCGTTGAGGTAGGGGTCCCGGGCGCAGACGTCGTGACTGGTGAAGCGGGCGATCGAGCTTTGGTAGGCGAAGCGAGCGGCGCCCGCCCGGTCCTTGATCACCGAGTCGAGGTTGTCGCTGACGCCGTTGAGGCGGCCCGCTTCCTCGGCGGTGATCCCGTCCGCTGCGGCGCAGTCCAGGTCCGGTCCGGCGAACCGGCCGTAGCCGAGCACGACGACCTTGCCCGCGTTCGGCGCGCTGACGCGGATCGCGGCGTAGGCCCGGTCGAGCTTGGCGGGCAGTTCGGTGAAGATCTTGGTGTTCGCCTTGTCCACCGCTGATTCGCAGTCGGGGCTGTAGCTGCCCGCGCAACTGAGAACGAGGTCGCCGAAACCGATGTCGTTTCCGCCGATCGTGATCGACACGAGGTCGGTGTCGGAGTTCAGCGAACGGTTCTGACCGTTGACGATGTCGTCGGTTTTGGCACCTTGGCACGCCGTGAAGCTGAGGCGGGTGTTCGCCCGCTGCCGCGCTACCAGGTACGGGTAGGCGTAGGTGCTGCGGTAGCACGACAGGTCGAGGTTCGCGGCGTAGGTCCCGTTGCCCGAGGAGTACGAGTCACCCAGGGCGACGTAGTCCTCCACGGGGGCGGCGGAAACGGTGGAACCGAACAGGCAGGTCGAGGCGAGCGCTGCTGTGGCGGCCAGGGCAAGACGGGTTCGGGACGACATTGTCCCTCCTCACTTATCGGGTGACGGCTTGAGCGACGGCGTTGCCGAAGGCGGCCATACCGGCGGCGTTGGGGTGCAGCGGCGCCGTGAGCTCCGCACTCGAGCAGGACACGTCGGTCAGACGGGCGCCCAGCGCCTGCGCCGCGATCGCTGGGTAGTTGCGGCTTGTGGCGGCGATTGCCGCCAACCCCGCGATGAGCCATCGTCGTGCTCGCATGGACTACTCCAGCTCTGACTACCTGCCAGTAATTTGCTGGACTCATGATGCGGGCCCGGCGGCCATGTCCGAACCAGGACTTTGTTCAGAGTTCCCGACCGATCGTTGTGATCCGTCATAACGCCAGGGAGCTCGACGGTCTCCGGAACGCGCACGCATCACCCGCGGCTGGGATGCCGTGCGTGGTGGGCGGCGATGGGTACGCGCGGCGCGACGGAGGCCTCGGCCTCGTCGTCCGCATCGGGCGGGCCGACCGCCTCCCGTGCGGCAGCGACGAGCCGCTCGGTCTCATCGCGGTGTTTCTCCCCCAACTCCTCGAGTCGTTCCTTGCCCCGCTTGTGGATGTCGGCCATGCGCTTCCAGAACATGGTCGTCACCTCTTCCCGCGCAGCGCGTGCGGGGCTCGTAGATCGGGCTCAAACTGGTTCACGCCGTCCGCCCCTTCAGCGGTGGCAGCGTCCGCCGGACCTTTGTGCCGGCTCCACCGCCGAAACAGTCGAGCAGCGCTGTCCGTAGCTTCGCTACTGTCTCGGTTGGCGGAAAGCCCGTAGCGAAAGAGGAACCAGCGACGCGCCCGGTATGAACCAGTAGCGGCGCGAAAGCCAGCGGTGCGATCCAGCCGAACCAGCGAACACAGGAGGAATCGTGGCCAAGGGCTACTGGGTCAGCGTCTACCCCACCATCGCGGACCCCGAGAGGCTTGATGTCTACAACGAACTGGCCGGCCTGGCCGTCAAGGCCGCGGGCGGGCGGGTGCTCGCCTCCGTCGGCAGCCGGGTCGTCGCACACGAAGCCGGAATCACCGAGCGCGTCGTCCTGATCGAGTTCGACAGCTTCCAACAGGCGGTCGCCGCATACGAGAGTGCGGCCTACCAGAAGGCGCTGGCCGCGCTCCCCGACGGCTTCAAGCGCGACTTCCGCATCATCGAAGGCCTCGGCTGACGACCGAGAATGCGTCCGCGACGAACACCAGGCCGCCGCCGGGAGCACCCCCCGCTCGTCAGCGCGCCGCACCGTCGCGAACAGCGTCAGGCCGGTGGCATCGGCGTTGATGTCCAGTCCGGCGCGCGGCGTAGGGGGTCCGGGGCGCGTCGGCGGCCGTCCTCGCGCCCTGACCTCCGAACAGATCGCCGACGCCCGCATCCTGCTCGGCGCCGGACGAACCCGAACCGCCGTCGCCGCCAAGCTGGGCGTCTCCCGACGGACACTCAGCCACGTCCTCGACATCGCGTCCCGCTGACGGCCACCACCGGGTGCCAACGCTTGACCGCAACGGACAGTCCCAGTCCCCTGCGCGGATCGCAGAAGAGGACGGTCTAGTTGTCGCCTCGGTGTCCGTCGCGGACCACCGCTAACCCTCCGACCCGGGTCGTGATGCCCGTCGGCCCGCGTCGGGCCGAAGCGAGCACGCTGGCCGGTCGACCGAGGCTGTCACCCTGCTCCACCTCGATCGCGATCGTCTGTGCCCCTGTCGTGTCGAGCAAGTGGGCGGCCAGACAACCGGTGCTGTTGGCGTTGGCGACGTCCTCGTTGACACCGATCGCCGGCGCGAACCGGCCGGACGAACTCGACGCGGCCCAGCGCAGGGAGGTGGTCCGCGGGGTGTTGCACATGATGTACCGGATGCTGTTCGTCGACGGGTTCGTGCACTGCGATCTACACCCGGGAAACCTGTATCTCACCGAGCACGGAGAGGTCATCGTGCTCGACGCCGGCTTCGTCGTCGAACTGTCGGCCACGACCAAAGCCCAGTTCGCCGACTTCTTCTATGCCATGTCGCTGGGCGCCGGAGCCGAGTGCGCGCGCATCATGGTCGCCCGTGCCGAGCACGTTCCCGCCGGTTTCGACCAGCACGGCTTCGCCGCCGCGGTAGCCCAGCTGATCGACTCGGTCACCCGGCGCAGGGCAAAGGACTTCCGGCTCGGCCCGTTCGTCTTGCGCCTCTTCGATCCGCAGCGCCGCTGGGGGCTGTACGCAGTCCCGGAAACGGTGTTCCCACTGCTGTCCTGGCTGAATGTCGGGGACGTTGTCGGTGTCGACCGCCCCAACCGGCGGTGATGGGCTGACCATAGGGTCGTAGCTCCGCAGGCCGGCCCGGCGAAGAACCCCGCCGTCACGCACTCGATGTACCGGGAATGAATCGTGCCTGTACCGGTGCGACGCACACTGCCTCGTCAGGGATGGGAGGTAAGTATGCGAGAAATCGAGACGGGGCTGGGCCGCGCGGTGCTGTACACCCTTTCCGGAGGGTTCGTGTCGGTGGCCTTCGGAGTGCTCGGGGCTGCCGCCGCGCAGGCGAAACCGATTCCGGACAACAGCGGCGGCGGTGGTCCAGGGTCCGCGATGAAAGTCGCGGGCAACGTTCCAGGGATGGGTGTGTTCAAAGTAGCGGCGAAGGCCGCGGACAAGGTGGCCAAGAACCCCGCTGGATCGCACTCGAATGCCGGGAACTCGAAAGGGGGTGGTGACAACGAGAACAAGGGAGGTAAGGAGCAATGCCACTTAGTTAAGCCTGTTTGCGCTGATGAGGGACGTCAAGGTCGTTAGCCCGGGTGTCATGCGAGTTCGTTCCGCGTGAGGCCGCCACT
>NZ_JBVJCE010000038.1:0-12542 GCF_055588925.1 Amycolatopsis sp. NPDC041971 | reverse complement strand
GCCCGAAGTAAACAAAGTGCGGTTCCACCCCCGGCCAAACCCAAACCCGCCGGCATGGCGGGGTGCCCCGGGGGGACCTTCCCCGAAGAAGGGGGGGGGGCGGGGGGGGGGGGGGTGTCCCCCCCACCCACGACCTTCCGCGCCGAACAGGGTTACTTGAGATCCGCGTCCGCCACGACGAACAGTTCGGAGTGCGGTTTGGCGTTGCCGAAGGACCCGTGCGGCCAGGTCTTCCGGTTGAAGTTGATGCCGACCTGTCCGGTGAATTCGTCCCGGAAGTTCTGGTCGACGCCGACCTTCCCGTCTTCGCCGAGGTTCAGCAGGTTGACCTTGTGGTCACCGTCCAAACCGGACCGTGCGACGAAGTAGTTCGACACCGCGAGGTGCTGCGGCCTGTCGGTTTCGTGGTAGTACCCGTCGTCGCCGAGCACGAAGTTGTCGTACGCGCCCCAGTGCGGGCCACCGCCGGGCGTGCCCGGGTTGATCGGCGCCGCGCCGACGACGGTCGGCAGGTCGCCGCCACCGCCCTGCCGCGACTTCTCCTTCGTGTCGATCCGGCCCTTGATGTCCTCGACCTTGTCGCCCGCGGCGACGAGTTTCTGAATGTCGAGGACGTAGACGCCGCCGGTGGTGCCGGGGTCGTCCGGACCGAGCGCGCCCTTCTGGCGGCCGGTGATCGCGCGGTAGAGGTACTTGTCGTCGGGGCTGGTCTGGATCCAGCCACCGTTGGAACCGCCACCGTTGGAGTCGTTGTTCGGGTGGATCGCCTTGTTCGCGGCGCCGTCGTCGAACACCTGGATCCAGTGCGGCTCCTTGGCGGTGATGTCCGGTGTGTAGAACACCGCGCCGCCCTGCATGGTCTGCGCGAACGCGCCCTTGTGACCGGGCAGGTTCGTCACCGTGGTCTCCATGACCGCGCGGCTTTCGGCGTGCAGTGGGTCCGCGGGATCGGCCCGCGGGCCGTCCGGCAGGTACGAGACCGCCTTGAGCTTCGGCTTGTTGCGGTCGGAGATGTCCCAAGTGCGGACGGTCGGCCGCCGCAGGTACGGCGACGGCTGCTTCACCGGGTCGAGGATGATGTTGCGCGGCTCGGCGTAGTCACTGGTGACCAGGGTGTCGAGGTCCTCACGGGCCTGGATGCCGTGCGGGTTGGCGCAGGTCGGCTTGTCCAGCTGCGGGAGGTTGTCGCACAGCTTCTTGTTGTCACCCTGTGGTGTGGCCGCGGGGGACTCGGAAAGCACCTGCGCGTTCTGGTCGAAGCGGACGACCTCGCCGGGGCTGCCGGCGAAACCGTTGCCCACCACCGTGGAACCGTTGGCATAGGTGTGCGGGCCGGGAACGACAGGGCCGCCCATATACGTGCCGTACGCGGTGCCGTCCTTGAGCACCCAGTACGCGTCGGGCACGGAACCGCCGAGGGTCTGGGTCGGGAGGCTGACACCCTTGAGCTTCAGTTGCGGCAAGGCGGAGACGTCGAAGGCGTACGTCGCGGCGGCGAACAGCGCGCCGGCGTAGATCGTGTCGCCCTTGTGCCACACGTATTGCATGTGGTGCGGCTCGTTCTCGACGAGCGGTCCGACGGTGGCGGTGTTGACGACCCTGCCGTAGGTCGGCGAACCCTGCGTCGCGTCGATCACGGCGAGGAAGTCCGGACCGGGCAACGCGTTCTTGATCTTGTTCAGGCCACCGCCGAGCGAACCCGGCAGATTCTTGATGTCCTTGACCAGAGTGTCGGCGATGTTCTCGTCACCGGCCCAGACCAGCAGCCATTTCTTGCGCTTGCCGTCCGCGCTCCGGGACACCGCGATGTCCTTGGACACCAAGTGGTTCTGGACCCAATACTCCTTGCCGTCGGCCGCCTTCTTCGCGTCCTTGACGACCTGGACGTCGGCGTAGGCACTGGTCGTGGAGCCGGTATAGGTCACCGTGCCCACGGCCAGGGCCGCCGCCATGGCGCCTATCACCACTTTTCGCCACTTGGGCGAGTTGGATAGCATTCTTTCTCCCTGTTTTCGCTACCGAAGCGCCGGACATTCGGCACACCTCTCCCCGCTTTCGCGCAGGCGTCGCCGACGCGGATCAAAGGGAAGTAAATCAACCGCTGGTTCACCCAGAGAACCGTTGCGGCACAATGGAAACCGTCAGCGCACGAGGAACGGGCGCATCCGTGTCGGATACGCTGATTCAATACGGCGCGACAAACCCGGAATAGGTCAGGAATCCATACACAGCGCGCTTGCCTGCTGCCGCAGGTCGACGTGCCGGCGCCACACCAAGGCGACTGGGGATTGCATAGGCGAAATACTCGTGTGAAGCCGCCGGAGTGTCAATCTCGTGATCAAAGAATGGGACGAGCCACGGCAGGGTGAATTCCCACGATCCGGATAGGCCATTGGGCCGAACGGGTGGCGATTTTCCGCGCACTGGGAACTAGGCCACCTGGTGGCACTACGGCAGGTCACAACGGACCAGTAGCCCGAATCCGGCGACCACTTTTCCGTTATGTTTTCGTTATGCAGTCCCGGGAACTCCGCGACGGCAAGACAGGCTGAAGATGTTCAGACAAGCGCTGGCCGTTGCCGCCCTCGCTTCGGCGGCCAGAAGATCGAGGGGTACGTGTAACCGCTGCGCCTCCTGACCAGACAGTCCGCAGAGGGATTGCGTGTCGGCCACCGGCGACTGATGCGGCAGGGCTACACGCTCTGCTACCGGCCGCAGCGCCCCTCTCGGCGGGGTGAGGCGCGTGCCCCGCTTCGCTCCGGATCGGCCCCCGGACCGCTCTGTCGACCTCCCGGTCTCCCGATCCGCCCTGACCTGCGCTTCTCCCCTGCCGTTTCGCGTTTAGCCCGCTAAACGCAAGTCGGACAGAGCGCGTTTAGCCGGCTAAACGCGATCCGGGCGTGGGTCAGGCGGGGCCGCACAGGGCCAGTCGCTTGAGGGTCGCCAGTGCCTCGTCGATGGGGTGCGGTGGTCCCTCGGCGTCCGGTTTGCTCCACCGCACGAGGTTCAGTGCGGCGGAGAACTGCCGCCCGCCGTCCGCGCGGGTCCAGGACATCGTCAACGCTCCCCAGACCGTGCCGTCGTGACCCCAGAAGGTGCCGTGACCGGGGATCTCGGTCTTGTACAGACCGAGGCCGTAGTCGATCAGTCGCCCGTCCTGCGCGATGACCGGCACCAGACGCTGCATCTCCGCCAGCGACGCCGGGTCGACGATCTCGCCGCCGAGCAGTTTGCGGTAGAAGCGGTTGAGGTCCGCGACGGTCGAGACCAGGCCGGCGCCCGTCATCACCCAGGACATGTCGTAAATGCTGTAGTCCCGTGGCGGATCGATCCTCCCGAACAGTGCCTCGTACATCCGCGAGTGCGGTCCGTCGATCCGCGCGGTGGCGGGAAACCCGGTATGCGCGAGGCCTGCGGGTTCGATGATGGAGCGGGCGACGTGCTCTTCCACCGAAGTGCCGGCCAAGTGCTCCAGGAGCTTTCCCAGGAGCAGGTAGTTCGTGTTCGAGTAGACCCCCGGAATGCTCCCCGGCTCGCCGGTGGCGGGGGCATCGACGCCCAGCGCGATCAACTTGGTCGAGCGGAACTTCCGGAACCGGTTGTCGTCGAGGCTTTCGGGGGCGAGTTCCTTGAGCGACGGGAAGGCGTACGGGAGGTACTCGGCGAGACCGCTGGTGTGGTTGAGCAGCATCCGGACCGTGATCTTCCGGCCGCGCTCCCCCGGGACCAGCCGCGGCAGATGATCGCCGATCGGTGTGTCGAGTCCGATTCGCCCCGCCTCGACCTGCCGCAGAACCGCGGCGGAGATGAAGGTCTTCGTGACGCTGCCGACGCGTTGCCGCATGTCGGGGTGAACGGGTCTGCCGGTTTCGAGGTCGGCGACTCCGGCGGCGCAGCGCCAGACCTGCTCACCCTGACGCACCTCGGCGAACACACCCGGCACTTCCGCGCGGTGGACACCGTCCACCGCTGACTGAAAAGTGTCTTTCCCCAGTGATTTCATGGATTCGATCCTGTCGACGGACGCGCCTGAGATCGGCCGCCATCCGTCGCGCATACCGCCCCATAACGCGCCGATCGTCGCCGCGGACCCGGTCCCCGGATCGCGTTTAGCGGGCTGAACGCGATCCGGGTGAAAGTGATCTCGGCCAGGAGTGATCTTCGGCCGTTCGGCCCGCGGTTTCGGCGCTGCGGGCCGAACTCGCCGCAGCTGGAAATGCGCATAGCCCTCGAACCGCATTATCTGAGCGGGATTCATCGGGGATCAGTACCTGTTTCGAGTGGCTCCAAGTGCCCGAAAACGGGAAGGGCCCCCGCCGGATCGGCGGGGGCCCTTCTCGTGGATTTCGCTTCGGTCAGCGGAAGTCGCGGCCGAAGTCGTAGTCGTCCAGCGGCACCGCGGCGCCCGGCGTGGAGCCGAACACATCCGGGGTGTAGTAGCCGTCGTCGTAGGACGGGATCGCGTAAGCGGCGACCCGCGCCTCCTCGGTCGGCTGCACCTGGATGTTGCGGTACTTGTTGATCCCGGTACCGGCCGGGATCAGCTTACCGATGATCACGTTCTCCTTGAGGCCCACGAGCTTGTCCGAACGGCCGTTGATGGCCGCGTCGGTCAGGACACGCGTGGTCTCCTGGAACGAAGCCGCCGACAGCCACGAGTCCGTGGTCAGCGAGGCCTTCGTGATCCCCATCAGCACCGGGCGACCCGAGGCAGGCTCGCCGCCTTCGGCGACCGACGCCCGGTTCTTCGCCTCGAACTTGGTCCGCTCGGGCAGCTCGCCCGGGAGGAAGTCCGTGGCACCGGAGTCGATGATCGTCACCCGGCGCAGCATCTGCCGGACGATGACCTCGATGTGCTTGTCGTGGATCGACACACCCTGCGCCCGGTACACCTTCTGGACCTCGTCCACCAGGTGCATCTGCGCCTCGCGCGGCCCCATGACCCGCAGGACCTCGTGCGGGTCCGGCGTGCCCTCGAGCAGCTGCTGGCCGACCGCGACGCGGTCACCGTCACCCAGCGGGCCGTTCAGGGTGTTCGCGAGCCGCTGACGCTTGGACAGCTTGTCGAAGACGATCTCTTCACTGCCGTCGTCCGGGATCAGCGTGATCTTCCAGAACCGCTCGCTCTCTTCGATGCGCACGCGGCCATCGACGTCGGCGATCGGCGCCTTGCCCTTCGGGACCCGGGCTTCGAACAGCTCCTGGACACGGGGCAGACCGGTCGTGATGTCGTCACCGGCGACACCACCCTGGTGGAACGTACGCATCGTCAGCTGCGTACCCGGCTCACCGATCGACTGGGCCGCGACGATACCCACGGCCTCACCGACGTCGACCAGCTGACCGGTCGCCATGGACCGGCCGTAGCAGGTGGCGCAGATACCGACGGCCGACTCGCAGGTCAGCACCGAACGCACCTTGACCTTGGCGATCCCGCTCGAGATGAGCTTGTCGATCGCCGGGTCACCGATGTCGTCACCGGCGTTGAGCACGACGTTGCCCTTGGCGTCGACCGCGTCGGTCGCCAGGTTCCGCGCGTACACACTGGTCTCGACGTGCTGGTCACGCAGGACCTTGCCGTCGCCGATGTCCTCACCGATCGGCATGTTGATGCCGCGGGTGGTGCCACAGTCGACCTCGCGGACGATGACGTCCTGCGACACGTCCACCAGACGACGGGTCAGGTAACCCGAGTCGGCGGTACGGAGCGCCGTGTCCGCCAGACCCTTACGGGCACCGTGCGTCGCGATGAAGTACTCCGCCACCGACAGGCCTTCACGGAAGTTGGCCTTGATCGGACGCGGGATGTACTCACCCTTCGGGTTCGACACCAGACCACGCATACCGGCCAGCGACCGGACCTGCGTCATGTTGCCCGCCGCGCCCGACTTCACGATCATCGCGATCGGGTTGTCGTCCGGCAGCGCCGTCTCCATGATCTTGTGGACCTCTTCGGTGGCCTGCGTCCACACCTTGACGAGCTCGTTGTTGCGCTCGGCGTGCGACAGCTGACCACGCTGGTACCGCTTCTCGACCTGGTCGGCCTTGCCTTCGTACTCGTCCAGAATGGCCTTCTTGCCGGTCGGGACGAGCACGTCGGAGATCGCGACCGTGACACCCGAACGGGTCGCCCAGTAGAAACCGGCGTCCTTCAGGCGGTCCAGGGTCTGCGCGACCTGGGTCATCGAGTAGCGCTCGGCGAGGTCGTTCACGATCGCGGCCTGACGCTTCTTCGGCATCGGCTCGTTGATGAACGGGTAGTCAGCCGGGAGCAGCTCGTTGAACAGCACGCGACCCAGGGTGGTCTCGGCCAGCCAAGCCTTGCCCGGCTCCCAGCCCTTCTCCGCGAGCGCCGCTTCGTCGGCCTTGGCGGGCTGACGGTCGGTGATGCGGATCTTGACCGGGGCGTGCAGGCTCAGCGCCTTGCGGTCGTACGCCATGATCGCTTCGGCCGGCGAGGAGTACGCGAAGCCCGCGCCCTCGTCCTTTTCGTTCAGGCGGGTCAGGTGGAACAGACCGGTCACCATGTCCAGACGCGGCATGGCGAGCGGGCGGCCCGACGCCGGCGAAAGGATGTTGTTCGCCGACAGCATCAGGATGCGGGCCTCGGCCTGCGCCTCCGCGGACAGCGGGAGGTGCACGGCCATCTGGTCACCGTCGAAGTCCGCGTTGAACGCTTCACAGACCAGCGGGTGCAGCTGGATGGCCTTGCCTTCGACCAGCTGCGGCTCGAAGGCCTGGATACCGAGGCGGTGCAGGGTCGGCGCACGGTTCAGCATCACCGGGTGGCCGGTGATGACCTCTTCGAGCACGTCCCACACCTGCGGCCGCGAGCGCTCCACCATCCGCTTGGCGGACTTGATGTTCTGCGCGTGGTTCAGGTCGACCAGCCGCTTCATGACGAACGGCTTGAACAGCTCGAGCGCCATGTCCTTCGGCAGACCGCACTGGTGCAGCTTCAACTGCGGGCCGACGATGATGACCGAACGGCCCGAGTAGTCGACACGCTTGCCGAGCAGGTTCTGACGGAACCGGCCCTGCTTGCCCTTGAGCAGGTCGGACAGCGACTTCAGCGGGCGGTTACCGGGACCGGTGACCGGGCGGCCGCGGCGGCCGTTGTCGAACAGCGCGTCGACGGCCTCCTGCAGCATCCGCTTCTCGTTGTTGACGATGATCTCGGGCGCGCCGAGGTCGATCAGCCGCTTCAACCGGTTGTTCCGGTTGATGACCCGGCGGTAGAGGTCGTTCAGGTCGGAGGTGGCGAACCGGCCACCGTCGAGCTGGACCATCGGGCGCAGGTCCGGCGGGATCACCGGGACGGCGTCGAGCACCATGCCGCGCGGGTCGTTGCCGGTGGCCTGGAAGGCCGCGACGACCTTGAGCCGCTTCAGCGCGCGGAGCTTCTTCTGCCCCTTGCCGTTGCGGATGGTGTCGCGCAGGTGGTCGGCTTCGGCCGCGACGTCGAACTCGGTGGCCAGCTTCTGGATGGCCTCCGCGCCCATGCCGCCGGTGAAGTACTCGCCGTAACGGTCGACGAGCTCGCGGTAGAGCAGCTCGTCGGCGATCAGCTGACGGACGTCGAGCTTGGTGAAGGTCGTCCAGACCTCCTCGAGACGGTCCAGCTCGCGACCGGCGCGGTCACGCAGCTGACGCATCTCGCGCTCGCCGCCTTCCTTGACCTTGCGGCGGACGTCGGACTTGGCGCCCTCCGCCTCCAGCTCGGCCAGGTCGGCTTCCAGCTTCTGCGCCCGTGCCTCGATGTCCGCGTCACGCTTGGTCTCGAGGTTCTTGCGCTCGACGCCGATCTCGTTCTCCAGCGTCGGCAGGTCGTTGTGCCGCAGCTCGGTGTTCACACCGGTGATCACGTAGGCCGCGAAGTAGATGATCTTCTCGAGGTCCTTCGGCGCCAGGTCGAGCAGGTAGCCCAGGCGGGAGGGAACACCCTTGAAGTACCAGATGTGGGTGACGGGAGCGGCCAGCTCGATGTGGCCCATCCGCTCACGGCGCACCTTGGCACGGGTGACCTCGACGCCGCAGCGCTCGCAGATGATGCCCTTGAAGCGGACTCGCTTGTACTTACCGCAGTAGCACTCCCAGTCCCGGGTCGGGCCGAAGATCTTCTCGCAGAAGAGGCCGTCCTTCTCGGGCTTGAGCGTCCGGTAGTTGATGGTCTCCGGCTTCTTGACCTCACCGAAGGACCACTGACGAATGTCGTCGGCGGTGGCGAGGCCGATGCGGAGCTCATCGAAGAAATTGACGTCCAGCACGTCTTTGCATCCCCTTGGGGTTGAGTCGACTAGAGGGGTTGGCGGTCGAGGCGGGGCCCACGGGAGGCAGGCCCCGCCTCGGACAGCCGTCAGTGCACGACGTCGTCCACCGAGGGCGACTCGTTGCGGGACAGGTTGATGCCGAGGTTGGCCGCGGCGCGCTCGAGGTCTTCGTCGTCGGAGTCGCGCATCTCGATCGCGGCGCCGTCGCTCGACAGCACCTCGACGTTGAGGCAGAGCGACTGGAGCTCCTTCAGGAGCACCTTGAACGACTCGGGGATACCCGGCTCGGGGATGTTCTCCCCCTTGACGATGGCCTCGTACACCTTGACGCGGCCGACCACGTCGTCCGACTTGATCGTCAGGAGTTCCTGCAGGGTGTATGCGGCGCCGTACGCCTGCATCGCCCAGCACTCCATCTCGCCGAAACGCTGGCCACCGAACTGCGCCTTACCACCCAGCGGCTGCTGCGTGATCATCGAGTACGGACCGGTGGACCGGGCGTGGATCTTGTCGTCGACCAGGTGGTGCAGCTTCAGGATGTACATGTAGCCGACGGCGACCGGGTACGGGTACGGCTCGCCGGAGCGGCCGTCCAGCAGCGTGGCCTTGCCGTTCTGCTTGACCATGCGCTCACCGTCGCGGTTCGGCTTGGTGGCGCCGAGCAGACCGGTCAGCTCGTCTTCCTTGGCACCGTCGAACACCGGGGTGGCGGTGTTCGTGCCGGGGTCGACGTCGTAGAGCTCCTCGTTGAGGTTCTTCGCCCAGTCCGGGTTGCCCTCGATCTTCCAGCCCTGCGACGCCAGCCAGCCCAGGTGGAGTTCCAGTACCTGGCCGATGTTCATACGACGCGGGACACCGTGGGTGTTCAGGATGATGTCGACGGGCGTGCCGTCCTCCATGAACGGCATGTCCTCGGCGGGGAGGATCTTGCCGATGACACCCTTGTTCCCGTGGCGGCCGGCGAGCTTGTCGCCCGGCTGGATCTTCCGCTTCTGGGCCACGTAGACGCGGACCAGTTCGTTGACGCCCGGGGGCAGCTCGTCGTCGTCCTCGCGCGAGAACACGCGGATGCCGATGACCTTGCCGGTCTCGCCGTGCGGCACCTTCAGCGAGGTGTCGCGGACTTCACGGGCCTTCTCCCCGAAGATCGCGCGGAGCAGGCGCTCTTCCGGGGTCAGCTCGGTCTCGCCCTTGGGCGTGACCTTGCCGACCAGGATGTCGCCGTCGCGGACCTCGGCACCGATGCGGATGATGCCGCGCTCGTCGAGGTCGGCAAGGACCTCTTCGGAGACGTTCGGGATGTCCCGGGTGATCTCCTCGGCGCCCAGCTTGGTGTCGCGGGCGTCGATCTCGTGCTCCTCGATGTGGATCGACGTGAGCACGTCGTCCTGTACCAGGCGCTCGGAGAGGATGATCGCGTCCTCGTAGTTGTGGCCCTCCCACGGCATGACCGCGACGAGCAGGTTCTTGCCGAGCGCCATCTCACCGTTCTCGGTGGACGGGCCGTCGGCGATGACCTGACCCTGCTCGACCCGGTCGCCCTCGTTGACGATCGGGCGGTGGTTGAAGCAGGTGCCGTGGTTGGAGCGGCGGAACTTGTACAGTCCGTAGCTCTTCCGCGTGCCGTCGTCGTGCATGATCGTGATCAGGTCGGCCGAGAGCTCCTCGACGACGCCGGACTGCTCGGCGACGAGCACGTCACCGGCGTCGACCGCGGCGCGCAGCTCCACCCCGGTGCCGACGTACGGCGCCTGGTTGCGGAGCAGCGGCACGGCCTGACGCTGCATGTTCGCACCCATCAGGGCGCGGTTCGCGTCGTCGTGCTCGAGGAACGGGATCATCGCGGTCGCGACCGAGACCATCTGCCGCGGCGAGACGTCCATGTAGTCCACGTCCAGCGGGTCGATCAGCTCGACCTCGCCGCCCTTCTTACGGACCAGGACGCGATCCTCGACGAAGGTGCCGTCTTCCGAGATCGGCGCGTTCGCCTGCGCCTTCACGAAGCGGTCTTCCTCGTCCGCGGTGAGGTAGTCGACCTGGTCGGTGACGCGACCCTCGACGACCTTGCGGTACGGGGTCTCGATGAAACCGAACGGGTTGACCCGCGCGTACGAGCAGAGCGAACCGATCAGGCCGATGTTCGGGCCTTCCGGCGTCTCGATCGGGCACATGCGGCCGTAGTGCGACGGGTGGACGTCACGGACCTCCATGCCGGCGCGCTCACGCGACAGACCACCCGGGCCGAGGGCGGACAGACGGCGCTTGTGCGTCAGCCCCGACAGCGGGTTGTTCTGGTCCATGAACTGCGACAGCTGCGAAGTACCGAAGAACTCCTTGATCGCCGCCACGACGGGACGGATGTTGATCAGGGTCTGCGGCGTGATCGCCTCGACGTCCTGGGTGGTCATCCGCTCGCGGACGACGCGCTCCATCCGGGACAGACCCACGCGGATCTGGTTCTGGATGAGCTCGCCGACGGTGCGGAGACGACGGTTGCCGAAGTGGTCGATGTCGTCGGTCTCGACCGGGATGACCTGGTCGCCGACGGTCGCCTTGTCCTCGCCCGCGTGCAGGCGGACCAGGTACTCGATCGTCGAGACGATGTCCTCTTCGGTCAGCGTCCCGGTGTCGTACGGCGTGGTCAGGCCGAGCTTCTTGTTCACCTTGTAGCGGCCGACCTTGGCCAGGTCGTAGCGCTTCGGCTTGAAGAACAGGTTCTCCAGCAGCGTCTGCGCGCTCTCCTTCGTGGGCGGTTCGCCCGGGCGCAGCTTGCGGTAGATGTCGAGCAGCGCCTCGTCGGTACCGGCGGTGTGGTCCTTCTCGAGGGTGGCGAGCAGCGTCTCGGAGAACGAGAAGCGCTCACGGATCGCCTCGGTGGTCCAGCCCAGCGCCTTCAGCAGCACGGTCACCGGCTGGCGGCGCTTGCGGTCGATGCGGACGCCGACGGTGTCGCGCTTGTCGACGTCGAACTCGAGCCAGGCACCCCGGCTCGGGATGACGCGGACGTTGAAGACGTCCTTGTCGGTGGTCTTGTCGACACTGGTGTCGAAGTACACACCCGGCGAACGGACGAGCTGGGACACGACGACACGCTCGGTGCCGTTGATGACGAAGGTGCCCTTGTCGGTCATCACCGGGAAGTCGCCCATGAAGACCGTCTGGCTCTTGATCTCGCCGGTGTTGTTGTTCACGAACTCGGCGGTCACGAACAGCGGGGCCGCGTACGTCATGTCCTTGTCCTTGCACTCCTCGACGGAGGCCTTGACCTCGTCGAAGCGCGGGTCGGAGAAGGACAGCGACATGGATCCGGAGAAGTCTTCGATCGGCGAGATCTCGTTGAGGACCTCTTCCAGGCCACCGACCGGGTTTTCTTCACCTTCTTCGACGCGGCGTTCGAACCACGCCTCGTCGCCGGTGAACCATTCGAATGACCTGATCTGCACGTCGAGCAGGTTCGGGGTGTTGAGCGGCTCGCGAATCTTTGCGAAGGAGACCCGCTTGGGGGCTCCCGGGATTCCCGTGGACTCCGAGCGAGATACAGCCGAGGTGGTCGCAGCAGTGGCCTGGTTCGCGGGAGAGACTGCCAAGATGCGTCCTTCCGGGGACAATGAGCGGTGAGCAGCCGCTTCAGCAACAGCTGATGCGGTCTGTCAAGGGTGCCGTGTGCCCACTATCCTAACTACCGGCTCCGGGCAGCCTGAAAGAGGGCAGCGCAAAGAAGCAGTCTAGCCCGAACGTCACGGTCTGTCCAGGGGGCGCTCCTGATAGGGCCCAGCCTGCTTCGCAACGTCTTCAGGTATGCCTCTCCTCGGCCTCCCCGGACCGTCCCTCCCGCAAGGGCACCGCCGGTTCTCACCGTTGCCAGTAAGCGTGACCCCACAGGGGCTCTGAGTCAAGATGCCGCGCGGTGGTCCCGCCGGTTGGCGCAGCGTCGGAGAAGCTCCGCAGCAGGCGCCTCACAGGACGATCATCCTGGTTACCGACCGGTATGCGCAGGTAGCGGCGCCGGGGCGCCGACCTGCGTTTAGCGGGCTAAACGCGCTCCTGCCCGGGCGCCGTTTCGGAGGGTGACCGGGTCGGGGATGGGGTGGTTCGGGGTGCCTCTGGGCGTTTCGGGGCGTGTGGCGGTTGTGACCGGTGAGTCGTCTGGGGCGGTGCACAGGGAGGGTCGCGCGGAGCGCGTTTAGGGGGGGAAACGCACCCCCTCCCCGGGGTTGGGGGGTGACGGGCCAACGCGAAAACGACCAAAGGGAGAGGAAGGGGGAGGGAGGG
>NZ_JBVJCE010000037.1:0-17537 GCF_055588925.1 Amycolatopsis sp. NPDC041971 | reverse complement strand
CCCCATCAAGACGCCTCGCCACCAGCAGGAACACTATGACCCGCACCCGAACGTCCTGAAACGTACGGCTTAACTAAGTGGCATTGGTATTGGGAGCCGTGATCGGAATGCAGGATGGTGGTGTTGTTCTCGGGCTGTCGGCGCAGGATTGCCATGCCGAGGGCGTCGGTGACCAGTTCTGTTCGCATGTGGTCAACGATGGACCAGCTGATGATGAGTCGGGAATAGGCGTCCATGACCGCCGCGCAATAGAGCTTCCCTTCGTCGGTGGGGTGCTCGGTGATGTCGGTGATCCACAGCCGGTCCGGGGCATCCACGGTGAACTGGCGGTTGACCAGGTCCGGGCTGGGATCCGCGTGCGGGTCGGGATTGTGGCGCGGGAGCGCCGGCGCCGGTAGAGGCCCTGGATCCCGGCCTCGCGCCTGAGCCGCTCGACCCGTTTCCGGTTGACCGGCTGCCCGAGCCCGAGTGTTAGTTCCGCGTGCACCCCCGGGAGCCATAGGTTCCGCGGGAATCGGCATGGATTTGTTCGATGTATTCAGCGGCAGAGCGTTCTCCTCCTCTCTCGTCGAGGCCGGTCGACCGCGCCATTCTTCATAGCCGGAGCGGGATACGTTCAACACCCGGCAGGCCACCGCGACGTCGATACCGTCCGCGACGAGTTCGTGGACCAGCGGGAACGTTACTTTGGGAGGATGTTCTCCCGCGCGAAGTACGCTGCCGCGCGTTTCAGGATCTCATTCTCCAGCTCCAGCTGCCGGTTCTTGCGGCGCAGCTCGGCGAGTTCTCTTTTCTCCGTGCTGGTCAGCCTCGTCGCCGAGCCGGTCTCGTCGGCGTCGGCCTGGGCCATCCAGTTCCGCAGGCAGGACTCGCTGATCCCGAGATCTTTCGCCAGCGCGGCGACCGGTTTGTCGCCCAGACGGGCAAGCTCGACGGCACGCTGATGAAACTCAGGCGGGTGTGGTGCAGGCACGAGAACATCCTCCCTGGTGACCGGTGGTCACCTCAGGTGAGGTGTCCGGACAACCGGGGGAAGCTCAGCGCCGGCAGAGTCCGACCGCTGGTCGCAACGCGACACGCTCGCAACAGGACATGGCCACTGCCGCGACAATCGGCGCCGGCACAGCGGGCAGGTCGAACGCATCGTGAGGTCCCCGCACACGCGGGGCTCGCGGCTGCACTGCTTCGGCGTCAAGACGACGGGGCTGGCCCGCTACGGCGACGCGATCCGCTCCAGCGACTCGATGAGTCTCTACCCAATCGGCAGTTGTTGGCGGATGTCGAGCATGGACAGTCGACGAGGTCGACTGCGGGTCGGCGCGTTTAGACATGATGCAAGGCTAGGACCTCTCGTCGAACACCATGTGGTGTCCGCGTGCGGTGTCCATGTACTCGCGGACCTGGTGAATCAGTCCACCCCGCAATTCGAAGATGAAGCAGTAATCGTTGACGTAAGCGTTCCCGTTCGCCAGGGTCGCGCTCATTGTCGCCTCCACGATCACACGCTCGCTCGCCGCGTAGAAGCCATGAAACGTGAAGCTGACGTCCCGTGTGAAAAGCCGGGAGAAGTCCTCGGTGATGAACTGAACGATCGCCTTTCTGCCGATCATATGGCTGGGAATGCCCAGCGCGACCGCGGTGGCGTTGCCCTCGGGGCCGAGCCACTCGGCATCGTCGGTAAAGAAAGCCGATATCCGGTCGGTGTCGCGCTTGGAGAAAGCCTGCCACGCATCTTGGACGATATCGCGGTTCGCTTGTGCCATACCGAAACCTTAGAAGGGTGCCGGTGGACAAGGCTGGCTGAAATCCGACCTGATCCTGGGCAACTGGGCACGTCACGGTCGTCGGCTTGCAGCCTATGGCGGCTACAGCCACGCCGACCTGTCCGCGTCCGGCATGACGCCGCAGGACCTCCTCGACGTCGCCGCCGGCCGCGGGGTCTCGAAGGATTCATGTAGCTAGGGTTCGTTGCTGACCGGTTGACCGAAGTTCGGTACCTGTGGGTGCGGGCCGAGCGGTCCGAATTGTTCGCCGAGGAGCGGAGACCCGCAGGCTGTTCGTGCCGCATGTCTTGCGGAGGTCGCTGCATTCGATGCCTCGACCGGCTCGATACTATCCCCGCGCAGCGGACGGCCGTCGCCGGTGATCTTCAGCAACCCGACCTTGGTATGCCAGGCCCACCGTCGTGACGTGCTCGCGCCGGGGCTGCCGCAGCCACGAGAGTCGACGCCCACCACACCACGTCACATCGACGCGGACGGACAGGTGTCTCTCGGCTGCGCGTCCAACCCGCTCGTGCCGGAGATCGTGACGTGCTCCCTGCCACCGTTGCCACCGGGACAGACCCGGCCGCTGTCCATCCCGCTCACGCTGATCCCCGACGCGCCACATGGTCAGGTTGGTGGCATAGCGCTGGTCGCCCAGTGGGCAACGCTGTACTGAGTCTGTCGATCGCGGTGAAGGTGGCTAGCGGTGCCCCTGAGGCGCAGTCCGTGCCGGTGACCAAGTTTCGGGCGGGCTCACTCGGGGTGCATGTTAGAGCCGACGTCGAACTGGGGGGATCTGGGAACCGTTACGCTGGCAGTGTCGATCTTGCTGAGCGACGGCGAAGATCATTTACAGAACCCACGTCGACAGCTCGGGCGCGTCTCGGGCTCGGATCAGACCACAATGGACCATAAGTAAGCGGAAGAATGCGTCCACATAACACAAAGCCCCACGTCGTCGACCTGAAAACGTGGGGCTTGGGTGTGCGCCATCAGGGACTCGAACCCCGAACCCGCTGGTTAAGAGTCGGAACCTTGGAGTGTCGGATGGTGTCGAGTGATGCCGGACAAGACCTTTTCGTGTGGTCGCGCGGCAGTCCCTGTGTCGAAGTGTGT
Organism: Amycolatopsis sp. NPDC041971; assembly: GCF_055588925.1. Lineage (NCBI taxonomy): Bacteria > Bacillati > Actinomycetota > Actinomycetes > Pseudonocardiales > Pseudonocardiaceae > Amycolatopsis > Amycolatopsis sp. NPDC041971. The sequence continues at coordinate 14,655 of NZ_JBVJCE010000037.1, read as the reverse complement.
TGCCTGATGTCGGACTGTTTCAGACCTCTCGGGCGCGTCTCGGGCTCGCAGTGCCGGGTCGTGCCGCCTGCTCTGATGCTCGTTACGAGGTGCTGGCAGAGTACATGGGGAAATGTTGAGGCAAGGCGTGGTCTTCTGCGGGCGCTGAGCGGTTCGGCTGTCCAGATGGAAATTCGGATGATGTCCTCAGGCGTGGATGCAGGTTTCACGTGCGGCGTGGAGCTTGGATGACCGAGCCGGTGACAGACCAGAGAGCGGCACCTGTCAAGATCTGGGCGCGGGTTGCCGGCCGGCAACTCGAAGTCATTCGAGGTTCCAGTCGATGGGTTCCACCATCCGGGAGATCGGCCGGCTGACGTCGTGGAAACGCAGACCGCGGGGTCCGCCCACCTCGGCGGCGGGCATATTGATGAGCCACTCCAGCACCTCGTCGTTGAGCTGGTCCGGTTCCGCAAGGTCCGACACGAGCTGCTCGTTGCCGAGCTCGTCATAGGGAGGTGGAAGTTGGATACCGCCAGCGACCGCGTCTTCCACGATCGCTCGGCACATCGCCCGCCAACGACCTTGTCCCCACCACTGCTGCGTATAGCCGGTCGAACCACCGATGGTCAGCAGGCGAAGAGTCGCTTCGCTGCCGAGGAGGTTCTCATCGAGCTGCCGCCACTTTGTGAGCTGCTCGTTCACTGTGTCCCGGACCTGCTGCCATCCGTCGCCGAATAGGTCACTGATCTTCCTGCCGTCGGGTGAGGCTAAGTCTGGATCGTTCAGTGACGACTCGATACCGCGCCAATCCACACCTTCGTAGGGGTCCACGTGCTCGCCGATGGCTTTGGTGACGGCGATGTTGACCCTGGTCATTGAGATGTCGTCCGGCAGATGCCACGCTTCCACAGCGGTGTCATTCCGCCAGCACCACGCGGCGATTCCCAAGACCACTGCATCCGGTACCAAGTCGGGCAGCACGTGCTGCCCGAACATGCCGACAACCGCTGTGAAGTAGGTGTTAAAATTGGGGTCGTCATCCAGCTTCTCAATCGCTGCCGGCATCGGCTGCTCACTGTGACGGGCGATCTGTTCGAAGACATACTCGGTCAGCTGGACGTCCATGAACTGACGCAGCGACACGTCGGCGTCCGGATCGATCTCGACCCGGGTGGCGTCGAGCAGACCGAGCTCACCGGCGCGCTCAGCGACGAGCTTGGCCTGCTCGTCGGCGTCGCCGTCGAGGCGGATCACCACGTCGTCATCCAGCATGCTGAATATCTGCGGCCAGCCGCCCGGGTACTCGTGTGGGCGTAGGCTGAGCCGCTGCTCGGCTGGGTGGAATTCAACATCGAACGCCATGCACGTCCGATGCATGGTGCCGTACAGCACAGGCCCGGTTTCCTCGTCGTATTCCGAGAAGAAGTCAGTCTCCTGCTCCGACCATCCCGCCCACACGAGACAGGAGAGGAGCAGTTCGAGGTGTGCGGCGTACTCGGTCCACTGCTCGTCGGTCGGTGCGTTCTCCTGCGGCCCTGGCCTGCTCATGCGCCCGACCAGCCACTCGGCCGCCTCTGCGTCGTCAACCGCGATCATGAGAGTCTGCTTGCGCGGTTCGCCGGAGTCGCCAGCGAATCCCCCGAACAGTGATACGCCCACGTCGTGTCCGTCGCAGATATCGCGAAGGCGTTGCTCTGCCGTGGCCAACGCCTTGTTGCCCTCTTCGATGCGGGTCGCGGCTCGCGCCCGTTCGGCCTCGACACGCTGTTTCTCCCGATAATGGCGGCCGAGCCACGCGTCGACCTGTTCACTGGTTCCCCACAGCTCGCGGCGATCGATCTTCCAAGGGCGGGCTTTGCCTTGGCTTTGGAGTCTGCGTAAGACGTGCGATACGCCAGCCGCGGCCAGCGATAGCCGACTCGCGATCTCCGCCGCGGCCAGTAACTCGCCGTCGGTTCCCTGCTGATCGAACAACCAGAGGATTTGCCCCGCCTCGGACCACAGCGGGTTCGCTTCGAACTCGTCACGCTCGACGGTCGTCATGTGAAGCAGACATGCCGGTGCGTACGCGTCCATCGCCGCCGATCGGCGGACTTTCGCCCCGCACGGCGTGCCCGCTTTGGTGGGACGCCCGCAGGTTGGCCGGTCAGCCATTTCCTACCTCGCACTCTTCTGGTGCTGAATCGCTTTGTCCCTCACCGCTCGTACTGTCTCCGACCAGCGCCAGTGGTCCGAGTCGTACTTATTCGGCAGGCGGGTCCACAGGTCGTCGAGCTTGCTGATCGAGTCCGTGAGGTATTCAGGGCTTCCTGGACGCCTTTCGAGCTGTTCGTTGATACTGAGCAGTTCGTGCGCGGATCTGTAGTAGGTGAGCTGGGCATGGTCCATACGGCGGACCGCATAGCCACCGCACTTGCTGCACCAATCCCGGTCACGGAGTCGGATGAGATCGGCGAAGGTGAAAAGCTGATGAGATTTGCCGACGAACGATCTGCTGCACGAGTGGGTGCAGTACGGCGAGTGGCCCTTACCGTAAGCCTCGTCGACGTTTGTCGTGTACAGCTGCAGCGAGGAAAGTATCGACAACGGAAGCCCCAGCCCAGTGCCTCGATACGAGGTCTTCTCGCCTTTTGCCAGGAACGGGGTCACGTCGAGCTGCATGGGTGAAAGGAGCGCGCCCCATACAGCGTGAGGCACAGGCAGGGCGTCATCGCTCTCCGGATCGCTCACTGTCCGGAGGTCCGGAGCCGCTCTCACCAGCGCTAGAAGACGAAGGTGCTGCTCGACTTGCCGTAGGTCACGTCGACGTTGACGTATGAGGTGCCGTTCTCCTGCCGGCATTCCCAGTGGATCGCCAACTTCTACTTCGTCGTCGACCGCGAACGGCATGAGCTCTTCGATCCATGGTTCGATCAGGCTTTCGGGTATATCCGCCGCACCTGCCAGAATCACACCCCTCCAGCCTGCGGCCGATCTGGACTCGATGACGTTGAGATGCAGAACCTCGACGCCGTTGATCACCGAGTAGACGAGATAGGGCTGGTGGCCGACAACGGTGGCACTGAGCGCTTTCGCGGCGCCAGTTCCTATCGGTCGGCGCTCAGAGACCGAAGAATCATCGAGTATTCCAGGGAGAAGACCAGTTTCTGCTGCCGGGACGTGCTCCTTGATCCATGTCGCGAGTGTTTCGGCAGGTTCCTGACCGGGTTCGTCAATTTCCACACAGCGCAGCCCGGAGGCATCACCGAGCAAACGACGAGCGATCAGGTCGGGCACGCACAGCAAAGCGGTGCGAGTGTTCCAGTCCAGCGCGACGCCGAACACGGCTACGACACCGACTTCCCACGGCGTCAGCAGCCCCACGAAGCCTGCATCTGCGCGACGGTGCTCCTGCTTGACAGCCGGAACGGCTGCGACGAGCCACCGCTGCGCGGTTGGCGCCACGCTCTGCTCGGTCCGAGCTGTGGTTATCCACTCTCGGATCAGATCCTCGAGTGCGCGCTCGGCCTCGTCCCGCCCTTTTCGTCTGGCTCCCATCGCCGAGTTGATGGCTTCATGTAGGGGGTATGTGTGATCTTCCAGCCGCTTCGAGCCGTCCGCCGCCGCTCGTCGCCATTCACGCCAGAGACTCTTCAAAACCCGTTCGGCATCACCGAGCACATTGAACTCGTCGCGGTCCATGGGCAGGTCCGGGGTGGGTAGGAGGGCCACCGCGGCGGCGTCTACCAGGTTCGCGGCAGGGATGACGCTCGACACCAGCTGTCTCAGCGTTTCGGTGTAGTCGGCATTGACCCGCAGTTGTGGTCGGGCCCATTCCGCGAGCCACGGATAGTGGTTGATCGTTTCATGTGCGGCGGACAGGCTTTCCGCCGAGTCGCGCCAGGAAGGCAGCAGCAGTTCGTCACGCAGTTTCCGTGCTTGCTCGTACTCGTCCCACAGATCTTCATCATCTGGCCAATCCCCGGCGGCTAGCAGCTCCGCCGCTCTGGCGACATTAGTTCCCTCTAGGTCGTCGTCGAAATAGCCCGGTGTGCAACGTTCTAACTCGTAGAGAAGCCCCATGCCAGAGAGCGCACCGAGGAACACGCCGACAGCCGTGGTGGGTCTGGCCCACGGACCCCATTCCGCACAAGAACCGCACATTCGCCGCACGGTTGCGGCTTCGAGCGGCATCGTCACGGCAACGACGTTTGAACCCTTGAGCGGCGAGCAAGTTCGGCTCGCATGAAGGCGGGCGTTTCTGCCGCCCGTTGTGTAGCCACGGATCGGACTGCCCTCGAACGGGCCGAACGGAATGTCGTCTCTCAGTGCGGACAACGTGACCTACCTCCCCAGCCGGGTCAACAGGCACACACGGTACCGGCTCGTCCATCCAACCACTTGCGCCCTCCTGAGGCCCCTGCCTGGTTCCTGGCACATCAAGGAGGTCCGGACTCGCGCGAGCGGGGTCATAAACCGTCAGGACGACGATTCTGCCAGCTAAGGCAAGAACAAGCAGGGCTCGGACGAGCTAGAACGCACCGTCGCAGGCTCGTGCCCTCGGCAGGACTACCAAAGGATGGGAACGGGGCTGACCAGGGACTTTTCGGCGGCAAGTTGGTGGTCGAGGCGAGCTTCGAGCTTCCGTGCTTGGGCAGGAGCCGTCATGAGTGCCAACTCGCAGGCGGTTGCTCGGTTTGTCACGGTCACGATGGGGCTGGTCATCGGGCTGACCTTTCTCTTCGGGTTTGGGAACGTGTTGAACCTGGCGTTGAAGCTGCAGGTGCCGGTGTTCGTGGCGCCGCTGGTGGCGCCGGCTGTTGATTTGACGGTGCTGGGTTTGCTCGTCGGTACGCGGCACCTGGCGCTGTCCGGGGCTAGTGATGAGGTGCTGCGGCCTGCGTGGCAACTGCTGCTGGCAGCGAGCGTGGTGACGCTTCTGCTGAACGTCGCCGACCCGGTATTCTCAGGTCAGCGGGGTAAGGCCGAGTTCGACTCGGTTGGCCCGCTCCTACTGATCGGATGGGCTGAGGCGGGCCCTGGCCTGCTCCGCGCGTTGAGCGCTGCTAGCGCCAATTCCGCAGAGCACTTGTCCAGCCCATCGGGCGCAGAGCCGACGTGCGGTGGCGCCGACGAGGAAGTGTCTGGGTACACGCCCTTTCGGCGTGATCAGCAGGCCGGAACGTCACGCAGCCAGGACGCTGACCTCGACGAGAACCTCGTGGAGCGAGCCCGTCTCGCGGACGCCGAACACTGGCGACATTACCGACGACCGATCTCCGCAGAGACGCTCCGAAAGCAGCTTCAGGTCGGAGCGAAGATGTCGCGGGCACTCGTATCGGTTGTTCGCCTCGAGAACGTTCAGGCAAACGCTCACTTTAGTACTCCCGCGGCAGGCAAATGAGCACCACGGTACTTGAACTCGCTGATAAGAGCTCGCGCCGGATGAGACAGGTGGTGTCGAGTGATGTCGGCCAACGTCTTCTCGCCTGGTCGTGAGGTGTCTGCGGTGCCGTGCGCCGTCTGGTGTCGGCCTGCTCGATCACGTAGGGGATTGAGACGACACGGCCAGTTGAGCGGCAATCTCAGGCGTTCCTTGGCCTCCGGGACGCGTCCGCTAGATGAGAACCTCGACAGGTGCGATGCTCATTGGAGATCAAACCGCACCGTCGGGAGCCGTGAACGCATCGCCCAACGCGACGGGGCCGACACGACACCGTCTTCCTCGAACGCCGCAGCCCCGTCAACTAGCTTCGCTTACCCTCGGCTGGCAGGCTCCACCCCGGCTTGTTCGGGTTAACGGCTGCGGGCGCGAAGGTCGAACAGTCTGACGGCGGCGTCGACAGTCTGATCGGCAGGTATCGCCAGCGCTAGGACGTGCCGGTAGCTGTTCTCGGACGCGACGATGACCCTGTCCGAGCCGCCGGGAACTGGAGTCTGGACGTTGTCCGCGAATCCCAATGCCGACCAGGAGCGGCCGTGCGCGAATCCTGAACCCAGGCGCCAGGCCAGCAGCACGTCCTTCTTCCCAGGCCCAAGATGAGCCTTGGCGGCTTCGACGGCCTCCGTGCTGCTGAACCCGTTCTTGATCGCTTGAGGATCCAGGCCGCGAGATCTCGCTGCCGCATTCAGCTTGTCGATGCGCTGTTCCAGCGGGGTCGGGACGGGGTATCCGGCACCGATCGCGGCTTTGTCGCCGTCCTTAATGTCCTTGCCCGCCCAGCACAGTGCGCGGCGGATACGTTCGTCGCGTGACGGCGGTTCGGCAAGCCAGATCGCCGCGGACGCGCACTCCAGCGCTCCCCGCGCCACCGACGCGGGCGCGTGGAGGTGTAGGTAGCCCGAGTGCAGGACCAGGGCGTACAGCGCGTGCAGGTGATCGATGGCCGCGCCCAGGGACGTCCTCATCGGATGCGAGACCAGGAACGGCTCGCTGCCGCGGTCGTCGCCGGCCATCGCGCTCCCCGCGCCGACCCCGAACCCGGCGGACGACCCGCGCCGATCAGCCCAGATCGCCGCCCGCTCGGCCAGCCTCCCCAACTGGGCCTTCGCCTGACTCTCTTGTTGGTTCATCACCACTACATCGATAACATCGACCGACGTGCTACTGCTCGGAAGGATGAGCCTGCGCGACGCGGAGGTTTCGGGCTTCTCCCACACCGGAATTGCACAGCGGTTCGGGAGAGTCACTGCGTGGTTCTGATGACGGGAATGCCGATGCTCACTGCTCCCGTGCGTGCGGAGTCCGCGGTCTGCCGGTCGAGCGCGGCTAGCTTTGCGTGGGCCGCCTTGAGGCTGACGGTGAGGCCGTCGATCTCTCCTCGCCATCCGTTGAGTTCGGCTTCGCGGATCCGGGGTCTCTGGGGTTGTTCGCGATCTCGACCAGCCGGGCTCGTTGGCGGGGATCGACGCGCAGGACCGGGTATCGGGGCGTGCTCGTGCTGGCAGGCGGAGCCGCAGGGGCGGCCACAGGTGCCGAGTTCCAGTTTGCGTGGGTGGAAGTGTCGGTCATGGCGCGGTGGGCGGTGTCAACGAGTATCTGCAGGTGGGGCATTCGGTCGCGGATGCGTGGCGCCGAAGCAACCGACCGATGTCGCTGCACCACTGATCGTACGCTACCTCGATCAGACTAGTGAGGACCCCTTGTGGGTTAAAGATCAGGGTTGGCCGATGCGTCCCGCGATATTCGCCGCTGGGTTATTGCTCCACTTCGGCGGTCCTACGCGAAAGCCGCCCGGCGCCCTGTCCCTGCCACTATCGTCCTCGACGGCACCAGGACTGTTTCGGTGTCATGCGCTCGTTTCGTTCATGAGGGGGTTGAATCTTGACGTTGCCGGTTGAACTAATTGCTGCGGCGAGCGGGGCGATAGCCGGAAGTATGGGGACCGACTTATACCAGTACGCGCGCAGTCGGTGCGCAGAGCTGTTTCGGCGCCGCACTGCCGAGCCGGCTGATGAGGAGGCAGCCCTGGCGCAATTGGACACGCTTGAGGAAGCTGTCCTTGCGACCCCTCCCGAAAACCGGGAGGTCATCGCGCAGAGTATCCAGGCTCCGGTGGCGAAGCTGCTGGAACAGTGGACCGACCCCGACGATGACGACACACTCCAGGAGCTTGTTGACGCGATTCGGCAACAAGCTGGTGCGGGAAGTCAGACCGTGATCTACAGGCAAAACGTGTCCGGTAATTTTGTGTTGGGCAGCCAGTACAACTCCCAGGGCGGCGCCGCGGGGAAAACCCAGTGAGCCAGGAAATCAAAGACAACACCGTCTTCGGCGATCAGTACAACGCCCAGGGCGACGTCAATGTCACGAGCTACCTGAGCGGGCTGCGCCTTCTGCGGCCGTACCCGGTGGATCCGGATGTGGAAATACCGGCGTCGCAGTTCGTGGTTCCTAGCCGGTTCGACAAGGCGGTCGATGCCGTTCACCCTACGTTCGGTTCTGATCCGGCCGCGCACGTGGTCGTGCTGCTCGCGTCCGACTTTGCCGGACTGCGGGCGGCCGGCCTTCGGGTGCTGGCATCACTACCCTCGGTGAGAGGGCGGGTGTTCGAACTACAACCTGGCTGGGACGAGCCTGATGTAACGTGCCTTCCCACCGAACGCGGTGCCGGTTACCTACTCAATCTGCGCGGTACAGCCGACCCGTTGCCCGATACGTTTCACACCGGCCTCGCTACCTATGCCAAGTCGGCGCGCGGTGCTCATCGGTTTCTGGTCATCACCGCGTCTACCACGGTGTGGACACGGTCGGCAAGCATGGGGGTGTCCTCGGGGATCGCGGTTGTTCCGCTCGAACGGCCCTCCACCGTGAACATCGCGAAGGAGATCCTGAAGAGCCAGGAGATAACGCGCGAACGTGCAACCTGGCTTGACGACACGAGTAGCGTTTTTCACGACGAGTTACGCCCTGCCGCGCCTCCGTCCGACGGTGAGCGGTTCGCCGCCGTCGTCGCCAAGGCCAAGGATCCCCACGACGCCTCCGTTCTCGATGAGTATCGCGACTGGCCCGACCTCCTGGCAAAGTGGTTCGGCGGGACCGCAGCCGACGAACCGCCGAAACGGGCGATCCGCATCGCTGCGGCTTTCCTTGAGGACGCGGCGGCCTCCGTGGTACTCGACGCCGCCGAGGCACTCCTTGCAGTACCCGCAGTGGCCTGGCCTCGAGAGAAAGGTGGACTGCTCGCGGGCGCCGACGCCGCCACGAGACTCGACCAGGCGGACGTCGACTTCGACCACGTGGAGGGAACCGCGTCTCTTGAGAAACACCGCCGTGGCCTGAGCGCGGCCTTGCTGCGCTATCTCTGGCGATTTCGGTCGCAACTGGTCCCAGTCATCCAGACATGGCTGCATGACATCACCGCACCGGGCGGGCCGGCTGCCGAGTATCGACAGAAGGTCATCGGCGCGCTCACTGGCCTCGCCGCATCCGCAGGCGTCAACGCCGTGCTGGGCCTCGTTGAGTCATGGGTCAAAACCGGCAAGAAGGACGATCTCAGGCTCGCATCCGGCCTGCTCAGTGAGCTAGCCGCACACCCCACGCTCGGTGCATCCACACGAAAGCAACTGACCAACTGGGCCAAAGGAACGACCACACCAGCGCGACAGCAGGCCGTCACCCAAGCCGCTCGCGGCAGCTTCGGCGATCTCTATCCCAGTGAGGCTCTCACCCGCCTCGGCTACGTGCTCGCCAGAGCCCAGGAGCCGGCTGTCCACGCCGAGGTCACAGAAACGCTGCGATCGCTGCTCGCCCGGCCGACGATCGCGATCACCGTCGTCGACCGGATTGTCACCTGGGTCCAGGCCGACGACGCCACGGGGCAGGTGGGAGCACGCGTATTCCTCGAACTATTCGGACTGGCCGACGACGATGGTCGCGATCGCGACCTCGCACTGCTGCGTGGCTGGCTATCCCGGACTGACACCGAGGCCAAGGCCATCCAGGTACGCCTCACCGACGGGTGGCGTCACCTGCTCTCCACACCGGAGGTCGACAATGCAGTAGAGGCACTTACCTGGTGGCGCCAGACAGCCGAGAATCGGGACCTGCCAGCAGATCCAGTGATCGGCATCATCGCCGCCCTGGCCGACAGCGGTGGGAGTATCCGAGACAACCCGATCCGATCCGTCATCGCGCCGGCAGGCCCTCTGCACAAGCATCTGTTCGACGCCTTCATAGAACAAGTTCATATTGCTTATGAAAAGCCCGATCGGCGCGACAGTGAGCTGTCTTCATTATCTGATTCCCGTGACGAAAGCTCACCTGTGCAGTAGTTCGTATGACGAATGAAGGGCGATACGAGCCGATCAGGGGAAAATCGCGTCCGTTTTGGCGCCGCCGGTATTCGAACTCGTTCGAAACTCGGCTCGAGAGCGCTCGGCGAGGACTGTATTTTGTCGCGCAGTTCCGCTACGCGTTTCAGTCTGCATCCGAGGCTGACCCGCCCGTGCGGCATCCTGACGCGGTCGCGCGCTCCCTGCTGCGCGAGACTGTCGAGCCAACTGTCCAGAAATACGACGTGGCGGACCTCGCCGCAGCGGAGGCCGCGGCCAACAGTGAGCTATCTATGCCTCTCGGGGAAGGCTGTCGCATCCGAGTCGAAGGTGAAATTTCGCTTACTGTTCCACAGGAAACGAATAAACTTTCCAATGATCTCGCTGTGCTGGAAGCCCGGCTGCGTCTGGAACAGCACCATGACACGATAAGACTCTCGCTCTTGCGTGAGCGCCTCGCTGACCCGGCGCTCGGTCTTGTTTGGTGGATAGACCGTTACGCTGACCTCCAATTCGCCACCGGCGACCCCGAAGTCAAGGTTAAATCTATAGTAGGGGCTTACAAGACAATTCGAGAATATCTAAGTGAGACCGAACTTCAAGTAGAAACCGGCGACCGTGCATACGTGCGACGACGGATCGACGAAATCTTTGACACCCTTGGAGATTCAGACGCACTCGCGATGACGCTTGAGATCGCCAATCGAATAATTAGGTCAATCGGTCACGAAACTTTCCCCGTCACACCGCCCGCACCGGAGCACGCCAGCGACCACGGCCTCAACGACCCTACCTGAGACACTCTGGTCAAAGCGAGTTTAACGCGGATCGTCCGAGATGAGCTTTCACTAGACGGTCGGTGTATCGGGATATTGCAGATGGTCGACCCAGATTATGTAGCGCTTGGTCTTCGTAGACCCGAGCACGGGCGACGTTATCAACGGCCGTTTTCTGCGGAGACGCTTGGGAAGTTGCCGCAGGTCGGCGCGAGGACATCGCTCGGCTGCCACATTGCGGCTTCGACCTGGCAATCAGCTGCGTCTGCCGACCCCGCTCCACATCCGAACGACAACCTCAGCCCACAGGTGATGGTGCGGTCTGACGCTACTTCCGGTCGGCGGGGATGGTGGCGGCGAGGATGTTGAAGTAGCGGAGGTGTTTCCAGTTGTCGTGGTTGCCGATGATGTAGAGGCGGCGTTTGGCGCGGGAGGCGGCGACGTTGAGGAGGTTGGGTTTTTCGGCCGCCCAGGCGCGTGCGCCGGTCCCGTTGGGCTTACTGCCTAAAACGAGGATTACGACGTTGGCTTCCTGTCCTTGCACGGTGTGGATGGTGCCGACGTTCTTGTCGGCGAAGACCCGGATGTGGTCGTTGCGGCCGAAGCGCTCGGTGAGGATGTCTTTGCTGCCGCGGACGACGTGGAGGAACGGGCTGATCACGCGGATCTCGTGTGGTTTGACGCCGTCCCTGGCCAGGTCGGTGAGCAGCTGGAGCAGCGCCTCGCCTTCTGCGGGGACCCAGTTGCCTTGTGACTGCCCGGATCGGACGTCGATCCAGGTGTTCTGTCCTGGGTAGTCACCGTCGTGGTTGGTGCCGTAGATCATCAGGTCTCCGCCGTAGGCGATGGTGTTGGAGATCTCGAACATCGGGCGGTCGCAGCGGCGGTGGACCCGCAAGGGAGCGCCGACCCATACGGTGCCGCCGTCGGGCTCGGGAAGGGCGGTGCCGTGCCGGGCATGCCGGTCAGCGACGCGTTGGGCCGAGGTGTTTTCCGGGGTCCACTGTTCATGCACGTCGTGGTAGCGGCGCAACGCGTGTTGAGCGGGCAGAGGAAGCGTGACGATCGGCTCGAGTTGCTGCGGATCGCCGACGATCACGGCGCGGCGGCATCGCCAGAGACCACCGACGGCCTGCTGGGGTGTTGCCTGGCCGGCTTCGTCAATGAACAACCAGCCGAAACTTTCGCTGCCCAGCCCGGAGAACAGTCGCGGCAGCGAGGCGAAAGTCGTGGAGATCATCGGCACGACCAGGAATAAGGCCTGCCACGCGGCCAGCAGCGTCTCCGGCTTGAGCTGGCTCTTGAGCGTGCCGCCGATGACAGCGGCGATGACGGCCAGGTTGCCGCGGGCATGCGGCTCCGCGGTCAACAGGAAGGTCTTGTGCAACCGTAGCGCGGCCAGGAACAGCTGATTACGTGCCGTCGTGAATCCCGGGTCGGCCCACGGCGCGCACAGCTGAAATCGTGCCTCGTCGGCGAGCTCGTCACCAAAAGGCACCATGGTGGGCCACTCGGCTCGGGCGGTGTCGATGCGAGCCTGCACCGCGGCCAGCGCGTAGGTGGCATCGCTCAGGGCATTCTCGTTCCGCCGATTCTGTAGCACGGCTTCGTGCAAGGCGGACTTGCATCTGGGGACGACTTCAGCCCACTGAGCGAGGGTGGTTTTGGCGTTGTCCCGTGCCTTCCGCAACTTGCCATGCTGGGTGTCCCATTCCTTGCCGGCCCGGAAGCCGGTGGACAGTGAGACCCAGCATCCCGGCCTGTGGTTTGGCCAGTCCTCGTACTCCTCGTTGGCTTTCCGGTAGGCGCGGTCGGATTCGTGGCACTGCTGGGTGGCATGGCGCAGATCGTTGTTGAGCTGCTCGCAGGCGGCCTGTGACTGCCGCAGTCTGCCCTCGGCTTCACGGACCGCATTCCGGCGGGAAGTGAACTCTGTAATGGCTTCGGCGGCGATCTGACGGGTGGCGGCGAGTCGCTGGACCTCCGCTTGTGCGTCGGTGAACGCGGTGACCGCCGTGTCCCAATCCTCGACGATGTCCGGGTCCGCGCGTACCTGTTTCATCAGGTTCATCAGGCCGACGTTGCTGGATTCGTCGTCCTGTTCGGCCGAGGCGGTCTCGCCGGCCGGTGCTTGGTCGGCGTTCGTATCCGGGCTTTCGGGCTCGTCCGAGGTCTGGCGGGCGCCGTCGCCCCACCAGAATCGGCCTGCGAAGTTGTTGCGGTTCTTCATGTTGCCCAGCGCCGCGGCGACCATTCCCCAGGCCGGGCTGCCCAGCACATGCGAGGCGAGGTCGGTGAAGTAGTCGACGGCCAAGGCCTCGTCTTCGGCCCCGCGTACCGCGTCCATGGCCGGGATCTCCGCCGTCACATTCGCTGCCGCGTCGTTGCTGGCGGTGGCGACCACCACCTCGAACCCGGTCAGCTCCGGCCGCAGTCCCCGCACAGCGGGGCTGTAACGCGGGCCGAGCGCCACCTTCTCGATCACGTCCGTGAAGGCGTCTTTGGGGTTCTGCAGCGCGGCCAGGAGGGTAGCGCGCTCGACGACGATGGCGGCCAGGACGTCACGCAGCATGGTGGTCTTGCCGGTGCCGGGCGGGCCGTTGACCGCGAACAAACCTGTGTTGTCGCCGAGTTCGGACATGATCTGGTTCACGGCGAACTGCTGGCTGATCACCAGCGGCCGCGACACCGCGGTCGGCCAGCGTCCACCCGGGATGTAGTGCGGCTGGACACCGTGGATCAGCGGGTCGCGCCCGGCGCGCACATCGACCCGGTCCGCAGCCGGGAGGTCGGCGAGGTAGCTGGTCAACCCGGCGCCGACATTCCCGGAGTGCACGGCGTCCTCGATCTCGGCCAGGTCGGCGGCGATGTAGCTGTTCAGGAAGTTCTGCCCACCAGCCTGATCCGCCTTGGTCTCCGGGACCTGAGTGCAGGCCACCCGGACCCCGTGGGCGTCCAGCACGTCCGCGACTCCCAGCGCAGCGGCCAGCTCCGAGACGAACGCATGCAGCGCGGCCGCGGTCATCCGCAGCCGCGGAACCGTCATACCTGCCTCGCTGTCGCCTGCGGGCCGGTCCGCGGCGTCACCCTCGTTCTTGGGCGAGGACTCGGAGTCGCGCGGGGTCAGCAGCTTTTCCGCGAAAGTGCCCGCGACCGCTCCGGCGATCCCACCGACAACCGGACCCGCGACCGCGCCGACTCCAGCGCCCACCGCCGTCGTCACCGCGGCACCCGTGGCTTTCGCACCGGCCGCGACCGCCTCCTTGGCGGCGCCTTTCGCCTGCTCGGTGATCACCTTTCCCGCAGTGGTCAAAGCGGACTTGACCACGCCGTTCCCCGTCGACCTTGGCTCGCGCTTGGGAGGTACCAGCTTGTTCAAGGCGGCCACGAACTCGCGCTCGTGGTGCGCGAACCCGTCCAGCCATGTGTGGTCGTCCGGTCCAGGTGAGGCCAGCCTGCTGATTGCCCACGCGCACGCGGACAACGTGGCCGAGTTCTCCACCAGGCATCCCTCCGCGTCGAGGGTGAATGCGAACAGTGCGGTCTCACCGTTGTTCCCACGGGCATCGGCCGGCACGTTGTCCTCACCGAACGCGGTGGTCAACGCGGCCCGCGCCGCAGCCACGTCGTACAAGCCGCCATAGACCGTGAACTGCCACGTCTTACCCTCGCGCGGCCGACGCCGCGCGATCGGATGAGCAGCCTGCCACGGCGCCGGTTCATCGAGGGCGACATCCACGACCACCTGCGTCGAATCCTGCCGCTGCCCGGCTGGAGTGAGTTTCGGGACCCCCGGCGGACTGAACATCTCGATGGTGCGCCAGAACCGCACTACCCGCTCCGACTGCGCATGATCCCGCACCAGAATGGCTCCCCTCCACTCACGATGATCACGCACCCTACGGCAAGATCCACAGCAGAGTTGAGTTTGGTCATTCACCATGCCGCGATCTGTGCCGCCGCTGTCACGATCGCCCCGCCCGGTTCGTATCGCCAGCACACACCCTGACATGGCCGACAACGCCATCACCTACGCAAGCGGGCATCCAGGGGACTGTTCCAGGATCGGTGTTTCCGGCCCGACACGCCGGGCTGAGGTCCGGCGGGATGGGCACTGTGAGTGATGACATCGGACCTTGTGAGT
>NZ_JBVJCE010000036.1:0-18352 GCF_055588925.1 Amycolatopsis sp. NPDC041971 | reverse complement strand
TCGACGCGGCCCGCTTCGACCACGTGTGGTCGCTGGTGCGGGACCTCTCGGGCGCCTACGCCATGAACCCGTGAAGTGTTCCGAAGGCCTTCTTGAGGGACCCAGAGTCCCTCAAGGAGGCCTTCACGGAACTTCGCCCGGCGCAGGCTCGGGAGCGCCCGCCGTCGGCCGTGTGGGTCGAACGACCCACAGTGCGGTAACCGGAACCGCGTTAGCATCCCGTGCAGTGAATCGTTGACAACCCGTGGGGGTCACGGGCCTCACCTTCCCTGCCTTGAAAGGTGTTCCTGTCATGCGCATTCGTTTCCTCCTGCCGATGCTCGCCCTCGTGGCCGGGCTCGGTACCGCGGTCGCCACCCCGGCGGCCGCCGATCCAGGTCCGGTGACGGCGGGCGAAGTGTCCGTCGCCGACGCCTGTTACTCCTGGGGACGCACGTTGTCCGAGGGCGCGTCCGGTGAGGACGTCCGGCAGTTGCAGATCCGGGTCGCCGGATATCCCGGTTACGGTGGTGTGCTCGCCATCGACGGCCAGTTCGGCGCGGGCACCAAGGCCGCGGTCACCCGCTTCCAGCAGGCGTACGGGCTGGGCGCGGACGGCATCGCCGGATCGGCCACGTTCACCAAGCTCTACGCGTTGCAGGACGACGACTGCACGCCGGTCAACTTCACCTACGCCGAACTGAACCGGTGCAACTCCGACTGGTCGGGCGGCAACGTCTCAGCGGCGACGGCGAAAGCCAACGCGCTGGTCTCGATGTGGAAGCTGCAGGCGATGCGGCACGCCATGGGCGACCGGCCGATCGACGTCAACGGCGGCTTCCGCAGCGTCGCCTGCAACAACGCCGTCGGCGGGGCGACCAACAGCCGGCATCTCTACGGCGACGCGGTCGACCTCGGAGCGGGCTCGCAAGGCTTCTGCGGGCTGGCGAAGCAGGCCCGCAACCACGGGTTCAGTGAGATCCTCGGCCCGGGCTACCCCGGCCACAACGATCACACGCACGTGGCACACCGGTCCACCCGGTTCTGGTCGGCGTCCTCCTGCGGGATCTGACCTAGGCCTCGTCACTCCCAGCGCCACAACGACGGCGGCCGTCCTCCCTTGGGGAGGGCGGCCGCGTGTTCGGTGGTGCGCCGGAGCCCGGGGACCCGCTCCATGGTCCGGCCGAGATTGGCCGGATAGGGGCGGTCCCCGGTCAGCGCTTCGGTCGCGTCCAATGCCTGTGCCGTCGTGAAGATCGGCCCTAGCAGCCCGGCGGTGAACGCGACGTCCCGCCACAGCCGTTCGGCCAGCAACGGGCGGCAGTCCGCCACGATCCGGTCGTGGTCGAACGCCAGCGACGGGACCTCGTCCAGCGGCGCCCACACCACGTTCCCCGGGTCGTCGAGCGCGGGGTTCGTGGTGGCCCACAAGGCGATGGAGAGGGTGGGGCCGCGGGGATCACGGTTCGGCTCGTCGAAGGTGGCGAGCTGTCCAGTCGCCGAAAGCGCGTCCGGTGGCAGCCCGAGTTTGGTGACCACCGCCCGGAGCGCCGCCTCCCGCAGCCGCTCGCCGAGCCCGAGCAGCACCCCGGGCAGGGCGAGTTCGCCTTCGAACGGCTCGGCGGCACGCGGCGCGATTCCCAGCAGCACGGTCCGCGTGCCGGGGGCGAACCGCACCACGAGCACGTCAACGGACACCGGAGTCGACTCGATCACGCGTTGATTGTCGACCTCGCCGCCACGACCCGGTAACCGGCCCTGTCCGGGCCGTACCCGGCGACGGCCACCGGCAGCCGCGCGCCGAACCACGCCAGCGGATCCGGCAGGTCGACGGCGGGGGAGCCGTCACCGGATACGACCCGCAGACCGGTCGCGTCGAGATGGGTCACCGCGAACGCGTCCACGCCGTCGCAGGCCGCGATCGCGTAATCCAGCAAAGCCGCGTCGAGATGGCCCGCCCGCCACGCGCCCTGGAAGTCGCCGGTTTCGTTGTGCGTCTCGGGAAAGCGGGCGAGCACGGCGGCGGACTCGGTCGGCAGCGGCCCCGCGCCGTGCCGGGTGAGATAGGTCCGCGTGACACCCAGTACCGCGTGTGGGCGCCCGCCCAGCAGCGCGCGGGCGTTGTGCGGGGTGGTGGTCGACCAGGTCGTATGCGGGTGGAACCCGTGGTGCTGGTCGAGGAGAACCCCCTGCGCCCCCTCGAAAACCAGCCGTCCGGAGTCCGCCAGCCGTCCTGTCTCACCGCCGTCGGTGATCCGCACCGCGTCCGCGAAAGCGCGGTACAGCGCCACCAGTTCGTCCACACCGTGCGGTGGCGTGGCGAGCGGGGCGTAGAACCGCGCGAGCGCGTCCAGTTTGCGCCGCAACACCGACGGGGTGGCGCAGTCGGCGACCGTGGGCGCTTCCCCCGGCGTCCCGATCACCTCCTGACTTTCCACCACCTCGCCCGGCGCGGCGCCGGGGAGCAGCGAGTACCAGACGGTCTCGCCGACGCCCTTTCCGCACGAGCCGTGCCGGTTCGCGCCCCGGGCCTCCTCCCTGGCCCGGTTGGCGTGGATGTGGAACGGGGTCGTGAGCAATGCGCCCCCATCCACGCTCAGCAGCGAGAGCGGATTCCGGACGCCTGCCGCTTCGAGCTGCCGTGCTTCGGCGGCCAGCGCGAACGGCTCGACCAACACGAACCGCGACAGATGAGTGGGCACGCCGGCGAACGTGCCCGCCCCGAACTGGCTGAAGGTGTGGTGCCGCCCGTCCACGACGACGTTGTGCGCGGCCTGCGCGCCCCCGTTGAAGCGGACGACGGCGGTGGTGGGCCGCGCGGCGCACAGGGTGTCGACCACGGCGCCCTTGCCTTCGTCGCCGAAGCCGAGTCCGACCACCACCACGTGTCCGTCCAGGAGACTCACCGCAGCACCACGTCGCTCGGGCCGCCGGCTTCGGGCACCGCCGAGGTGACGACCGACCTGGTGCCCAGTTTCGCCAGTGCCTTGCCCACGGCCGCGCTCTCGGCGGCCGAGCCGACGTCCGCGAGGTCGGCGAGCGCCCGGTCGACGTCGACGACCCGTTCCTCCAGCCCGATGGTGGCCGCGATCAGTTCGCACACCGCGCCGGGATCGTCGAGTTTGAGGAAGCTCTGGCCGAGCAGACCGCTCCAGTGCTCGCCGATCTCCGGGTCGTTGTAGTACGACGACTGGTTCGGCAGCACGAAGTAGACGTGCCACTTGCGGGCCAGCTCCCGGTACACCGAGGCCGGGTCGATGTCCTCCCGCACGTCGTCGCCGAGCACGTGGCGGATGTGGCGGGCCTCCAGCGCGGGCTTGTTGAGCTCGTCGCCGATGATGAACAGATAGCCCTTGCGGCCGCGGTTCTGCCAAGCGTCGGTGATGACGTGCCTCGCCATGAAGTAGGCGGCCAGCTCGTAGGATTCGCTCTTCTGCCCGCCGCCGCCGCCTTCGAGGAAGATCGTGCGCAGCTGCTCGTCCATCCGGTTGTCCGATTCGAACTGCCCGATCTGCAACGGGACCCGGTCGCTGTCGGCGTCGCCGATCGCCCCGAACAGGACCTGCGGGTCGGCCAGGTAACCCCGTCGCTTGAGCAGGCCGTGCAGTTTGCCGAGCTTGCCCTGCATGATCCGCGGCACCCGGCGCATCGAGCCGGTGACGTCGAACAGCACCGCGATCGGCGTCGAATCGGTGTGGTCGGCCGAATCCCGGCATTCCCGGACGGCGTTCAGCGGATCGAGCGCGGATGCGACCTTCCACTCTTTCGCGGGTTTGGAGCGGAGATCGGCCGTGTAGCCGAAATCGTCCTCGCCCTTGGCCGCGCGGAAGGTCCTCGCCGCGGCGTAGGCGTTGTCGTCCCAGTGTCCGTGTCCCATGGTCAGGCTCCTGTCTCGGGGATGGTGAAGGGTCGGAAGGTGCGAGGGCCGTAGAGGTCGTCGAGCAGTTCGTCGTACTCGTCGAGCAGATCGGCGGCGTCGGGCCGTTGTGCCGGGATGTCCTGGGTGCACCACGTCGCGAACTCGCGTTGGCGGGTTTCCGCCGGTGCCAGCAGGTCCAGCATCATGCGGTGGAGCAGGTGGACGTCGGTCGCCGCGGTCATCGGGAGTCCCTTGTGGACTTCCGGTGGGTATTCGACGGAGTTGTCCGCCGCCAGTGGGAGCACACCGTCTTCGACGGCGAAGGACCAGCCGACGAGGACGATGCCGTGCTGTCCTGGATGGACGAGTACGTTGTCCGCGGTGAGGTGGCCGTGGACGACACCCGCGCGATGCGCGCCCGCCACGGCGCGCAGCAGGCGCCGGTGCATCCAGGCGTAGTCACGGCCGTCGAGCCCGCCGGGGAACGCTCTCCCGATGTCCGCGAGCGTGACGAACCCGTCGACGAGCGGATCGAGGACGCTGAACGCGCGGTCGCCCCGCGCCACCGGACCCGACGTGTCGAGCAACCGCGGGTAGTAGGGGCGCAGCCACCGGTGCCGTTCGGTGAAGCCGTCGAGCGTGCGCAACGCCGTCCACTCTGCGTGGATCAACGGGTTGAGCGCCGGGTCGCGGACGAGCTTGACCAGGTGCGGCCCGGTGGTCCGGTAGGTCGTCGCGACACTGCCCACCGCGTGCGGCTCGGTGAGGGTGTACGCCGAGGTCGCCGTGGTGACCGTCTGGCGCCGCGCGCGTTTCCAGTCGTCGTGCAGGCGGTTGAGGGTGGCGGCGGCCCGGTGGGCGCGCTCGTCGCCGGGGTTGCGGTCGGGGTGGAGCACGGCCGCCAATTCGCGGTAGCGATGGCGGGCGAACAGAGTGGCCGCGTCGACCGCGTTCTCGATCGTCGCCACGGCGTCTTCCCTGGTGAGCATAGTTTGAGTCTAGGCGACTCTTACTTCGGTTCGCAAGTGGGTGGGTACAAATCCCGTGCTGTTCGGCGTGCCTCGGGCAATAGACTGAACGAGCTGAACAGGGGGTGTTGGTGGTCTTCCGCGAACCACATCGGAAAGACGAGTGGCGCAGGGACGCGATGATCGTCGCGTTCGTGATCGGGATCGTCTGGGGAACCGTCGCGGCCTTCGCCGGGCGGTGGACCGTCGAAGGGCTGGCCGGCACGTACGACGTGCGCGCGGTGATCTCGGAGTGGAACTCCACGACCAGCGAAGGACAGCACGGCCCGCGTACCAGCTATGAGGTCCTGGCGATCGCCGAAGACGGCCGCGCGATCGAATTGCCGACGCGGGATGCGTTCGGCCTCGCGGATCCGGTGGTCGCCCGGCTTTCGTCGGTGACGGACCGGGTGTTGTCCGTGCGTGGGGCCGATCGCGTCCTGGAAGCCCACCATCCGTGGGAAAAGATCACGGCGATGTCCCTCGGCTTGGCACTCCTGGTGCTCGCGGCCATCGTGCTGGTCAAAGTGGCGAGACCGGGGGGCGCGCGGAAGGCGCCGCCGTTCCTCGCCGGGCTGGCCTTCGCCGCGTTCGTCGTGCTGACGCCGGTCGGATTCGGCGGGACGCCCTATGGCGAGGCGGCCGACCCCGTCCCGAATTTCTGGGAACTCCGTCGCGACCTATGGGGACCGCCGCCGGTGTTCGCCCGTGGACAGACCGCCGTATCCGGGGAGGCGGCCGTGCGTGTGCTCGACAGCGGGCCCGGACCGCCCGAGGGAGCCGAGGCGTGGTTGAGCGGATTCCACGTACTCACCTTGCGGATCGAGGCTGCTCGCTTCGGCGACACGGCACTGGAGCTGTCTGCCGACGAACACGGTGAGCCGGAACGGGTCAAGGACTGCGCGGGCGCTCCCGGCGCTTTCGACGGCACCACGGGTCTCGTCTGTTTCGTGGTCCCGCCCGGATATCGGCCCCAGTACCTCCTCGTCGGCAAACTCGAGCGGGAAGTCCTGCTGAAGCTCCAGTGATCGACGAAAGGACAACAGTGCCGGAAAATGCGCGGAAACCCGGGGTTCTTACTTCGGTGCTTTCGGCCGTTCTCCCTTTTCTGCTGATCTTCGGTCTCGTCTGGGGCTCCCTCGGTTCCGACATCGGTGAATTGAGCACCGGCGAGGACGTCACGGTCACCGAGATCTCGGGGTGCACCTCGGAGGGATCCGCGGTGAACGGCCAGACCCCCTACTGCTCCGGGAAATGGCGCTTCGCCGACGGTCGTACCGGAGGCGGCCGGATTCTGGGGGAGAAGATCTCGCGGGGTGACACGGTCTTCGCCGGTGACGGATTCGCCTACCGGACGAGATCGCCGTTGATCTGGAAGGTCTCGGCAGGCGGCGCGCTGGGTCTCTTTCTCGTCGGCATAGTGATAGTGGGTGTCGTCCTGTACCGGTTGGACGTCGGCAAGCGACGTCGCGAGGACAGACGCGGAGTATAGAGGTAAGGCAACTGCGACAGGGGTCGGCTGCTGGAATTCCGCGAAGGCGGCGACCTGGCCGCCACATTTGCCCTACCCCTCTATAGAACCCCTCATTGTCACTCGCGACCCCGGTTCACGACCGTGCGCATAGGCGTCAATCGGACATCCGGCCGTCGATGAGTGTCCCTTATGGACAGTCGAGGTCTCGCCGGCGGGCCCACTGCGGCAAGTTCGAGGCCTGCACGATGTACGGCGCCAAGGGCGGCGAAAAGGTCTCGTTCGCCGCCTTCAATACCGGAGACGCCTACCGCGAGACCCCGATGGTCCGGGGCGACTGAGGCGTCAGAAACGGGTCGCTTCGATCTGGCGCTCGTCCTCGGTCGAGCAGCTCGTCACCGGATCGTTCGGCCCGCTCCCGCACGTCCAGGCGCCGATCACCACCGGGCCGGGACCCTGCGGCGAAGCGGCTTCGGCGGGCGTCAGCTTGGTGAAGTAGTCCGTAAGCACCTGGGTCGCTTCGGCGCAGTCGGTCTTCCCGTGCGCGACGACCTTGTTCTTCGTGCCTTGGAGTCCGGTGACTTCGCCGCAGGGCGTCCCGGCGGGCGCCGAGGTGACGGCGGAGGATGACGGCGCCGGCGCGGCGGCGGGAGCCGGATCGGCTCCGCAACCGCTCAGCAGGACGACGGCGAACGCGGCGGGAAGTACGGTGAGGCTCTTCATGGGCCCTTCTTCTCGGGGATGGTTCATTCGATGGGGACGACGGCGGCGAATACGTTCTGTTCGCCTTTGCCGCAACTGGTGCCGCCTTGCGCGGCGGGAGCGCCGGAGACGCACAGCCAGCCGTCCACGGTCTCGCTGACGGGTTCGTCCGAGGCCGCGGACTGCCGTCCGGCGATCCTCTTGTGGAACGAGCCGACGATCCCGGTCGCGTCCGCGCAGGAGACCCCGGGCCCGTGCAGCACCTGCAAGGTCAGCCCGCTGGCCGCGGTGACCGTGCCGCACGAACCCTGTACCGGTTCAGCGGGTTTCGGTTGGGGGGCGGGATTCGGGGCGGTGGACGGACTCGGCGCGGTTTGCGACGGGATCGGAGGCACCGAGACGCTGGACACGGCCGTGGGGAGCGAGGGCGGCGAGGCCGACATCGAGGTGACAGGCGGTGGCCGATCTTCGCCCGAACAGGCGGCGAGCGTTCCGGTGACGGCGCAGGCCGCGAACAGGCGCCGCCACGTTCCCGTGGTCGTCGAGACGGGCAAGGCGATCCTTTCGTCGACCGGTCGTGGCCGGCCCATTCTGACCCGGCCGGGCCCGATGTCGTGGCATTGAGCCACATTCGATTCGCGGGAGGCTATCGCGCCCGCGGCGCCGGGGTACGCGAGGACCGCGCAAGAATTGTCCATTGTGGACAATTAACATGCCGTTCACAGCGCGATGACACCCCGCTGTCGTCGCGAACCGATCGGACGAATCCGCGCCGGAGTCGTTAACGCGCGGCCCCGTTCCGCCGAAAACAAAGGTAGCGCTCCGGCGTGTCCCAGTCCCCGTCACGAAACCGTGAGAGTGATGAAGACCGACGAACAGACCGACCCCGCGTCACCCCAGGCCACGGCACCGGCGAGCACGGAGCTGCCACCGACGGCACCGTGCACCGTCGTCTGGTGCGGCGCCCGCCCGTACGTCCTCGAGAGCTCCGCCGGCCACATCCGCTGGGTGGGCACCGATCACCGGGGCAGGCCCGTGGCGCTGACCAGCGCGGACCTCCAACGCCGCGGCTGGACCCACACCAGGGCCAGCTGACGAGGGAGGGCGCGCGCCCCACTGGCTAGGCTGAGCGAGTGAGCACGCCCCCCGAACCGAGCATGACCAGCGAAGAGCCTTCGCTCTTGCGGCAGGCCCTGAACGTTCCCAACCTGCTTTCGATCCTCCGGCTCGCCGGGGTGCCGGTCTTCCTTTGGCTGCTCCTCGGCCCGAAGGAGGACGGCTGGGCGCTGGCGCTGCTCGTGTTCAGCGCGCTCACCGACTGGCTCGACGGCAAACTCGCCCGCTGGCTCAACCAGATGTCCCGGCTCGGCCAGCTGCTCGACCCGGCCGCCGACCGGCTCTACATCCTCGCGATCCTCATCGCCTTCCTCATCCGCGACATCATCCCCTGGTGGCTGGTGGTCCCGCTGGTCGCCCGCGAGGCCGTGCTGGGCGTCTGTGTGCTGCTGCTCCGGCACCGCGGCTTCGCCCCGCCGGAGGTCACCTACATCGGCAAGGGCGCCACCTTCGTGCTGATGTACGCCTTCCCGGTCCTGCTGCTCACCCAGGGTGGCTCCGACCTGGCCGCGATCGCCCGGCCGATCGGATACGCCTTCACGGCGTGGGGCGCGGTCCTGTACGTCTATTCAGGCGTGCTGTACGTCGTCCAGACGGTGCGAGCGCTGCGAACGGCCGAACCCGGCGGGTTACGGGAGGCGGCGGGCGCGTGACCCGGCGGGATGCGAAACTGCGCGCGTCGGTTTCGAGTGAGGGCTTGAGAAAGGGGAGCGGCGTTGTCCACTCCAGAAGAACTGCGGTACACCGAGGAGCACGAGTGGGTCTCCGTGCGCGACGGCGGGCTCGTGCGCGTGGGCATCACGGAGTACGCCCAGGACCAGCTCGGTGACGTGGTGTTCGTCGAACTTCCCGAGGTCGGCAAGCAGGTCGGCGCGGGGGACACGTTCGGTGAGGTCGAGTCGACCAAGAGCGTTTCGGAGCTGTTCGCCCCGCTCGACGGCGAGGTGGTCGCGGTCAACGACGCGGTGACCGAGTCACCCGAGCTGATCAACAGCGACCCCTACGGCGAGGGCTGGCTGATCGAGCTCCGTCTCGACGACGCGAGCTCGGTGGAATCCCTGCTGGAGGCCGAGGCGTACCAGGCACTGATCAAGGAATAGCCGCAGGCCGCGGCCCTTCGGGAAGAGTAGGGGGAGCCGCGGGCCGGAGATTCGATCAGGCACGGTACGTTTGACCTCCACACGTTCTTGAGTAGTGGCAACACACATGCGTTAGGAGAGCTCAGGTGAGCACGAACGACGGGCCCGGCGTTCCCCCGGAGCAGTCTCCGGAGCGGACTTCTGTCTTCCGGGCCGACTTCCTGGCCGACGTCGAAGGCACTGAGGCTCCTCCGGCTGCCGAGCCCCCTGTCCAGGGTGTGGACGCGCTGCCCGCGGGTTCCGCGCTGCTGGTCGTCAAGCGGGGCCCGAACGCGGGTTCGCGCTTCCTGCTGGACCGCGACACCACCAGCGCGGGACGGCACCCGGACAGCGACATCTTCCTCGACGACGTCACGGTCTCCCGGCGGCACGCCGAGTTCCGCCGTGAGGGTGGCGAGTTCGTCGTCATCGACGTCGGCAGCCTCAACGGCACCTACGTCAACCGCGAGCCGGTCGACCAGGCCGTTCTCGCCGGTGGCGACGAGGTGCAGATCGGCAAGTTCCGCCTGGTCTTCCTGACCGGCCCGGGCCACGGGGGCCAGGGGGCACGGTGACGGCGGCCGGGCGGCCTGATCGGGATGCGTCGCAGCGCGATGGGTTGAGCATCGGGGCCGTGCTGGCACAGCTGCGCGGCGACTTCCCCGACGTCACCATCTCCAAGATCCGGTTCCTCGAGGCGGAAGGTCTGGTCCAGCCGGGCCGGACCCCGTCGGGGTACCGGCAGTTCGCTCCGGCGGACGTGGAACGTCTGCGATTCGTCCTGTCCGCCCAGCGGGATCACTACCTCCCGTTGAAGGTCATCAAGGAACAGCTCGACGCGGCGGATCAGGGCGCCGCGCCGTCGGCGGCGCTGCCCAAACCGCCGCGGAAACTCGTTTCACTCGACGCCCCTGGGGAGAACGGCGGACTGCCGTCCCCCGGGGACTTCGAGACCGATCGCGAGATCAGGCTGACCGAGGAAGATCTTGTCCGCCAGGCGGGCATCGACCCAGCCACCTTGGTTGAGCTGCGGCAATACGGTCTCGTCCGGCCAGGCGCGGCGGGGTTCTTCGACCCCGACGCGGTCCTCGTGGCGAAGACCGTGAAAGCGATGACCGAATTCGGTATTGAGCCGAGACATCTGCGTGCCTTCCGGGCCGCGGCCGACCGGGAGGTCGGCCTGCTGGAGCAGATCGTGACCCCGGTGTACCGGCATCGTGACGAGGACGCCCAGGCGAGGGGCGACGAGGTCGTCCGGGAGCTCGCCGCGTTGACCGTGGCGTTGCACACGCTCTTGGTGAAGGCCGGAATACGGGCTGTCACAGGCGGTTGAACTGCTCGGGACACCGGGAGCCGTTGTGAGGCCACTTGTCAATGCCTGAATGTTCGGCACCCGATGCCGTACCGTGAGAGTCGGTTTGCCACGGGCGAACCGAGAATGTCGGAGACAGCGAGCACAGCGCTCGGAAGACGGGTAGCGTCGGGGTTGCCGTCGCTTGATCGTCGAGACAAGCGTTGCAGCCCGTGCGCACGAGAGGGAGGCGAAGCCCGATGAGCGAGATGCGCGTCGTCGGCGTGCGGGTGGAGCTACCCGCGAATCAGCCGATCTTGTTGCTACGGGAAACCGAGGGCGAGCGCTACCTGCCGATCTGGATCGGCTCGGTCGAGGCCACCGCCATCGCCTTGGAGCAGCAGGGAGTCCGCCCGGCCCGTCCGCTCACCCACGACCTCCTCAAAGAGGTCATCGGGGCGCTGGGCCGTGAGCTGGAGCAGGTCGTCATCACGGATTTGAAGGAAGGCACGTTCTTCGCGGAACTGGTCTTCGACGGGGACATCCGGGTTTCGGCGCGACCGAGCGATTCGGTGGCGCTGGCGCTGCGGGTGGGGGTCCCGATCCACGCCGTCGACGCGGTGCTGGAGGAAGCGGGCCTCATCATCCCCGACGAGCAGGAGGACGAGGTCGAGAAGTTCCGCGAGTTCCTCGACTCGGTCTCGCCGGAGGACTTCCGCGGCGCGGACACCTGATCACATCCTGGATTTCGCACGAAGGGGGGCGGTGCCGGTGGCGCCGCCCCCCTTCGTCGTGCGCGCGGTCGTGAGAAGAGGGCCGCGGTGAGGTGTCGGTACCGGGGGTCGTGAGTGACGATTCGGGTTCTAGCCCGATCCCCACTCACGAGTCAGGCCGCGGTCGCCTTGACGAACAGGTCCGCCAGTTCCCGCCCGTACCGCGCCAGGTCCAGCTTCGGATCCGCCGCGAACTTCGCCGCGACACCGTCGATGGCCTGCGCGATCGACAGCGCCATCACGTCCGCCGCGAATTCGCCGAAAGCGCCTTCCTGCTGCCCCTGTCGCAGCTGACGTTCGAGCCGGCCGGTCCGGAACTCCTCGACGAGCGGCGCCGACATGAACCAGCCCTCGGCGTCCGAACCGCTCGAAGCCATCTCGACCATGACCCGCACCAGCTCCGGGTACGAGCCGAGGAACGCGATCTCCGACTCGATGTAGCCGCGCAGCAGCCCGGCCCGGTCGGTCGTGCCTTGGATCCGATCCTCGAGGAACTTGTCCTTCATGCCGGTCGCGGTGGTGACCACGGCCTGCATCAGGCCTGCCTTGTTGGTGAAGTGGTAGGAGATGATCCGGGTGCTGGACAGCCCGGCCCGCTCCTTGATCTTCGCGAACGACGTCTTGTGGTAGCCGAGGTCGGAGATCGTCGCGATCGTGGCCCCGATGAGCTGGGCCCGGCGGGCCGCCTCGGTGACCGACAGCCCCAGCTCCGCCTGAACCTCTTGCATGGCGCTTTGGGTGGAGGGATTTACTTGCATGAGTAAAAAATAACACGACCGAGTAAAAGTGGCAAAGGTGCGGCCGAATGGGGGGCCATGCTCGACAAGCCTCAAGAAGAGCTTGAGGCCGACCGCGCGTCGCGTTGACCGGTTTGCCGGACGCGCTTACCGTCAATGGAGGTAAATCGCCAAGATGTGATTCGGGTGTCTGGGGCATCCCTCTTGACGATGAACTCCGGTGCGGGCTCACGTGGGTCCGCGCGGCTTTGTTCGCCGGCCGCCAGGCCGGGCGAGGGGAGGCATGGCGTGGTCGAGGCTGGTAGCCCTCAAGAGCCGCTCGTTCCGGTCGCTGACGGCGAGCAGGGCGAGCTGTTTCCCGATTCTTCCCTTCCGGACGAACTCGTCGGTTACCGCGGTCCCGCCGCCTGTCAGATCGCCGGGATCACCTACCGGCAGCTCGACTACTGGGCCCGTACGAAGCTGGTCGCGCCGAGTATCCGCACGGCGCACGGTTCCGGTTCGCAGCGGCTCTACTCGTTCAAGGACATCCTCGTCCTGAAGGTCGTCAAGCGGCTGCTGGACACCGGTGTCTCACTGCAGAACATCCGCGTCGCCGTCGACCACCTGCGCCTGCGCGGCGTCCGTGACCTCGCCAAGGTCACCCTGTTCTCCGACGGCACCACCGTCTACGAGTGCACCTCGCCCGAAGAGATCGTCGATTTGCTCCAAGGCGGGCAGGGTGTCTTCGGGATCGCGGTCAGCGGCGCGATGCAGGAGATCAGCGGCACGATCCACGAGTTCCCGGCCGAGCGGGCCGACGGCGGCGTGGTCGAAACGGTCACGCCGGACGAGCTCACGCAGCGCCGTAACGCACGTCGCACCGGCTGATCATGAGGCCGCGCGGGCGGCAGGGTAGGCTCACTTCCGCGGTCGACGAATCCGCGCGGGAGAGACCGAGCCGATAACCGTTGAGCTCGGCGCCGAAGGAGCAAGTCCTCCCCGGAACCTCTCAGGCACCCTGGACCGCGCGGAAGAGACGCCTCTGGAAAGTGGTTCGCCAGGTCACAGCCTGGCGGCCCCGCCGACGGTGCAAGCCCGGCTCAACACTCGGGCGAAACTCTCAGGCGCCCCCACGGGGGTACGGACAGAGTGGGGAGGGCCAGGGACGAATCCGTCCCGGCCCCACCCCCGCGTCTTGGGAGGTTCCCGATGGAGCCCGTTTCACTGGCCGCTCTCGAATCCGGAACCCCGTTCGCGGACCGGCACATCGGTCCCGGCACCGAAGAGCTCGCGCGCATCCTCGACGTCGTCGGCGTCGCCTCCCTGGACGAGCTCGCCGAGCGGGCCGTTCCCGCGTCACTGCGGGAATCCGCGACGCCGCCGGAGCTGCCGCCGCCCGCCACCGAGACCGGCGCGCTCGCCGAACTCCGCGCGCTGGCCGCGCGCAACCGGCCGATGGTCCAGATGATCGGGCTCGGCTACCACGACACCGTGACCCCGCCGGTGATCCGCCGGAACGTGCTGGAGAGTCCGGCCTGGTACACCGCGTACACGCCGTATCAGCCGGAGATCTCGCAGGGCCGCCTCGAAGCGCTGCTCAATTTCCAGACCATGGTCGCCGATCTGACCGGCTTGTCGATCGCGAACGCGTCGATGCTGGACGAGGCGACCGCCGCGGCGGAGGCGATGACGCTGGTCCGCCGGGCGGGCAAGA
This sequence comes from Amycolatopsis sp. NPDC041971, assembly GCF_055588925.1. Taxonomy (NCBI): domain Bacteria; kingdom Bacillati; phylum Actinomycetota; class Actinomycetes; order Pseudonocardiales; family Pseudonocardiaceae; genus Amycolatopsis; species Amycolatopsis sp. NPDC041971. The sequence goes on along the minus strand of NZ_JBVJCE010000036.1, from coordinate 4,603 downwards.
CGAAGTCGGCCCGGTTCGTGGTCGACGAGGACACCCTTCCGCAGACGATCGAGGTCCTGCGCACCCGCGCCGAACCGCTCGGCATCGAGCTGGTGACCGCGGATCTGTCCCAGGGCATCACCGGACTGGGGCTCGGCGGCGACTTCTTCGGGGTGCTGCTGTCGTACCCGGGCGCGTCGGGCGTCGTCCGCGAATGGGACCACACCATCGCCGAGGCCAAGGCGCTGGGCGCGGCGGTGGTGATGGCCGCGGATCCACTGGCACTGACGCTGCTGCGGTCGCCCGGTGAACTCGGCGCCGACGTCGCGATCGGGTCGACGCAGCGATTCGGTGTCCCGATGGGCTTCGGCGGGCCGCACGCGGCGTACCTCGCCGTCCGGCAAGGGCTCGAACGGCAGCTGCCCGGCCGGCTGGTCGGGGTGTCGAAGGACGCCGACGGCGCACCCGCGTACCGGCTCGCGTTGCAGACCCGCGAGCAGCACATCCGCCGCGAGAAGGCGACGAGCAACATCTGCACCGCCCAGGTGCTGCTGGCGGTGATCGCGTCGATGTACGCGGTGTACCACGGTCCCGAAGGCCTGCGCGCCATCGCGAACCGCGCGCACCGGATGGCCACCGTGCTCGCGGCGGGGCTCGCCGAAAGCGGTGTCGACGTCGTGCACTGCGAGTTCTTCGACACCGTGATGGTCGCCGTCCCCGGCCGCGCGACGGGCATCGTCGCCACCGCCCGGGAACTCGGGGTCAACCTGCGGCTCGTCGACGCGGACCATGTCGCCGCAGCCTGTGACGAGACGACGACCCGGGAACACCTTTCCCTGGTGTGGAAAGCTTTCGGGGCCTCGGTGTCCGATGTGGACTTACTCGACGCGGACACCGCGGACGGTTTCCCGCCGGACCTGCGCCGCACCAGTGCTTACCTGACGCATCCGGTCTTCCACGCGCACCGCTCGGAGACGGCGCTGCTCCGGTACCTGAGGGCGTTGTCCGACAAGGACGTCGCGCTCGACCGGAGCATGATCCCGCTCGGCTCCTGCACGATGAAACTCAACGCCACGGCCGAGATGGAACCGATCACCTGGCCAGAGTTCGCGAGTCTGCACCCGTTCGCGCCCGCCGAGGACGCGGCCGGACTGCTCACGATCGTGAAAGACCTCGAGCGGTGGCTCGCCGGCATCACCGGCTACGACGCGGTCTCCCTGCAGCCGAACGCCGGAAGCCAGGGCGAGTTCGCCGGGCTGCTGGCGATCCGCGCCTATCACCGCGAACGCGGGAACGCGGCACGTGACGTCTGCTTGATCCCGTCCAGCGCGCACGGCACGAACGCGGCCAGCGCGGTCATGGCGGGGATGCGCGTGGTCGTGGTGAAATGCGACGACGAAGGTAACATCGACCTCGGCCACCTCAGGTCCACGGTGGACGATCACGCGGACGACCTCGCCGCGATCATGATCACCTACCCCTCGACGCACGGCGTCTACGAAGACACCGTTCGCGAGGTCTGCGCGCTGGTGCACGACGCGGGCGGCCAGGTGTACGTCGACGGCGCGAACCTGAACGCGCTGATCGGGGTCGCGCAGTACGGGAAGTTCGGCGCCGACGTCTCCCATCTGAACCTGCACAAGACCTTCTGCATCCCGCACGGTGGCGGCGGACCGGGCATCGGGCCGATCGGCGTGCGCGCGCATCTGGCGCCGTACCTGCCGAACCACCCGCTTCAGCCGGGCGCCGGCCCGGCCACCGGCGTGGGCCCGATCAGCGCCGCGCCGTGGGGGAGCGCGTCGATCCTGCCGATCTCCTGGGCCTACGTCCGGATGATGGGAGCCGACGGGTTGCGGCGCGCGACCCTGACCGCGGTCGCGAACGCCAACTACGTCGCCAAACGTCTCGCCGGGCACTACCCGGTGCTGTACTCCGGCCACGAGGGACTCGTGGCGCACGAATGCATCCTCGATCTCCGCGCGATCACCAAACGGACCGGCGTCACCGTCGACGACGTGGCCAAACGGCTGGCCGACTACGGCCTCCACGCGCCGACGATGTCCTTCCCGGTCGCCGGAACGCTCATGGTCGAGCCCACCGAGAGCGAGAACCTCGGCGAACTCGACCGGTTCTGCGACGCGATGATCGCGATCCGCGGTGAGATCGAGAAGGTCGCCGCGGGGGAGTGGCCGGTGGCCGAAAGCCCGCTGCGCAACGCCCCGCACACCGCGCGCTGTCTCACGGGCGAGTGGGATCGCCCGTACAGCAGGGAGATCGCGGTCTTTCCCGCCGGTTTCACCGCCGCGAAGATCTGGCCTCCGGTGCGGCGGATCGACGGCGCCGCGGGTGACCGCAACCTCGTCTGCTCCTGCCCGCCGCCGGAGGCCTTCGCCTGAACTGCGCTGCTGGTCAGCCGGGCATCTTGTCGAGAAAGCCCAGCACCCGCTTGATCCGCCCGTCCTCGACGGTGATGACGTCGAAGCCGATCGCCAGCGGTTCTTCCGCGCCTTCCGGGGCGAGGTACCACTGGAACCGCGCGATGTCGTGGTGCGCGTCCGGGGCGGCCGGCAGGCTGAACTTCAGACCGGCGAACTGGGCCTGCGCGCCGGCGATGAAGCCGTCGACACCGTCGTGGCCGGTGACAGCGCCGAGCGGGTCGGTGTAGGCGGTGTCCTCGGTGAACACTTCGGCGATGAGCGCACGGCGCTTGTCCGCGTCGGTCTCGTTCCACACGGCGATGTACTGCTCGACGACGCGCTGGATGTCCGACATGGTGTCTCCTCGTTTTCTTGGGGGCTGACCGATGCCACAACTCTGTCGGCTGAGGGTGGGGCCAGTCGATTACGCGGGAGGTAATGGCGGCCCGGCATCGGTGGCCGTAGGTTCGTGATCGTGACGACCACAGTGACCGCGAGCCGCGCGGGCCGCCCCGTCGGTGAACTCCTGCGCGAATGGCGCGACCGCCGCCGGATCAGCCAGCTGGACCTCGCCATTTCGGCGGACATCTCCACCCGGCACCTGAGCTTCGTCGAAACCGGCCGGTCCAAGCCCAGCCGCGACATGGTGCTGCGGCTCGGCGAACATCTGGAGGTGCCCTTGCGGGAACGCAATCAGCTGCTGCTGGCCGCGGGTTACGCGCCCGCGTATGCCGAAAGCGGCCTCGGTGCCCCGGAAATGGCGGCGGTCCGCAAGGCGGTCCGCCAGCTGATGACCGGCCACGAGCCGTATCCGGCCGCCGTCGCCGACCGCTGGTGGAACCTGATCGACGCCAGCGCCAGCATCTCGATCATGACCGGCCTGGTCTCGCCCGCCTTGTTGACGCCACCGGTCAACGTCCTGCGCGTGACGCTGCATCCGGAGGGGATGGCGCCGCACGTGCTGAACCTGGGAGAGTGGCGCGCTCATCTGCTGGGCAGGCTGCGGCGTCAGGTGATCCAGACGGCTGATCCGGTCCTGACAGAGCTTCTCGAGGAACTGCTCACCTATCCGTGCGCGGATCCCGTCCCCGAAGTGGAGGTTCCCGGACCGGGCGACATTTTCGTCCCGTTGCGGTTGCGGCACGAGGGCACCGAACTCACGTTCTTCAGCACGGTCTCCACGTTCGGGACGCCGTTGGACATCACGGTCGCCGAGCTGGTGATCGAATCCTTCTTTCCCGCCGACGCGGACACGGCCGAGTATTTGCGCGCGTACGCCTCGCGCGGGGTGGAATGATGCGGGGCGAGAAGTCCTGCCGCAGACCCCAATGAGGAATCCCCTTCCCTGGCCGTGCCTTCCGTCGTCCTGAACAACGAGGTAGCCATCCCCTGACTCGGTTTCGGCGTCTTGCTGGTACCCGCGGGCGACCCGGCCAAGGTCGTCCGGAGTTCGATGACGGCATCCGCACCGGTCCCGAGCGGACACGTTCGGACCACGCGCATCCCCAGAATGTCCACAAGGGACGTTGCCTGGAAGCGGATGTCTGGTTTATGAGTATATGTGCGATTTTGCTCGGGGGTTGTGTGTGGTGAGGACGGTTCTGGTGGACTTGTATTTGCCTATCCATGGGAATCCGGCCTTGTCTCGCTGCTGTTGGGGTTCGTGCTGGGGGGAGGGTTCCGGGCGAGACCGGAACGCCCTCTCGTCGATGGAGGAATCGGGACATTCAACGTCCCGATTTCTCCATCGTCGACATCCCGGCGCGCGCTGAGCGCGCGAGACCGGCCTGGTCAAACGTAGGTAAGCGAATACCGGTCCGTTCTGACCCGAATCACCACTCACGACCCCGGCAGGCGCGCCATCGGAAGCCGCGAGCCGCGAGCCAGGAAAGTCGTGAAGGCCTCCTCCCCTGCCCTGAGCGTCAGGGTTCAGGCAAAGTCGCATAGCCGCTGGTCGGTGGCGCTTTTGGTGCTTCGAACTGGACTTCCGACGGGTGCGGATGGCAGGGTGTCCTGAGCGTCAGTTGTCCACAAAGGACACTAACCGGCCGATGGATGTCCATTTGATGCTTTTTTGGGCGTTTTTCGACCGGGTCGTGAGTGAAATTTAGGGCTAGTGCCGTGACGCAGATGGTTGGCGAGGTAATAGCCCGTAGGCCGGCGCGCTGATCTCGCCTGGCAGGCTGCCGGGTGGAGGTGGTGCCCGT
>NZ_JBVJCE010000035.1:18119-29267 GCF_055588925.1 Amycolatopsis sp. NPDC041971 | reverse complement strand
GTTGGGAGTTTTGGCTCTTGTCGAGAAAAAAGCAAACCAATGCCCCGCCACGCACCGAATCTTTCGGTCCCCCCCTCCCCCCCCCCCCCCCCCCCCCCCCGCCCCCCCTTCTCCCCCCCCCCCCCCCCCCCCCCCCCCCCCCCCCCCCCCCACGAGCCGAACACACCCCCGCTACCTGCTCTTTGTCAATTGACACTCAACTCGGGGCCGATCGACGCGATAATGTGGCAGTCGGCGCCGGCGGGTGGGCGCCGCGGACCTTGGGAGGGGGCCGATGGCGCGACCGACGCAGGCTCTCGACCGCACGATCGTCGTGGTGGACGTCGTGGGTTTCACCGCCCCGGACCGGAACCGCCTCGACAAACTCGCCGTGCACCAAGGCATGTACGAAGTACTGAAGACGGCCTTCGCCGAAAGCGGTATCGACTTCGATTCCTGTGCTCACGAGGATCGCGGCGACGGCGTGCTGGTCCTGCTGCCGCCCGGAACGACCAAAAGCCTGGTTCCCGACCTGCTGCCGGATCGCCTCGCGGTCGCCCTCCGCCGGTACAACCACACGCGGACCCCGCAGGCGCAGATACGGCTGCGGGTGAGTCTCAACGCCGGTGAGGTGCTGTACGACGGGAACGGGTGGGTCGGCGAAGCGGTCGACAACGCTTTCCGCATTCTGGACGCGCAACTGGCGAAGGAAGCGTTCGCGAAATCCGCTCGGATGATCGCCTTCATCTCGTCGGAGCGTTTTTTCACCGACGTCATCGAAAAGGACCCGGGTCTGTTGCCCGAGTTGTACCGCTCGATACCCGTTTCGGTGAAGACTTTCACCGGAACGGCTTATTTACGGCTGCACGGGGAGGTCGCGACCGGCGCCGCCGAAAACAAGGTCGGCCTGGACGGCGCCGTTCTGGATTTGATCCCCCGCAAGGACCTGACGGGCCTGCGCCGGCAATTGACCCAAATGGAGGTACCGCATCTCGCGGTCATGATGAGCCGCGCGCTCGGCCCCGCGGTTCCGTTGCCCCGGCTGGAGGGCATCACCGACGCCTGGGCCGCTTTTGACCTGCTCACCGACTACAACGCGGGCCCGGACGGCATTCCGCCCGCCGTCACGTTCCTGCGCCTGATCGCGGAAAACGTGGCGGACGAGCCGGGTGCCGAGATCGCGGGCTGGGTCGCCGACCAGGCGCGATCGCTGCGGATCATTCCCGCGCTCGGCCACCAGCGGGCGAGCAGGCCCCCGATTCCGGAACGCCCCCCGTTGCATTTGATGATCATGCTCGAACCGGTTTCCGCCGATCCGGCGCGGTGCACTCTCGCGTTCTGGAGACAGGACGACCCGGAGGTCTGGCCGCCGGCGCTCGGTGGAGTGCGCGAAATCGGAATAGAAGAGGTCGAGTTCAGGGTCGATGACGTCATCCTGGAGACTGAGAGCGTCTGGTCGGGCCAGAGCGTGTCCGCGTCGGTGGAATTCCTCCTGCCGAGGACGTTGATCAATTTGCCGGTTCAACGGTGGGCGAAGGAACATGGCACCGGCCATCCGCAGCCGTTGCGCTACGGGTACCGGCTCGGAATACGGTCGTTGGAGAGGATGCGGGCGAGGCATTGGCATCGCGCATGGAACGTTCGCTGGGATTCGATGGTGAAGGACCCCGCCGCCGACCGGCTGCACTATTCCGGATGCGCGGAGGATCACCCGATCGACGCCATACTGAGCGACGATCACTGGGTCGGGTTGGTCTTGGCGAAACCGCCGTCGCCCAGAACGGAATCCGGTGCGGCGCCGGACGAACTGACGACCGCCCTCCGCAGCGGCCTGCCGGTGGTGCTGTGGCATCCGGACGCGGAACCGGAGAACCTGCGCGAGTTGCTCGACTGGGTGTTGGCCGCGGAGCACGGTTTCGTCGAGCTTCCGGATCGCCGCAAACTGGCGAATTCGGGGGCGGCCGTACCGTTCAAGAACTCTCTGGCGCACGATCTGGTGGTAATGTGGGACGACCCGAAACGTGTGATCGTTCTGGACCAGCCGTTGACCCCGACTCGACCGTAAGGGGATGCCGCGGATGAGCGGGAACGATCAGGACGTGGCCGCGGACGGCCGGACGTCTCGGCTCGACGCACCCGATTGGTGGATTTATCGGGGCACCGGAAGGCCCATTCACGACATCGATCTCGCGCAATTACTGCCCGCACCGCCGCCGTGGCGTTCGTATCGCGGTGATCCGCCACCGGAGCACGACGTGCCACCGCCGGACGACGGCGAGGCGGAACGCCGTCTGGGTACCGCGTTCACGCTTTCGGAGCAGGACGTCGACGCGAGCGAATTGAACATGGTGAACGCCGCTCTCTATCTCCGGCGTCCCTTGCTGGTCACCGGGAATCCCGGGACCGGGAAGTCCAGTCTCGCGTATCGGATCGCCAGGGAATTGGGGCTCGGCAGGGTGCTGCGCTGGGCGATCACCAGCCATACCGCGCTGAGTTCCGGGCTGTACGGCTACGACGCGATCGGCCGGGTCCAGGCCGCGGCGACCAGTCAGGCCCAGCGCGGCGGCGAGGCCGAAGAACCACCGATCGGCGATTTCGTCCGCCTCGGCCCGCTGGGTACCGCTTTTCTTCCCGGCAAGCTGCCGCGGGTACTGCTGATCGACGAACTGGACAAATCCGAGGCGGATCTGCCGAACGATCTCCTGTCGATCTTCGAGGACGGCGAATTCTCCATCGAGGAATTGGCCCGCGTGCGCAACCGGCATCCCGAAGTCACCGTGCACACCGCGGACCCGCACCGCGCCGCCGTCGTCCGCGACGGCCGGATCGCCTGCCACGCCTTCCCGATCGTCATCATGACCAGCAACGGAGAACGGGAGTTCCCGCCCGCCTTCCTGCGCCGCTGCCTGCAATTGCGGATCGAGAACCCGGATCACGAGCAGCTCGCGGCGATCGTGGCGAGCCATCTGGTCGGCGAGAACGGCGAACACCGGGACAGGCTCATCCGCGAATTCGCCGAACGGAGCAAGGCGGAAGGCGGTCTCCCCACCGACAGGCTGCTCGACGCCGTCTATCTCGCGACGTCGGGCGCGTACCAGCCGGATCAGGAGGCATGGCCGCGGCTGGTGGACGCGCTCTGGCAACGACTGACGGTGCGGTGACATGGACGGGCCGGGCGGTGTGTCCGACTCGCGTTCCGCCCCGGTGGCGGAGCAGCGGAAGGCCGGTTTCCCCCAGGGGGTCGGGCGGTTCGCCTTCGAGGACCTGAACTGGACCGAGGTGGCGGACATCGTGTGGCTGGCCGCGGCCATCACGCCGCGGCAAGCCGACGACGGATCCGCTCCGCCCGAGGAGCCGGAGCCGGCGTCCGAGGGCGTGCGAATCCGCAACGCGCCCTCCGAACGCGGGGAAATCCCGGAACCTCCCGAACAGCGGCCGTCGCGGATCGCCGACGTCCCGGTGCCGGACGAGGACGACGCCACGTTCGTCGAGATCGAGGCCGTACCCGGTGAGCTGCCCGAACCCGCGGTGGACGGCACGGGACCCGGGGGAGTCGTGGTCCTCGAATCCTTGGCGTACTTCCGCGCGCTGAGAACCTTGAAACGGGAGACGGCCTCGCGGCGACACGACAATGTGGTCCTGGACGAAGTGGCGACCGCCGTCCGGGTCGCGGAGACCGGACGATGGTGGCCTGTCACCCGGTCGAGGAAAGAGCGCTGGCTGGATTTGACCCTCGTCCTCGACAACGGCCCGTCGATGGCCTTGTGGCGGCCTCGGGTGTCGGCCTTTGTCGAAGTGCTGCGGCAAGTGGGTGCTTTCCGCACCATTCAGGTCCGTCTGTTGGAAACCGCGAAGGACAACGAGGAGGATTTCGTTCTTCGTGGCGGTACGCCGGGCGCACCCGCCCGTGACCCGAACGAGATCCTGGACTCCTCGGGACGGCGCGCGGTATTGCTGCTGACCGACGGGGTCGGTGATGCCTGGCAGAAGAAGGACGCGCTGTACCCGATGTTGGCGCGGTGGGGACGGACGATGCCGGTGAGCATCGTGCATCTGCTCCCGCAATGGCTGTGGGGCCGGTGCGGGATGAATCCCCGCACGGCCCGGTTGCGAGTCCCGAACGCGTTGGCGCCCAACGGTCGTTGGGTTTGCGATCTCGCGGACGCCTGGCTCGAACCCGGCTCCGAGGTACCCGGCCATCTCGTCCCGGTGCCGGTGCTCGAACTGCGTCCACGGTCGCTGGGCTGGTGGGCCGGACTGATGACCGGGGAAAACGCCGACGCCGTCGAAGGAACCGTCCTGTTCGCCTCGGAACGGATTTCCCAGTCCGATTCCACCGACCGGCCGGTAACTTTGTCACCCGCCGAAAGAGTGCACAGATTCCGCAGTGTCGCGTCGCCGCCGGCGCTACGCTTGGCGCAGTTACTCGCGGCGGTACCGGTCCGTCTCGACGTGGCGAAGCTGGTGGGGCAACGGTTCGTGCCGGAAGCGGGACTGGAGCACCTCCTCGAACTTTTGCTTTCGGGGATGATGTACGCTCCCGCACTCAGGGAGGGCAAGTCCACTTGGGACACAGACGGGGTCTTCGCTTTTCCCGAGGCAGTCCGGGAATTGCTGCTCAGCGGCGCGCGGCGGTCGGAAACGGCCAAAGTCGTCCGAGTGGCCGCCACCCATTTCGGTGACCGGATCAGGCTGCTCGGTCACCTCCGAGACGCCATCGCCGATCCGAACAGCACGCCGGACCCGGACCTCACCCGCGAGTCCCCGGCCGATGTGGAGCTCGAAAGCGCGCTGATGCGCGCCCTTTCCGGACCCTATCTATCCCGGGCTGACCGGCTGCGGAACGCGGTACGACACCAAGTCATCGTCGCCCCCCTACCTGGAACAATAAAAAAGACTGTGAGCCCAAAGATGCCTGAGACGGCCGAACGTCCACCTGCCTCAACACCTGTGTCACAGGGACGCTCGTCTTATCTCAGTGAGCCCGAAGCGAACGAGCCGACGACCCGGATGGTGCATCCGTCGGCCTCGGAAACCTCCCGGCACTTCCCCGACCGTCAGGCCGATGACCCGCCGATGGTCTTCGGGAACGTCCCTCCGCGCAACCCCAATTTCACCGGCCGCGCCGAATTGCTCGACCAGCTCACCAAGCGGTTGAGCAGTGGTACCACCGCCGTGCTTCCTTCGGCGCTGCACGGTCTCGGCGGTATCGGCAAGACCCAGATGGCCGCCGAGTACATCTATCGGCATCTCCAGGATTACGACCTCGTCTGGTGGATCGACGCCGCGCATACCACCCAGATCCGAGCCGGTCTCACCGAACTCGCGGGGATCCTCGGTCTCCAAGGCGCGTCCGAGGCCAGTGTCGCGGTCCCGGCCGTCATCGAGGCGCTCCGGACCGGACGGCCGTTCCGCCGCTGGCTCCTGGTCTTCGACGCCGCGGAAAGCCCGGAAACCGTACTGCCGTTCTTCCCGCGCAACGGGCCCGGCGAAATCCTGATCACTTCACGGAACTCCGATTGGGCGGGTATCGCGCGCCCGCTGGAGCTGGCGGTGTTCAAACGTGAGGAAAGCGTCGAACTGCTCGGTCGCCGCGGTCCGGAGATCGACCCGTCCGACGCCGACGAACTCGCCGAGAAACTCGGCGATCTCCCCTTGGCCGTCGAGCAGGCGGCGGCGTGGCGCGCGGTGACCGGAATGCCGGTGCAGGAGTATCTGCGCCTGTTCGACGAGTCGGTCGAGGAAATCCTCGACACCGCCTCGGCGCCCGACAACGAGGTTTCCGTCGCCGCGGCATGGAACGTTTCGTTCGAGGAACTGAAGACCCGCAACCCGGCGGCTCACCAGATCCTGCACATCTGTGCCTTCTTCTCCCCGGAACCGATTTCGCGTGACCTGCTCACCGGGGTCAACCGGGTGTCGATCTCACCGGAACTCGACGCCGCGTTGCGTGACCCGATCAAACTGGCCCGCGCCATCCGCGACATCAACCGGTACGGCCTCGCGAAGATCGACCACGGCAACAACACCCTCCAGCTGCACCGCCTGGTCCAGCTGGTCCTGCGCAACCGGGTCATGGCCCGTCAGGTGCACGCGCGGATGCAGCACGGCGCCCACCAGTTGCTCGCCGCGCTGGACCCGAACGACCCCGAGTCGAGCAGGCACTGGTCGCGCTACCGGGAACTGCTGCCGCACGCCTACGCGGCGAACATCCTGGGCTGCGACGACGACTGGCCGCGTCAGCTCTACATCAACCTGATGCGCTACCTGTTCGAGTACGGCGATCACGAAGAAGCCGCCCGGCTCGGCCTCGAAGCGCGGGAACGGTTCACCAAAGTCCTCGGCCCCACTCACCCGCAGACACTCGAGGTCTCGTCGAGGCTGGGGCTCTACCTGTGGGCGATCGGCCGGTACTCCGAAGCCGCGGAGCTCAATCAGCGCACCCTCGCGCTACGCCTTCAGATATCCGGCGAAGAGAACGAGGAGACCTTCGCCCTCCAAAGGAACATCACGATCGACCTGCGGGCAAAGGGCGACTTCGCGGCGGCGACCAAACTGAGCGACGAGGTCTATCAGAAGGCCAAGCGGATGTTCGGCGAAGACGACCCGGAGACGCTTCACGCCGCGTATCAACATGCGATCAGTCTCCGGCTGGGCGGCGCGTACCGGAAGGCGTTGGAACTGGATCAGGACACTCTCCGGCGGCGGATCGAGGTCCTCGGCCGCGATCACGTCCGCACCTTCAGTGTCAACAGTTCGAGGAACGTGGACTTGCGAGAGGCGGGGGAGTACGGCCACGCCCGGATTCAGCAGGAGCGGCTCACGGAGAGCTTCATCGCCCGCTTCGGCCCGGACCAGCCGGACTCGGCGGGTAACTCGCTCCTGCTTTCGGTGGCCAGGAGGAAGGACGGCGACCACCCGGGGGCACTCAGCCTGTCCGCGGAAGTCCTCAAGAGGTTCCGGCTCGCTTATGGCGACGACCACGGCACGACGATGGCCTCCGCGCTGGCTCATTCGATCGATCTTCGTCACTCGGGTGATCTCGCCGCGGCGAGGAAGCTCGGTGAGGAGACCTTCGAGCGGTACCGGGGCGGCCTCGGCGAGCATCATCCGCATACCCTCGCGGCCAACGTCGACCTCGCGGTGACCTTGCGGCTGATGGGTGACCCCGCGGGCGCCCGCGTCCTCGACGAGCGCGCCTTCGAGCAGTTCCGTGCCACCATCGGCCCGGACCATCCCTATGCCGTCGTCGCCTCGATCAACCTGGCGAGTGACCTGTCGGCGGTAGGTGAACTCGACCGGGCGGCCGAACTGGGACGAGATGCGGTCGAGCGTGGCATACAGGTGCTCGGCGAGGACCACCCCACGGTTCTGGCGGCCTCCTTCAACCTCGGACTGGATCTGGCCACGCTCGGCCGGACGGAGGAGGCCGCACCGTTCCGCGACCCGATCCTGGCCAGGTACCGCCGGATCTTGGGAGAGGCCCACCCGGCAACGCAAGCGGCCGGTCGCGGTGATCGTGCCAACTGTGACATCGACCAGATCCTGATGTGACTCAGCCCGGTACGAGTTGCCCGATCCAGGCGGCGAGCTGTTCCACGGTCGGCGGCCGGGGACACGACCGCAAATGCCGGTGGACCGCGCGGACGAGTTCAGGACGGTGCAGCAGGGCGCGGGCGGCGGGATGCGGGCCTCGGGCGGAGAGCGCGAGACCCAGCCCGACCATCGAGTTCGGCCGGTCCGGATCCGCGGCGAGTTCCCGCCGGTAGCCCTGGACGGCTACGAGGAAATCGCCTGCGGTGTAAGCGAAATCGGCGGCGGTGGCGCCGGACACCGTCGGTGCTCGTCCGTTCGGCGACAGTGCCGTGCCGCCGACGGTGAGCCGGATCAGGTCCGTTCTGGCGTGGGACCAGCCTCCGTCCGGCACCGGCGTCGGGGGAAGGTCGGTCGCGTCGAAGGTGGCGGGCGGCCTCGGTCTTCCGCTGAGCCACGTGGCCGCCAGTTCGGCGACCACGGAGGGGGCCGGACGTAGGTGACGTGCCCGCCAGCCCGCGAGGTGATCGCGGCGGACGGCCGTGGCCAGCTCACTCGCCTCCGTCGACACGGGCTCGTCCTGCCAGGGCCCGAGGCATTCGGCGATGTTGTCGAGAAATCGACGTCCAGCGTCGGTCAGTGTCGAGTCCGCGCGCAGGACTCGCAGGGTGTGCCACGTTTGCTCGCGCCAGTAGGCGAATTCGAACTCGGAGCGCCGCGGGCTCTGCCCGGCCTTGGCCAGTGCGCGCCAGAAGGCTGTGACACCGAAAAAGGCGTAGACCCCTTGCAAGGCGCCGCTCAAGGGGCGCGGATCATCCCGCCAGGCCACGTAGATCCGCTCCCGTGGGTCCGGCTCGGACAACTCGACGAGGTGCAGCAGGCCGCCGAGAACGATGTGCTGGAATTCGTGGATCAGCGTTTCGGCGAGGGACGCGCCGTCGGTGGGCAGTCCGATGACCGCGCTGCCGAACGCTTCCCCGGTCGACGCGCTCGGATTCCGGAAGAGCACCTGTGGCTTCGGTACCAAGGACGCCAAACCCACCGGCATGACGGCGGCCAAACCGGGCAGATGGGTGGCGACCAGACGGCAGGCGTCGTCGATCAGCCGTTGCCAATCCGCCATATCCTTGTCCGGAAGCCGTTCCGGTGGGATCGGTTCGTAGAGCCCGCGGTAGGGATCGAGGTCGTCCAGCCACAACGAGAACCGGTGCGCGCCGACCTGGCTCCGTACCCGCCGGATTCCCCACCAGCCCGGAGCGTCGGAGTCCGGGGCGTCCGGGAGGTCGACTGTCGTATCGGCGCCGGACACGGAATACCGGCCGTTCACGCCTCGTACGACGGCCGAGGAAAACGTTCTGGAGTCCGGAAACCTGGCCATCCCGAGAGACGGGAGCATGACGTTGCCGTGCCAGGCCGGGACGACGGTGTCGAAGTCCAGTTCCGCCCGGATCGCCGCGGCCGCCGCGATCGCGTGCGCATGCCCCAGATGCATCCACAAAGGACCGACGCCGTCGATTCCGTCGCGCAGCAGACGAGTCGTGTAGCCGGCCCAGCTACCGGTGTACGGATTGGTGAGCATCCTGTTCACCGAGCGGGGTGCTCGTGCTTCGGCACGTGCGAGGAGTTCCCAGGCGGAATCCAGCGGCGGCAACGGGCCGGAATGGCCCGGTACTTTCGCGGCTTCGGTCAGCAACGAGTGGATCAACAGTTTGCGCCGGCTCCGCTCGGCCCGTCGCAGACGGCGAGCCATGTCCTCGTCACCGTCGAGACGTGCGAGCGCGTCGAAATCTCGCCATGACAACCGGTGGAACACGGGGCCCGCCCCAGATGACCCCGGCATCAGTCGATCCGTTCACCATTCCCGGCGCCGTTGCTTCTGTAACGTGCGCGGACAAGGGTGGTGCGTTCGACGACGTGGCGCGCCGATCGGTGGAAGGCTTCACCGTCCAGCTCACGTAACGCGGAGAAGGAGACCGCGTCGAGATCGATCAACGCCGATTCGATGTCCGGTTCGGTGCTTGCCGAGAAAGAACTCATCGTGCCGATTCCCTCCACCCCGTGAAACGGTTGCGAGAGTTGAACCTCGACAAGGATAGCCGAGATTTCGGGTTCGCTCAGGCCCGATCCGCAGGTGGTGGCCGTCCGGCGGCCAACTCGCGGAGTGCGCGAGGGCGGGTGATGGTGACACGCTGACGCGCGGTGCGCACCACCCCCAGCCGCCGGAGTTCTTCGAGACCCCGGATCAGGGTGCTGCGCGAAACCCTGGCGAAGCCCGCCAATTCCCCTTGGTTGAAGCGAAGATCGACCTGTTTCCCGTCCGACCAGTCGACGGCGTGCTGCAGTGCCAGTTCCAGGAGGACCGCGGCGAGGCGTTGCGGGAAGTCCGGCCCGCCGGACTCGAGGCGCAGCCTGTCGGACTGCTGCAGCCGGATCGCCGCGGTACGGAAGATCTCCTCCGCGATCCGCGGCTGCGCGCGCAGCACGCCGAGGAACTTCTCCCTCGGCACGACGAGCGTGTGCACCTCGCCCATCGCCGACATCGTGGCCGTCCGGGGGAGTCCGCTGATCGGGGCCAGTTCGCCCACGATTTCCGCGGGCCCGCGGGCGGCGAGCGGCGCGTCTTCGCCGCGATAGTTGGTGGCGCTGATCTTCACCCAGCCGTGCAGTACGACGAACATACTGGTGGGTGGACTGCCCTGGAGGGCGAGGATCTCGCCCGGCCGCCACACTTTCAGATGGCCCGCGCGCCGGAGGGCGGACTGCTCCGCCGGGGTCAGCCGGCCCCAGGTTCCGAGACCCCCGTGCTCATCCGCGGCGGAACCGGTCATCCTGGCCCCCCGGTTCCCCGGAAGCCGGATCCGCGCCGTGTTCTTTCGCGCTGTGTTCCATTTGACGCATCAGCCGCTCCCCCGATTCGCCAGCATGGTCAGTGGGCGGAAAGACCCGGAAGTTTCGAACCGGAACCGGTAATTGTGCCAGGCAAGGGGTGACTTCACCAGACCTCGGGCCGGCGACGGGGGAGGGCATCATGCGCGCAGCCGAAAGTGTCATGGGACGGCCGAAGGATCACCGCCACGTGCCTGCCGAGGAGGATCCGCTGACGCCCAAGGCGTTCGGCCGAAGACCGGCCTTCTTCGCGCCGCACCCGCCGCTGATGTCCGGCGGGTGGTACCAGGGCGCCGATCACGAGGTCCTCGGGCCGGGGCGGTATCCGATCGCCCGGCCGCCCGCCAAATCGGTGAAGGCGGCGTTGTTGTGGGCTTTCTTCTTGGGGCCTTTGGGATTTTGTTACGTGTCGCCCGTCGGCGGGCTGATCGCGACGGCGGTTTCGGTCACGGCGATCGCCTTCGGAGGAGCGCCGTTGGTGGCCGTGATCTGGCCGGTCGTCATGGTCCTTTCACTGGTGACCTTGTCACGGCGGTCAGTCGACGACACGAGATGGCGCCCGGCCGGTTGCGGCCGGGTGAACCGGGTGGGGGCCGCTCAAGGGGGGCGGCCCCCACCACGGCTTTTCCGGGTCGTGGGGGGGGGGGGGGGGGGTGGGGCAAGAAACCCCACACAACCCACGGTGAACCAGGGGTGCCCGCTGTTTTGGTGGGGGGGGGGTTGAGAGGGGGACACCCCCAGGGGTACGGG
>NZ_JBVJCE010000035.1:0-18109 GCF_055588925.1 Amycolatopsis sp. NPDC041971 | reverse complement strand
TGTGTGCTGTTCCTCCCCCCGCCTGTTTTTTTTTTGTTTTTTTTTTTTTTTTCTCCCCCCCCCCCCCCCCCCCCCCCCCCCCCCACCACGGTGACCCAGGGTGCCCCTGCTGTCGTGCTGGGTGGCGTGTGACCGGGACGCCCCTCGACGATGTAGGTATCGGGACACTCAACGTCCCGATTCCTACATCGTCGACACCCGGCACGCGCTGAGCGGTCAACCCTCGCGCCGCGTCGGTCGGGTGGGTCGTGAGTGGCGTTTCGGGTTCGGGCGGGCTCTCTCTTAGGTACCTACTGTGTGACCTGCGGCGTTCCTTTGCCTGATGTCGGGTGTGGCAGTACATGAAGGACCCCTTCCTGTACCTAGGCGCAAGGAAGGGGGCCTTCATGTACTAGGGGAGTGTGAAGGTCGAGTTCCTCGGCTGAGCCGAGGGAAAGGGAGCCTTCACGCGCTGCCGTGACCGGTGGTGCTACTGAGGCTCAAGGCGGCGTTCCCGGACCCACCCGCAGCAGGTACCTAAAACACCCTTGGCCCTAACCCGAAATGCCACTCACGACCAACGTGCCGTGCCGGTCGTTTCGCGTGACGGGATGGACGACGCGGGTGAGCCGATGGACGACACATGCGCGGCCGGGCTACGCGGCGAGTCGTCCCTGTGGACACGCGTGTCGTCCATCCCGCCAAGTTCACGGACCGACCACCCGGCACGACACTTTGCTCAAGAGAACCGTCCTGGCCACTCGAGAGGCTCGGTCTTGTATCATGTACTTGATACAAGATGGCGGAGGTCGATCGTGCCGTTCGACAACATCGTGGCCGTTGCCCTGATCATGGGCCTGTTCGGGCTGGCGATCCTGGTTCTGCTGTGGCCGGGTGAAAAGCAGGGAGCGAGGGTGCTGCGGCGATGGGGCGTCGACGATCCTTCGCCGTCCGCCGTCGCCGAAGCCGTGCGCTATCTGCGCCGACGCCGGTTCTGGTATCCGTGGCTGTTCCTCGGGTTGCCGGTGCTGGCCGATCTCGCCGGGATCCGGGGTGACAGCACGTCTCTCTTCCTGGCCACGTTGCTCATCGGCGCGCTGGTCGCCGAGGTTCTGGCACAGCGGCCACCGAAGCGTGCGCGCCGCGAGGCCGGGTTGGACCGGCGTGCCGTGCGCGGGCTCGTTCCCGACTGGGGACTGGCTCTCTACGCGGTGGTCGTCGCTTCCGCGGTGGTCTGGCTCGTCGTCCATCGCTGGTGGACGTTGCTCGGGGTGGCCGTTGCCGTCTCCGTCGTGACCTGGCTGATCATCCTGCTCGCCGTGCGCCGACCGTCCACAAGGGACAGTTCGGCGGACGGCGCGCTGCGCGTCCGCAGCGCCCGGGTGGCCGCGGGGCTGGGGCTCGCCGCCACCGTGACGCTGGCGGTCCCGGAGGTGACGAACCTGGTTTCGTGGATCCTGGTGGTCGCCGGGCTCGCCGGCTGGTACCACCTCGCCCACCGATCGCGCGCGGAAACCGTCCGGTGCCGCTGAAGGTCGTCGTCGACACGGATCTCGGGATCGCGCCGTGGCGGCAGGTCCGGGATCAGCTCGTCCACTTGATCACCACCGGCGCGCTGGCGCCGGGCACCCGGTTGCCGCCCATCCGGCAGCTCGCCAGGGATCTGGCACTGGCTTCCGGCACGGTGGCGCGGGTTTACCGGGAGCTGGAAGAGGGCGGCTGGGTGGACACCGCGCGCGCCAAGGGCACGATCGTCGCCGAAAGCGCCGACCGGCCGGGCCAAGCGGCGCTGCTCAAAGCGGCGGCGGACGTGTACGCCCGCGCCGCCAGGGAACTCGGCGTCGATCGCGGCGCCGCGCTGGACGCCGCCGCCGCCGCGCTCGAATCACTCCAGTGACGTATCGCCGAAGTGTTCGAGCAGTAGCCGCAGGCCGCTGATCAGTTCGGCCCAGCGCGCCGGTTCCAGAGCTGGCAGAAGGCGGGCCTCGTTCTCCAGGTGGAGCTCGAAAACCTCGTCCACGACCTGACGTCCCTTGCCGGTCAACCGGATCTTGACCGAACGGCGGTCTTCGCTGTCGCGTACCCGCTCGACCAGGCCTTTGGTCTCCATGCGGTCGATGCGGTGAATCTGCTCGGCTACGGCTACATCGGCATCGTCACCACCGCGGTGGCCTATCCGCTGTGGTTCCGCGGCATCGACCGCCTCGCCCCGGCGTCGGTCTCGCTGCTGACGCTGGCCGACCCCCTCGTCGCCACGGCCGCCGGATTCCTGGTGCTCGGCGAGACCCCACCGGCTGGCAGCTCACCGGATTCGCCGTCGCCCTGACCGCCTTGACGCTCAGCCAAACCCTCAGGAGTCCCAGGTGACCGGCAGCTCGTGGACACCGTAGATGTCCATGTCGGTCTTGAGCTTGACCTCGTCGGCGGGGACGGCGAGCGCGAGAGCCGGGAAGCGGCGGAGCAGTCCCTCGAAACCCGCGCGCATCTCGATCCGCGCCAACTGCTGGCCGAGGCACTGGTGGACGCCGTGCCCGAAGGACAACAGGCCGCGGGCGTTGCGGTGCAGGTCCAAGGCGTCCGGGTTTTCGAAACGCCGCGGATCACGGTTGGCGGCCAGCAGCGAGACGATGACGGTCGATCCCGCGCGGATCGTTTCGCCACCGAGTTCCAGGTCTTCCGTGGCGTAGCGGAACAAGATGTCAGCGACGGACAGGTAGCGAAGCAGTTCCTCGACGGCGCCGGGCAGCAACTCCGCGTCGGCACGCAGTTCGGCCAGCTGTTCGGGGTGCTCCAGCAGCGCGAAGGTGCCCAGCGACAGCATGTTCGAGGTGGTCTCGTGGCCGGCGAGCAGCAGCAGGAAAGCAGCTCCCGCCAGCTCCTCGATGGTGAGGTCTTCGTGGCGGCCCAGATCGGACAGGATGTCGTCGCCGGGCGTCTCGCGTTTGCGTGTGACGAGTTCGGTGAGAAAGGTGTTCATTCCGACGAACGCGGCCGTCTTCTCCTCCAGCGTCTGGTCCCTGACCATGAGCTGGGCGGAGTCGGCCTGGAAGTTGTCCCGGTCCTCGTAGGGGACGCCGAGCAGTGCGCAGATCACCAGCGACGGCACCGGCAGCGCGAACTCCTTGACCAGGTCGACCGGCGGGACCAGCGCGGTCATCGCGTCCAGCTGCCGCTCGGTGATCTCGACGATGTGCGCTTCGAGCTGCTTCATCCGTTTGACGGTGAAGGCGCCGGTGAGCCGCTTGCGCAACCGGCCGTGGTCCGGCGGGTCCATGGCGACGAACATGCCCGGCATCGGCGGGGACGGTTCGGTCTGCTCGGGCATCCCCGAGGTCTCGTACGGCACGTGGAGGATGCCGATGTCCTGGCGCGAGCTGAACCGGGTGTCGGCCATCAGCCGCCGGACCTCGTCGTAGCCGGTGACGAGCCAGCCCTCGTGGCCGTCGGGGAAGACCATGGGACTCACCGGGCGGGCCTCGCGCAGCCGGGTGATCTCGCGGGGCGGGTCGAAGGGACCCGCGTCGCGCCGCATGGGGAGGCCCTGCGGGACGGGAACCGTCTGAGTCATCGCGTCGCCTTTCGTGGTGGTTGCGACGACCACGCTCACCGCGCGGCCTGACATCCGGCTGACACGGCGCTGACACCACCCGTGTCAGCGGCGTGGCGGGGGCGTGTCAGCGCGACCGCCCATGGTGATGACCATGAACGACACAGCGATCGCGGTCTCCGGACTGCGGAAGACCTTCGGTGAGAAGGTCGTGCTCGACGGTATCGACCTGGAAGTCCCCGCCGGCACCATTTTCTCCCTGCTCGGGCCGAACGGGGCGGGGAAGACGACGACGGTGAACCTGCTGACCACCTTGATGAAGGCCGACGGCGGGACGGCGAAGGTCGACGGCCACGACATCGTCACCGAAGCCAAGGCGGTGCGCGCGGCGATCGGGGTCACCGGCCAGTTCGCGGCGGTGGACGAGCTGCTGACGGGACAGGAGAACCTCCAGCTGATGGTGGACCTGAGCCGGGGCACGGCGGGCAAGCGGGTCGTGACCGACCTGCTGGAACGCTTCGACCTGATGGAATCGGCACGGAAACCGGCGTCGACCTACTCCGGCGGCATGCGCCGGAAACTGGATCTGGCGATGACGCTCGTCGGCGATCCGCGGATCATCTTCCTCGACGAGCCCACCACGGGACTGGACCCGCGCAGCCGTCGCACGATGTGGTCGATCACCCGCGAGCTGGTGGCCGGCGGCGTGACCGTCTTCCTCACCACCCAGTACCTCGAGGAAGCCGATCAGCTCGCCGACCGGATCGCGGTCCTCGACCAGGGCCGCCTGGTCGCCGACGGCACCCCCGACGAACTCAAACGCCAGATGCCCGGCACGCATGTCCGGCTCCGGTTCACCACCGTCGCCGAACTCGACGCGGCGGCGCAGCTCTTCCGCGGGGCCACCCGGGACGAGGAGGCACTCGCGCTGCGGATCCCCAGCGACGGCGGGACGAAATCGCTGCGCTCGCTGCTGGACCGGCTCGACGAATACTCGGTCAGCGCCGAGGAGTTCTCCGTCCACACCCCTGATCTCGATGACGTTTTCCTCGCCCTGACAGGCCACAACACGGAGGCAGTGCAGTGAAATCCCCCTCGACGGTGATGTTGCGCCGCAACTTCAAGCACCTCGTCCGGAACCCGACCTCGGTGTTCAACGCGATCTTGATGCCGGTCGTGATGATGCTGATGTTCGTGTACGTGTTCGGTGACGCGTTCAGCGTCGGCGTCGATTACGTCGACTACGCGACGCCGGGATTGATGCTGCTGGCCGTCTGCTACGGGCTCGGCGCGACCGCGACGGCGGTGAACTCCGACATGACCAAGGGCATCATCAACCGGTTCAAGGTCATGGACGTTTCCCGAGGCGCGGTGCTGACCGGGCATGTCATCGCCAGCGTGCTGACCAACCTGCTCGCCATCGCGGCGCTCACCGGAGTGGCCTTCCTGCTGGGCTTCTCCCCGGCGGCGGGCTTCCTCGAGTGGCTGGGCGTGGCGGGGATCGTCGTGCTGCTCGGTTTCGCGGCGGCCTGGCTCACCGTCGCGCTGGGGCTGGCGGCGAAATCCCCGGAAACCGCGGGGATGGCTTCGGTGCCGCTGGTCATGCTGCCGTTCTTCAGCAGCGCGATCGTTCCCGCGGAGAAGATGGGCCCCGGGCTCCGCGAGTTCGCGGAGTACCAGCCGTTCACTCCGATCATCGAGACCCTGCGTGGCCTTCTCAACGGGGCACCGGCCGCTGGCGACGTGTACCCCGCCCTCGGCTGGTGCGTCGGGATCGCACTCGCCGGATACCTGTGGGCGTCCTCGACGTTCAAGAAGCGAGCGTGACCTCGACCAGTCGCTTCCAGTCCGCTTTGGTGCCTTCTCGCGCCGCCTCCGCGAATTTCGCTTCGCCGAGGCGGCGCAGCACTGTCCGCTCGATCCGGGTCACGTCCGGATGGGATCGATCCGGCAGCCCGCGCAGTTCCTCGGCCGCTCCGAGCAGCCGCGCGGCCTGTTCGGGATCGTCCTGGCGCAGGGCCAGATCCGCGACGCCGACGAGCATGTGGGCGATCAGGGGAACGTGCCGCACCTCGGCGGCCGCCTGCCAGGCCGCTTCCCGGTGCGCACGGGATTCGTCGAGGTTGTCCGCGAAGTAGCCCTGAAGGTCGTGGCTGATGGCGCGAACGTGTCCCAGGCCTGCTTCGTCGCCCATCACGGTCGTCGCGAAGGAGAGTTGCTTCGCGGCTTCCTCGGTTTCACCGCGCCAGTGGGACAGTTCCGCCTGCGAAAGGGCGAACATGCCCAGCGCGCCCGGCCACGTGACCTGTTCCGAGTACCGCCGCGCTTCGGCCACGGCGGCCGCGCAGGCCTCCTCGTCGTCCATCAGCCAGTACAGCTGCGCCTGCCGCGACCGCAACCGGATGAGGTCCTCGACCGAACCGACCTCGGTCACGACCGTGACCGCCTCTTCGTAGTACTCGCAAGCGGTGGCGAACTCGCCGCGAGTGGCGATGCGGTCCGCCAATTCGGTCAGGGCGAACGAGATCCCGAACCGTTCGCCGAGCGCGCGGAACTCACCGAGCGCCCGCTCGAGATACTCGTCCGCCTCCCGGCCGGGATGGCCGAGCGTGATCCGCATCTTGCCGAGGTGCAGCCTGCCCAGCGCGCGGACCCACGCGCTTTCGTCCGTCAGCACCGGTTCCCACGCGGACAACGCTTCTTCACCGTTCAGCATGCGTTCCAGTGGGACGACGAGCCCGAGCAGCGGATGCTTCGACTCGCTGTGCAGGCTCAGCCGGTACGACTCGTGGATCCACTTCGCCGCGGTGTGCTCGTCGGCGAAACCGGAACTCACGAACAGCGAGACGAGCCCGTAGACCACGGCCGCGACGTCGTCCGGCACCTCACCCGGCGTTTTGACGGCCGCGCTGACCAGTTCCATGCCTTCCGCGCGGTGCCCGCTGAGCCACCAGTACCAGCCGCACGCCGCCGCGAGCCGCATCGCCTCCGGTGCCTCGCCCGCCGTGAGGGCGCCGCGCATCGCGGACGTGATGTTGTCGTGTTCGGCTTTGAGCTTGGCGAGCCAATCGAGTTGTTCGGCGCGACGGAGCATCGGCTCCGCCGTCTCGGCGAGTTCGGTGAAACAGGCGAGATGCGCGTGGCGTGCCACCACCGTTTCGCCGGCCTCGGCGAGCCGTTGCGCGGCGTACTCCTTGATCGTGCCGAGCATCCGGTAGCGCGGCGCTCCGTCGCGCGCGGCGACCAGCAGCGACTTCTCGGTCAGCGCGGTGAGCAACTCGAGGACTTCGTACTGCTCGACGGCCTCGCTGACGCAGACCTGTTCGGCCGCCTCCAGGCTCGCCCCGCCCGAAAACACCGAAAGGCGGCACAGGACGGTCCGCTCGGCGTCGCTCAGCAGCTCCCAGCTCCAGTCGACCATGGCGCGCAACGTCCGGTGCCGGGGCAGCGCCGTCCGGCTGCCGCCGGTCAGCAGGCGGAACCGGTCGTCGAGCCGGTTCGCGAGCTGGTCGATGGACATGGTGCGCAGCCTGGCCGCGGCCAGTTCGATCGCCAGCGGCATCCCGTCCAGTACCCGGCAAACCCGCGCCATCGTGGCCAAAGTGGCTTTGTCGGCCACGAAATCCTTGCGCACGGCGCTCGCCCTGTCCCGCAGCAACCGGACGGCGGGGGAGGATTCGATCTCGCCGGGGCCGGCGTGCCGGTCCGGTACGGCCAGCGGCACGACATGCCACAACGTCTCACCGGTGATACCGAGCGGTTCCCGGCTCGTCGCCAGTATCCGCAGACGGCGGCATTCCCCGAGTACCCGATGGGCGAAGGCCGCGGCCGCCTCGATCACGTGCTCGCAGTTGTCGAGGATCAGCAGGACTTCGCGCTCGCGGATCGCGGCGATGATCCGTTCGACGGGTTCGGCGCTCGTCGAGTCACCGAGCAGCGCGTCCCGAAGGCCGAGCGCGGCGAGCGTCGCCTGAGCGATATCCCCGCCTGAGTCGATGGCCGCGAGTTCCACCAGCCACGCCCCGTCCGGCAGATCGCCGAGCAGAGTACGCGCGGTTTCCGTGGCCAGCCTGGTCTTTCCCGAACCGCCGGGCCCGATCAGTGTGGTGAGCCGGTGCTCGGCGACGAGTTCGCGGACCTTCGCGACATCGGTGTCCTTGCCGACGAAGCTGGTCAGCTCGGCACGCACGTTGGTCTTGCGGTTCTCTTCGCGCCGTCCCAGTTCACCCCGCAGCAGCGCGACGTGCACCGCGGACAGCTCGGGCGAGGGATCGACGCCCAGCGCGTCGGCCAAGGCTTCCCGGGTGCGCTGGTACACGAGCAGTGCCTCGGTGTCGCGGCCCGTCGCCGCGAGTGCCCGCATCAGCGCGGCGACGAGCCGCTCCCGCAGCGGATGCGCGGACACCAGATCGGTGAGTTCGGTGACCAGTTTCGCGCCGTGGCCGAGGTCGAGTTCCGCGTCGAACCGATCCTCCAACGCCGTCAGGCGAAGCCCTTCGAGCCGGGTGACCGCGGCGTCGAAAGCGCCGCTTTCCTGCAGGCCGACGTCCTGCATGGCCGCGCCGCGCCACAGGTCGAGGGCCTCGCGCAGCCGCTTCGGCTCCTCGTCGCCGCGGGCGCCCTCGACGAGACGCTCGAACCGCACGGCGTCGACGTCGTCGGGGGTCACCTTCAGCCGGTAGCCGTCCGTCTGGCCCTCGACGACCCCTTCCGGCAGCACCTTCCGCAGCCGGGAAACCAAGCGCTGCAAGGCGTTCGTCGCGTCGGCGGGCGGCTGTTCACCCCAGATCCAGTCGACGAGGGTCGCTTTCGGGACCACCCGCCCCGGTTCGAGCGCGAGGGCGATCAGCAACCCGCGCAGCCGGGCGCCCGGCACGTCGGCGAGACCGCCGTCGTCCGCGCGTACCTCGAAGGGGCCCAGCATCCCGATCCGCATTGGGCCGATTTTGCCACGGGTGATCAGGGCTCTTACGACTCGCCGCTGATCCTCGCCGAGCCGATCGAGGCCGCGGTGATCGCCCTGGCGGCGGTCTGCGTCGACGAACCGGAGTTCAGGCCGGTGAGCGAAGCCCGGTCGAGGGCGTGCACGACGAACTCGTAGGTGTTCACGGTGGAGGGCGAACACGGTCCCTGGTAGCCGTAGAGGCTCGCGCTCCCGCGGTAGTAGACCTGCCTGGAGCCGGCGGGAACCGGGGGCCGGTACACGTGCTGGACGTTCTGGGGGAGCGAGGCCGTGCCCGCCGGGATGTCGTAGATGACCCAGTGGATGAGGTTGGCGTTGTCGAGGTCGCGCATGACGATCGCGTAGCTCTTGGCCGCGGCGGGAGCCCCCGACCAGGCCAACGGCGGCGACTCGTTCTTCTTGGCCGGGTCGTTGCCGCCGCCGCTGGTGCACTCGTGGACCTTGGGCATGAGGCCACCGTCGGCGAACGCGGTACTGGTCAGGGTGAACGCGTTCTGTGTCGTCGATGCCGTCGATGCCGACGGCGAAAGGACAGCGGCGCCGATGGCGAACAAGGCGCAGAACAAGATTCTCGTTGCTCTCATCGGAGACTCCCGAGGCGTTGTGGTTCCCGTGCGCCCGCTTCAGCGTAGGCAGCCGGGAAAGCGGCGGCTAGCGCACTTTCCCGGCCGATCGAGGTGTTTTCGCGGGATCCTGCTCGCCTTACGCGCGAGTTCGACCAGCCGGCCACGCGCGCGACGAAGTGGCTCAACCGTTCGGCTGCTTCTCGACGACCCTGCGACGGCGGGTGCGCGCGACACCGATCCACAGCAGCACCGAAACGACGGCACCCGGCGCCGCCGTCAGGTACACCGGCCACGCGCGGAAACCCGACACCCACAGCATCGCGGCCAGGCCGAGGGTGATCAACGTCCAGATCAAGGCGATACCGCCCCCTTTGCGCCTCCAGCGGGCGGCGAGGGCAGTCATCCTGTTCCTTACTCGGCTCACACCGGTAAGTACCCACTCTTCGCCTGGTCAACCCAGAAAAATCGCGAGCGGAGGCCGCGGGTGATCATCGCCTCTCTTCCCGGCTCGACGCCGACCTCTGATCCGGCGTATACGGATCGTCACTAGCCGCCCCGCTGCCCACGCTGGCGGGAATGGCCTGAGCCCGGACGTGAAGGAATTTCCCCGAATTGCCGAGGGAACGAGCCGGTGTAACCCTGGTCATACCGGACGACACCACCACCACGAAGTACAGGAGTCGTTATGACCACCACCGAAATGCCCGCTGTCCACGAATGCACGGTCAGCGGCTGTTCGTACAACCACGACGGCTGTCACGCTTTCGCCATCACGGTCGGTGGCGGCAACGGATCGGCCGATTGCGGAACGTTCGTCCCGCTCAACACCAAGGGCGGACTCGATCGAGTGACCGCTCAGGTGGGTGCCTGCTCCCGATCCGACTGCCGCCACAACTCCGCGCTGGAATGCACCGCATCGAGTGTCCGGGTGGGACCGGGTGAAGGCGACCACGCCGCCAACTGCCTGACCTACGCCCCATAACCGCACTTGTGGGTGAAGGCTCCTTCTATCGGCTCGACCCGATAGAAGGAGCCTTCACGCGCTTGCCTCAACCGTTGGAGAAGAAATAAGGCCGCATGTTCTCGCAGGGGCACTTGGGCATCCCGGTCCCGTTCCGGCGGCCAACGTGTCTGCCCGATCAGCTCCCGGCCTGGGCGCAGCTCGCCGCGTCGGTGCCGAGTACCGGGTCGGTCACCGGGCGGCCGGCGATCGGGATGGTCTTCTGAGTGGTCAGCGCGCCGTCGCGAAGGGTGTAAACGGTGCGGGTGCCCGAGTAGGTGAGCGGGTCGGCGCCCACGTTGTCGGCTTCGGCGGCGACGGTCTCGAAAGTGCGGCCGCCGCCGTCGACCGGGGTGCACTGGTAGCCGAGGTGGGCGGCGACGCCGCCGCCTTCGGCGACCGACATCGGCTTGCTGTCGTTGTCGACGACCTGGCCGAGGTTGCGGCCGTCGTAGTGCAGGGCGGTGAAGAACGTGGTGTTGGCGCCGATGGACTGGGTGACGATCAGTTCGGCGCGGCCGTCGCCGTTGAGGTCGGTCACGCGCGGTGCCTCGAGCGGGAAGGCGCGGTCGGCGCCGAGGTGGATCGAGGTGAACGTGCCGTGCACGGTGGCGGAGATGACCTGGTCGTTCTCGCCGGTGAGCTGGGCGGTGACGGTCTCGATCTCGCCGTCGCCGTCGAGATCGGCGACAGTGGTGACCGGGTCGGTGGACCGCGCGGCCAGCGGGTCGCTCAGCGGGGAGGCCAGTGCCGGGACGACGGCGGCCAGGCTCAGTGCCGCGGCGACGCCGGTGATGGTGGCGGTGCGGATGATGCCGGTGTGCTTCATGATGCTCTCCCTCCGACGCTTCCGGTGAACTCTTCGCCGAAAGTGTGCTCATTAAGGGAGACGGTCGCGGATCATGGACGTGCAGTGAGAGTGTGATGTGCCACACGGACGCAACCCGGGTCGCCCGCCCCCGAGGGAGCGGGCCGTCCGGTTCAGCCGATCTTCCACAACTGGAGCGCGGAGCCCGTGTCGGCCCGTCGCGTGACGGCGGCACCGTCTGAAGTGGACGCTGTCGTCAGCAGCAGGCCGGAACGGACGCTCGTGATCTTGTAGCTGCCGTGGGGCTGTTTCGCCGCTGTCCAGCGCTGATCGGCCCCGTCGGTGCACGTCCATTGGATGACGCGGGCGCCCGCGGTGGTGGCGCCCCGCCTTCGACGTCGGCGCACAGTTTCGAATGCGTGTTCGACACGGTGTAGGAACCATCGGACTCCCTGGTGAACAGCCGTTTCTGGTTGGCGCCCCGGTTCGGCATCCCCGTGACAAGAGGGGGTACCGGTAATCTCGGCCAGGCGTGACGTCTTGCCGGAAAGGCCGAGTGCCAGCCCGCTGTAGCGATTCATCGGCCGGAACGTTTCTTTGTCCACAGTGGACGGGATGATGAACCACTGCTGCCCGACCTCGCCCAACGGCACCACCGGAGTCTCCGGTGTACGTAACCGAGTTCCACGTAGGCGTCCACGGCGCTGCCGTCGAAGTCGACGGACGCGTGGTCCCACGACGGGCAGGGCGCCATGTTGCAACCCGACTCCCAGGCACACCAGACCCAGCCGTCGGTGTACGGCGGACGGTGCGAAGTAGCGCATCCAGGTCCGGTAACCCATCCCCGCATCCTTGCCCCGAGTTGCCCTCTGAATTCGTAACCCTCGAACGCCATTACCCCGGATTCCTCAGTCATCGGGCCGGGGCCCCCGCGGCGGGTCGAAGTTCCGGTATACGTGGAAGGGACAGCACCGTCGGGGAGGACGACATGGTGCTTCACGCAAGGGGGATATAAATGTTCGACGCACGTATTGTCGCCGATCAAGTCAGTCCGGTCGCCAAGCCGAAGATCAGAATCCTGTTCTACACGGATCTGGTGGGATTCACCGGTAACGGCGGCTTCTCATTGGGTATCGTCCGCGATCTGCTCTTGGCGAACCAGCCTTTCTTCGCCGAGTTCGAGATCGATTTGATCAATCGGCACGAGGGCGGGCACGCCGCCAGGAAACTCACTTCCGAGGTTCTCGGCGGATACGAGCAGGTGTGGTTCTTCGGCATCCTGCAGTCCAATATGCCCGGGGAGCCGGAAAACGAACTCGTGGACGCGGAGGTCGCCGCGCTGCGGTCCTGGATGGACGCCGGTGGCGGCGTGCTCATCTCCGGTGACCATTCGAATCCGCGCCCGCCGGGTGCGGATCCGTCACTGCCCGAATACCTGAACCTGGGGCGGGCGCTGGGACACCGGGTCCCGCGCGCGGGTGAGCTGCGGGAGTGGAACGACCGGCCGGACGCGAGTATCGAGTTCAGCCACAACACCCACCAGCCGGACCCGTGGGGAAGCGACCTCAACAACCCGATCCCGAACGATCTCGACCCATACCCGCAGGAACTGATCCTGCGGAAAAAGTTCGGCAGACCGCATCCGTTGTTCCAGGGCAGACGGGGACCGATCACCGTCTTCCCGGACCACATGCACGAAGGGCAGCTGCTCATTCCCGAGCGGTACCCGTCGGACGTGTGGCCGTCGGGACCCGCGGGCCGGCCGAAGCCCGAGATCGTCGCGCACGGCACCGACAAACGCGACGGGCAGGTCTACGGCGTGTCCAGCGTGTACGACGGTGCGGCCGCCGGGGTCGGGCGGATCGTCGCCGACGCCACGTGGCATCACTACTTCGACCTCAACCTGTGGGGGTTCGAGAAAGGCGGTGAGGTGCTCGACCGCCTCACCGAGTTCTACGTGAACCTCACGCTGTGGTTGACGCCGAAGCCGGTCAAGGTGGAGGTGAACGCGCAGCTGCTGCACTGGCTTTCCCACAACCTGAGCGTCCGCGCGGTGTTGCCGGAGGGGCTCCGGGTGCCGGGGATCACCGCGGCGGGCCTGATCCGCGAGGTCGGCGGGCAGGCCGTGCTCGACGATCTCGTCTGGCCGCTGGAAGGAGCGCCGGTGGTGCCGGCGGAGCTGCTGCTGGGGGCCGTCGTCAAGGAGTCCGTCGCCGCGTTGAGCGGCGGGGACGTCGAGGGGTTCGACACCTTGGGCGTCATCGAACGGGGTCTGCGTGCCGGGGCCGAGGAGTACGCCGCCGAGCTGCGAGCAGCGCTCGGTGACGTCGAAGGTCTGGGCGAGTTGATTTCGCAGGGACTCCGCTGACCTAGCGGACCGGAAGTACATGATGGCCCCCTTCCTTGCGCCAGGCGCAAGGAAGGGGGCCATCATGTACTGGGGAAGGGTCCTTCACGCGTTGCCGTCCACTTCGGGCTTGAGGCCGAGTGCGAGGTGGAGCTGGCGCGCCCACCAGCGCACCTGGGCGGCCGAGTCGTCCGCGGCGGCTCCGGCGATCCCGGCGCTACGCCGGAAATCGCTTCCGTACAGGGTCTCCGTGGCCATCGCCTGATGCAGGGCGGCGACGGCGAGGCGGGTGTCGTCGAGCGAACCGCCGGGCGGCCGAAGCCGGTGGAGGGCATCGACGACGGGGTCGAGCATTCCGCTGCCCGGGTCGCGCCATCCCGCCGCGTGCAGGGCCACCGCGAGTTCGCCGTAGCCGCGCCGGTACAGAGCGTGCAGGGCCTCGACGAGCTCGAGCAGGTCGGCGTCGTGGTCCAGCCAGCTCGCGAGGAGATCCCGAAACGCGTCGCGAAGGCGGCGGCCGCCGTGCCGGAGGAGTTCGGCGAGCAGCTTGTCGCGGTTGCCGAAGTGATGCGCGACGCCGGCGTCGGTCATGCCCACCCGTGCGGCCACGGCGCGCATTTGGACGGCGGCGACGCCGGACTCGCTGAGCAGCGAAGCCGCCGCGTCGAGGATCAGCCGCCGGGCCTCCTCGGGAGTCCGTCGTGCTCGGGGTGTCGTCACGATCGGCATCATACCTTGATGTGCCAAGGTAGCTGCGTTACCTTGATAGGCCAAGGTAACTGGGAGGCCGCCATGATCACCAACGAAATCCGTCTTGAGCTGGGTGAAGTCACCCTGTGGGGCACGGTGACGGGCGCCGGTCCGACGATCCTGCTGCTCCACGCGGGCGGCGAACGTCGCGAGGTCTGGACGCCGGTCGCCGCGGTATTCGCTCGGCGAGGCCTCCGGTCGGTGGCCTTCGACCTGCGTGGTCACGGGGACAGTTCCGGTCAGGCGACCACGCTCCGGGCCCTGGCCGACGACGTGGCCGCGATGGTCCGAAGCCAGCCCGCGCCGATCGTCCTCGCGGGCGCCTCGGTCGGTGGGCTGGCCGCTATCGCCGCTCTCGCGGACCCTGCCGTCGCGAAGCGGGCGGCCGGACTCGTGCTCGTCGACGTCGTACCCGACATCGAGCCGGCGCGGGCGCGCTCGTGGCTCGACTTCCACGGACTCACCGGCCGCTACACCCGGCTCGTGGAGGACGTCCTCGGCTCGGGTCCCGCCCTGCTCGCCACGGCCGGCGCCTTGGACATGCCCATTCTCGTGGTGCACGGCGGACAGGGGTCGCCCCTGGGGGAAGCCGATGTGCGCCGTCTGCACGCGGCCAACCGGCGGGTCACCGTCGCCCGGGTTCCGGCGGCGGGTCACCTTGTCGCGAGGGACGCGCCGGAAGAGCTCGCGGGCCTCGTCTCGGAGTGGCTCTGTGGCATCCGTCACGGGACGGTATCGGCACCTGTGCCGGGCGGGCAAGATCTGCGATAGCGCGGTCGCGGCGCAGGTGAACGACAAGTCGCGCACTCGGCGCTACCAGTTGGTAACTTATTGTCGGGGCATCGAAAACCCCATAAGAGACGGCCATGTCGCGCTGCCTACAATGTCGGGCATGACCTA
This sequence comes from Amycolatopsis sp. NPDC041971, assembly GCF_055588925.1. Lineage (NCBI taxonomy): Bacteria > Bacillati > Actinomycetota > Actinomycetes > Pseudonocardiales > Pseudonocardiaceae > Amycolatopsis > Amycolatopsis sp. NPDC041971. The sequence continues at coordinate 3,249 of NZ_JBVJCE010000035.1, read as the reverse complement.
CAGCGAACCAGCGCGATCAGCTGCCCCCCGCACCGGATCGCCGGCGTCCGCCTCCTCCTCGGCCGTGTTGGCGAGGGGAATCACCATTTATGGATGCGGACAGGACGAGGCCGTCCTGTTCCGCGAGATGGCACCTCGTTTCGGCATGCTGCCGACCATTGTCAAGGAACCGGTATCCGAGACCAATATCGGGCTGGTCTCCGGAAACAGGTGCATCAGCATCGGTCATAAGACCAAGGTCACGAATTCCATTCTTCTCTCGCTCAGCGAAGCGGGCGTGAAATACATCTCCACGCGGAGCATCGGCTTCAACCACATCGATGTGGAATACGCGGCGAGTGTCGGTATCACCGTCGGCAACGTCGCCTACTCGCCCGACAGCGTCGCCGACTTCACGCTCATGCTGATGCTGATGGCCGTGCGGAACGCCAAGTCCATCGTCCTCCGCACCGAGGTCCACGACTACCGGCTGGACGCGGTGCGCGGGAAAGAGTTGCGCGATCTGACCGTCGGGGTGGTCGGGACCGGGCGTATCGGTATCGCGGTCCTCGACCGGCTGCGTGGTTTCGGCTGCCGGGTGCTGGCCTACGACACGGTCCTCGCCGCCTCGGCCGAGTACGTCCCGCTCGACGAATTGCTCGAGCAGAGCGACATCGTGACGCTCCATGTGCCGCTCAATACGGATACATATCATCTTCTCGACCGGGAGAACATCGGTCGGATGAAGGACGGCGCGTACATCATCAACACCGGACGTGGTCCGCTCATCGAAACCGAAGCCCTCATTTCGGCATTGGAAAGCGGCAAACTGGGCGGCGCGGCGCTGGATGTCCTCGAAGGTGAGGAAGGGATCTTCTACGCCGACTGCCGGAACAAGCCCATAGCGAGCAAGACGTTGCTGCGGTTGGAAAAACTGTCGAACGTCCTCATCAGTCCGCATACCGCCTATTACACGGACCATGCGCTGAGTGACACTGTCGAAAACTCCATCATCAATTGTCTCCAATTCGAAAGTGGGAAGTAGTATGGGTAGGCTGAAAATCGGAATTCTGTTCGGCGGGCTTTCCGAAGAACATCCTATCTCCATCAAATCTGCGCGCGAGGTACAGAAGAACCTCGACCTCGAGAAGTACGAGCCGTACTACATCGGGATCACCCAGAGCGGTTCCTGGATGCTCTGCGACGGCCCCGCCGAGGATTGGGAGAGCGGAAACGTCCGTCCGGCGGTGCTGTCGCCGGACCGTGGTGTGCACGGGCTGCTCGTCCTCGACGAGGGCAAGTACGAGACGATCGCCCTCGATGTGGTGCTGCCGGTCCTGCACGGCAAGTTCGGCGAAGACGGCGCCATGCAGGGTCTGCTGGAGATCTCCGGCGTCCCCTACGTCGGCTGCGACCTCCCGAGTTCGGTGATGTGCATCGACAAGGCCCTCACCTATTCCGTCGTCCGCGGCGAGGGGATCGCGACGCCGAACTTCTACATCGTCACGCCGGACAACGACGTCGACCCGGACCAGCTGAACTACCCGGTCTTCGTGAAGCCCGCCCGCTCCGGTTCTGCGTTCGGCGTCAGCAAGGTCTCGGCGAAGGAAGAGCTACCCGCCGCGCTGGCGGAGGCGCGCCAGTACGACGCGAAGGTCCTGATCGAAGAGGCCGTCATCGGCAGCGAGATCGGCTGCTCGATCCTCGGCAACGACGAGGACCTGTTCGCGGGCGAGGTCGACCGGGTCGCGCTGACCCACGGCTTCTTCAAGATCCACCAGGAGAAGAGCCCCGAGACCGGCTCCGAGAACTCGAGCTTCATCGTCCCGGCCGACATTCCGGACGAGTCGCGTGACCTTGTCCAGGAAACGGCCAAGGTCATCTACCGTGCCCTGGGCTGCCGCGGGCTCGCGCGGGTGGACCTGTTCCTCAAGGAGGACGGGAGCGTGGTGCTCAACGAGGTCAACACCCTCCCCGGCCTGACCTCGTACAGCCGTTACCCGCGCATGATGGCCGCCGCCGGCCTCTCGCTCGGCGACGTCATCGACCGGCTGGTGAAGCTGACCCTGGCGGGCCGTGCCGAATGAAGGATGATTTCGTCTTCGTGGACGAGGTCGTCTCCGGAATTCGCTGGGACGCCAAGTACGCCACGTGGGACAACTTCACCGGCAAGCCGGTGGACGGGTACCTGGTGAACCGGATCGCCGGCACGCGGGCGTTCTGCGCGGCGCTGGAGAAGGCGCGGGACAGGGCCGAGGAGCTCGGCTTCGGTCTGCTCCTTTGGGACGGCTACCGTCCGCAGCGCGCCGTGGACCGCTTCATGCGCTGGGCGGAAGAGCCCGAAGACGGCCGGAAAAAGTCCAGGCACTACCCGAACATCGATCGACCCCAGATGTTCGAACAGGGTTACGTGGCCACCAAGTCGGGCCACAGCCGGGGCAGCACGGTGGACCTGACGCTGTATCACCTGGGCACCGGTGAGCTCGCCGAGATGGGTGGCGACCACGACCTGATGGACGTCGTCTCGCATCACGGGGCGGCGGGGATCACGGAAGATGCGATGAAGAACCGTGAACACCTCCGCGCTGTCATGGAGGGTTCGGGTTTCAACGCGTACGAGTGCGAGTGGTGGCACTACAGCCTGAAGGACGAGCCGTACCCGGACACCTATTTCGATTTCCCCATCGAGTAGGGGAGCCGGTCGGCGATCAGGACGATGCCGCGGGTGCCGTAGCCGGCGCCCGCGGCATTTTCATGTCCGTCGCGGCGGGGCGCCGGGCGCGCGGGCGGTTGTCGTCGGCCGATGAGGCAGCCGGCCACGCCAGGTGGGGGTGCGGCGAGGAAGCCTCGTGAACGACTGTCCAAGTACGCGGTTGGACGCGGAGTTCGCGGCCTCGTGGGCGTGGTGGGGTGGTGGGTCACCGGGGTCGTGAGTGGCGTTTCGGGCTAGAACCCGAATTGCCACTCACGACCACCTGGACCGACGCGGTACGAGGGTTGACCGCTCAGCGCGTGCCGGGTGTCGACGATGGAGGTATCGGGACGTTGAGTGTCCCGATACCTGCATCGTCGAGGGGGCGTTCCGGTCTCGGTGCTTGATCAACGGCGGATCCCGGACGCTCAACGTGCGGAACCCTCCCCGCTCACACCCGCCCAGCACGAACGCCCTGGGTCCAGGTGGTGGGGGGGGGGGGGGGGGGGGGGGGGGGGGGGGGGGGGGGGGGGGGGTGGATCGGGGTCACCGCGGCGGCGCTCGGCGAGGGGCTGCCT
>NZ_JBVJCE010000034.1:0-29476 GCF_055588925.1 Amycolatopsis sp. NPDC041971 | reverse complement strand
ACTCACAAGGTCCGATGTCATCACTCACAGTGCCCATCCCGCCGGACCTCAGCCCGGCGTGTCGGGCCGGAAACACCGATCCTGGAACAGTCCCTTGAGCAGTCCTCCCAGGCGTTGTCGGCGCATGATCCGGTAGGAAGCGATGGGCAATGGGATCACGTTGGGCTCATCGTCGGGTGCGCGTAACCCGACGCCGTGGCCTTGGTGGCTGCGGCCGGCGTTGTAATGCTGAACGTAGTCGTCGAGTACCTGGTGGAGGTGGCTGCGGCCAGTGATGAGGGCCTGTCAAGTTTTCGGCTCTGGCTCGTAGTCGGTGGTGTCGGCGAGTAGTTGTTCGCGATCATGATCTTGTGATGGCTGTCGATTCTCTTGTGGGGACGGTGTTCTCCGGACTGTCAGCGTTGGTTATCGAGGATGTGACGGAGGACTGCGGCATGGTGGTGGTCACGGCCCGCACTCGGGATGTGGCCGTGCCGTGTCCGGCTTGCGGGACTGCGACGGCGAAGGTGCACGGGTATCACCAGCGGACGGTGAAGGACTTGCCGGTCGATGGCCGCCAGGTCGTCGTCCGCCTGCGCGTACGGCGGCTGGCCTGCCAGGCTCGGAACTGCTCGCAGCAGACGTTCCGGGAACAGATTCCCGGACTGCTGGAACGCCATCAGCGCCGCACGGTGCGACTTGTCCGGCAGATATCCCATGTGGCGCAAGAGTTATGCGGCCGGGCGGCGGCACGCCTGGCCAGCCTGCTCGCTGTGCCTATCTCCCGTAGTACCGCGCTGCGCCGTCTGCGGCGCCTGCCGCTACCCCTGTTGACGATTCCGCGGGTGATCGGCGTGGACGACTTCGCCCTGCGGCGCCGCCAGCGCTACGCCACGATCACCATCGATGCCGAGACTGGCCGACGTGTCGCGGTCCTGCCCGGTCGCGACGCGGCCACCCTGGAGTCGTGGCTGCGCGAGCACCCCGGTGTCGAGGTCGTGTGCCGGGACGGCTCGGCCACCTACGCCGAAGCTGTCCGCCGAGCCCTGCCCGACGCGGTACAGGTCAGTGACCGATGGCACCTGTGGCGCAATCTCTGTGACAAGGTTCTGCTCGAGGTCCGCACGCACGCCGGATGCTGGGCCAACGTCAATCCGCCCCGCTCCGGCGGAGTTCACGAGCAGACCACTCGCGAACGCTGGAACAAGGTCCACGATTTACTCGGCCAAGGGGTCGGTCTGCTCGACTGCTCCCGCCGCCTCGGCGTGGCTCTGAACACGGTCAAACGCTACGCCCGCCTGCCCGAACCTCAAGCCCTGCGCATCGCCCCGACCTACCGCCCGACACTGGTCGACCCCTACCGTGATCATCTGCGTGCCCGCCGCGCGGCCGATCCCGCGGTCCCTGTCACCCGACTGCTCGCGGAGATTCGCGAACTGGGCTACACCGGCAGCGCCAACCTGCTGGTCCGCTACCTCAACCAGGGCCGCGCTGAAGGCGATCGTCCCGTCATGACCTCCCGTCACGCCAGCCGCCTCCTGCTCACCAAACCTGGGAACCTGCGCCCGAAGGACACGACCCTGCTGGAGAAGATCGCCACAGCCTGCCCAGAGATGACCGCACTCGCCAGTTTGGTGCGCGGCTTCGCCGCACTGCTGACGCCGGCTGCGGGTAACGACGTGAAGCTCACCGAGTGGATCGCGGAGGCTCGCGCGGTCGATCTGCCGCATCTACGCAGTCTCACCAACGGTCTCGAGATCGACCGGTCCGCTGTGGACGGTGCCGTCACCTTGCCCTACCACAACGGCCGCACCGAAGGCGTCAACACCCGCACCAAGAGGATCATGAGACAGATGCACGGACGCGCCGGATTCAACCTTCTCCGCCACCGCATCCTGCTGCCCTGATGGCTACTCCACGTCACCACCGACTACGAGCCAGAGCCGAACATCAGACACGCCCTGGTCACGCTACACACGATGACGTCGCCGCCCTCCCTCATGGCAGGCGGTCCGACGGCAGGATGCCGGCCGTGCTGCTGCGACTGGCCTACCTCGGCCTCACCAACACCTTCGCCCTCCTTCGGTTGCTCCCGATGAGCAACCAGGACAAAGACATCGAGATCCTCGCGTTGCGCAACCAGATCGCAGTGCTGCAACGCCAACTGACGACACAGGGCGCGGTTCAGCCCGGCCGACAGGGCGTTACTCGCCGCCCTCCTGCACCGACTACCACGCCAGACCTTGCGCATACTCCGCCTGCTGGCGCCCGGACACCATCCTGCGCTGGCACCATGATCTACTCCGCCGACGCCACGCCAGGATGTCCCGATCGAAACGCCCGGGCCGACCGCGCACCATCCGGTCCATTCGAGTCCGGTTCTGCGCCTGGCCAAGGACAACCCAAAGTGAGGGCTACCGCCGGATCCACGGCGAACTCCTTGTGCTCGGCGTCAAAGTCACCGCCTCGACCGTGTGGCAGACTCTCACCGACGCCGGCATCGAACCCGCACCCGAACGCGCGTCGAGCACCTGGGCGCAGTTGTTCCGTTCTCAAGCCGAGGTCTTGCTGGCCTGCGACTTCCTCGAAACCATCACGCTCACCGGCGCCCGCATGTACGTCCTGGCGGTCATCGAGCACGCACACCGCAGGATCCGCATCCTCGGCGCGACACCACATCCGACCGCGGCATGGGTGACCCAAGCCGCCCACATCCTCGTCATGGATCTCGAGGATGCCAGCCACCGAGCACGGTTCCTGATCCGCGACAGGGACGGCAAATTCCCTCACCTGTTCGACGACGTCCTCGCCGACGCTGACATCCAGGTCTCGCTCAGCGGTATCCAGATGCCGCGGATGAACTCGATCATCGAACGCTGGAACAGACCTGCCGCCACGAACTCCTTGACCGCACTTTGATCTGGAACCAACGACACCTGCTCCATGCACTACGCGAATACGAGCAGTTCTACAACTCTCACCGATCTCACCAAGGCATCGCCAACGCCCGACCGCTACCATCGCCAATCACCAGTCAGGACAAGATCACCAGCTCGGCGTCCGTCGACGTCCACGTTTGGGCGGCATCCTCAACCAGTACGAGCATGCCACCTGACCTGCATGGATGACATTTACGGCAAGCACAACGTTACCGACTGTTGCGCAAAACGCCCAAGATCCATTCCTTCGCTTCTACGATGCCCCAGTCACAGCCCCACGTTCCAACGCAGACGATTTGTGGCACTACTTTCCAAGGTGCACCTGCCCGTCCCGAGGCACCTCATTTTGACCCCTGGGCCACCACCGTCACGCCCCGCAGCGCAACTCGCATGGCATAGCAGGGAGTGGCGGTGTCGAACGGCACAGGACTGTCAACCCGCAGCCGAACCCTAAGGTCCCTTGGTGAAACACCCAGATCGGCCCTAAACTTCTCGCCGGAGGCCGGAAAGTGAAGCGATCCCTTCGCTTTCTCTACACCGTCGGCGGACAGCGTCCAGACCACCCGCGCTACCGGCGGGCAAGGAGACTGAGGGTTCATCTCTACCTCGAACGCGCCTTCGATTCGATCAATCGGTTCGTCCGCATAGGATGTGCGGTAGACGGTCTCCAGATACTCCTTGTCATTAATGCCCATGATCCACGTATGGTCCTGCCCGCCATCGCGACCGGCGCCCACGCCCGGCTCGTCGCCCGACTGGTAGACCAACACCATCGGCGGGCCGGAACTGCTGTCGGGTGTCCTGTTGTCCGGTACACCGTTGCCCGGAGCCGTCCGCCAAGGCGCCTCACTCACGAACATTGATACCGCCAGGACCAGGGCCACCAAAACAATACCCCACCCCAGAACGAGCTCGCGAATACGCAAACGCTTGTCTGGCGTCAAGTTGGCGGCCTTCGGGCCGGCACCGTCCGCCTCCGGCCGGGTCAGGGTGTTGTCTTTGGCCGTTCTTGATGACTCGAGGATCCGCAGGACGTCTCGGCGAAGGTCGGCCGTGGCGTAGTTGGCCACGTCGAAGTCGTTGAACACCTTTGTGGCGTCCGACCGTCTGCCCACGGCGACCAGAGCACGCACCAGCATCTTGACCAACCGCTCGTCGTCCGGCCAGGCCTTGAGCTGCTCGAGAACCTCGTCGAGGACCTCGACGTGCTGGCGGAGCCGGAAACGTCGTTCCGCACGGTCGAGACACGCCTGGCGGTGTTGTGCGTCGATCCGGAGGCGGATGCGGACGATGAGAGGAGCCTTGAGACCGGCGAGAGGCACGCCTCTGAACTCTCCGAGCGCGACGCTGAACAACCGCACGGCGTTTTCGTCGTCGGCTGAGCGCGCCTGTTCCACTCGTCGTAGGAAGCGGTGGTAGTCGAGGATCTCGGGGTCAGCGAGGTCGAGCCGCAGCGAGCCGGCGGTGCTGGTCAGGCTGGCCTGGCCGGGGAAGTTCTGCTGGAGGAACGCCCGCAGGTCGCCGATCGCCTTGTCCCTGGTGTTCTCCTGCCAGCCGCGTTCGGGCAAGTCCAGCAGGCGGGTCTTGTCGATCGTCCTTTCCGCCTCGCTCAGCAGCACGCCGAGCAACAGCTTTAACGTCGGAGTCAGCGGGACAGGGCCGCGGTGTTCGTCGATCGCCTGCACGTCGCCGAGAATGCGCAGCTCCACGGACCGCACGCTCAGCTCTCTGGCCGGAAGCCAAGTTCGGCCATGGCCTCACTCACCTCGTCGCACAGTTCTTCATCCTCGCCGGCCATGTCCAGAGCCCGGTTCAACGATAGCTGCGCGCCCGCGCGGTCGCTCGTGTTCGTCGCGTACGACAGTGCGACGAGCGCGGACACGAGGTAGGAGGACCGCTCATCGTCGGTGATTGCGGACAGCTGCACCACCGCGTCCTCCGCGAGCTCACGGGCCTCGTCATAACGCCCGAGGTCGCACTGAATGTGCGACATGTTGGTCAACGCCTCCGCAAGGTACACAACGGACTCGAACGCGGTGCCGAGCAACACCCGGCGGTACTCCACCGCCTCGCCGGTCAACCGCGCTGCGGCATCGAGGTCCTGGAGGTTCGCCGCGCACACGCCCGCGTTGAGGCAGGCCATGGCCAGGTGCTCGAGCTGGTCGGCGACATCGCCGCCTTCGCTCACTACCTCTCGGAGCACGTCGATCATTTCCTGATACAGCCGGAAGGCCAGCTCGTGCTGCTCGTCCGCTTGGATCACCCTCGCCGTGTTGCGCAGGATCCGTACGAAGTCGGTGCCTGGATCGCATGCTCCCGCAGAGATCAGGGTCCGGTATATCTCGAGGGCCTTCAGTCCGTCCGGTACGGCGCGGGGAAGGTCGCCGAGGTGAAACGCGGCAGCGGAGGCGATGTGCAGCGCTTCTGCCAGTTTTTCCCTCAGCGTGGCGGTTTCTGCGCGTACGGCGCGTTGCAGCAGTTCGACCGCCTCGCTCGCGATCTCGAGAGCTTGCTCGTCCGCGTCCACTTCGGACAAGGTCCCCGCCTGACCGATGAGAGTGTCGGCCAGGACCGGCTCGAACAGGTCGGGTCGCGGTTCGGCCAGCTTGCGGTAGATGTCGGCGGCTTCACTGTAGGCGTCGAGAGCATCTTCGAGCCGGTCGGCGTGCGCCAGGTCGATTCCAAGGTTGTGCAGGGAGAGCGCGAGGTCGGCGAGGTGCTCGCCCGGCTGCCTGGCCGCGAGGTGGCGGAAGAGCCCGGCCGCCTCGGTCGCGTGTGCTAGTGCGTTCTCGTGCTGTCCGGCCAGCCGGAGCAGCGGCGCTGTGTTGGTCAACGCGTTCGCGAGCAACAGGTCGTGGACGCGTCCGTATCGGTCGACCAGGGCGCGGGCTAGCGCCACTGCCTCCGTCCCTACCTCAATGCCCAGGTCTGTCTGACCGAGCTCGGCGTGTGCCCCCGCCAGAGTGCCCAGAAGCCTGACGAGGTCTCCCCGATGGGCGTCCGGAGCTGCGGAGTCGAGCTCGCGAAAGATGTCCGCTGCCTTGATGCAGGCCGCGAGGTGTTCGTCGTGTCTGCCGATGCCTGCCCAGCACGACCCCAGGCTCTGCAAGCCGTTCGCATAGTGGGCCTGGACGCCGGGGTGGCCGGCACGCACCAGGTTGTACAGGTCATCCACACCGCGGCTGATGTGGAGAAGCGCCTGTTCGGGCGCGCCATCGGCATCGAACTGGTTGCCGAGATTGATCAACATGGTGGCGCGCTGGTGCGTCAAGCTCTGCGGGCTGTCGGTGTGGCCGGGGTGAGCCTGCTCGACCATCGTCTCGAGCAGCTCAACGCCCTCGGTTGCCGCGGCGATGCCGTCGGAGTGCATGCCCAGCTTCGCGTACGCGGTGGCCAGGGTGTCCAGTGAGACCGCCAGGCCGACAACGTCGTCTGGGGTCGGTTTCGCGAACGCCCGATAGCCCGCGACCGCCTCTCCGGCCATCGCGAGGGCGTCGTCGAACTCGCCGACGTCGAGCAGCCGCAACGCCAGGTTCTGCCGCACCTCGATGACGAACTCGGTGTCCACGGGGTCGCGGCTTAGCTCAAGCCGCAGGAGTGCCCTGGTCTGTGCGGCCGCGAGGACCGAGAGCGCGAGGCTCTTGTGCGGCAGCTGGTTCACCACGACCTCGGTCAGGCCCAGGTCGGCAGCGGTGAGCTCGGTGATTACCTCGACCGGCTGCCGGCTCTCGACCCGGCCAGCCACCGCAATTGCGATCGGGAGTCGATGCGCCTTGTCGGGCTCGATCAGCTCGATCAGGTGCTGCCGTACGCCGTCGTGCCGCGACGATGCCCTTGCCAACACGATGACCGCTCGAATGACCTGGTCTTCGTTCAGCATCCCCGCAAGAGCGTCCACGGCTCCGCGGGCGGTGCCAAGAAACCTGAAGACGAGGTCTTCTCCCAAGCGGTCCGGACGCAGCGGGTTCAGCGCGGCAGGCCCCGGATACATCGCGGCGAGCCAGGCGGCGTAGGTGTCGACCAGGTCGGTCGAGGCTCCGCGGAAGGTGCGCAGACCGGCCAGGAGGCGATCCGCGTCGTCGAGGGTGGCTGCGCCGCACAGCGTCGCCACCGACACGACGGCGCTGAGCCTGGCGAGGGTCGCGCCCACGAGATCGTGTGTCCTGGCGGAGTGGAGCCAGTAACGCTCTTCGTGGTCCAGCACGCGATCCAGCGGATCCAGCCGCGCCTGCGTCTCCCACCCGTTGACCGCGTCCAGCACCGCGGCCAGCGCGGCGGCGTGGACGTCGAGCATCCGGTCATACCGGTCGTCGTCGAGATCCGCGGGTGGGTGCACCGAATCCGCTGGAATTCGGGCCAGATGGGGCGTGAAGGCTCGAACGGCCTGGTCAAACCACCTGCACCGGTCACCGTCGCCCGCGGGCAACGACCGGACCGGCTCGACGACCATCCTCCTCAGCAGCTTGGCGATGCGCGCGTCCTTGTGCCTGCCGACGTTGTCCAGCAACAGTCCAGCGGACCGCGCCAGCAACATGATTCGCACCTTCGTGGTACGCGCGAGCACGGCCTGCACGACGGCGGTCACCTCGTCGGTGCGCCCCTCGGCGTAGTCGATCACGAGCAGCACCGGGGCAGACCCGGCCAAGACCTGGTCCAGTGCCCCGTCCGGTGCGTCTTCGCGGATCAGACCGGCGGTCCACCCGCCACGGCGGGCGAACCGGACGAGCTCGTGCGCAATGCGCGTCTTGCCGCGTCCACCGGGCCCGGTGACCAGTCTGAGGTCAACGGGTCCCGGGGCGTTCAACCAGGTCTTAAGTCGTGACAGGTGGTCGTCGACCTCGTCGAAGCCGACGACCCGGTACTCCGCCTGCAACAGCGCACTGGGCAGCGGATCGGGTTCGAGCTTGTAGTCGGGCTCGAACAGCACCGGGGCCAGGATCACCGGAGATGCGGCCGCCCGCGCGCCGCTCCCCTGCCGCTGGAACCGATCGTCGTCGGGCCAGCGGCGGCGGCAGTCGTCCAACTCGGTGACCGCCTCGGCGTGCCGGTCGAGTGCAGTCAGCAGTTGAACCCGCCGATGACAGGCCTTCTTCAACCGCTCTATCAGATCCGTGCGTTCGGTCTCCAGCTGGACGCCGACGGTCAAGCCCGCCCAGGGCTCACCGCGGAACTCGGCGGCAGCAGCAGCCAGCTCGGCCAGCGTGCTTTCCGGGTCGCCGCCCGCCTCCGCCACCGTCAGGTGCTGTTTGAAGCGGTGCAGATCAACCACCTCGGGACGAGGCAGGCGCAAGGTCAACAGCCCTCTCGCACGCACCACGTCCGCTTCGGAATCCAATTCCCGCACGACTTTCCGGAGCGCGGTGACGTACCCGGAGATGGTCGCCTTGGCGTGCTCGGCGCCGTCCCAGAGATAGCCCTCGATCTGTTTGTCACTCAACTGCTGTCCCAGGTTCAGCACGAGAACGACCAGAAGGCCGTACACCTTCGGCGTCATGGGGATGAGTTCGCCGTCGTCACGGCGCGCTTCCACCGGCCCCAGCACTCGCAGTTCCACCGGACTCGCTCCGATCACAACTAGCCAGCCGCGCGCAGGAGCGCGCCCAGTACCGGATGAGGCTCCGTCGCCGCGCTGCCGAGCGCCGCGCAAACGAGCTCGTCGATTTCCACGATCAGCACGGGGTTCGAATCAGCGGGATAGGTGAGCGTGCTGGTGTTCTTCCCGGCCGCTATCAGCGCGCTACCCCGCCCAGCCGACACCCGGCCAGGCTCGGTGACGAACTTGTCATGCCACCGCATCACTCTCCACTTCAACGCCTCCAGCACGCCCTGTCTGCACCCGTCGTTCTCGGTGGCCCACACCGACCGAAGCTGGGCGAACAGCCTGGGAAGCCGCTTCTGCACAACGCTGGGCCGGTTCTTGTTCAACAGCTCGTTGATCTCGGTCGGCAGCACCGCGGGCAACGCTTTGCAGCTGGGTTTGATGTCGACGGTTGCGCCGACGTCGTTGATCATCGAACCTCGCCGAGAATGCGGAAACCCACTGACGTGCACCACCTCTGTCGCGTAACCGACGAATGAGCCATCGAACCAGAAACCCGGTTGCCGGGACGTCGCAGGACACTCGGCCGTTCAGGTGATAGTGGAATTGCCAGTGAATCCGCAGTTGATCTGCCAGTGAATCCGCCAGCTCCCCGCTGTGCACTCGCGACCAGCGCAAACACAGATAGCTGGGAGTCGGGATGGTCGCGGCGGAGCAGAGGTACCGGGTGCTCGCACCCGGTGAGCCCGCTGCCGTGCCGTGGACGACCTTCACCGGCTGCAAGACCGTCCTCTTCGTCGCACAGCACCCACAGGCGGCGACGCGCCTCGCCTACGACTTGCTACCCCACCTGGAGATCCACCCGCAGATCGAGGTCGTGTGGTCGACGCCGGACCAGGAGTACCGGTGGGCGGACTTCGACGATTTCCTGCGCGGGCTGGGCGCGTTTCGCGTGCCGTGGTGGCAGGCGGTGCAGACGCGCTACGACCTGGTGGTCTCGGCCTGCTTCGGCGGCTTGGCCGACACCATTGGCCCCAAAGTGAAGATGCCGCACGGGATCAACGGAGCCCGCTCACGCATCGGCCCGTTCGACGATCCGGTGCAGCACGATCTCCGGCCCGCTCAGCTGATGAAGGACGGCGAGGTGGTGCCTTCCGCGCTCGTGCTATCGCACGAGGATGAGCTCGCGGTGCTTGCGGAGACCTGCCCGGAGGCCTTGCCCCGTGCGATCGTGGCGGGGTGCCCGTCCTTCGACCGCATGCTCGTGAGCAGGCACCTGCGGCGGCACTACCGTCGCGCATTACGGGTTCGCCGGGGCCAGAAGCTCGTCGTCGTCAGCACCACGTGGTCCGAGCACTCACTCTGGGGCACGGACTGGACCTTCTTCGAACGACTGCGGGGCGCCTTGCCCGCCAAGAAATACCGCATCGTGGCGGTCGTGCACCCCTTTGTCTGGCTCAGACACGGTCACCGCAAGGTCCACGCCATGCTGCGCGAGGCACGCGCGGCCGGCGTCGACGTTCTGCCGTACGACGAGGGGTGGCGGGCCGCGCTCATCGCCGCCGACCTCGTCATCGGCGACCATGGGTCGGTCACCCAGTACGCGGCCGCGTTGGACGTCCCGGTCCTGATGAACGCCGGCTCGTCGATGGACGTGCGGCCGGGCAGCACCGCGGACACGCTCTCGCGGCTGGTAACGCCGTTCCAGCCGAGCGAGCCGCTCCTGGCGCAGGTGCGCGCGGCCGTGAAGGCCGCTCCCGCACCCGGTTTCGCGGACCTTGCCGTCTCACATCACGGCCAGGCTGTCGCAACGCTGCGGCGTATCTGCTTCGAGCAGCTGGGACTTCCCGAGCCCGACCGCCCGGTACGGCTCGAGGAGCTGCCGATGCCAGTCCTGCTGGCCTAGGCACCTTTCAGCGAACTCAGCCGGTCGCGTACTCGTTGTGCTCGTGGGTGCCGCAACGCGGTCAAGAGCTCCAAGGCCTGTTCCCAGTAGCGCCGCGCGGCGCCCCGGTCGCCAGCCAGGAGGGTCACCTCACCGAGCTTCTCCACCACGTCGACGCACAAGGCCGGGGCCGCCGGGTCGAGCGCCGCCAAGCCCTCGGTCAACTCGTCGATCGCGCGGTCGAACTGCCGTTGCCGCGCACGGGTCTCGCCGAGTCCGACGAGCGCCTGCGCCCTGCAGGTGTGATCGGCTATCGATGCCGCCGTCCGGATCGCCCGTTCAAAGCAGCCCGCCGCCCCCACGTCATCGCCCAGACCTGACAAGGCGTACCCGAGGGCGCACAGCACCAGACCGACACCACGTGGGTGATCGTGCTGCTCGTTGAGGGTCAACGCACGATGGTAGAAGCTGACCGCATCCTGAAGGCGTCCATCGGAGTGAGCGATCCTGCCGAGGCTTTCCAGTGCGGTGGCCTCCGCTCTCCATTCGCCGGCAGCCCGCGCCCGTTCCCACGCCGGCTGCGCGGCGCGCAGTGCCTCGGCCGGGTCACCGAGCCTGAGATGAGCGGCCGCGAGGTGCACGAGCATCCGGGACTCCGCGACCGGACTGCCGAGCCTGCCCGCGGCACCGGCCCCGATCTCACACGCCTCGATCCACTCGGGATGGAATCCTCGGTAAAGAAAAAGTCCCCACATGGCGTCACTCAACTTCCATACGAGGTCCTCCCACCCGAACTCAGTGGCCACCCGCAGAACCGCCATCAAGTTCGGCAGCTGCGCCTCCAGCCAGTCGAGCGCGTCGGCCATCGTGCCGAACAGCTGAGGTCGCGAGGTCAGATAGTGCTCGCCAAGGTGGAAACGCAGGGACGTCGCAACCAGGTCCGCGGTCACCGCGCGGTCCAGATACCACTCCGCCATGGCGCGCACCGCGTTTTGCCGGACCGACCTGGGGTCGTCCCGCTCCGCACAGCCGCGGGCGTGCAGGCGCAGCAAGTCGTGCATCCGGAAGCCGTCCTCGTCCACCTCGACCACCATGTTGGTGTCGACGAGCATGTCCAGCACGTCTCGGGCCAGTTCGACGGACGTGCCCGCAGCCGCCGCGGCGACCTCGCTGCCGAACTCCGCGCCAGGTGCAGCGCCATCCGCCGGTACATGCCGGCTGCGGCTGAGCTCAGCTCGCGGTAGGACATGTCGAACGCCGCCTCGACCGACACCGCGCCGTTCTCCAGCACAAGCGCGGCGAGGCGGCGCCGATCGTCGGCCAGCTCCCGCACCATGCGGTCCACCGGCCAGCGCGGCCTCGTTACCAGACGGGCTGCCGCCACGCGAAGCGCCAGGGGCACACCGCCGCATAGCTCGGTCAGCCGCCGCACCGAACGGGGTTCCTCGGTGGCGACCCGCTCGCTTCCCAACGTCCGCACGACGAGCGCCGCTGCCTCGTCGTCGCGCATGGGCGACAGCGGGAGCACGCGGGCACCCCTCAGCACCATCCCGCTCAGGTGTGACCGGCTCGTGATCACCACGACACTGTTCCCCGTGCCCGGCAACAACATCTGTGCCTGGATGGTCGACGCAGCGTCGTCCAGGAGGAGCGCGATCGACCGACCTGCTGTCACCGACCTGAACAGAGCGCCACGCTCTTCCAGCTCCGGAGGAACCTCCGCCGCGGGCACCCCCACGCCTCTGAGCAACCTGCCCAGCACCCGGCCGGGTTCCGCTGGGCCCTGTTGTCCGAACGCGGACAAGTCCGCGTAAAGCTGGCCGTCAGGAAACCGATCAGCCCGGTCACCCAGCCACTTCAGCGCCAGTGCCGTCTTCCCGATCCCGCCAGCACCGACGATCACCACGACGGCCGGTCCGGTGTGGGGATGCGTCACCGTGTCCAACGCCGAGAGCTCTGCCGCCCGCCCTGTGAAACCAGTTGGACTCGAAGGCAGTTGACGAGGTGCGTCGCGCTGCACACCTGAGTGGATGTGCACACCGCCGTTGAGCAGGTGGGCCTGGATCACCGTGCCGTACACGGCCCCCATCACGTGGTTCTCGCCTTGGACACTTTGCCCGTCCATCGGCACCTCCAGAGCGAAGCCGGAGCTTCAAATTATGCGCAACCAATGGGTACACGTGCCTAGATGATCACTACTTGTCACCTGATCATCGCACCGGGAGTCACACCGCGTAGCTGCGCACGAATCAAGCTCAACGGACCGTAATCGTCAGCGGAGTGCTGACTCCATGCCATGCTCGCTTCGGCAAGTAACGCCGTCAGCCATCCCGGCGCGTCCAACTACCATTTGGCGAGCACAATTTCTCCGAACAAGGAGAACAAGATTGCGTTCTGCTCGAGCCCCCGCATCCACCCGACGATACCCTATACGAAATGGTCCACCGCGAACCAGCGTCATTCTACATTAGGCCCATGATCGAGTCCATACCCGGTGGCATCCGCAGCGTTACGATGCGCTTGAGCGCTAAGCAGCTATTGCAGTTTTAGAGCGAGCGTGGACCCAGTCGTCGACCCCGCAAAACACGCTCTTACACATCATCCAGATCAGGACCCACTCGCAGCAAGGCCACTACCAGCGACAATCCCCCCACAAGCCATAGACATCACAAACTACGGCTGGAGTAATAGCGGATCAAACAGGTCGCTTTGAGCCTGCGCGTGCTGGTGGCGCTATTCCTGATCGGCGAACTAACTTCTAAGCAGAATCCCGCTAATCTTGACCCGGAAAACATCCACCAGAATAGGGGTATCTCCACCTATCGCTTGCTTTACAAGGCGAGGACGACTGCAACCGAGGCGAGCACCTCGGGGACGGAGCGCAGCAAGTCCACGACAGCCAAGAACGAAGTCATCGAAACCCTGCTGGGCGACTGGCGAAGACAGCTCGACCCCGACGAGGATCTCCAGCAATTTAACAAACGCCTCCAGCATGTGCAGCAAGCGATAAGCCGATCAGCAGGGAGCGTCGAGCAGGCCGTCGCGGCGAGGCAGCAGTGGCCAGGACCTCGCCAAACAACGAGCGCCTTACCACCGCCGCACGCCGCAGCCCGGATCACCGAAGGGCCCGTTACCCCGTTTCTGACCAGAAACGGGGTAACGGGTCTAATATTCCGCAAAGCTGCCGGGTTCTCGGAATCTAACTCGTGGGTTTCGAACTAGACCGAGGGCTACGCTGATGCCAAACCCACAGCCGTCGGCAAAGCTGACGTAAGCTCATTACTTCTCTCCGCTACCCCACGCCTCCACGTTTCTGCCAACGCCGATTTGTTTACCACTTCCACTCATATCACTGATATTTTTCCTGGAACGCCTCAGGTTCAACAACTAGGAGTTTACGGGCAGGACGAACGAGATCCCCTTCGGCCTGGCCTTGGCAATATTGGGCCAGAATTTATCATCCGTGATGCCCAGCGTGGCCTTACCAAAGTTAGCGTAGTTCAACTCTTTTTTGATCTTGGGCTCTAATTTATTCCAGCCCAACAAGGCTGGATATTGCCAGCACTTTTGATGGTTGCCATCAGGCTTCTCATATTGATTGGCTGGTCGAAAAGCATGAGTTAGACCACCGTCCTTGTGGTAGACGATTTTGGGATGAGTAGAGTTGTCCCAGGCGATCTCATCTCGGCCATAAATCAAGTAATCACCGTGCGCAGAAACCGCGACAAACATCGGCTGATCCTTGTGCACCCATACCACTACGTGCTCAATGTCGTGCCTGTGACCCCGGGCGTCAACTTTCATTTTGATTGGCGAATGTTGCGGATGAGGCCCAAATAGTGGAACTTCAAACTTGATACCACCAATAAATCTAGCGATTTGGTCTTTTTCGAAGTACAGGTCGTAGATATAGGCACACCAGTCGTTGTTGCACGTGGACCTGGAATAGGAGTTAGTGTTCTTCAGATCACTTTCACCACGGCACCCTCCGTCCAGCGCACCGGTATCATTCAGCCCGGTCGCCAATTTTCCAGTTTTATCAATCGCTGGCGTAGGGTAACAGCCATCACTATCGTAGTCGAATGCCGGCTGCCACTTCGCCTCGCCCTTTTCGGCAGATTTCGGCAAAGCTTTCGGCGGCGGGTCCGCACCTGCCACCGGAGCAAGACCGGTCATCAATACGGCAATACCAACCGCTGGGGCGCCCATCCTATGCAGCCACCGCAACCGCGTAACACCCAATTGAAGAGCCTCTCAATCATGTGCGGAGCACGTAGACGACCACCGTGCTGCAGATGAAGTGGTACCGCATCGCCCGAACGCCTGAACACCCTTCACGTTCGAGTGGTCACGCTCTGTACCAAGCTTGGAGTCGTGGGATAACACCGCAGGTGGGCCGCCGGGTCGGCCAGCCCATGGAGTTGAACTGGTTATGGACTCTACGATCTATCGCAGCGATGACGCGTTCTGGCGCACAAGTCCGCGTCCGCAGAACGACGCACCGCTGTAACACGCTCAGCGGCACACCCGAGTTCTTCTCGTGTTCAACGGCACGAGACGGGGACCGTGGGCGGGGCAAGACTATGCGAATCACACGGAACAAGCGTCCACCGCGAAAGTTTCTCGCGGAGTACAACGTATTACGTGAAGAGATCGTGTGTTGACTGCCAGGATTGTCGGTGTGGTCTGGTAGATGATGGGCATGTTCCGCGACTTCAACTTCAAGCTCTTGGTCGTCGACAAGCTCATGTACCAGGACAAGCTCATCCAGCCCCGTTTCCGGATCGCCGACATTCTCCACGCCAAGGGCGCCACCGGCGACCTCTGGAAGTACCTGCGCGAACAGGACCTGCTGTACACCGTCTTCGAAGAAGCCCGCCAGTACTTCACCGACTTGGAGATCACCCCCGACCAACTGGCCGCCGTGGAAGAACTGACCACTGACGGCGGCTTGGAGATCTACCACCAGTGCTCGCCGTTCTGGGACGGAGAAGACGAACTCTTCGACGTCACCTCACTGGACGACCTCGACCTGCTACCCAACCTCCGCGTGATCCACGGCGGCGACGAGGCCATGATGGCCGCCCCCGGCGCCGAGGACACCCTCAAGGCCCGCGGAATCGCCGTGTAATGAACCCTTCGTCGTGTCGGCGGGTCTCGATGCGGTGCGGGACGAGGATAACCGCGGTGAGAGCGGTGGCCCGGCGTGGCAACACCGAGTTCGGCCAGAACCTTCCAGCGCATGAGCAGTGAGACGGTGCCACCGCAGGACGTATCCGCCATGACCGGCCGAGCTGAAGCAAGACCAGATCGCCCGATCGGTTGTGGCGCCCCGCCGGGAGGGGGTCGGCGAGTCTCGCCGGCATTCCAAGGGCGACTCGAAGGTCAGGATGCAGAGTCGGAGGCCAGGCGTAGCGGATCACGCCCATTCCGAGCCGCTGTGAAGCGTCGCAAGTGGCGGGAAGGCGCCCAAGCCTGTTTCTTGGACCCGGGCCTCATCGACGACTGACCAGTCTACCTGGGTCGGGACTCGAAACAGGCCGCTTCGGCCGTGGTGTCGCCGGTGAGGGTGAAGTCGGTCAGTTTACCTTGATGGGCGGGGGTGCCCCTGGCGAAGACCGCGATGGCTCCGTGCTGATGGCAGTAGATCAGGCCACCTTGGTCAGCGATAGCGGCGACCTCAAGTGTCTGGGCGAGAATGGTCAGTGGGGCGCCGTCGTTGGCACGTAGTTCGGCGATTGCCTCGTCCGGGGTTCGTGTTCCGAAGGGGCGGCCCATCAGCCGGGCCAGTTCCTCGTAGTTGTAACTGCAGGCCGCGTCATGCACCGCACGCACCGGGCCGAGTAGCTCTTCGTCCATAGTGCGGCCCGTCAGGTCGACAGCCATGACCGGACCACACGCCGGCGAGATCCGGGACGGCATGGGGCTGAGGCTTCCCGTCGGGGCAGGACCGCTTGCCCCACTGTCCTTTCCTCCGAACTGAAGCCAGGCCGCCCCGGCCAGCAACACAAGGAGGATAGCTGCCCCTGCCGCGTACCATGCTGTCGTTCTTCTCATGACATTCCCGTGGTCGACGTTCAGCATTCGGGCGAGACGCTCAGGTGCTGCGGGTTCGGAACGGGAGTGACAACGTGATTTTCCTGGGTTTCGTAGGCGTTTCGATAGGAAGCCTGATGTCTTCCTGCGCAGGAAAACCCGGTCACCCGGAACGGTTTCCCGGCGTCGTTGACGACAACCTCCCTGGTTTCGGTGCCAGATTGGTAGACCACAGTAAGGTCGTAGTCGTAGGCGCCCTTGGTCCCCGATGCGGTCACGATCACCTCACTGGTTTCGCCGACGTCGAGCCCGATCGTGTGGGAAGGAAAGTACGGGCCCGCTTGCAGGACCGGAAACCTGTCGTCCAGTTCGAGCAAGGTCAGCGCCGATTCCTCCGCTCCTTGGGAGGGAACCCACACGAGGCCACCATTCAACGGAGGCGTCCGTTTACGGATCGCGACCCTGATGTCCGTGATCACGACCCGCCCGGTCCGCGGCCCTTCAAGGTGGAGCCTGATGACCTGACGCTTCAGGCTGGCGGCGCCGGTTAGACGGACGCTGCGCGCAAGCGAGTGATCGTAGGCGGCCATAGGCCGGGAAAGCCGCTCGATCAGATCGGCACCGAGAAAGCCGGGATCTTCACTCGCGTAGCCCCACGGCCCGTTATCGTTGGCCGACAGATCCGCAGTCACTCGAAATGTGGACGGTCCTTGGTCCGGCCCTTGCTCAGACGTCGAGCCGGACGACCGCAGCCAGATGACGCCCGTTGCCACGAGAACAGCTACCAGCCCAGTGATGAGCCACCACCGTAGCGCGGGGTGTGGGGTGATGTTGACGCTGCCGTGGATGTCGCGTGCCTGCACAACCTGATGGGTATTTCCCCACTGGGTGTTCCTTGAGGAACCACTGTCGTTGTCGGCCTGATCGGGGGACGTATCGCCGGTCATCAAACTCCCAAGATCACCTATTACTCCGATATCGTGACTCACCTCGTCACGATTGCCACACCCGCGAAAGAAGGCCCGATCATACCGGCACCTGAAGCTGGGCGTCGCCGACGCCGGAATGGGCAGCAAGGCTGCGGCGTTCCCGGGCCCGGCCGGCGGTGCGGGAGATCCGGTAGATCGTGGACACCGAACACCAGTACCCGCCTCGTCCAGCCCCCGGGTCCAAGGCTTACAGGATCGCCAGGTCCCGGTAGGCCGATCAGCAACATCAGCACCAGGTCGCGCTCGACGGCGTCCACCGCCTGCGGCGGTGGTGCATGGGGCAACCAGGGACCGTGACCGGCCCTTCAGGTTGGCAGGCCGATACCGTCGTTCTCGATACCCCGGTGAGCGCGTGAACCCCTCGCCGGCCCATAGGATCAAGAGACTTTGCCCGTGTCCGTTGCGAGGAAGGAGTTGCCGTGCCTGAACCGGTTCTGATTTCGATTGCCGCAGCGCTGGCGGCCCGTGGGGTCGTCAGCTTGTATGACTTGGTCAGGTCCAAGTTCGCTGACAACCCGGAGGCTGCAGCCGTGCTGGAAGCGGCTGAGGGCGCAGTGGAGAACGCATCGAAGATCGACGATCTCGCCGCTGCGATCGAGGAGGTTGAGACGGAAGACCCAGAGTTTCGCGACCGACTGCGAGAGGAATGGGCTCGCGTTAGTGTCGAGCAGCATGCAGACGTCGGAGGCGTGAACAACCTGGTGAATGGCCAGGTTACGGGCGCGGTTGTGCAGGCGCGCGACATACACGGCAACGTCTCGTTCTGAGCACGTAATGGCGTCGCGGCTTTTCTTCCTGCCCGCAAAACGTTCTTGCCTGCGTCACGACTGGAACGATGTAATGAAGATCCGTCCTATGCTCGGCCGGTTGCACGAGTGATGGCGAGACCGGCGGGAAATTCACGTGCTTTGGTGGGCTCATTCCTCGTGCGGCCGAAACGTGTACCAGGAACCCACCGACTCGCCTTCGCGCCACCGCGCCCTCATTGATCATGAACTCGCACCAGCCGCCAGCACCCTGGTACGCCTTGTCGGCGAAGGCGGTGACGTCGTTGGGAGTCAGCATGCCGATCAGGATCGCACCGATCCTCCATCTGTCATCGTCCACACCACCTGACAGCGCTGTCCTTCACACTAGCTAGTGCCTCATCAAGAAACGTTGACGTCGTAACCGTGTCGCGTGGACATCCGGGCTGGTGGTCGCGAGGCTGGGCGTGGAGGTGAGGCTGGTGGCGCGTCAGCCGGAGGTGTTCGCGCGGTCGTTGGAGCCGGAGGAAGCGCAGCGGCTGGTCAAGATCACGCGGTCCACCCGGGATCGGGTGCGGCTGCGGCGGTCCGGGATCGTGCTGGCTTCGGTGCAGGGCCGGTCCGCGAAGGAGATCGCGGCGATGTTCGCCGCGACAGAAGGCTATGTGCGGGAGGTGATCCACGCGTTCAACGAGTCCGGGTTCGCGACGTTGTCCCCAAAATGGAGGGGCGGCCGACCAGCTAAGTTCGGGCCGGCCGCCCGTGATCAGATCTGCCGCCTCGCGGCCTGTAAGCCTGCCGAACTGGGGCTGCCGAACACGACCTGGAGTCTGACGAAGCTGGTCGGCTACCTCGCCGAACACGCATGGGATCAGGGCGAGTACCGAGACCGTCCGGCGGATCCTGCGCGAGGAGGGCGTGTCGTGGCAGGCGACGAAGACCTGGAAAGCCAGCAAGGACCCGGACTTCGTGGCCAAGAAGAACCGCATCCTCGACCTCTACGACCGGCCGCCCGCCGACGGACAAGTGATCTGTGCTGACGAGTTCGGTCCGCTGAACCTGCAACCCCGCCCCGGCCGCGGCTGGTTCCCCCGCGGCCGTCCGGCTCGGCTGCGCGCGACCTACACCCGCGCAGACGGGGTCCGGCAGATGTTCGCCGCGCTCGACCTCGCCACCGGCCAGATGTTCTACCGGTTCCGCGATCACAAGCGCTGGCCGCAGTTCCTCGACTTCTGCAAGCAGCTCCGTCGCCGCTTCCCTACCGGGAAGCTCTACCTGATCTGCGACAACTACGGTCCCCACGGCAAAGCCGAGGTCAGGACCCGGTGCGCGGCCAACGACATCGAGCTGGTCTACACACCCAGCAACGCATCCTGGCTGAACTGGATCGAGTGCGAGTTTCACCGCGATCCGCTACTTCACCCTCGACGGCAGCGACTACCCCAGCCACAGCCCAGGAAGCCGCCATCGCCGGCTACCTCCGTTGGCACAACCGACACTGTCATCCCAAGCGCCACTTCGCAGTCAACTCGAAAATCCGCAGGTCCGATTACCTACCCAACGTTGCATGACGCGGCACTAGTAATCGAGGGGCAGGCTGTAGGTAGAGACTCAGAACCCAGTGCTACTCGGCCCGTCCTCGCCATACCGCCGGTGATGATGGCACCGGATCACGGACACCACCGGCAGCATGGGCTTCGGGTCGCTACTCAGTGGAGCCCCCAGATCGGGCGACGGCCGCGGCCTGCGATGCACTGGTCGTCGAACGTTTCTGGCCGCCTCCTATACAGCCGCCGCTATCTTTACAGTCCGGCTAAAGTGGCAACGAGAGGGCGTGAGTCCTCCTGCCGCCTGTCGAAGCCGGACCGAACCGGCGAGTCGTTCCATGTGGGCCAGGCGAAGCTTCGGATGACCTCAGCATCGCCGAATCTGGCAGGGCTTACGGTCCGGTGGCGAAAGCGGCGAGCTGCGCGGTTGTGCCGGCGAAGACATCCTGGTCGCCGGGGAAGGTGCCCGACTTGGCCCACTGGTAGAAGGTGTACGCGGTCCAGCCCGCGGGCATTCCGGGTGGCCCGCCGGCGTCGGAGGCCACCGGAGAGATCCACAACGGCGAATTGGCCGGAATGGTCGTATTACTGCCGGTGCAGTGGTTCCACCAGCCACGGGTCGTGTAAATCACCAGCCAGCGACCGACGGCGTCGTGCACCGTGGTGACGAAATCCGTGAGCCAGGCCGTGACCTGCTCCGGCGTACGGTTGTAACACCTGCGGGGTTCCACAAGTCGGCCGACGGCTCTGACAGGTAGGTTTACGCCGCCCGTTCGTACTCGTTGATCAGGCCCCGAGCACCTGCTGTCGCTTGATCCGCTGAGAGTTGAGGTCTGCCACGGGGTGGGTCGGCTGTGGTGGGCGAAGCTCGCGGGAACGGTGCGGCCGTCGACCGTTGTAATGTCGGACGTACTCGGCGAGCACGGCGCGCAGATGCCGTTCGCCCAGAATCAACATACGGTCGGTGAGCTCGGTTCTGACCGTGAGCACAAACCGTTCCGCGTAGCAGTTCGCCCGCGGGCAACGCGGAGGAATCCTTACCGCCTCGATACCGACGTCGGCCAGAACGGCATCGAACGAGGACGCGAACTGGCCAGCCCGATCACGGATGAGAAACCTGAACTCGTCGATGCGATCACCAAGATCCAGCATGAGATTGCGGATCTGCTGAGTAGTCCACCGGCCGTCCGGATTCGTTGTCGTGCCCAGAATATGGACGTAGCGGCTGCCGACCTCCAGCACGAAGAACACATAGATCCTCCGGAGGGTGAGCGCACAGTCGATGTGGAAGAAGTCGCACGCCAGCATCGTCGAAGCCTGCGTGCGCAGGAACTGCCGCCAGGTCGTGTCGGTGTCCCGGACCGGCACGGGAGGAACGCGTGCCCGCTTCAGGATCCGCCGGATCGTCGACGCGCCGACCCGATGTCCAAGCTTGAGCAGCTCACCCTGAATCCTCTTGTAGCCCCAGCTGTGGTTCTCCCTAGCCATCCGTTCGATCAACCCAGCGATCGCGTCGTCGACCGGTGGACGACCGACCCGGTGAGGATAGAACCACTTCGCGGCTACCAGCCGACGGTGCCAGCGCAGGATCGTGCCCGGGGTAACCAGCCGGTGTGTCCGCAGCGTCTTGGGCAACAGCCGCACCAACGCCGCGAAAACAGCCCGGCGGCCCAGACCAGACGAGGTTTCGGATTACCTCTGCGCAACACGGCGACCTCGTGGCGTAGCACCAGCAACTCGACGTCCTTGGACGCCGACGAGCGCCCAAGCAACACCAGCAGACCCATAAGCCGCAGGAAGATCAGATAGAGCAGACGCAACGCCATGACTGCCGATCATGCCCTGCCCGCCGAGCCTGCCATTAACCCAGGTCAGGATACATGAGCCGACTTCTGGAACCCCACAGGCCGCCGACCGTGACCGGGGGCGAGCGGTCAGCCTCTTGAACGAGGTGGTCGCTTCCAAGACCGAACCTGCTCACACGAAAGAGAGGGCAGCCAAGAAGCTGAGCTCACTTGCGCCCGAGCTCACTGTCTCGATCTACACCACCCTCGTCCAAGACGCCAGTTTCCCTATCACCCAACGCGTCGACTTCGCCGTCAAAGTGACGAAATCCGATCGCACGCGAGGAATCACGCTCATCAAGGACCTCATAGCCGTTGCGCCAAGCCCGCAAATTCTCGACCTTATCGACCGTTTGGAGTCGATCGATCGAGCGAGCGCCGTGGCGGAGTACCGGCAGGTCGCGGCATCGACCAGGGCGGACCGCAGGACTCGTTGGCGGGCGGCGAACAGAGCCAACGAGATCGACCCGCCTCGGGAAACCCATTCGCAGTCACAGCCTTCGAGTGGTAGCACGATCGACGATGACATCTCCCACCTGAGCAAACGAAGACAACTCCAGCTCCGTGTCACGCAAGCCGGAGACAGGAAACTCCGGCCCGAGGAACGTCTTACGGCTGCGGAAGCGGCGGCGAAACTCAATCCCACTGAAGGCAAGGCGGCATTACAGGCCCTCATCAACGATCGCAAGACTCCGAAGCCGGTACGAACTAAGGCCGAGAGAGCGCTACGCCGGATCTGCTGACAAGTCAGTCATCGCCGCCGGGCTTCCACTCCATCGTCACCTTGAGATTCGCCTTCGCTGTGCCCTTCACCAAGATCGCTGTGAGCTTTCCGCTCTCCACGCCGACCTCGCAGCCGAACTCGACAGCCACCTTGGCAGGCTTCACCTTCGCCAGTCCGCGCTCAACGGCATCAGTCACAGTGCCGGCAACACTACTCAGAGTTTCAGTGAAGTCCTCGAACCTGAGCAACCTCCCCGCGACCTCTTCATCGCCCTCCCCGGCAACCGGACGGGCTTCCACATAGAGAGTGCGGTCGCCTAGCCGAACAGGAACGATGGCTGCAGCAGACGGCTGGGCTCTCTCAAGATAGTCATCCATCCGATCACCTTGGCCAATCGCCGGCGCAGACACCAGGGGCTACTCGCACCCCGAACCGCGACATCCGCCAACGGTGTCATACCGCGCTGAGCCGTTCCGATCAGGGCCTCGGCATGACGTGCCCTTCACGTCACAGGTTGGTAAGGACTCGGCCCGCGCGAACATTCGTCCCGCAGCGGTGAACCCGGAACATCGCTCGTCCACCGCCGTCGCAGACTCGCGCTAATACTCCACCTGCAGATCGTGATCTTGCTGGGGACCCCACGCCTGCCATGCAAGCCGGTGAGATGTCTCTTGGACGGGATGCGGCGGACCTGTGGGGTTCAGAACTCGGTCGCAGGCGTTGACCGGACCGTCCATGCGGCTGCGTGCTCGTACTCGTTGATCAAGCTGTCCGACGACGGGTCGGCGAACCCGATCCTGTCGCCGTAGCCTCTTTGGCGTCCATGTCCGTGACGTCACACAGGTATATGACAGCACGTAACCACCAACGTGGCACCAGGATTCCGGCTCAACTCGCGGGCTGCGCTCAAAGTAGGTCAGACTTTGATTGTCTCGACTGACCCGTTGACCACGACACTCGAAGTCGCCCTTCCTTCTGCGGCACGCACGGCGAGAAGGTTCTGCACTAGCCTGGCGATCGGGGTTAGGTGAGGCATCAGGAGTACGGCGAGGAACAACCATGCGGTTGCCTGTACAAGGTCGCCGATGGATCCGAACAGCGACAATCCGAAGATTGGCGGAACCGTGACGAAGACGATCAACAGCTTGACGAACGGGGCGACATGTTCGCGATCTTCACGAACACGCGAGACATCGCGCGAGTGGAACCCGACATCACCTTCGTCGTTGTGTGCCTCGACTGTCCAGTTCCGAGCTTCTTCTCCGGTTGCCAGCAGTCTGACAGTGATCGACGAGCCTTTTTCGATGTGCCCTATCCGGAAGACAGCTTCTCGATCGGATTCTTCCGAGCCGATATCTCGAAGCACCCCCATCTCACGCTGCGGTTGCGGTCGACAAGCCGCTTCGACGATGCTGGCGCCTTCGGGAACCGCGAACCTAATCAGCTCGTCCTTCACGACCCGGTTCCCGGTGTTCGAGATGGTGCATTCAATCACGGCAAGATCTTGCACAGATCTCCCCTTGTAGGTGATGCCGAGGTGCTGAGCGATCTCATCCTCGGCACGCGCCAGACCTACTTCTGTTCGTGCATGCCACGAGATCTGCCTACGTGGTTCGTTGCGCCGCTTGAAGCGTTCGGTGAGCAAGGTCATCACTCCGCCGAAGACGGCGCCGATCGCAGCCAGGACGACCTTGAACGCAACACCGTTGGTATCGATGCTGGCGGAGTCGGCCGCCACGTTCAGCAGCATCACCGGACAGTCTCCTGTTCGAGCGGGCCGGCTGATGCGGCTACCTTCACCGTCGGTCTCGGACTTGCCATTGACGTCCTCACTTTGTTTCCACAGCAACCTGCATATCACTAGTCGGTACACCGTCACGTGCTGTTACGAGGGCGGCTTCGGTCCCCTCTAGAGCCTTGGCGGGTTATCGCTCTATTCCTTGCTGACCTGTGGGTGCCGAGAACTGTGTCACATCGTGCGACCTGCTGATATTCGTGGATCAGTCCACCGAGCAGATCACGCCGACGAACCCGTCCGACGCCAATCATCCGGTCGGGACCCAGCCCTCGGCCAGGCAGTTGCTGGTCCAACGAGCGACGGGCCGATGCTGGTTGAAGTGATCGACATACTCGGCCAACACCTGCTCCAGATGACGCCGGTTGACAATGAGCATCCGATCCAGGCACTCACGACGCACACTGCCCACCCACTCAGGTCGCCTGATCCCGGTGCCTCCGCAGGAAGATCACGCGGTATTTGCCGGCCCGGGCGCGACAGCGTTCCAGCGCGGCAGCACTGCGCCCGGGCGTCCTCGTCCACACGGCACCGGGTCCACCACGGCTTTCTGGGCGCGTTTTGTCGGTGGCTCCCTGTACGGTCGCGGCTGTGAGCCGTTCCTTCTTCGACCGGATTTCGGTGATGCGGGTCGATCGCGATGGCGCGATGTCGATCGTCTTCGTCGATGGTCGGGTCGTGTCCGCATCCAGCACCCGCGAGATTTTCGAACGGACCAGCGCCATCACCTCGTCCGCTTACCACCCGCACTCGCACCAGTTGCATCTTCAGACCAAACGCGGCCACAACATCGTCATAGATCTCCCCGAACCGGCCGAACTCGCACCGCTGGACGGCCGTCCCACGATCTACCTCGACCAGAACCACTGGAGCACGCTCACCAACACCATCCACGAGCCCCACCGTGTCCCCAGCGAACACGAACGCGCCGCAGCACAGCACATCATCACTCTGGCGACCGAGCGGCGAATCGTGCTGCCCATGTCCTCTGCTCACATGTCGGAAACCTGCAAACAGGTCGACGTCGAACAACGATATCGGCGAGCACTGACCATCCTGCGCCTCTCGGCAGGCTGGCAACTTCGTGACCCGCTGGCCCTTCGGCAGTTCGAGCTACGACAAGCCCTGACCGTACGCTTCCACGCTCGGTGCCTCATCCCACCAGCGGCGGTCACGCTCAAGCCCAACGCCATCCACGACGGACGCGACAAGAGCCTGGATGAGGTGGCCACAGACCTGCCTGCTGAAGCTCGCTGGGCCATCCACGCCATCCGATGTATCGGCGGGATAGCCGACACCATGCTCAACGACGACCACGTGCCACACGACCCGGTCCCCGGCTGGGCAGCCGGCTTTCAGCAGTTCACGGATTTCCTACAGGACAACCCCTCCGGAAAGGAACTGAAGCGCCGCCGGACTCACGCGAAGTTCATGGCGGACTCCAGTAAAGAGATCACCCTCGCCGCAAGCAAGTCCGACATCACCACCGATGACCTGTCCAACTGGCTCTTCAACGACAGCGAGGAAGACGTCAGCAGGATGCCTTCCCTCGGCTTGTTCCGGGAGGTCCTGCACGAGAAGCTCGCGAAGCCAGGGCTCCGCTGGGAACACAACGACCTCACCGACATGATGTACCTGACGACCGCGGCAGGCTACTGCGATCACGTCGTCGGCGAACGATCACACGCCTCGCACCTCGCCAACAGCGTCCGAAGGCTCCGCCGCACCGTCCGCATTCACCGCAACCTGCAGAGTCTGGTCGAAGAACTCTGAGAGAGCCCCTGCGCGGCCGTCGTCGGTAGGTTTCCGCGCCTCTGAGGACATACTCGGCAGTGAGCCTCTGATTAGACCACCTACCCGAGTTGACCCAGGTGACGATGTGGTGGACCGCTCGGCGGATCGCGGCAGTGGCAACAACGTACGTGCTCGTCGCGACGAGCACGAAGCGACCTCGTCTCAACCGCAGACCGCATCATCGACGACTTGCTCACTGTTCCAGCGCGCGCGGACAGCACGCATCAGCAGGCGCGAGCGCTCGGCACCCAGACCGAAGATCCTCATCAGACTCTCTGCCGAGACTGGACGTTGGTGCTCTTCACGATGACGACGGTCAACCTCGACGGCTTTCGCAACGAGCTCGTCGTCGATCTTCGACAAGCTCGATCGCCTCGTAGGCGATGGGGAGGCATCGGCCGGATGAGGTTCCGCATCCGAGGAAGTTTTCCGGACCGCTGGTGCGACTAGACTCGACGACACCGGCTGAGCAACAGACTCCTCAACTGACGGTGCCGCGGACGCGAGCTCACGAAGTAACGTAGGTCCGACATCCGCCCAGCCGATCAACAGAAGCGGCCCGACGGCGTCGAACAGCGCACGGCCGACCTCTCCCGCGACGAGTGGTTCGGCCACGTTCAGGGCCAGCGTGACGATGCTGGACACCAGCAGTAGCCGCCGAGCCGACCGGATTACCTCGGCGGAGGCGCCACGCAGCGACAGCTGCCGGATCGCGATCAGCAGCGCCAGGACAGACAAGTCCACGGCGGGCGCGACCAGCGGAGCAACCCACCCGGATACGCCGAGCCGAAGCCCGAAGGCCAGGACATTGCCGAACCCGAACAGGAACGTCAGCCCAACGATGACACCGAGAATGACCGTGACCAGCTGCAGAACAGCGTCACGCTCAACCGGAAAGCCAACAGCTTTGACAGACACGAGTAACTCCTCGTAACCAGCATTCCAAGATCAACTGGCGACATTCAGGCGACCGGAACGCGTCGAAACGCGTTCGAAACCACCCCAGCGAGGAGGAACGAGAGACTGCAGACCTGGGGAAACAGAGGAAACGCCTGGTCGGGAAGTAGTTCGATCTTCCCTGACACGGAAGAGGTCACTGGTTCAATCCCAGTATCGCGCACCATCTGTTTTTGCAGGTCAGAAGCCCTGTCCCTCCTCGGAGGGGCGGGGCTTCAGTCGTTAAAAGGTGATGAAAAGGCGATGGCCTTCGGGGCGGTATAAACTGCCCGTCACGGAAGGTGACGTGCAGGTGTGGGAACCACTCCCCCAGCTTCGTGCGCTCACTCGGAGTGAGCGCGACCAGAGACCCGATCCTGTGGGGTCTCGAGCGCTTGCAGAATCTGCTGACGCATCAACGGGGTCACATGGTCGTAGACCCTCGCGATGCCCTTCATCTTCTGACCCAGCCGTGCCCGCCGGGCGACCTCAGGAATGCCGTCCTCCGTCAGCCAGGTGCTGTGGCTGTGCCGCCCTTCGTGGAAGGTGAAGGTCGGCAGGATCGGCTGCACCACTTCCGCCGTCCGCGTGTGTTCAGCGTCACTGCCATCCCACACCGGGCGCCAGTAGCGGTTACGAAAGTTCGACCGCCGGCGGCGCCAGGTTGACCAGCCCATGGTGTCGATGACGGTGTATGCGGGTTCGATGACGAGCTTGCTGTAGAGGTGCCTGCTCTCGTTGCGTGTCAACGAGATCAGGCCCTGTGGCGTGTCGGCGCGGGCGTGAGCGGCGGCGATCGCGAGGAAGGCGTGCGCGAGCATGACCAGAGTGGTCCACCGATATCAGGAGGTCCAGGTCCTGACCTGGTGTTCGTCGAGGCCGGTGAGTTCTTTGCCGGTCTGGAAGGTTTCCTCGATGGTCCAGCGTCGCCCGGCGATCCGGGCCAGCTCGGGCAGCGACGCCGGGCGGGGGCTGTAGCAGCGGTAGAACGCGGTCTCGCCGGTGCGCCGGTGGCGGCGCATCAGCACCCAATGATGACCCGGTTTCCCGGCCAGGTGCAGCCGGATCCTGGCCCACAGGTAGTAGCGGAGGCCTTTCGCCCCGGCCCCTGCCGAGAGTTTCTGCCAGGCGGGTTTCGGCAGCCGGTCGGCCAGCTCGTCAACGCGGACGTAGCCGCCCGAGCCGGGGACACGATGGTCGCAGGCCACGGCCAGCACATAGGCCTGTTCGCGGGCCTCGAGCGGGTCACGCAAACCGGCGGCGTCCTTGCCGTAGGCCTCGTCACCGGTCACCCAGGCCGCCGGGACACCCGCGTCCAACACCCGGAGGATCATCGACAACGCGAGCGCGGACTTCGTGGCGAACGCGGTCGTGGCCGGGACACCCGCGCGTTCCCGCCGAGCCGGGTCCTCGGCCCAGCTCCGAGGAAGGTAGAGCTCCCGGTCGATCAACGTGTGCCCACGCCGCGCCGAATAGGTCAGGAACACCGACATCTGCGAGTTCTCGATCCGCCCCGCCGTGCCCGTATATCGCCGCCGCACCCCAACCGACCGGTCGCCTTTCTTCACATCCCCGGTCTCGTCGACGATCAGCACCGCCCCAGGATCGGCAAGGTGCTCGAGCACCCAGCCACGCGCCCGGAGCAGCGCGTAGGTGTCGCTGTCGAAGGCGATCAGGACAGCGACGTCGAAGTCGAAGGATCGGAAGGCCGAGAACACCGCGTCTGCGCGGGTGTCCGCGCCCACGGTTCAGACTTTTACCTGAATCTGGTTCCGATCAGCCGCGAGCAGGTCGTAGGACTTGACGGAGTTCGGAGCCAGCTCACCGCCATAGACCAGTTGGACCAGGTGTTCGGCGTAGTCACCCCAGGGCGCGTTCCGGGTTCGCACCACGCCTCGGTGACGCAGCTCCTGCAGAATCGCAGGCATACCCAGCCAGCAGGTCCGCAACAGAGGCCGCGCTCAGATCCCCGAACGGTCCGCCCACGGGTCCTCCTTTGCGCAGATCTCGCACCTCAAAGCCACGCCGTCGGCGGCCAGCCCCGAACATCGTCTCGCCGACTGCGTGCTCGACAAGGACAAGTTCTGGGTGAACGTCGTCCTGCCCGCCGGGATCACCGAACAAGAACTCGCCGAGAAGACACGCGCGTTCGTGAAGTGCCCGGGTTAGGCGTTGCTACTGAAATACATCGAACAAATCCATGCCGATTCACGATCCACCTACGGCTCTCCGCGGGTGCACGCGGAACTGACGCTCGGGCTCGGGTTGCCGGTGAACCGCAAACGGGTCGAGCGACTCATGCGCGAGGCCGGAATCCAGGGCCTCTACCGGCGCCGGCGCACCTGGACCACGATCCGTGACCCGCACGCAGATCCCAGCCCGGACTTGGTCAACCGCCAGTTCACCGCGAATGCCCCGGACCGGTTGTGGGTCACCGACATCACCGAGCATCCCACCGACGAAGGAAAACTTTACTGCGCCGCAGTCATGGACGCCTATTCCCGACTCGTCATCGACTGGTCCATCGCGCACCATATGCGCACCGAACTAGTCACGGACGCTTTCTGCATGGCCATCCTGCGCCGCACCCCGGAGTACAACACCACCATTCTCCATTCCGACCACGGTTCCCAATACCAATGCCACTTAGTTAAGCCGTACGTTTCAGGACGTTCGGGTGCGGGTCATAGTGTTCCTGCTGGTGGCGAGGCGTCTTGATGGGG
>NZ_JBVJCE010000033.1:12019-32982 GCF_055588925.1 Amycolatopsis sp. NPDC041971 | reverse complement strand
AGGACGCAGGGTTCTTCCAGGATTTGGGGATCGCCGCCGTCGCGTTCGCGCGGCTCTTTTTCTTGGGGACCTGGCGGCGTGAGAAGCACCGCACCGCCGCCGAACCCGTGCGGGGCCCCCGCCCCGGCCCCCCCCCACGCGGTGTCAGGAACGGAAGGGGCCGGTCACCTCGTAGGTGATCCCGCCGGAGGACGAACCGGAGGTGCCGCGTTGCGACGAGAAGTACAGGCGGTTCCCGGCGGGGGTGAACGCGGGACCGCAGATCTCCGACGAGCTCTGCCCGTTGACGCGCAGGAACGGCGCCACGATGTCGTTCGGTGTGATGATGCAGATCTCCATGTTGCCGCCGTCTTCGGCGACGTACAGATCGCCGGACGAGGTGCCGGTGACGTTGTCGACGCCGGTCAGCGGCGCCGAACCGGGGCTGACCAGCGAGTCGTCGTAGGCCAGTTCGTAGGTGCCGTTCGTCAGGTTGAGCTGCCAGACGCGGTTGTCACCCTTGGTGGTGAACCACGCGGTGTCGTTGGCGTAGTGCAGCCCTTCGCCGCCGTTGAACCGCTTGGCGCCGGAGACCTGGTTGCGGGTGGCGGTGGGGGAGCCGTCGGGGTCGGGCACGTTCGCCCAGGTGAAGCTGCCCGATGTCGCCGTGCCCGCCTTCAGCACCTGCAGCGTGCCGGCGGAAAGGTTGCCCCAGGTCGTCGGGACGAAGCGGTAGAAGCAGCCGTCCGAAGTGTCTTCGGTCAGGTAGACGACCTTGCGCACCGGGTCGGCCGCCGCGGCCTCGTGTTTGAACTTCCCCATCGCGGGCCGCTGGACGGCGGCCGTGGCCGGACCGTTCGGCTGGCACTCGTAGACGAATCCGAGGTCGACCTCCTCACAGGAAAGCCAGGTGTTCCAAGGAGTCTTGCCACCCGCGCAGTTCTGGCGAGTGTTCGCCAGCACGCGATGGGCGCCGGTGATGTTCCCGCTCGCGTCGAATTTGACCGCGCTCGCACCACCGCCCGGGGTGATCTCGGAGTTCGACACGTAGATCCAGCCGCCGCCGTCGGCGAACACCGCGCCGCCGTCCGGGGCGTTGTGCCAGGTGTACCCGGTGCTCGCGACCTTCTGGCCGGATCGGGCGATGACACGGCTGGTGAATCCCGCCGGCAACTGGATGCCGTTCGCGTCGGCCGCCTGGAGCGCGCCGTACGGGCTGGGTCCGTTCTGGGCGGGTGCGGCGAGGGCCACCCCCGAGAGCCTGTTTCCGAACGCCGTGACACCGGCGCCGACCACGGCCGCGCGCAGGAAATTCCGTCGCTTCACTCGTGCCTCCGAGAAATCCGCTGATGTGGTGGTGCGGGAAGGAGCGGATCGGAGAGTACGGGCGGAACGGGACTTCCAGGTGAATTCGCGGCGTACTTACCACGAGAAGACAACTTTCGTAGGGAATCCTCGCTCAGCACTATTTCCCGGGCTTTGCGGAGGCCGGGCGCGTCGGCCCCGCCTCGTTGTTCCGCGACGGCCAAAGCGAGCAGTAGTCGATCGAAAGGCGCGTATCCGCCATTGCGGTGGTGGCGACGTCCGATCAGGTGACGCCAGACGGCGAGATGCTCATCGAGCCCGGGCTCTCCCGGAGTGGCGCGGAGTAAGACTCGAAGCAGGATTCTCATCTGGTTTTCGTTACCGGGCAAGGTGTCGCGGGCCAGCGTGTCGGCCAAGGTGCTGCGGTACCGGCCGGTCGCGGCGGCCAGCGCGCGGATGCTGAGGCCGCTTCGGTCGCGGAGTTCGCGCAAATGCGCCATGAACGCCGATTCCGTGTTCATCGGCTTGCCCGTGCGGGCACGGTCCGGCCGAGGACGGTGCTGAAGAGCCCGATCGCGACCCCCGCCGCGATCGGCGCGCTCGTACCGGCGAAGGTCAGCAGTGTGGTGAATGTGGCGAGAACGCTCAGGCAGACGATCTGACCGATCGAAACGCATCTGCGCCTCGGCCGCGATGGGGAAAGAATTCCTTGACTCATGACCTTGCCCTCTCAAGGATCACGCACCCCGGCTGGGTGGCACGCACTGCACGTTATCAAAACGTGATAGGGAGTTTAAGGTGAGTCGATGTCCGGGTTCGTCCGGATTCCGGAATGCCGAAAGCCCCGGACCCTTGGGGGATCCGGGGCTTCAGGGCTGTCGGGCCTCGCGTCGTTACGCCACTTGAGCGACCGGAGCCGTCGCTGGGGCCAACGCGATGTCCAGCACGTCGCGGACGTTCGCCACGGCGTGGACGTCCAGCTGTGCCAGCACTTCGGCCGGGACGTCGTCCAGATCGGGCTCGTTGCGCTGCGGGATGATCACCGTCTTCATCCCCGCCCGGTGCGCGGCCAGCAACTTCTGCTTGACCCCGCCGATCGGCAGCACCCGTCCGGTCAGCGACACCTCACCGGTCATCGCGACGTCCGACTTCACGACCCGGCCCGAAAGCAGGGACGCCAGCGCGGTCGTCATCGTGATGCCGGCGCTCGGCCCGTCCTTGGGCACCGCGCCCGCGGGGACGTGCACGTGGATGCCGCGGTCCTTCAGGTCGCCGACCGGGAGTTCCAGTTCGGCGCCGTGCGAGCGCAGGTACGACAACGCGATCTGCACCGACTCCTTCATGACCTCGCCGAGCTGACCGGTCAGTTGCAGCCCGGTCGAGCCGGACTCCGGATCCGCCAGCGACGCCTCGATGTAGAGGACGTCACCGCCGGCGCCGGTCACGGCCAGCCCGGTCGCCACGCCGGGGGTCGACGTGCGCTGGGTCGACGCGGGCAGTGAGGACTCCGGCAGGTGCCGCGGGCGGCCGAGGTAGGTCTCGAGCCCGTCGGCGTCGATCGTCAGCGGCAACTCGACCTCGTCCAGCGCGACCTTGGTCGCCACCTTCCGCAGCACCTTCGCGATGGTCCGGTTCGCGTTGCGCACCCCGGCTTCCCGCGTGTACTCGGCGGCGATGCGGCTGAACGCGCCGTCGGTCAGCGTGACGTCGTCCTTGCCGAGCCCGGCGCGATCCAGCTCGCGGGGGAGCAGGTGGTCGCGGGCGATGGTGACCTTCTCGTCCTCGGTGTAGCCATCGAGCGAGACCAGCTCCATCCGGTCCAGCAGCGGGCCGGGGATGGTCTCGAGCGCGTTCGCCGTCGCGAGGAACACGACGTCGGACAGGTCCAGTTCGACCTCGAGGTAGTGGTCGCGGAACGTGTGGTTCTGCTCCGGGTCCAGCACCTCCAGCAGCGCGGCCGTCGGATCGCCGCGGTAGTCGGTGCCGACCTTGTCGATCTCGTCGAGCAGTACGACCGGGTTCATCGAACCGGCTTCCTTGATGGCGCGGACGATCCGGCCGGGCAGCGCGCCGACATAGGTGCGGCGGTGACCGCGGATCTCGGCCTCGTCGCGGATACCGCCGAGCGCCACGCGCACGAACTCGCGGCCCATCGCCTTCGCCACGGACTCGCCGAGCGACGTCTTGCCGACCCCGGGAGGACCGGCGAGCGCCAGCACGGCGCCGGCCCCTCGCCCACCACCACCACCCTCAACGGAGCTTCGCCCCGCCTCGGTCCCGCGTCGTCCGCCGACCGGGCCGCGCCCCGACTCCGCGCGACGCTTGCGCACGGCCAAGTACTCGATGATGCGTTCCTTCACATCGTCGAGACCGGCGTGATCGGCGTCGAGGATGTCCCGCGCGGCGGCGATGTCGTGGACGTCGGTGGTGCGCTCGTTCCACGGCAGTTCGAGGACGGTGTCCAGCCACGTGCGAATCCAGCCGCCCTCGGGGGACTGGTCGGAGGTCCGCTCCAATTTGTCCACTTCGGACAGTGCGGCCTTCTTGACCGCGTCCGGCAGCTCGGCGGCCTCGACGCGGGCGCGGTAGTCGTCGTCACCGGCCGTGCCGTCGAGTTCGCCCAGCTCCTTGCGGATCGCTTCGAGCTGGCGGCGCAGCAGGAATTCCTTCTGCTGCTTCTCCATGCCCTCCTGGACGTCCTTGCGGATGGTGTCGGTCACCTCGAGTTCGGCCAGCTGCTCGCGGCTCCATTCGAGCGCCTTTTCGAGCCGTGCCGAAACATCGAGCGCCGAGAGCAGTTCGAGCTTCTGCCCGGTTTTCAGGTACGACGAGTTGCCCGCGAGGTCGGCGAGCGCGGACGGATCCTCGACCTCCTGGACGGCGTCGATCATCTGCCAGCCGCCACGCTGCTGGAGGATCGCGAGGACGACGCTCTTGTAGTCGGACGCGAGCTTCGCGGAGTTGTCGTCCGTGGTCTCGGTGGCGACCTCGGCGTGCACCCAGCGGGCGGCGCCGGGACCGTCGGCGATGCGGCCGACGACGGCGCGGCGGGTGCCGCGCAGCAGCACCGCGGTCTTACCGCCGGGCACGCGCCCGATGCGCTCGACGGTCGCGATGGTGCCGAGTCCGGCGTACTCGCCGTGGACGCGGGGGACGATCAGCACCTCGGCCTTGGTGGCGGCGCTGGACCGGATCCCCGGGAAGGAAGTCTGGGCAGGCGTGTTGGCCTGGGCGGACTCCACCGCGGCCCGCGTCTCCGTGTCGGCGAGGTCGAGCGGGACGATCATGCCCGGCAGCACGACGTCGTCATCGAGCGGGAGAACGGGCAGGAGGCGGTTGTCGGTCATCTGTGCACTCCTCGGTTAGTTGAGTCTGCTTAGCTCAACTCTCCGATCGACCCGTTTGTTTCCTTTCCGCGTTCGCCGTCAGCGATCACCCACCCCTCCGACCTCTGCGCGGGAAAGCGTCGCGTTTAGCCCGCTAAAGGCGACGCGTCTGGGTCAGAGGTCGGATGTCAGGGGTGGGTGGCGACGCCGCACCAGGCGAACGGCCGGGCGCCTTTCTCGTCCCGCCGCAGCTCCCGCACCGGTCGCCAGTCGGGCAGGTGGACGATGCCGGGCTCCAGCAGCGACCAGTCCCCGAAGAGCGGCTCGATCTCTTCGCGGTCTCGCATCCACACCGGGTTGCTCGTCTTCCGGTACTGCTCGACCATCCAGTGGAGCCCGTCGGCGTCCTCGCCGGTCTGGCCGCCGAAGCTCATGTGCGACAGCCCCAGCCAGCTGCCCGGCGCCAGCGCGTTCCGGTAGGTCGCGACCAGCGCGGGCGGATCGTCGTGCGGCCCGGCGAAATGCAGCACGGCCATCATCATCAGGCACACCGGCTGGTCGAAGTCGATCAGCCGCAACGTTTCCGGATGCCGCAGAACGTCCTTCGGCCGCCGCATGTCCGCATGGACGATTCCGGCCCAGTCGGTCGCCTCGTGCCGTTCGAGGATCAGCTCCGCGTGCGCCACCGCGACAGGCTCGTAGTCGACGTACACGACCTTCGCCGTGTCACCCGACTCCAGTTCTTCCTGAAGGATCTCGTGCACGTTCCCGGCTGTCGGGACACCGGAACCCAGATCGATGAACTGCCGGATCCCCGCGTTCAGCGCGGCGCGCACGACACGGTTCATGAACTCGCGGTTGTGCCGCGCCCCCGGTTTGACCCACCGCCACTGCCGTTCCAGCGCGCGGGCGAACTCGCGATCGACCGCCCAGTTGTGGGTCCCGCCGAGAAACCAGTCGTAGATCCTCGCCGCGGACGGCTTTTCGGTGTCGACCCCGGTCGGCGCCACCGGGGCCGCGTCATCGTCCCTTGTCACAGAAACCCCCTAGATCCTCTGCGAAAGAGCCTATCGGGATCAGTAGACCGCCGGCCGCCGCTGCCAGTAGGTCCAGAGCGGCCGGTAGCCCTGCGCGTACCAGAACGGCGTCGAGCGCGGGTTCGCGAGAGCGTGGTGCAGCAGCACGGCTTCGGTGCCGCATTCGTCGAAGACCTGATGCGCGTGCGCGGCGAGCGCGGTCCCCACCCCGCTCGAACGCGCCGGTTCGGCCACCGCCAGTGACGACAGGTAGCCGACCCGGTCGGCCGCGACCCGGCCGCCGACCCACGCCGTCTCGCCGGGGAACTGCACCCGCACCATGCCCAGCGGACGTCCGTACAACTCGGCGATCCACAACGTCGGGTTCTCCCGGCCCAGGTGTTTCGACAGGTTCGCGGCGATCGCTTCCTCCGCGCCATCGCGCAAGGTGGCAGAACCGAACTGCGCGTCATAACGCTGCAATTCCAGCTCGAGTCCGACGGCGGTTTCGAGATCATCAGCTTCGGCGGGCCGGATGTGCACTCCGGGGGTGGCGGGCGGTCCCGTCACCGCGAGCCGGTCGGCCGGCCGGACCGCGATCACCAGCACCGGCGCGAAACCGCGGCGCAGCAATTCGGCCGAACCGGGGGAGTCCCGGCTGGGCCGCACCACGGTCGCCGCCGTCTCGACATCTCCTGGTGGGGCCACGGTCTTCAGATGTTCATCCCATCGGGTGAGTAATGCGTTAAGGGCCGCTTCCGGGCGAGGACCGGTAAGTCGCGCTTCGAGACGGTGTTCGACGAGGGCCCGCCACGGAGAGTCAGCGGAATCGGGACCCGCCTCAGTCCGTACCGACAAACCGGCGGCGGCTGAGTCGCCTTCTGTCGCGGAGAGTGACACGGCACCCTCGACAGGCTCCAGTGCAGGCATTTCGGGGAGCAGGGCGTCCACGGTGGCGAGCCGTTCGGCATGCCCGGCGGCGATGGCGTGGCTATTCATAGGGCTATTCAAGCCCCTGCCGGGGGATACCGACGGGTCCGCCGGGAACTTCACGAGATTGGCCGCGGTGTGGCTTCAGGTGACTTCCGGTAGTCGGAAGGAACGCGAATAACGCTCCCATTTCACCCCGTGGTCCACGCAGGTCAGCGCGACGCGCCCATTGTTAACCCTGGGGTGATCTCATACTGTCTCGAATGGGACTTGGGTGCACCCTCCGGGGTACTGTATTGCCCTCGTCCGCGAGGTCGCGGTGGGACAGGACCGGTTGGGCAGCCGGGAAGGAAGGTCGGATGCCGGACACGAACGGCAGGCCCGGGAGCGCCGCACAGGCGACAGCGGGCAAGGGAGGCGCCGTTACGGAGGCTCGTACCGACGAGCGACGGTTCCGCGTCTACACCTTCGCGGTACTCACCATGGGCATCGCCGCCGCGGCCGCGGTCAGCCTCTGGCTGGATTTCGAGGCTTCGGACGATCTGTTGTGGATCGGGCCGATCCTCGCGCTCGCGTTCCTGCTCGCCGAACAGCTCGGCATCAACGTCGACGTCCGCAGCGGCATCTCGTGGACGATCTCGTTCACCGAGATCCCGCTGGTCATCGGATTCTTCGTCGCTCCCTTCGAAGTCGTGCTCGCCGCACATCTCGCGGCGGGCATCGGAACACTGCTGGCCCGCAAGGTCGCGGGCCGCGTCCTCTACAACGCCGGCGCCTTCCTGCTGGAGATCACCGGCGCGTTCGCCGTGGCGGGACTGGTGAAACAGGCCTCCGGCGCTCACGACATGACCTGGATCGCCGCGCTGGCAGGCACTTTGACCGCGCCGTTGGTCAGCACGCTGCTCGCGCTCGCCGCCGTCCGCGTGCTGCGCCGCCGCATGCGGGTCAGCACCGCGATCCGGCTGACCGGCCGCATCCTGGTCGTCGGCTTCGTCAACGCTTCGGTCGGTCTTTCCGGTTATTTGGTCATTTCCGGTACGCCGAAGGCCTGGCCGCTCGTGCTGGCCGTCTTCCTCGGGCTCACCGCGTTGTACTGGGCGTACTCGGATCTGCTGCGCGAACAGCGCGACATGGAAGCGTTGTCCGACGTCAGCCTGATGGTCGCCCGATCCGGTCAACAGGCCGCCGCGCGGCCCGCCGGACGAGCCGACGAACTCGTCGGCGGCGTCGACGTCCGCGAGTGGGCGACCATCGCCGAACGCATCAAGGACCAGCTGGCCGCCGGTCGTGTCGTGCTCAGGCTGCGGCTGGAACCCAAGGACACCATGCGGATGGTCGTCGCAGGCGACGAACTCCCTCCCGTCGACCCGGCCGCCGACGACCCGCTGCTGCGCCTGCCCGGCGCGCACGTCCGGCATTTCCGGATCACCGAAGCCAACCCCGACGTCCGCTCCGCGTTGCTCGACCGCGGCGCGCAGGAGGCGCTCGTCGTCCCGCTGCGCAGTGCGAACCAGCTCCTCGGCGTCGTCGAAGCGCACGACAGGCTGTCCCGCTGGCGTGGTTTCGGCAAGTACGACGTCCAGCTGCTCGGCACGATGGCCAGCCACCTCGCGACCTCGCTGGACAACCGGCGCCTGCTCGCGACCCTGCGTCACGACGCCTATCACGATCCGCTGACCGGCCTGCTCAACCGGCCGGGCTTCCGCCAAGTCGCCAAGGAACCGTTGCGGGAACAGGTCGACGCGGTCGTGCTGCGGGTCGACCTGGACGTCTTCTCCACCGTCAGCGACGCCCTCGGCTACGTATGGGCCGATCGGATGGTCATCGCCGCGGGCCGCCGGATCCGCGACGCGCTCGGCCCCGACGTCCCGCTCGCCCGGCTCGAAGGCGCGTCCTTCGCGGCGCTCCTCGTGGGCTGCGCGCCGGAACGCGCTCAAGCCGCCGCGGAGCTGCTCCGCGCGGAACTGGTCGCCCCGTACCCGGTGGACCGGCTCTCCGTCGAAGCCAACGCGATGATCGGTTACGCCACCTCGTCGGCGGAAGACGACGACCAGGTCGACGTCGACGGGCTCCTGCAACGCGCCGACGTCGCCGTCCGCGCGACCAAGGGCGGTGAAGAGGTCCGCGGCTACATGGCCAGCATGGGCCAGATCTTCATGCGCCGGTTCCAGATGGTGACGCAGTTCCGGCAATCGCTCGAAGAGGGCCAGCTGAGCGTCCACTATCAGCCGAAGATCACCTTGCCGAACCGGCAGATCCAGGGTGTCGAGGCGCTCGTGCGCTGGATGCATCCGGAGTTCGGCAGGCTCGGCCCGGACGAGTTCGTCCCGGCGATCGAAGCGGCGGGCCTCATCGGCGTCCTGACCTCGTTCGTGCTCGAAGAGTCGTTGAAGCGCGTGCGGAAGTGGCTCGACGAAGGCCTGCGCATCTCCGCCGCCGTGAACCTGTCGGTGCGGAACCTGGCCGACGAGGACTTCCCGACGAAGGTCGCGCGCGAACTCGACCGCTTCGGCATCCCGCCCGAGTTGCTCACCTTCGAGCTCACCGAGTCCGGTGTGATGTCCGACCCGCAGAAGGCGCTGCCGATTCTGCGGGAACTGCACTCGCTGGGCATCGTGCTCGCCGTCGACGACTTCGGCACCGGTTACTCGTCGCTGGCCTACCTGCGACAGCTCCCGGTCGACCAGGTCAAGATCGACAAGAGCTTCGTCCTCGGCATGGGCACGGACCTCGGCGACCTCGCCGTCGTGCGCTCCATCGTCGAACTGGGCCACTCGCTGGGCCTCACGGTCGTGGCGGAGGGCGTCGAAGAGGACGTCGCGCGGGATCAGCTCGAGGCCATGGGATGTGACGTGGCACAGGGCTACCTCATCTCGCGGCCGCTGCCGGAGGACCGCCTGGAGGCGTGGCTGCAAGCCCGCACGGCGCGCTCTCCAGGGCGACACTCCGAGACGGTCTTGACCCTGCTGACCTGAGGTTTTGCGGTAAAGTGACCCCTCCTTCACGGGCCTCACGGAGGTGTTGCTAATCTTTCCAAGTCCTCGTGAGAGGACAAGGCCCCTTTAGCTCAGTCGGTAGAGCGTTTCCATGGTAAGGAAAAGGTCTACGGTTCGATTCCGTAAAGGGGCTCGCAACCTCAGCCGCGTCACGCAAGCGTGTCGCGGTTAGGGGTATGTAAGGGCGGTGTAGCTCAGCTGGCAGAGC
Organism: Amycolatopsis sp. NPDC041971; assembly: GCF_055588925.1. Taxonomy (NCBI): domain Bacteria; kingdom Bacillati; phylum Actinomycetota; class Actinomycetes; order Pseudonocardiales; family Pseudonocardiaceae; genus Amycolatopsis; species Amycolatopsis sp. NPDC041971. Next base: position 23,222 of record NZ_JBVJCE010000033.1, on the reverse strand, counting down.
AAGCGGCTCATAATCGCTGTGTCGCCGGTTCAAGTCCGGCCACCGCTACGCGGTAATCCTGGGTATCCCAGGCCTAGTAGAGAAGGAAATGCTGTGGCTGCCACTGACGTGCGACCGAAGATCACGCTCGCGTGTGAGGAGTGCAAGCACCGCAACTACATCACCAAGAAGAACCGGCGCAACAACCCGGATCGCCTGGAGATGAAGAAGTTCTGCCCGAACTGCGGTACGCACCGGACTCACAAAGAGACCCGCTGAGCGTCTAGCGGTTCTACCAGTCTCACCTGAAGCCGTCCTGGTCACCACCAGGGCGGCTTCGGGCATTTCCGGGTTCGGTAGCCTGCTCGGGTGGCCTTGGACCAGTCGTTCACCGGGCGGGCGTACCCGCCGACCAGTACCTATGAAGTGAGTCGCGAGAAGATCCGGGAGTTCGCCGACGCGCTCGGCGACACGAACCCGCTCTACCGCGACACCGAAGCGGCGAAGGCGGCCGGTCACCCCGACGTCATCGCGCCGCCGACGTTCCTCACGATCATCAACCTCGCTTCGATCAACGCGATCGTCTCCGACCCGGAGCTGGGCCTCGACTATTCGCGGATGGTCCACGGTGATCAGCGGTTCACCTACACGCGGCCGGTGCACGCGGGCGACGTCCTGTCGCTGACCACGCACATCGACAACATCATGACCCGCGCCGGGAACGACTTCATCAACCTGCGCGCCGAGATCTCCGGCGCCGACGGCGGCCCGATCGCCACCACGTACGCCCAGCTCGTGGTCCGAGGGGAGGGCGCGTGAGCACGTTCACCGCCGGAGAAGAACTGACGCCGCTGACCGTCGACGTCACCAGGGACCAGCTGGTGCGTTACGCCGGCGCTGCGCTGGACTTCAACCCCATCCACTGGAACGAGGCCTTCGCCAAGGAGGTCGGCCTGCCGGACGTCATCGCGCACGGGATGCTGACCATGGCGCTCGGGGCGCGGCTCGTCACCGATTGGCTCGGCGACCCCGGCCGCCTCGTCGACTACTTCGCGCGCTTCACGCGCCCCGTGGTCGTGCCGAACGGCGGCGCCGCGACGATCGAGTTCACCGGCAAGGTCGCCGTGGTGAACGACGACGGCACCGCTCGCATCGACATCACCGCCAAGTTCGAGGGCAAGACCGTCCTGGGCAAGGCGCAAGCGGTCGTCCGCTCCTGACCCGAAAAGTGATAGCAAGGGACCTTTGCTAGCGTCGCTTAGCATGCCTAAGTAAGCGAGAGCAAAGGACCCTTGCTCTCTTTTCGCAGGTCAGCGAGTCGGCGAGGGATCCGTCTCGGCTGGCGTAGGGACGCGAAGGGGCTTCGCGAGCTTAAGAAAGCCTGCTTCGCGTGCTTAAGCGGCGGCGAGGCGCATGACCGGACCAAATGATGCCCACTGTGTGGATTTCGGGGCGTTAGATGACCCGAAATCCACACAGTCCCGCGTGACAGGTCCGATCATGCGGGCAAGGCCGTGTCCGGTAAGTCTGTGCGCGAAGACCGCGGACAGGCTTACCGGACACGGCCTTGCCCCTGAGTGACACCTCGCGTGCCCCGTCAGTCGCACCGTTCAGGCGCCGGCCCGCCACGCCACCTCGACGGGCCCCGATAGACGCTTAAGCGACCTTGAGTAGCTTTTCGATGACCTCCGCCATGCCTTCCGCACCCCGCGCGTTCGGGTGCAGCGGCGCCGCGGGCACCGAAGGCGCGGGGCCTTCGACCCATCGCCGGTTCGCGGCGCTGCACATGTCGCGCCCCTTGCTCGCTATCGACATGTCGGCGAAGCCCGCTTCGTGTTCCTTCGCCGTCTCTCGCAGCGCCGTGTTCAGTCGCTTCAGCGAGTCGCGGAAGTAGGCCACGTCCCCCGTGCCGACCGGCAGGACCGGCCAGCAACCGGCGTCGTCGTCCGGGAGCACCGTCGGGTAGCCGACGACCACGATGCGCGCCGAAGGGGCCTTCGAGTGGATCTGGTCCAGGATTCCGCCAAGCCGGTCCGCCGCGGCGGTGATCCGCTCGACGAGCTGGTCGCGGCCGCCAGCGGTCAGTTGGGTCTTACAAGGCGAAGCGGTCTGCTGCTGCGTCGTGCACTGGCTCGCGAAACCGACGAAGCCCACGTCGTTGCCGCCGATCCCGACGGTCACCAGCGTCGTGTCGCCATCGACGGCGTCGAGCTGCGGAGCGTTCGTGCCCTCAGGGGTCGTCTGTTCGCCGGTGAGGTGTTCGGTCGTGGCGCCACCGCAGCTGACATCGACGAACTCGGCCGGGCGCAGCTTCGCGGCGAGCAGGCGCGGATAGTTGTTGTCCGAGCGGCCGCAGCCCGTCGGCGCGCCCACGGGACGTCCGGTGCCGGGCGAAGCCGTGTAGGAATCCCCCAGCGCCACGTACCGGCCCGAGCCATCCGAAGTGGTGACGCCCGCCGGTGTCACCGACGTGCCACGCTCCCACAGGTGGTAGGCGATCCCCAGGACGGACAGCACGATCACCAGGAGGAGGCAACCCCCGCCAGTTCTTCGCTGCGTCACCCGTTCGTTTTACGCGACCTGGGTCACTTTTGTCATCGGTCGACCGTCGGTGAAGGACAAGTGAGCGGGTGATCCCGGATGTGTGAGATGTGGATCACAGTCTAGGTGGGTAGTCCTTCAGTCTTTCGGCACGAGGCCGCGCAGCTCCGCGGCGAGATCGAGGGCATGGGTGACGTCCCGCGCGAGGTAGTGCGGGTCGACGAAGGCCTCGGTGATCCCGGTTTCGGCGGCCGCCGCCAGCTCCGCGGCGACGTCCTTGAGAGCCGTTCCGGGTTTCGGGTTGATCCGCAGCACCCGCCGCAGCGCACCGGGGTCACGCCCCGCCTTCTCGGCGGCGCTCACCACGGTTTCCCAGAGCTTCGCGAGATAGGGCGCGGGCAGTCCGGCGGGCAGCCAGCCGTCCGCGCGGCGGCCGACGCGGTCCAGCGCCGCCGCCGAAAACCCGCCAAGCAACACGGGCGGATGCGGGCTCTGAGCCGGGCGCAGCCCCACCTTCGACGCCGGGATCCGCCAGCGTTTGCCTTCGTGTTCGACCGGATCGCCGGTCCAGAACTCCCGAAGGACGTCAAGGAGCTCTTCCAGTTGCTTGCCGCGGCCCTTCCAAGGCGTCCCCGTCGCGGTGTACTCGTCGCGAAGCCAGCCAGTGCCCAGCCCGACATCCAGACGGCCGCCGCTCACCTGATCCAGCGAGGTCAGCATCCGCGCGAGCACCACGGCCGGATACACCGTTCCGGTGAGGGTGCTGGTGCCGAGCCGGACCGTTTGGGTGACGGTCGCGGCCACCGTCAGCAGGATCAGCGGATCGGCGAAGGTGACGAACTCCGGCGGATAAGGCCGCTCCGGTGTGCCGCCGGGATAGAAGTCCGACGGCGAAACCGGGGCCAGCACCCGATCCCCGACCCACAACGACTCGTACCCGAGTTCCTCGGCGGCCGCGGCGAAACCGGGGACGGCCTCCAGCGAAGCGAGGGGACCGTATTGCGGAAGGGCGATTCCCAGACGCATCGCGGTCACCGTGCTTCCGCGAGCAGCCGGCCCATCCTGGCGATCCCCTCGGCGAGATCGTTTTCGTTCAGTGCATAGGAAATCCGGAAGTACCCCGGCGTCCCGAACGCTTCGCCGGGCACCACGGCGACTTCGGCTTCGCGCAGGATCAGCTCGGCCAACGCGACCGTGTCGGCCGGTCGTTCGCCGCGAATCTCCTTGCCCAGCAAGGCTTTCACTGACGGGTAGACATAGAAGGCGCCGAGCGGCACCGGCGTCTCGACCCCAGGGATTTCGGAAAGCAGGGAAAGCGCCGTCTTTCGCCGGGAATCGAACGCTTCGCGCATCGCGTGAACGGCGTCGAGCGGACCGCTCACCGCGGCCAGCGCGGCCCGTTGCGCGACGTTCGAAACGTTGCCGCACAAGTGCGATTGGTACGCGGTCGCCGCATTGACCACGTCCTGCGGGCCGAGCAGCCAGCCCACCCGCCAGCCGGTCATCGAGTACGTCTTCGCGACCCCGTTGAGGACGATCGTCCGGTCGGCGAGTTCCGGGACCAGGACGGGCATCGAGGGCGCTTCGGCACCGTCGTAGACCAGGTGCTCGTAGATCTCGTCGGTGATGACCCAGAGGCCGTTTTCGTGCGCCCAGCGCCCGATCGCCTCGACCTGTTCGCGCGGGTACACCGCGCCGGTCGGGTTCGACGGCGACACGAACAGCAGCACCTTCGTGCGCGGCGTCCTGGCGGCTTCCAGCTGCTCGACGGTGACCAGATAACCCGTCGTCTCGTCGGCCGTGACCTGCACCGGGACCCCGCCCGCGAGGACGATCGACTCCGGGTACGTCGTCCAGTACGGCGCGGGCAGCAGCACCTCGTCGCCAGGGTCGAGCAGCGTCGCGAACGCCGAATAGACCGCCTGCTTGCCGCCGTTGGTCACCAGGACGCGGCCGGGGTCGACCTCGTACCCGGAGTCGCGCACGGTCTTCGCCGCGATCGCCTCACGCAGCTCCGGCAGCCCGCCCGCGGCGGTGTAGCCGTGATTGACCTTGTCGCGGACGGCCGCTTCGGCGGCTTCGAGCACGTTGGCCGGGGCGGGGAAGTCCGGCTGCCCGGCGCCGAAGCCGATCACCGGACGACCCTGCGCCTTGAGCGCCCGGGCCTTCGCGTCGACGGCCAGCGTGGCCGACGGCGTGATGCCGCCGATGCGGGCCGAGACGCGGGAAGCCGGCGAAAGCGAGGGTGCGGGAGCGCTCATGGCGACATCGTGGCACGATCATGGGGTCGGCCGTGGGGGAGTTTCCTCGCGGAAGGCTGCTCCACGCCGCTTTGAGGGGCGCGGTTGCGAAGCTGTTCCGGGGTTGCCGTAGACTTCTGGTCTCGGAACGCACTACGGTCATCCCCGCCACGGCGGTGGGGACGATGGAATGCGTCCTCGGGAGCTCCAGACCATCGGGGCTCCAAAGGGGTGTAGCTCAATTGGCAGAGCAGCGGTCTCCAAAACCGCAGGTTGCAGGTTCAAGTCCTGTCACCCCTGCGTAAGCGAACTGGTGAAGGCGGAGGAGTGGTCGTGAGCGACAGCGACGCCAGCGGTGAGAAGGCGCAGGACGGCGCCGGGCGGAAGCCCGACGAGCAGTCCCGCCCGGTGACCGCCGCTGCCCGGCGTGAGCGCCGTGCGTCCGCGCGCCCGTCCGGTAAGGCCGACGCCAAGTCGGATGACAAGACCCGCCCCGCCGGCAAGGCGAAGGCCGGGGACAAGACCGAGAAGTCCAAGGACGCCAAGAGCACGGCGACTCCGAAGCGCGACCGCAAGCCGAAGCAGGCGTCGATCTTCGCCCGGCTGATGCGCTTCATCCGCGAAGTCTGGGCCGAGCTGCGCAAGGTCATCTGGCCGAACCGCAAGCAGATGGTCACCTACACCGCGGTGGTGCTGGTCTTCGTGGTGTTCATGGTGGCGCTGGTGAGCGGCCTCGACCTGGCCTTCAAAGAGGTCGTCGGTGCCGTCTTCGGCAGCTGAGGCAGCCGGTCGCGGGGCGTGAGCGCGCCGCACGCCTGCCTTGCGCCACGGCAACCGATCAACTGAGAGGACGGAACGTGACCTCCGACAACGGCACAGCAGCCGGTCATGAGCTGACCGAGCTTTCCGACGAGCAGGTGCACGCGGCACTCGGCGACGAGCAGTCCGAGCACCTGGACTCCGTCGAGGTGCCCGCCGCAGGCGACGAGGTCGACGAAGCCGGAGATGTCGCGGAGGCCGAAGAGGCCTCCGGCGAGCCCGACGACAACGCAGCCGACGCAGCCGACGACACCGCCGCCGAAGCCGACGAGGACGTCGACCCGGTCGCGAAGATGCGCGCGGAACTCAACGCCGCTCCCGGTGAGTGGTACGTCGTGCACTCGTACGCGGGTTACGAGAACAAGGTGAAGACCAACCTCGAGACCCGGACCCAGACCCTGGACGTCGAGGACTACATCTTCCAGATCGAGGTCCCGACCGAAGAGGTCACCGAGATCAAGAACGGCCAGCGCAAGCAGGTGCAGCGCAAGGTGCTGCCCGGCTACATCCTGGTCCGGATGGACCTGAACGACGCCTCGTGGAGCGCGGTGCGCAACACGCCGGGTGTCACCGGGTTCGTCGGCGCCACGTCGCGTCCGTCGCCGTTGACCGTGGAAGAGGTGCTCAAGTTCCTCGCGCCCAAGGTCGAGACGGCCACGGCCGCCAAGTCCGGCAAGGGCGAGGCCGCCGCTTCCGAGTCGCAGCTGGGTGGCCCCGCGGTCGAGGTCGACTTCGAGATCGGCGAGTCGGTCACCGTCATGGACGGCCCGTTCGCGACGCTGCCCGCGACGATCTCCGAGGTCAACGTGGACGGGCAGAAGCTGAAGGTCCTGGTGTCGATCTTCGGCCGGGAGACCCCGGTCGAGCTGTCGTTCAACCAGGTCTCCAAGATCTGACGGCCGCCAGACGGCCGGCAGTCCCCGCGTACTGGCAGGTGTGCGGGGGACTCAAGTCAGTAAGAAGGAACAAACGAAATGCCACCCAAGAAGAAGAAGCTTGCGGCGATCATCAAGCTGCAGATCAAGGCGGGCGCGGCCAACCCCGCGCCGCCGGTCGGCCCCGCGCTGGGTCAGCACGGCGTCAACATCATGGAGTTCTGCAAGGCCTACAACGCCGCGACCGAGTCGCAGCGTGGGGACGTCGTCCCGGTCGAGATCTCCGTGTACGAAGACCGCTCGTTCGACTTCAAGCTCAAGACGCCGCCGGCCGCGAAGCTGCTGCTGAAGGCCGCGGGCGTGGAGAAGGGTTCTGGCGAGCCGCACAAGACCAAGGTCGCCAAGGTCACTTGGGACCAGGTCCGCGACATCGCGAAGACCAAGGAATCCGACCTGAACGCGCACGACATCGACCAGGCCGCGAAGATCATCGCCGGCACCGCCCGCTCGATGGGCATCACGGTCGTCGACTGAGTTCCACCCGGCTCCACCGTGGGAGAGCCAGTGCTGGCTCCAACACCACACTGATCCGTTGAAGAGTTAAGGACAGAAGCAATGCCCAAGCACAGCAAGGCCTACCGCAAGGCTCTTGAGCTGGTGGACCGCGAGCGGCTCTACGCCCCGCTCGAGGCCGCGAAGCTGGCCAAGGAGACTTCCTCCGCGAAGATGGACGCCACCGTCGAGGTCGCGATGCGCCTCGGTGTCGACCCTCGCAAGGCCGACCAGATGGTCCGCGGCACCGTGAACCTGCCGCACGGCACCGGTAAGACCGCCCGCGTCATTGTTTTCGCCGTCGGTGACAAGGCCGCCGAGGCCGAGGCCGCCGGCGCGGACGTGGTCGGCACCGACGAACTGATCGAGCGCATCCAGGGTGGCTGGCTCGAGTTCGACGCCGCGATCGCGACGCCGGACCAGATGGCCAAGGTCGGACGTATCGCCCGCATCCTCGGCCCGCGTGGCCTGATGCCGAACCCGAAGACCGGCACCGTGACCCCCGCGGTCGCGAAGGCCGTGACGGACATCAAGGGCGGTAAGATCAACTTCCGCGTGGACAAGCAGGCCAACCTGCACTTCGTCATCGGCAAGGCCTCGTTCGACACCGAGAAGCTGGTGGAGAACTACGCGGCCGCGCTGGACGAGGTCCTCCGCGCCAAGCCGTCGTCGGCGAAGGGGCGCTACCTGCGCAAGGTCGTCGTCTCCACGACGATGGGCCCGGGTATCCCGGTCGACCCCGCCCGGACCCGCAACCTCCTCTCCGAGGACGCGTGAGTCTGAGTTAGACATCACTGAGAAGGGGGCGGTCCCGCTACGGCGGGGCCGCCCCTTTTTCGTGTTTGCTTGAGGGCATGCCTACCTTCGCGTCGTTCGACGGGCTTCAGCTGAGCTACACCGTTTGGGAAGGTAAAGGGCGTCCGGTGCTGCTGCAGCACGGCTTCGCCGCGGACACGAACGCCAACTGGATAGCGCCGGGCGTCGTCGACACCCTCCAGGACGCGGGGCTGACCGTGATCAGCCTGGACGCGCGCGGCCACGGACGGTCGGCGAAGCCGCACGACGAGGCGAGCTACGGCGATGACGCGATGGTCCGCGACGTGTCGGCGTTGCTCGACACGCTGAACCTCGACGAGGTGTCGATGGTCGGCTACTCGATGGGCGCGATGATCGCGCTCGGCGCGGTGGCCGCCGACCCGCGGATCCGGTGCCTCGCGATCGGCGGGGTCGGCTCGGGGATCGTCGACTTCGGCGGGGTGGACACCCGCGTCGTCACACCGAAGGCGATCAGCGACGCTCTGCTGGCGGAGGACCCTTCGACGCTTCCGCCGTCTTCGGCGCCTTTCCGCGTCCTCGCCGACGCGTTGCGGGCGGACCGGATCGCGCTCGCGGCCGTCGCCCGCGGGACGGCGAATCCGAAGCTGGACTTGACGGCGATCGCCGTGCCGACCCTGATCCTCGCCGGGGACACCGACCCGCTGGCCGCGGAACCCGAACGCCTGGCCGCCGCCATCGCCGGCGCCCGCCTCGTCCGCGTCCCCGGTGATCACCTGACCGCCGTCATGCACCCCGCCTTCGGCTCGGCGCTGACCGGCTTCCTGACCTCGCACGACCTCTGACCCGCGTCGCGTTTAGCCCCCTAATCGCGATCCGGCGCGCACTTGCGTTTCGCGGGCTAATCGCGATCCGGCGGGCACTTGCGTTTCGCGGGCTAATCGCGATCCGGCGGGCACTTGCGTTTAGCCCCTAATCGCGATGCGGCGGGAGGAAGCCAGGTCAGTTGCCGGTCGGGGGTGCGGGGCAGGGCTCGGGGGAGTTCGCGTGTCCGGTGATCAGCCACTGGCCCATCTCGACTTCCTGCAGGGTGAAGCTGCCCAGCAGGGGGCCTCCGCGGATGTTGTACCAGCAAGAGTGGATAGTCAGGTTCTGTCGCGGGACCACACTCGACATCGGGCGTACCGCGTAGATGTACGGTGTGATGTCGGTGACCTTGGCGTTCAGGGCCGGGACGGCGGTCGCGCAGTCCGGGTAGCCGAGGTCGCGGGCGAACTGGGCCTGCGCCTGCTCACTCATCGACAGGCAGACCTTCTCGATCCGGGTGGCGGGCGGGTACGGCTTGCCGATCGTGTCGTAGATGGCCCGCACGGACTCCCAGGGATTGGTCGAAAGCACCTGGTTGGTGCGGTGCTTGCCGCCGCCGCCCTGGACGAACGTCGCCGTGTCCTGCCCGGAGTCGCTGGGGAAGATCTGCCGGTAGGCGATGGTGGCCCCGACGCAGATCAGCAAGATCACGATGACCCAGGCGAGGAGCTTTCCGCCCAGACGTCGCAGCCAGCGCGGCACCCGCGGCCGAGGAGCCTTGACGAGCTCACCGGGAGGCGGCCCCGGGGGGACCGGCGGCTGCCCGTAGTTCTGGGTGACGGGCCGGGCAGGCTGGGACGGCACCAAGCCCTGGTTCTGCGCCTCGGTGAACTTCAAATAGTCCTGGAACTGCTGAAACTGCTGGAACTGGCGCAGTTGCTCCTCGTCCAGCCGAGGCGCGGGCTGACCTCCCGCCTTGGGCTCGATGTCCGTGCCGGGCTCGTTGCCCGGCTTTCCGTCATCACGCTGCTCCGCCACGTCACCATGATGCCTCGCGAGTCCTCCTGTGCACTCCGCCGGTCGCGTTTAGCGGGCTGAACGCGATCCGGCGGGGGTCCGTGCGAAGGCCGAAACAGGGTCACGTACTCTTGTCAAGGTTCTACCGAAGACCGCTGGTCTTCTCCTGGTCATCTGGCCTGGAGAACGAAGGCCCCGCTAGGGCGGGCGACCCGCGCAGGAGGAACGAGGCTCGCTCACGACGTATGCCGTCGTGTGCCCTGACGCCCCGCGCCTGTCTGCGCTGGGGCGTTTCGTCGTTTCAGGGCTCTCAAGGCCAGTGGATCACTAGCCAAGAGAGGAGGCGACCATGGCGAAGCCCGACAAGGAGGCGGCCGTCGCCGAGATCGCGGAGAGCTTCCGCAGCAGCTCGGCCACAGTCGTTACCCAGTACACCGGCCTCTCCGTGTCCCAGCTGTCCCAGCTGCGCCGCGCTCTCGGCACCAGTGCCAAGTACCGGGTCGCGAAGAACACCCTCGTCAAGCGTGCCGCCACGGACGCGGGCATCGAGGGCCTTGAAGACCTGTTCGTCGGCCCGACCGCGATCGCCTTCGTCGAAGGTGAAGCTGTTGACGCCGCGAAGGCGCTTCGCGACTTCGCGAAGGACAACAACGCGCTTGTGATCAAGGGCGGTTACATGGACGGCAAGACGCTGTCCGTGGACGAGATCACCAAGATCGCCGATCTCGACAGCCGTGAGGTCCTGCTCGCCAAGGCGGCGGGCGCGTTCAAGGCGAAGCTGTCCCAGGCTGCCGCGCTGTTCCAGGCGCCGGCGTCCCAGGTCGCTCGCCTGGCTGCCGCGCTGGAGGACAAGCAGCGCAACGCCGGTACCGAAGCAGCCGAAGCACCCGCCGAGAGCTGAACACCCCCCACCCCGAACTTTTAGTTCGTTTCAGAGAGGAAAGCCACCATGGCGAAGCTGAGCACCACCGAGCTGATCGACGCCTTCAAGGAGCTCACCCTTCTTGAGCTGTCCGAGTTCGTGAAGGAATTCGAGACCACCTTCGACGTCACCGCGGCCGCCCCGGCCGCCGTTGTCGCCGCCGCCCCGGGTGCCGCTGCCGCCCCGGCCGCCGAGGAGCAGGACGAGTTCGACGTCGTCCTCGAGTCCGCCGGTGAGAAGAAGATCCAGGTCATCAAGGTCGTCCGTGAGGTCGTCTCGGGCCTGGGCCTGAAGGAGGCCAAGGAGCTGGTCGAGGCCGCTCCCAAGGCCCTCCTGGAGAAGGTCGACAAGGAGGCCGCCGAGGCCGCCAAGGAGAAGCTCGAGGCCGCGGGCGCCAAGATCACCATCAAGTGATCTTGGGCGCGTCAGCGCCTACCGCAGCACCGTCGAAGGGGCGGGCATCCAGCACGGATGCCCGCCCCTTCGCTGTCTCCAGCCTCGGGCCGGAGCGCCTTTAGCCCCCTAATCGCGACGCGTAGCCACGCTAAGTACCTGAGCGCGCCCAGTGCGCCGGATCGGGGGGGGGGGGGGGGGGAAGGGGGGAGGGGGGGAGAAAGGGGCGGAGAGGGGGCCCCCACCCGGACCCTCCTTCTTTAGGTAGACACAACCAAACCACC
>NZ_JBVJCE010000033.1:0-12009 GCF_055588925.1 Amycolatopsis sp. NPDC041971 | reverse complement strand
CTTCGGCCTGGCGCGTTTTGACCCCCTCACGCTCGACGCGCACCACCACGACGGCCCGAAGCACCCCCAGTCCCCCGGGTCGCGTTCAGCCCCCCAAACGCGCCCCGGGGCGGCGCCAGTGAGCCGGGACTGGCGCCCCCCGTTGACCTGCGTTTAGCGGGCTAAACGCGACGCGATACCGCCCCGGCCTGGGAGGGTCCGTTGTGGATCTGCGATCGGGAGTGACGTGCACTACGGTGCTGCAAGCGGTGCACGTGCCGACAGCGGACTGCGCGAAAAGTTACCCGCGGGTCTGGCCAGAAAAGAAAACTCGTGAGTAACCTGTTCGCACTCAGCTCGTTGCACCTGGTTGACGCGGGTATCGCTGCGCGAACGCATGCGTCCTCCCGGGCCAGTGGCACGGGACGGCAGTGCGCGACGACGCGGAACAGCTCCTGGAGGTGCGATGGGTGCCGAGGTGGTCATCGAAGGTCTTTCGAAGTCCTTCGGTAAGCAGGCCATCTGGCGGGACGTCACGCTGACCCTGCCTCCGGGCGAGGTTTCGGCGATGCTCGGTCCGTCCGGAACCGGTAAGTCCGTCTTCTTGAAGTCGATGATCGGTCTGCTCAAGCCGGACCGTGGCCGTTGCATGATCAACGGCGTCGACATCGTGACGTGCTCCGAACACCAGCTCTACGAGGTGCGCAAGCTCTTCGGCGTCCTTTTCCAGGACGGCGCGCTGTTCGGTTCGATGAACCTCTACGACAACGTGGCGTTCCCCCTGCGCGAGCACACGAAGAAGTCGGAGACCGAGGTCCGCCGGATCGTGCTCGAGAAGCTCGAGATGACCGGTCTCAACGGCGCCGACAAGAAGCTGCCCGGCGAGATCTCCGGCGGTATGCGCAAGCGCGCCGGTCTCGCCCGCGCCCTGGTGCTGGACCCGCAGATCATCCTGGTCGACGAGCCGGACTCCGGCCTCGACCCGGTCCGCACCACCTACATCTCCCAGCTCTTCCTGGACGTCAACGCGCAGATCGACGCGACGTTCCTGATCGTCACGCACAACATCAACCTCGCCCGCACCGTCCCGGACAACCTGGGCATGCTCTTCCGCAAGGAACTGGTCATGTTCGGCCCGCGTGAGGTGCTGCTGACCAGCGAGGAGCCGGTCGTCAAGCAGTTCCTCAACGGCAAGATGGACGGCCCCATCGGCATGAGCGAGGAGAAGGACTCGGCCCAGCTCGCCGCGGAGCGCGCGATGTTCGAGGCCGGTCACCACTCGGGCGGTGTCGAGGACGTCAGCGGGGTGCCACCGCAGATGCAGCCGACGCCCGGCGTACCGACCCGGATGGGCGCGGTCCGCCGCAAGGACCGGGTCATGCAGATCCTGCACGGCCTGCCGCCCGAGGCGCAGGAGAGCATCATCGAGTCGCTCTCCCCGGAGGAGCAGCAGCGTTACGGCGTCCGCCCGCAGCGGCTCGCGACCGCCGGGCACCGGTCGGCGCCCGCCGAGAGCTCGCTGCCGAACCATCACCAGGGGCAGCTGCCCGACGACCAGGTCGCCCACCTCCCGCACCCCGGGAGAGCGGGCAACCACCGCTTGCGGCCACAAGATCCGGGGTCAGGTGGCGCGTGAGCTCTTCCGCTTCATCGGCGAAGATCCCCGGGATCGGCATGTTGCGCGAGACCGGGAACCTGTTCGCTCTCGGCCTCGACATCGTTCGAGGCATCTTCCAGCGCCCGTTCCAGCTGCGGGAGTTCATCCAGCAGGCCTGGTTCATCGCGAGCGTCACGATCCTGCCGACGGCGCTCGTCGCGATCCCGTTCGGCGCGGTCATCTCGCTGCAGTTCGGTTCGCTCGCCCGCCAGCTCGGCGCCCAGTCCTACACGGGCGCCGGGTCGGTGCTCGCCACCGTGCAGCAGGCCAGTCCGCTGGTCACGGCGCTGCTGGTCGCGGGCGCCGGCGGTAGTGCCGTCTGCGCCGACATCGGCGCGCGGACGATCCGCGAAGAGATCGACGCCATGGAGGTGCTCGGCGTCTCCGCGGTGCAGCGGCTGATCGTGCCGCGGGTGCTCGCGATGATGCTGATCGCGGTCCTGCTCAACGGCATGGTCAGTGTCATCGGCGTGCTCGGCGGTTACTTCTTCAACGTCGTCCTCCAGGGCGGGACGCCGGGCGCGTACCTGGCGAGCTTCTCCGCGCTGGCCCAGTTGCCGGACCTCTGGGTCGGCGAGTTGAAGGCGCTGATCTTCGGCTTCATCGCCGGGGTCGTCGCCTCCTACCGGGGACTGCACCCGTCCGGCGGCCCGAAGGGCGTCGGGGACGCGGTGAACCAGTCGGTCGTCATCACGTTCCTCATGCTGTTCGTGGTGAACTTCGTGATCACGCTGATCTACCTGCAGATCGTGCCCGGAAAGCTGGACTGACGCATGACCTTCCTCGCCCGCGCCAAGGGGGTCGCCAACCGTCCTTTGCAGACACTGGACAACCTCGGCGACCAGATGTCGTTCTACGGCCGCGCGTTGCTGTGGACGCCGCGGACGTTGCGTCGCTACATGAAAGAAGTTCTGCGGCTGCTGGCCGAGGTGAGCTTCGGTTCCGGCTCGCTCGCCGTCATCGGCGGCACCGTCGGCGTGATGGTCGGCCTGACGCTCTTCACCGGTGTACTCGTCGGTCTGCAGGGTTATTCGGCGCTGAACTCGATCGGCACTTCGGCCTTCACCGGCTTCCTGACGGCGTTCTTCAACACGCGGGAGATCGCCCCGCTGGTCGCCGGTCTCGCGCTTTCGGCGACCGTCGGCGCCGGTTTCACCGCCCAGCTGGGCGCGATGCGGATCTCGGAGGAGATCGACGCGCTCGAGGTCATGGGCGTCCCGAGCCTGCCGTACCTGGTGACCACGCGGATCATCGCCGGTTTCGTCGCGGTCATCCCGTTGTACGTCATCGGCCTGCTGAGTTCGTATCTCGCGTCCCGGTTGGTCGTTATCTACATCTACAACCAGTCAGCGGGTACCTACGACCATTACTTCGACTTGTTCCTACCACCACAGGATGTGCTGTATTCGTTCATCAAGGTGCTGTTGTTCAGCGTCTTGATCATCCTGTCGCATTGTTATTTCGGCTACCGGGCCACCGGTGGCCCCGCCGGTGTCGGCGTGGCGGTCGGCAAGGCGGTCCGGCTGAGCATCGTCACGGTGTCCATCATGAACTTCTTCATCGGTTTCGCGATCTGGGGAACCGACGTCACGGTGAGGATCGCAGGATGATCGCGACAGTCCGGCGCAGGCTTCTCGGTCTGTTGCTCGTCGCCGTGCTCATCGGCGGAGTGGCGCTGAGCATCGCGCTGTACGAACGCGCGTTCACGCCCGTGGTGAGCGTGAAGCTCCAGTCGGGCAACATCGGGAACCAGCTGCTGGAGCAGTCCGACGTGAAGGTCCGCGGCCTCATCGTCGGTTCGGTGAAAGAGATCACCGCGACCTCGGACGGCGCCGAACTCACCCTCGCGCTGAATCCGGAGTCGGCGAAGCTGATCCCTCAGAACGTTTCCGCGCGATTCCTGCCGAAGACGTTGTTCGGTGAGCGTTTCGTTTCCCTCGAGATCCCGGACGCGCCTTCGGAGAAGACGATCGCCGAGGGCGACGTGATCACTCAGGACCGCACGTCCGGCGCTGTCGAGCTGGAGCAGGCCTTCGCCCATCTGATGCCGGTGTTGCAGGCCGTCCAGCCGCAAAAACTGTCGAGCACGCTTTCGGCGATCGCAGGCGCGCTCAACGGCCGCGGCGACCAGCTCGGCGACACCCTCGCGCAGCTCGGCAGCTACGTCGGGGAACTGAACCCGCACGAGCCCAAGCTCCAGCAGAACCTCAAGGAACTCGCGAAGTTCTCGGACAATCTCAACGCCGTCGCCCCGGATCTGGTGCAGACCTTGGACAACCTGAGCACCACCACCCGCACCGTGGTGGACCAGAAGGTGAACCTGGCGAACCTCTACAGCAGCGTCACCCAGGCCTCGGTCGATCTCCAGACCTTCCTGCGGAACAACGCCGACAACCTGATCCGGCTCGCCGACACCGCCCGCCCGACGGCGGAGCTGCTGGCGAAGTACGCGCCGGAGTACCCGTGTGTGATCGGGCAGATGGCGGCCAACCTGCCGAAGATCGACAAGGCCCTCGGCAAGGGCACCGGCCGGCCGGGCCTGCACGCGACCATCGAGATCACCGTCAACCGCGGGCCGTACCTGCCGGGCAAGGACGAGCCGAGGTTCGAGGACAAACGCGGTCCGCGCTGTTACGACCTGAAGCAGTTCCCGGACCCGTTCCCGCAGTACCCGCCGGACGGTCCGATCAAGGACGGCAGCACGGTCAAAGCACCGGCGCGGTCGGCGAACGACGGTCTCTCGCCGTCGAACGGCTTCGCGAACTACGGCGGCTACAACGGCAACGGTGGCGGAGCGCCCGGCGGTAGCCCGTCCTACAGCGCGTCCGAATCGGACTTCCTCGCGCGGCTGGTCGCCCCGCAGGTCGGCATGTCCGCCTCGGACGTGCCCGGCTGGGGCTCACTGCTCGTCGGTCCGCTCTATCGCGGGGCGGAGGTGCACGTCCAGTGAGGGGATTGCTCGCACCGCTGATCAAGCTCTGCGCCTTCATCGTCGTCACCGTGCTGTTCACGACGATCCTCGGGATCAGCATCGCCAACGTGAACACCACCAGCACCAACGCCTACAAGGCACGGTTCAGCGACGCGACCCTGTTGCTGCCCAACGACGACGTCCGTATCGCGGGTGTCAGGGTGGGGCAGGTCAAGGACGTCCGCATCGTCGACCGGCGCCAGGCCGAGGTCGAGTTCGAGGTGGACGCCGGCCGCAAGCTGCCCGCCGGGGTCACCGCGCAGATCAAGTTCCGGAACCTGGTCGGCCAGCGCTACGTCTCGCTCGGGCAAGGCACCGACTCTTCCGGGAAGACCCTGGAGCCCGGCGGCAACATCCCGCTGGAGCGGACCACGCCCGCGCTCGACCTGACGCAGCTGTTCAACGGGTTCAAGCCGCTGTTCACCGCGCTCAACCCGGACGACATCAACAAGCTGTCCTACGAGGTCATCCAGGTCCTGCAGGGTGAGGGCGGCACGATCGAAAGCCTGTTGAAGCACACGGCGTCGCTGGCCACCACGATCTCCGACAAGGACAAGGTGATCGGTGAGGTCATCGACAACCTGAACTCGGTGCTCGACACGGTCAACGCGCACACCCCGCAGCTGAACGACCTGATCGTCAAACTGCAGCAGCTGGTCTCCGGGCTGGCCGCGGACCGCGAGCCGATCGGCGACGCCATCGAGTCGCTCGGCACCCTCGCCCAGACCACGTCCGGCCTGCTCGGGGAAGCCCGTGAGCCGCTGAAGCAGGACATCGCCGCGCTCGGCACGCTGACGAAGAACCTCAACGACAGCCAGCCGATCGTCGAGCACTTCATCCAGTTCCTGCCGCAGAAGGTGACGGCGCTGACCCGCACCGCCGATTACGGCTCCTGGTTCAACTTCTTCGCTTGTGAGCTGACGGGAGCCGTCGCCCTGCCTCCGCTGATCAACGAACCGATCAACCTTCCGCTGCTGCCGGTGAACCGGGCGAGGTGCACGGCATGAAGTCGTTCCGGAAACGCAACCCGATCCCGATCGCGCTGGTCGGCGTCTCGGTGCTGCTGCTCGGTTTCATCGCCGCTCTCAACTCCGAAGACCTGCCGGTCATCGGTGGCGGGACGACCTACAGCGCGGACTTCAGCGAGACTTCCGGCCTGCAGGAGGACAACGACGTCCGGGTGGCCGGAGTGAAGGTCGGCAAGGTCTCCGAGATCAAGCTCGACGGGGACAAGGTCCGGATCTCGTTCAAGGTCAAGGACGCCTGGCTCGGCGACAAGACCAGCGCGGCGATCAAGATCAAGACCGTGCTCGGCCAGAAGTACCTGGCGCTCGACCCGCAGGGGCAGCGCACGCTCGACCCGAGCGCGACCATCCCGCGCGAGCGCACGGCGTCGCCGTTCGACGTTCTCGACGCTTTCCGCGGGCTTTCGCAGACCGTCGACGACATCGACACGACGCAGCTGGCGAAGAGCTTCGACGTCATCACGGAGACCTTCGCCGACACCCCTGCCGACGTGAAGGGCGCCCTGAACGGCCTTTCCCGCCTCTCGGACACGATCGCCTCGCGGGACTCGCAACTGGCGAACCTGCTCGCGAACACGCGGCAGGTCTCGCAGACGCTCGTCGACCGTGACGCCGAGTTCCAGAAGCTCCTGGCCGACGGCAACAAGCTGCTCGGCGAGGTGTCCCGCCGCAAGGAGGCGATCTCCGCGCTCCTGGACGGTTCGCGCAACCTCGCCACCCAGCTCAAGGGCTTGGTCGACGACAACGACGCGCAGCTCGACCCGGTGCTCACCCAGCTCGACCAGCTGACCTCCATGTTGCAGCGCAACCAGGACGCCCTCGGCCAGGGCATCGCGCGGTTCGCGCCGTTCATCCGGGTGTTCACGAACACGATCGGCAACGGCCGCTGGTTCGACAACTACATCTGCGGACTGGTCCTGCCGTCGTTCGGGCCGATCAACGACAAGGGGTGCTACGAGAAATGAGTACCCGTCTTTCAGCCGGTCTCGCACGTGGCTTCACCATCGCGATCGTGCTCGCGCTGGTGGTCGCCGGCGCGCTGTGGTGGACGCTCAAGGACGCCGGCCGCAACCACGTGACCGCCTACTTCGCCGGTACCGTCGGACTGTACGAAGGCAACAGCGTCCGCATGCTCGGTGTCGACATGGGCAAGGTCACCAGGATCCAGCCGATGGGCGACCAGGTCCGCGTCGAACTCGAATACGACCGTTCGGTGGCGGTGCCGGCCGACGCGAAGGCGATCATCGTGTCGCCGTCGCTGGTCAGTGACCGCTACGTGCAGCTGGCCCCGGCCTACAAGGGCGGCCCGCGCATCGCCGACGGCGCCGTCATCGGGCTCGACCGCACCGAGGTCCCCCTTGAGGTCGACGAACTCGCCGCCAGCCTCTCCCGGGTCAGCAAGGCGCTCGGGCCCAACGGCGCCAACAAGAACGGTTCGCTGTCGAACCTGCTCGACACCGCCGCGAAGAACTTCGACGGCAACGGGCAGGCACTGCACGACACGATCACGAAGCTCGGCCAGGCCGCGGGCACGTTGTCCGGCAATAAGGACGACCTGTTCAAGACCGTCGAGAACCTCGGCTCCTTCTCGCAGACGCTGGTGAACAGCGACTCGCAGGTCCGCGACTTCGAGCGGCAGCTCGCCGACGTCAGCGGCTTCCTGGCGGGGGAGCGGGAGAACCTCTCGGCCACGGTGAAGCAGCTGTCCGACACGCTCACCGCGGTGCAGGCGTTCATCGAGAAGAACCGCGACCGGCTCAAGTCCAATGTGGACAAGCTGGCCAGCGTGACCAAGGTGCTCGTGGACCAGCGCGGCGCGCTCGCCGAGATCCTCGACGTCGCACCGGTCGGCCTCGGGAACCTGGTCAACACCTACAACGCCTCCTCGGGCACGCTCGACGCGCGGGCCAACCTCAACGAGCTCACCCAGCCACCGCTGGTGATGGTGTGCAACCTGCTCAAGCAGACCCCGGACGCGCTCGACGTGCTGGGCGACGCGTGCAAGGGGATCGCCGGGCTGGTCGACGGGCTGGTGCCGTTGCCGTCGATCGCGCAGGTGATCCAGTCCTCGCAGGCGGGCCGGCTGCCGCCGCTTCCGCTGCCGATCGCCGGTCAGCTCTATGGAACGGCGGCCCCATGATCAAGAAGAAACTTGCTTTCGCGGCCGTCGGCACGGTCGCCGCGCTGACGTTGAGCGGTTGCGGGTTCAGCGGGATCTACGACATCCCGCTGCCCGGCGGCGCCGAACTCGGCGACCATCCGTACACGGTCAAGGTGCAGTTCCGGGACGTCCTCGACCTGACACCGCAAGCCGGGGTGAAGGTCAACGAGGTCGCCATCGGCCGCGTCGAAGCGATCGGGCTGACCCAGGACGGCTGGAACGCCGAAGTCACCCTCCGGGTCAACGGCGACGTGGAGCTGCCGGCGAACGCGCTGGCCAACGTCAAGCAGTCGAGCCTTCTCGGTGAGAAGTACGTCGAGCTGGCGGCGCCCGCCGACCGACAGGGCCAACTCGCCGACAACGCCGTGATCCCGCTGGCCCGCACGAACCGCAGCGTCGAGGTCGAGGAACTGCTCGGCGCGCTTTCGGTGCTGCTCAACGGCGGCGGGGTGGAACAGCTCAACACCATCACCAAGGAACTCAACAACGCCACCACCGGCCGCTCGCCGGAGCTCAAGGCGCTGCTGAACAACGCCAACGAGCTGGTCACGAACCTGGACAAACAATCCGCGAACATCACGCGGGCGCTCGACGGGCTGAACCGGCTCTCGCTCACGCTGAACGGCCAGAAGGACAAGCTGGTCGGCGCGGTCGACAACCTCGGCCCCGGCCTCGGCGTGCTGGAGCAGCAGCGCGGCCAGCTGGTGACCATGCTGAACGCGCTCAACCACCTCTCCGGGGTCGCCGTCGACACGGTGAACAAGAGCAAGGAAGACCTCGTCGCCGACCTCAAGGCGTTGCAGCCGACGCTGCGGAAACTCGGCGAGGCGGGGGCGGATCTGCCCAAGGCGCTGGAGATCCTGTTGACCTTCCCGTTCAGCGACGCCGCCTACGACGGGGTCAAGGGTGACTACTTCAACCTGTTCGCGAAGGTCGACCTGAACCTGAACGAGATCCTCAAGAACCTCGGCCGCAGCCGGCAGAACCCGCTCCAGGACGTCATCCCGGTGCCCGGGCTGACCGGGGGCACCGAGGGGCCGGGCGCGAACCCGCCGCTGCCGATCCCGGACAGCGTCGGCGGGGTGGCCGGTGGTCAGGTGAGCGCGCCGCGGGGTGGCGGGCAGCCGCGACAGACCGGACCCGCCGGGATCTTCGGCGTGCTGTCGGGAGGTGCCGGCTGATGCTGGTCCGTAGGACGAAGATCCAGCTGGTCGCGTTCGCGATCATCTCCGTGGTCGCCATCGTGTACGCGCTGATCCGGTTCGCCGGACTCGGCCAGGTCTTCGGCGACGAGGGCTACACGGTGAAGCTGCAACTCAAGCAGTCAGGCGGCATCTTCCAGAACGCCGAGGTCACCTACCGCGGCTTCAACATCGGCCGGGTCGGCGAGCTGCGCCTCACCAAGACCGGACTGGAAGCCGACCTCGACATCGCCCCGGACGCCCCGCGGGTGCCCGCCGATCTGGACGCCGTGGTCGCGAACCGGTCGGCGGTCGGCGAACAGTTCGTCGACCTGCGGCCGAAGAGCGAGAAGGGACCGTTCCTGAGCTCCGGTTCGGTCATCCCGGCCGACAGGGTCAAGACGCCGGTACCCACCGAGCAGCTCATCGGCGACCTCGACAGCCTCGCGGCGTCGGTGCCGACCGATTCGCTGCGCAAGGTCGTCGACGAGTCGTACAACGCCTTCAACGGCACCGGCCCGGACCTGCAACGGCTGCTCGACACCGCGCGGAGCTTCACCACGACCGCGCAGGAGTACCTGCCGCAGACCATCCAGCTGCTGGAAAAGGGCGGGCAGGTCCTCGAGACGCAGAACGACATGGCGAGCTCCATGAAATCGTTCAGCGCGGACCTCAACAAGCTCTCCGGTACGCTGAAGAACTCCGACGCCGACATCCGGAAACTGATCGGGATCACCCCGCAGGTGGCGAACCAGATCAGCTCGGTGCTCGCCGAATCCGGCCCCGGCCTGGGCGCGCTGACGGCGAACCTGCTCACGACGTCGAACCTCCTGGTGACCCGGCTCGACGGGCTCGAACAGGGACTGGTGACCTACCCGATGCTGGCCGCGGGCGCGAACAGCGTCGCCAGCGACGGCACCGCGCACCTGGGCCTCGCGCTCAACCTGTTCAACCCGCCTTCGTGCACCAAGGGCTACATCGGCCTCGACAAATACCGCGAAGGCACCGACACGACGCCTCGGCCGCCGAAGGACGACGCGTACTGCGCCGAGCCGAAGGGCAGCCCGATCAACGTGCGCGGTTCGCAGAACGTGCCGTACAACGGGGTCCCGCAGATCCCGTCGCAAGGCGACGTCGCGGCGAACGCCGGCCGCTCCGCCGAGGAACTGGCCAGCCTGCGCGCGGCGCAGGGCATGCCGAGCGTCCTGCAGAGCCCGGGGGTCAGCCTGCCCACCCTCGGCACGCTGCTGGGCCTGCCCGGCTGAGCCCGAGACCGTATACCTACCCTGGAGCGTCATGAGTTCTTCTCGATCGCGGACCCTCGTCCTGGGTGCGGCGGCGTTCGCGCTGGCCGCCTTCGTCGCCGCGGCGATCTTCGGTGTCATGTGGGCCGTGGCCGCGTCGGACGACAACGCCGACCTGGCGCGCTCGCGTGACGAGGTGGTCAAGGCGGGCGGAACCGCGATCAAGGCCTACACCGAGGTCGACTTCGAGAACCTCGACGAGTTCTTCAACCGCCAGAAGGCCGTCTCCGACGACAAGATGGCGGAGCAGTTGAAGCAGCTGGAACCGACCTATCGCAAGGCACTCGGCGACGCGAAGACCAAGGTCGTGACCACCATCCAGGACATCGCGGTCGAGGAACTCGACGACCACGAAGGCAAGGCGAGCTTCCTCGCCGCCATCTCCACCCAGGTCACCCAGGGCGACAAGGCGAGCTCGAAGGCGTTGCGCCTGGAGGTCTCGATGACCCGGGTGGGCGATGAGTGGAAGCTGTCCGGGATCGACAACGTGCCCCTCGTCGCGGCCGGTCAGTAAGAGCGTCACCTAGAACGGAGCCTCGTAGTGCCCCCCTCCCGTCGCCAGCCCCCTCGCAGCACTCCGCCGGTGCGCCGCCCCCGGGTGGCCGGTCTGCGACGGCCCGCCGCGTCTCCTGAACCTGCCGCGGAAGTGCCTGCTTCGGAGGTCGAGGTCCCGGAGGTCAAGGTCCCGGAGGTCAAGGTCCCGGAGGTCGACGAGACGCCGGTGGCGAAGCCGGCGCCGGTCCGCCGTCCGTCGCCGCGGCCCGCTCCGCGTCCTGCGCCCGCGCCTCAGCCTGAAGCCGAGCCTGAGCCCGCGGAGGCCGAGGTCGCTGCGGTCAAGGCTCCTGAAGAGGTCGAAGAGGCTCCCGAAGCTGAGGTCGTCGCGAAGCCGAGCCCGCGTGCGAAGGCGCGTGCGGCAGTTCAGACGAAGCCGGACGACATCGAAGAGGCCGAGGCCGAGGTCGCCTCCGAGGCTGGTGATTCTTCGGAGGATTCAGAGTCTTCAGAGTCTTCGGAGGATTCAGGGACCGAGAAGAAGCCTGGCTCCCGTCAGCTGATCCTGGCGGGCGCGCTGATCGTCGTCGGCCTGCTGCTGGCCGCGACCGCCGTACTCTTCAAGATCCAAGCCGACGAGGTGTCCAGCTCGACGAACAACACGGCGCTGCTGGACGTCGCGAAGACCGCGCAGGTCAAGGACCAGGTCGCGAAGGCCACCGAGGCGCTGTTCTCGTACGACTACAACAACATCGCGAAGACCGAGACCGCGGCCGGCGATCTGCTGGTCAACGACGAGGTGCGGGCGAAGTACAACCTGCTGATGGGCGAGGTCAAGCGGCTGGCTCCGCAGCAGAAGATGGTCGTGACCTGCAAGGTCACCCGCAGCGCCGTCATCCGGCTGGAAGGCGACCGGGCCGACGTGATGGTGTTCGTCGACCAGAGCTCGACGCGGTCCGACACGAACAAGACCACCGCCGGAAGCGCGCAGCTGCACTTGAACGCGGAACTGCAGGGCGACAAGTGGAAGATCACGGCGATGAACACCTACGCCGCTCCGCCCAACCCGGCCGCTCCCTCGGCCCCCGCCTCACCCCCCGCTTCCCCTGCCCCCTCCAAGTAGCACGCCCGGATCGGGGTTGGGGCGGTGGAGGGAGGCCAGAACTCACCCGGACCAACCCTACGGTGAAGACTCCTTTACGGGACCAAAATACCACAAAGGAAAACTCCCCGGCGCTT
>NZ_JBVJCE010000032.1:0-53116 GCF_055588925.1 Amycolatopsis sp. NPDC041971 | reverse complement strand
CGTGCGGCGAAAAACGGTGCGAGATCGCCCACGAGCTCGTCACTTACTAGTTCTGCGGTTAGGCCTACTGCATCGCGGATGGCGAGGAGGTCACCTGTGGCCTGCAGACTTGGGGCGGAAATCGCTTTTACATACAGTTCCACCAGGCGAGCACGAGGATCGTCGTCGAGGATGGCCTGCCGTAGCTCGCCGACCACCTTGCCGGTCGCCGTTGCGTCCAGCCGGGTACCGACCCACTTCTTGAACTGTTTCTCGGCGGCCGTGTTCGTAGCGACCAGTACCGGCAGGGTATCGCGCAGCAGCCTGGTAAGGCAGGCGTCCAAACCGCTTGAGGTGAACACCAGCGCTGCCCGGAGCAGGTCTTGCTGGTCGGCCGACAGCTTGCCCCTGGTCTCCTCCTTGCCCTGCTGTCCCTTTAGTCGGAGAACGTGCAGGGCGTCGAAGAGCCCGCTGACGCTCTGGTGGGTGGCGCTGAGGTACTTCCACGAGGTGGTGATCTCGAGGCCTCCGTACGGCGCGCCCGGCAACGGCGTGAGTTTCAGTTCAGTCAGCGGCATCTCACGCCTCCTGGCTTGTGGGGGCGGAGGATGGGATGCGCTCGAGGTAGCGGTGCAGTGACGTCTTGGGGATTCCGGTCTTCGCAGCGATCTGGCCAAGGCTGTTGCCCTGCAGGTGTAGCAGCCGGGCGTACTCGATTTTCTCGGCGGGATGGGCAACGGGCCGGCCGATTTGGCGGCCGGCGGCTTCGGCGACGGCGCGGGCGTGGGCAGCGCGTTCGGTGGTGAAGGTGCGTTCCATCTCGGCGAACAGTGCGAGCAGCAGGAACGCGATGCGGCCCATGCCCTCGTCGGCGGTGTCGATAGGCAACGGGTCGGCCAGGGAACGGACGCCGATGCCTTTCTCGGCGAGGTCGTGGACGAGGTTGAGGACCTCGCGCAGGTTGCGGCCGAGCCGGTCGAGGGTGTGCACGACGATGGTGTCGCCGTCGCGGGCGTAGGTGAGCAACGCGGTCAGGCCGGGGCGGTGGACGGTGGCGCCGGTTTTCTTGTCCACGTAGAGCCGGTCGTCGGAGATGCCAGCGTTGCCCAGCGAGGCGAGCTGGCGCTCGAGGTTCTGCTTGGTCGTCGACACCCGGGCGTAGCCGAGGTCGAGTCCCTGCCGCCGGGCAGATTGTGCGCCTTCGTGCGCGACTGTGGGTTGCTCGCTAGCTTTCATGGCCAAACCGTACCGGAAGTCATCTTCGTACTCTAGTTTCGGAACACATCTTGTGGAACGATTTCCGGAACGATCAAGCGACCCATCTCCCGTGGTCGCGAAATTCCGGCAGGGCATCCGGGTGTCCGTTCCACTTCCAAGGAAGTGGAACGGACCCCCGGACGGCCGCTGGAGCCGATCGCGGCGGATGCCGATGACATCACCATGACGACCGCATCGAACCGGGTCGGCACCGTCTCGCCCGGACTGGCCGCGTTGAGCGGAGCCCAGCGCGAGCACGCGATGGCGCGCTTCGCGGTGCTGCGCCCGCATCTTGAGGACGACGTGTCTCTCTCGGGTGCGGCCCGGTCGGCTGGTGTGCCGCTGCGCACCGCGCAGCGATGGCTCGCCCGCTACCGCGAACACGGACTGGCCGGTCTCGCACGCGCGGACCGGATCGACCGCGGCCACCGGAAGATGCCGAGCAGCAGATGTTGCTCATCGAGGGGCTCGCGCTGCGCCGGCCGCCGCCGAGCACTGCGACCATCCACCGCCACGTCGCCGAGCTGGCACCGACACTGGGCTGGCCGGTGCCCTCCTACAGCACGGTGTACGCGGTCGTCGCCGCGATCGATCCGGGGTTGCGGACCCTCGGGCAGGACGGGGTGAAGCGCTACCAGGAGGTGTTCGACCTGATCTACCGACGCGACGCCGCCCGGCCCAATGCCCGTGGTCAGGCAGGGATGTCCGCTGGCACGTCTGCCTACCGGTAGTGCCTTTGGGGCAGGGTGCCGCAAGTTCCCTGCCGGTTGAGAGGGCGCTTCGACTTGCTCTGACCGGTCGTTCCACATCCTTGACGGTTCGTCTGTGGCCCAGAATGGTCATGAGCCGGTGCCCCGCGATGTTGGTCATCAGGTCACTCGGATGAACCTTGCTACCACCGAAAGTTTTCGTCACGCTAACCAATGTGACGGAAAGAGCGACAGTCGCCGCCGGGGCGCCGATCAAGCGGCAGTGCAGCCAGTGCGGGAAAGACTTCCATGTGCGTCCGTCCGGCCCAGGACGGACGATGAAGTACTGCTCGCGTGCCTGTCAGCAGGCGAGCTACCGCCAGCGAAACGCCGAGTCGATCGATGACCTCAGGTGCAAATCTGAGGTCGCGATGCGCAAGCTGGGGTCACGGATCAGTGCCCTTGGCGCAAGCGATATCGACGAAGACCAGTTGTCCACCATCTTCCGTCACGTGTGCACTCTGCTCGATCTTCTGCCGGACATCGAGTCATCGGAAACCACTGCCTCGGCGATCAGTCTGGTGACCGACACGAGCGCCATGGGGCCGTCATCTCGTGACCGTGACGAGGTAGTCGAGGTCACCGAGAACCCGGCCACTGGTAGGAGCGGCGACTCCGAAACCGTCACAGACGCCGCCGTGACGGAAGCGGCGATGGCTGTCCCCGCTGCTCCGGTCGCGCTTGTCGGAGGCATCCGCCCCACCGCCGAGCAGGCCGACATCATCGAGGGCTGCGTCTCTGGCCGGAACCTGGTAATCGAAGCCGGTGCCGGAACCGGCAAGACCTCCACCTTGCGGATGGCAGCGCTCTCGCTCCCCCGCGGCCGACGGGGCATCTACGTAGCGTTCAACAAGACCGTCGCCGCCGAGGCCAAGGCGAAGTTCCCCAGCACCGTCATGTGCACCACCGCCCACTCGCTCGCCTATCGCGCTCTGGGTTACGCGTACAAGTCGCGCCTGAACGGTCCGCGGGTTCCTGCCGAAACGGCTGCGAAGATCATGAAGATCACCAGGGGCCTGGAGGTGAGGACCAGCGCCGCCGCCCGGATCCTCGACCCGGCCGCGCTCGCACGGATCGCCGCGAACACCGTCGACCGGTTTTGCCGGTCCGCCGACCTTGAGATCGGCGCTCACCACGTTCCGCCGGTGAACGGGATCGACAGCTACGCCGAACTCACCCTGCGCGAGTACATCGTGCCCAAGGCCGTCGAGATGTGGGCGGAGCTGCACCAGAAGAGCGGCAAGCTCCGGTTCGCCCACGACCACTACCTCAAGATGTGGGCCCTGACGAACCCGAACCTCGGGACCGACGTCGTGTTCTTCGACGAGGCGCAGGACGCGAACCCCGCGATGGCCAAGGTCGTACAGGCACAGCAAGCCCAGCTCGTCGCCGTCGGCGACAGCAACCAGGCGATCTACGGATGGCGCGGAGCCATCGACGCGCTGAAACACTGGCCCGCCGACGCTCGGCTCCGGCTGTCCCAGTCCTGGCGATTCGGCCCGGCCGTCGCCGACGAGGCCAACAAGTGGCTCACCGCACTCGAATCCGACCTCCGGCTCACCGGCACTGAGTCCGTGACCTCGTCCCTCGCCCCGCTGACCTCGCCGGATGCCGTCCTGTGCCGGACCAACGCCATGGCGATGGGCCGCGCCATGGCGGCGATGGACAACGGCAGCCGGGTCGCGCTGGTCGGTGGTGGCGGCCGGATCAAGAGCCTCGCCGAAGCCGCCCAGGACCTGCAGGCAGGGCGTAGCACGTCTGACCCTGAGCTGTGTGCTTTCACGACTTGGGGCGAGGTCCAGGACTACATCGAGCACGACGAAGCCGGGGCTGATCTGGGCGTCTTCGTCCGCCTGGTCGACGAGCACGGCCCCGCTGAGCTGATCCGTGCAACGAACCGCCTGGTCAACGAGGACACGGCTCAGCTGACGATCTCGACGGCACACAAGGCCAAAGGGCGCGAGTGGCATCGCGTCCAGGTCGCCGACGACTTCCGCCAGCCGAAGGCCGACGAGAACGGCAAACCCGGGAAGCTGTCTCGTTCCGAGGCGATGCTCGCCTACGTGTCGGTCACCCGCGCCCAGCACGTCCTCGACCGCGGCGGCCTGGCATGGATCGACGACCATCTCGCCGGTATTCCTGCGCCGTTTCCCCGTCGCCAGCCGACGCGGATGACCGACGACGCTTCCGCCTACTGGGCATGACCTGGCCCGGATTGCGTCACACGACGATCGGTGACGCAATCGGCCACGAGGTCATGACCACTTGGCAGCTATCCTGACCAGGAGGAAGGCACATGACGAGGAAGGTTTCGGGGGATGGCGGAAACAGAGAAGACCGCGCCAGTGCACAAGCACTATGCGTCCGCGACGCGAGCTGCGCTGAACAAACTGCTTGAGGCGCGAGACAAAGTCGATGCTGAAACGGTCAGCCTCCGCGAGCGGGAAGAAGCCGTGCTCGCCGACTTCGCGCAGGTGAATCTCGAACGCGAGACTGTCATCAAGAACCGTGATGCTCAGCTGGCAAAGCTGGAGAAGCGGAAGGCCGAGATCACCGAGCAGGCGGTGCCGAAGCTCGACGAGATCGACGCTCGGACTGGCACGATCCTGCTAGAGCTGACCGAGCTGGGCAGGAACGCCGATCAGGTTGCGCAGATGACCGACGTTCCCGTGAAGAAGGTCCGGGCAATGGTTCGCGCGGCGCGCGATGCTGAGGGGGCAAAGGCTGCGCGGGGCGCGTCACCAGGCCCGAACAAGGCGGAGCGTGGCGCCGATTCGTCGCCGCCTGCGGAGGACCAGCCGACCGCAAGTACGTGAGCGTGACGGCAGTGTGATGCAAAGCCCGGTGTCAGCTCGCGGCACCGGGCTTTGCTGTTCCTGTGGTCGCGGAGCTGCCCGGTTGCGTAGGCATCGATGATGTCTTCCGTGGTCGGGTCGGGATGTCCCGTCCCTCAAAGTGCGTGAAGTTGTGGTCAGCGCCTTCGCGCGCTTCCCGCTGTTCGGCGCCTGACTGTCGTGTCGCCGGAGATTTCTGGGGGAGCCCATCTCCCCCAGACCCCCTCTATCGTTGCTGGTCGCGTTGAAGGGCCCGCCTCACCGGCGAGCCCGCCGCAAGTTCGTGACCTGACGGTGTGGCACCACGCCCACTTTCCTGACGGTTCACCGATCCCACGTCGTCACTTTCTCATCACCTCTCACCTTCCCCTTCTCGCCACCTCCTTACTCCCAGCCTCATCACCTTCTCCATCTCCCTTCTTCTCCCTGCCCGCTCACCCGTTCTCACCTCACCCCTGCACTACTCACTGCCCTTCAACCCACACACCTAGGCATTATTAATGATCATGGTCGGTTCTGGGGTAAGATCGTTCTCGTGCTCCGTATCACGCCGGTCGGCGTCAACGCCGTGGACTACCTCGTCAAGGGGTCCGGTTGTGCTGAGCACGAGCACTCTCCCGAGGTCGGGGTCGAGCACGATTCGACCGACTACTACCTCTCCGCCACGGCACACGGCGAGGCGCCGGGCCGGTGGATGGGCAAGGGCTTGAGCCTGTTCGGGGTGCGGGAGGGTGAGCAGGTCGACGAGGACATGGTCCGCAAGATCTTCGGTGAACTGAAGGACCCGGAGACCGACGAGTTCCTGGGTCGCAAGCCGATGACCTTCAAGAACTACGAGGAGCGCCTGGCTGCCGCGCTGGAGAAGGAACCGGACGCCACGCCGGACCGTCATCAGGAGATCGCCGACGAAGTCCGCGCCGTGAAGACCAAGGCGGTCGCCTACTACGACTGGACGTTCAGCCCGTCGAAGACGTTCAGCACGCAGTACGCCGCGTACCTCGCGGCTGGTCGTCTTCAGGAGGCGGAGACGATGCTGCGCGTCCAGCGCGAAGCCGTCGCGATGGCCATGAGCTTCGCCGAGAAGCACGCCGCTTACACCCGGACCGGGTACCACGGCCGCACAGTGAACGGCCGCAGTGTTGGCAAGTACGAGAAGGCCGACGGGTTCATCATGACCGTCTGGCCGCACTCGACGAACCGTAACGGTGACCCGCAGATCCATACTCACGTCGGCGTCTTGAACCGCATGGTCACCAGCTCGGACGGCAAGATCCGCACCGTCGACAGCAAAGCATCACGCCCCATCAAAGAAGCCACCGCGTCCGTGTACGAGCGTGCGATCGAGGACCTCTCGCGGGAGTATCTGGGCTTCGAGTGGGTCACACGCCCGGACGGCAAAGCGCGGGAGATCGCCGGCGCCGACCTGGACCTCGCGAAGGCTGCCAGCAGCCGCCGCGAACAGGTTGTCGAGCGCGCCGAGGAACTGATCGAGGCCTACGTCGATCGCCACGGCCACGCCCCTTCCGCGGCCGCAGAGAAGAAGATCTACCAGGCCGCGACACTCGAGACCCGCGATCGCAAGTCCGGCGAACAAGGCCCGACCGCTGTCGCCTCATGGGGCGAGCGCCACACCGACGCGCTCACCGCGCAGCTGGAGAACGTCGCCGAGGCCGCGTTCCAGATCCGCAACGGTCAGCACCCCGATCTGCAGTTCCTTCCCGATCAGACCGACAGGGAAGCGATCCAGCGTGCCGCGCTGCGCGACGTCGAGCGTCAGTATCCGACTTGGACGATCGGGAACCTCACCGCGGCCATCGACAAGCGACTTTTGCGGGTCGACGGCCCGGCCGAGAGCCGGCCGCAGGTCGTCGAGGCGATGGCGCGGGAAGTGCTCGCTCCCGGCAACCAGTTCGGCGTGCTCACCCTCACCACGCCGGACCTGGTTCAGGTCCCCAAGGAACTGTGCCGCAAAGAGGACGGCCGCAGCCTGTACCGGCCGCACATCGACGAGGTCTATGTGACCGAAGCGGCCCTGTCGACCGAGCGGCGCATCGTCGCCGGCGCCGCGCAGCTGACCGCGCCGAAGATCGAAGGACCGGAGCTGGAACTGCTGCGCGTCGAGGTCTCCGCGATCAAGATCGGTGACAAGCCGATCGGCGCTGACCAGGTTGAGGCGATCCTCGGAATCGTCTCGTCCGGGCGCGCTGGTGACACCCTGATCGGCCCGGCCGGGGCCGGAAAGTCCACCGTCATCGGGGTCGTGTCGAAGGTGTGGGAGGAACGGTTCGGCGGTCGCGTCATGGGCCTCGCGACCTCCCAGCGCGCCACAC
The DNA here is from genome assembly GCF_055588925.1 of Amycolatopsis sp. NPDC041971. Taxonomy (NCBI): domain Bacteria; kingdom Bacillati; phylum Actinomycetota; class Actinomycetes; order Pseudonocardiales; family Pseudonocardiaceae; genus Amycolatopsis; species Amycolatopsis sp. NPDC041971. Next base: position 45,967 of record NZ_JBVJCE010000032.1, on the reverse strand, counting down.
AGGTCCTGTCCGACGAGGGCTTGGAGGCGATCAACACCACCCAGTTCCTCGCACGATTCACTCCGGACGAGCACGGGACCGTGAACGACTTCGTCCGCAAGAGCGACATGTTCGTTGTCGACGAGGCCGGCATGTCCAACCGCGACGAACTGGCGAAGATCAGCTCCATCGTCGAGGCCGGAGGCGGGAAGCTCGTCTACACCGGTGACCACGGTCAGCTGTCGGCGATCGGCGCGGGCGGCATGTTGCAGCTGCTGGCCACCGACAACGGCGCCTTCGAGCTCGAAGAAGTCCACCGGTTCCGGATTCTTGAGCCCGATTGGCATGAGGCGAGCGGCTTCAAGAACGTCGTGTCTCCGTGGGAAGGTCCCGCCAGTTTGCGGCTGCGCGCTGGTGATCAGTCGGTCATCGGTGAGTACGACACTCGTGGCCGCCTGGTCGGCGGCACGGTCGACGAGATGCAGGAGGCCGCGACGCGGGCCTACCTCGCCGACACGCTCGCCGGGATGGAGTCGCTGTTGATCGTCGGAGACAACGCAACGGCCGCAGAGCTGTCCCGCGCGATTCGTGATGAACTGATCGAGCTCGGCCGCGTTCACGAAGAGCCGATCGGTGAACTCAAGGATGAGACGTCGATCAGCGTCGGGGATGTCATTCAGGCCCGACGCAACGACTGGTCAATCCAGGTCGACGGTGAAGGCCTTGTCACCAACCGGCTCACCTACACCGTGGTCGGCCGCGACGACCAGGGCCGCCTCCTGGTCGAAGACCAGAACGGCATCGAAGCCCACCTGCCCGACTCCTACGTGCGCAACAACGTCACCCTCGCCTACGCCTCGACCGTCCACGCCGCCCAGGGCCGCACGGTGAAGACTTCGCACGCCCTGCTCAGCGAAGAGTCCCAGCGCGAAGACGCCTATGTCGCGCTCACCCGCGGTGCGCTGCGCAACACCGCGTACCTGACCACCAGCCGACCGGCGGACTCCCACGAACAAGGTCTCGACGTCACCCCGGCCGAGCTGATGGCCGGCGTGCTTGAACGCTCCGGCGCGGCCACCGCCGCCGAACTGCAGTTCCGCGCGAGCCAGGAAGAGGGACGCAGCCTCGCCTGGATCGGGACGCAGTGGGACCTCGTCGCCAAGGACTACAGCACCGACCGCTACACCCAGGTTCTTGGCATGCTGCTCGGTGCCGACAAGGTCGCGGCGATCCGGAAGGAAGAGGCGTTCCCGGCCCTCATGCGAAGCATCCGCAGCGCTGAGCTCGGCGGCCACAACGTGGACGCCGTACTCGCCGAGGTCGTGGCGAAGCGAGCCCTCGACGGTGCCGACAGCGTGTCCGCGGTACTGCGTCACCGGGTGCTGAAGGAGATCGACGGCCGCCCGCGCGAGCAGCGAGTCGACGCGCGGGACTGGACTACCTTCCAGGCCCCGATCGAGGGCCCGGTCGGGCAGTTCCTGCACGAGATGGCGGTTCTGTCCAGCGACCGGCAGAACGTTCTCGCCGCCGAGGCCGCAGCCGACATGCCCCCGTGGGCCCAGCAGTATCTCGGCGCACCGCCGGAAGATCCCGCGCAGCGGGTCGAGTGGCTGCACCGCGCCGGCGTTGTCGCCGCCTACCGCGAGCTGCACGCCGTTCCGGACGACCAGATCTCGATCGGCCCGGCTCCGTCGCCGGAGAACGAGTTCCATCGCGCGCTCTGGAAGGCCGCACACCGGGCGCTCGGCAACCCCGCCGACACCCTCGACTACGAGAGCGCATCCGAAGGCGAGCTTCGTGAAATGCGTGACCGGTGGCAGCGTGAGCAGCTCTGGGCGCCGCAGTTCGTCGGCGACGAGCTGCAAACGGCGAACCAGCACGCGCAGGACTACCACCAGGACGCGGTGCTGTTCGCCGCGCGCCTGCACACGCTGACCGAGGGCACGCCCGAGTACGACCGGACACGGCTGGAAGTCCAGCGCGCGGAGCGGATGAGCCAGGACTGGGCCGAGGCTGCCCGCCAGCTCGACGAGATTCACCACGCCCGCCAGGGCTGGTATGCCAGCACCGAACCGGCGAGGGTGGCCGATCAGCTCGCGGCCGAGGAACTCGAGCGCCGCGGACTTCCGGCCCGGCTGCAGCCGACGCCGCAGCCGGAACAGACGTCGCTGTTCGACATCGTCACCGAGCAGGAGGTCGGCGCTGCTCCGGAGCCGGACGTTGAGCCCGCACCGCGTGCCTGGGAGCTTGACCCGGCCAACCAGCCCGCGCCCGCCGCCGAGCCGGTCGAGCACGTGCTGTGGTGGCAGCGCTGGGCCGACCAGCTCACTGCCGCCGGCGTCGACCTGCCCGATGGCGTCGACCGCAACCAGATTCCGCTGTTCGACGCCGGACCGCCGGAGACCCTGCCGAAGGCCGTCGATGCCGAGCTCGACGAGCGCCAGATCGACGTCGAGGATCCGGCGCAGCTGAAGCTGTTCAACGTCGAGCCGGTCGCCGAGGACGAGCGCGCCGAGACGATCGAGCGGGAGGCAGCCGAGGAACTCGCCGCTGACCAGCAGCGTGAGCCGTCGGCCGAGCGGGATGCCGCCGCGCCCGCGCCCGCGCCCGCCGTCGACGTCGTCGAGGACGAGCGGGAACTGCCGGTCGAACCCGACCCGGACCAGCTGCAGATGTTCGACATCGAACCGCGCGTCGAACACCGTGTGGAGCAGCAGCCCGTGCGCGGCATGGTCGCCGAGCCCGTCGACGACCACGAGGTCGAGGCCGCCACCACCGAGCCCGCCAAGGACTTCGACGAACGGGTCACCCTCGCCGAAGCACGCCGCGAGGCCCGCGCGGCGGAGGCTCAGCGGATCCGTCGGGAAGCGGCCGAGAGCGCACGTCATGCCCGTGCCGAACGCGCCGCCGCCGCCGAGCAGGACGTCGAGAAGGAGACCGCTGAGCGGACCCGCCGCGACCGCGGCATCGACCCGGTGAAGCCGGAGAAGTCCGCCGACGTCCAGCAGGAGAAGGTGACCGTTCCCGACCGGGACGAGCCGGTCATCGAACGGACGCCGCAGCGCGATCCGCGCGCGGCCGCCGAACGGATCAACCGCCAGCTCAAGGACCGCGACGCCGCCGCAGGGCGCTCGTACCTCGACCGCGCCCGTCGCGACGGCCCTGGTCACCAGCCCGGCCGGGGCTGGTAGAACAAGCCGTCAGCCCGCGTGCCGACGTTCGGCGGCGACCCGCTCGTCGGACGCCGCGATGCCCGAACGCCACTGGTAGTCCGCGGCGATCCTTTCCAGCGGCCCGTACACGCCAGGGCATACCGCCTGGTCAGGGGAACGGTGCAGCTGGACGTGCGGCGCGAACGGCGGCTCGACGATCTCCTTGTCGGCCGGGTGGTGTCCGGGCAGTTCCTCCCACACCAACCCGAACTCGGCCGACGTCGTGCTCTGCAGAAGCTGCAGGTACGACCGCCACGCGTTGTCGGCCGCGCGGCGCAGCCGCCGGAGGTTCACCGGGTACCGGGCGCCGTCACTGAGCGCCACGGCGGTCCGGCCGACGTAGACGTGCCCGTGAATCCGCATGATCGGCTCGCCCGGGACCTGGTTCTCGCTGCGCGCGGTGAGCTCGAGGCGCGCCGGCGTCGACGAGCCTGTCGACGGGTGCTCGACGTAGCCGCCGAACCGCTGCAGCGTCGTGAGCGCCTGGCCCAGGACGTGGTGATAGACGTCCGCCAGCTGCGGGAGCAGATGTTCCATCGAGGGGGTCTGTGCGAGGGCGTCGCCGAACAGCGACAGGCTCGTCGGCACCGAGAAGTGAACGTCGAACGCGTCAGCCGGCGGGCGGCCGGTCTGCAGGTCGAACAACGGCGCAGGATCCACGCGAGTGTCGCCGAACATCGGGACGAACCTCCTGGCACGGCCAGTGCGGGTTCACAGGCCAGTTACCGATGGTACGGCCAGACGCCGACACCGCCGAAGGTCAATCCTGCGAAATGCCTGGACAGAGTGCCACGGAACTGGACAGATCCATGACAAAAAGTGGCCCCGACCTTTCGGTCGGGGCCACTTTCCGCCTGGTCACTGCCCTTGCTTCGGTTGTTCCTCGGCGGCCGCGGCAGCGTCCCGTTCGCGCCGCCATCGGAGGTCCTCTTCGCGTGCCCGCGTGAAGAAGTCTCCCCAGTACTTCGGATCGGTCACTTCCGACGACGCCGACTTCGTCTTGTCAGCACCGACCGGCTCCGGCTCCGCCGCCGCCGGCGTCGAACCCGGATTGATCACCGCTTGGGCCTGCTGCGTCGCCTGTACGTACTGCGGCAGCGAGTACTGGCCCTGCGGCCGCGGGGTTCCGCCGACCGGCTGAGGTGCGGCCTGCCCGGCGGCCGCCCGCTGGTGGGCCTCGTGCGCGGGCACCAGATGCTGCCCCGGACCACCGGGCACCGCCCGGCACATGGTCGCCGGAATCGCCTCAGCGATCCGGCCCAGCGCCGCGTCGAGCCACCGCGTGTTCCACTCGGCCATGTTGACCGAGGACGCCCGGTTACCCGTGTGAGCGTCGCCGTAGGTCAGGCGCAGCCACCACACCTGCAGGAACGCCGGACGATGCAGCGGCCAGCAATCCGGCAGCTGTCCCCGCGTGACCTGGTACCAGTAGCCGAGCGTCGTGTGGACCCACGTCCCGAGCTCGTCCCACTCTTCTTTCGCGACCTCGGTCGAGAGGTCCGGCCAGTGCAGACGGCTTTCTTCCTCCTCGATCTCCGTGTCCTCGTCGCCGACGAGGGCGTCGACGACGCCGCGCAGCTCCGCGACGTCCGCCCGCAGGGTCGCGACGTCCGGGCCGATGATCTCCGAGACGTCCTTCACGACCGCGTTGAACTTGCCGGTCGCCTCGCCGAGCTCGACCCGCATAGCGCGAAGCTCCTGACCGAGATCGATCAGGAGCCGGTCCCGCGACGGCGGGCCCGCCGAGGGCCCGCCGCCGGTGTCCTGTCCGCTGGTCACAGCCTCACCCTCGTGTCCGCCGGTGCCGTTTCCTGCTGCCACTGGGCCTGTGGTGCGTGCACGGGCTTCGCGTCGCCGCCGAGAGCCTTGAGCTCACGCGCCACCCGATCCCGGCCGGGCTCATACTTCACGACCCCGGACCGCATCCAGTTCCCGCTGGTCACGTACGCGTAGCCGATCGGCAGGCCCGCGAGCACCTCCGGCCGCAGCGTTTCCTTGAGGATCCGCCTTTTGCTGCTGCCGACGCTGCTCCCGCCGTGGCTTTGCGTCGTCCTGGTGTCCGTCTCGTCAGCACCCCAGTGCTTCCGGGCGGTGAAGGCAAGCTTCTTCACGTCCTCGCTGTCGCTGATGCCACCGAGGACAACCTTGGTCGGCAAGTTCTCATAAATGATCTTCGCGCCATCGTCGCCCCAGGTCATGCGCAGCTGCGCCAGAGCCTGGAAGACCGCGACGAGGGTGATGTTGGCGCCTCGCGAGTCGGCCGACCACTTGTCGAGCGGGACCGGGGTCTGCTGGGCGATCTCGTCCAGCATCATCGCCATCCCGAGCGGGAGCCTGCCGCCGACCGACGCGGCCGCCTGCTTCGTGCTGGTGAACAGGTGCTCGGTCAGCGCCGTCAGCAGCGGCGCCAGCCGCTTGTCGGTGTCGCTGCCGACCGCGTACAGCGTGCCCGAGGCGAGGAACTCGGCCATGTTGAAGTTGTCCTCGGGCTTCGGGCGGCACGCGGCCGCCACCGTGGGGTTGTCCATGAACCCGACGCAGGACACCACGGTCGCGAAGTAGCCGGTGCGGGTGTTGTGCGAGGCGTTCAGGCTCGATTCGAGCGTGTTGACCCATCCGGCCGGGACGAACGACGGGTTCGCCTGCAGGATGCCGACCGGGGTCTGGTCATCGGGGTTAGTGGACCAGTAGTGCACCGCGCCCATGTCCCAGTTCATCAGGGCCGCCGCCAGGAGGTAGCAGCGAATGATCTCCTGGGCTTTGCGCGCCCAGAAGTCGCTGCGGTCGATGCCTTCGGCACCGCCGCCGCCGCGGACCAGCGCCCAGGCCCGAGCGTCGGCGACCGCCTGGTCACGGCACCCGGACACCGGATCCCACGAGAACGTCGAGGCGACCCCGCCGAGCCCGGCCGGGTTGAACAGCCACACCCTGCCCCGCTGAGCGCGCAGTTGCGCGGTCGCGTCGAACAGTTCCAGCTTCGTGCTGGCCACATACTGCGCGCCGGGGAAATCCAGGATCTGGTTGATCAGTTCCTGGCTCTTACCGGAGCCCTGTGGGCCCAGCAGCATCAGGCTCCGGCCATAGGGGCTGTAGATCTTCTTGCCCCGGACGTTGCGATCGCCGGTGATCAGCTTGCCGAGGTTGAAGCCGTATTCCGTCGGCTCCTGCCGCCGGCGGGTGGTTCCGGACCGGTACTGAAGGTCCGGGCGAAGGAAGTCGGCGCTCTTGTACAGCGCCCTGGCTCCCGCGTAGTCGCCGAGATCCTTCCGGGTGATCCATCCGTCGTCGCCGAGCTCGCGCCGCAGGCTCTGCAGCTCCGAGAAATACCACTTGTGGTGCGCGATCGCGCCGCCGAGCAGCACGCCGCCCAGCGGAATTCCGACCGTCGCCGCGGTGTCATACAGCGGGGCCAGCGCAGCGGCCGGATCGCCGATGGCGCTCAGGGTGCCGAGACCTCCGCCCAGAACCACCCCGGTGGCCCCGATCTTTCGATTTCGGGACCTGACATCCTTATCGCTGGACATGGAGTGAAGCCCTCCTTAGTCAAGTGGTCGGGTAGCGATGGCATTCGCTGCCCGACCGCGTCCGATTTCTGCCGCGAAGATCAGTTCGGCGGCACTGTCCACAGTAGGCCGCCGGTCTGACAAACTTTCACCGTTACGGGCCTCCTGCCAGCGCGAATCGGTGTAGACCCGAGTCAGGCCGAACCGCCCTGACTGTCGGACCGTCCAGCCTCGCGCTGCTGCCCGCACGTCGTCGTCACCGTGAAGACGCTGGTCAACCGTGTCGATGACGCTCTGGATCCGGGCGATCACTTGCTGGCCTCCTTGGCGCTCGTGCCGACCTCACCCAAGAAGCCGAGGACGCTCTGGCCGACCGGCGTGAGCGCCATGAGGACCAGGGAGATGACCGTGAAGATCACGGCCGGACCTGATCCGCCTCGCAGCTTCACGCTCACGACCGCCGCGAACGCGAACGCTCCCGCCAGCAGGTACATCACCGTCTCGATCGTCATCGCACTCTCCCCCGTCTCGGCCACCAACACTTGCTGTATCACAGCGTAGCAATATGAATCAGTGCTTCACAACCCCATCTGGCCAGAATTTGTCAACTGAGGTGCGCTTTTGTCATGCCACTCGGTGTAACAGTGTCCTAGACTGATTCAGGTTGCTACGCTGTGATACAGCATTTCGGCGAGATGAGGAGAGCACCGTGACCGACCCCGGAGGACTGCAGCGCGGAACCGGCATCCTCGAGATCGCCCGGACGTTCAGGACCGACATCGAGTCCGGCCGGTACCGGCACCAGGAGAAGCTGCCGACGCAGCGCGTCCTGGCCGAACAGTTCGGGACGTCGAACGCGACCATCAGCCGCGCGCTCGACGCGCTCGCCGAGGAAGGCCTGGTCATCGCCCGTCCCCGCGTCGGCGTGTTCGTCAACTACCCCGGCCCCGACCACGCGGAGGACAACGGCCACCGTCGGCACGTGCGCCCAACCTGGGTCGCCGTCGGCGGGTACGCCGGATCCGGCAAGACCGAAGTCGGCCGGATCATCGCCCGCCTGACCGGCTGGGGAATGTTCGACAAAGACACCTCGACCAGGCCCGTCGTCGAGGCGATGCTGAGCTCACTGGACAAGTCCCCGCACGATCGGGAATCCGAGACCTACCTCACGCAGGTCCGGCCCGCCGAATACGAGGCACTGCGCAACCTCGTCCTCGAGAACATCTCCTGCGGGAACTCGGCGATCATGACCGCGCCGTTCACCCGCGAACTCACCGATCCCGTGTGGTGCCACCGCACCCAGGCCGACGCCGACGCCCACGAGGCCAGGCTGCGCGTGATCTGGGTCCGCACCGACGCCGACAGCATGAAGCTCTACCTCAAGCGCCGTGACGCCGCCCGCGACGTCACCAAGCTCGCGAACTGGGAGCGATACCTCGACGGCGTCGATCTCCAGTACACCCCGGCCATGCCGCACGCGATCCTCGACAACAGTGTCCAGGACCCGCCCCTGCAGCGGCAGGTCGAGGACCTCCTGGAACGGTGGGGCGTGAACGTCCGCCGATAGGCCGGCGGGCCCCGTCGAAGGAGATCTCCACCGTGCGCATCCTCGTCAGCAGCGAACCCGACGACGAGGTCGGCGCCGACCTGCTCAGCCAGCTGCCCGACGTCGACGTCGTCCGCTACGACCCCACCGCGGCCGAACTCGACGACGACCAGCGCGGCGCGGACGTCCTGATCCCGCCCTACCGCGGCAGCCACCGGCCGATCCGCCTGCTCAGCCAGCTGCCGAAGCTAAGCTACGTGCAGCTGCTCACCGCAGGCGCCGACGAATGGTCCGGCGACGTCCCCGCCGAGAAACTCCTGGTCAACGCCCGTGGAGCCGTCGCCGGACCCGTCTCCGAATGGGTCCTCTCCGCGATCCTCGCGCTCTACCGGCAATGGCCGGCGCTCACCCGCTACCAGGACACCAGGACCTGGGCTCACCGTCGAGTCGCGGCCGACACCCTTGTCGGGAAGCGCGTCCTGATCGTCGGGGCCGGGGCGATCGGCTGGGCCGTCGCCCGCCGGATGCCCGCCTTCGACGCCACGACCACCCTGGTCGCCAGCACCGCCCGCGCTGGCGTCCATGGCCCCGACGAGCTCCCCGCGCTCATCGGTGACCACGACATCGTCGTGCTCACGCTGCCGCTCACCTCGGCCACAACCCGGCTCGTCGACAAGACCTTCTTCGCCGCCATGCGCGACGACGCCGTCCTGGTCAACGCCAGCCGCGGCGGCATCGTCGACACCGACGCCCTGGTCAGCGAACTGCAGACCGAGCGGATCCGCGCCGCGCTCGACGTCACCGACCCCGAACCACTCCCCCGCGACCACCCGCTTTGGACCAGCCCCGGCGTCATCATCAGCCCGCACATGTCCCGGACCGTGCCCGGAACCAACGCGCTCTGCTACCAGGTCGCCGCCGAGCAGATCCGCCAGCACCTCGACGGCCGCATCCCGACCAACATCGTCACCGAACGACGCTGACCAGGACCCGAACACGGAAGAGGCCCCCACGCACTCGCGTGGGGGCCTCTTCCAGCAGTTTGCTTACCGAGCCCGGCTCAGCGTCGGGACGAACTCCTCGACCTCGCCCAGCTCGCCGATCACGAGCTTCACCTCACCCGAGGCGATCACCTTCATCAAGTCCCGGACGTCGTTCGCGACCGGCTTCGGCAGCCCGAGGCGCGACGACAGCTGACTACCGGCCGGGACACCACCGCCGTCAGCCATGATCGACGCCGTGAGGGTCCCGGCCGCCAGGCCCTCGAAGCCCCTCAGCGCGTGCGGCAGCAGCGCAAGCGTCTTCTCATCCAGCACGATCGCCTTACGGCTGTCCCGCTCCTCCTGTAGTCGCTCGGTCTCGGCCGTGAGCGCCTGGACCGCGGCCGCGTGCTCGTCGAGTTGCCGCTGCAGCGCCGCCTCACGCTCCCGCTGAGCCTCGATCTCCGCCTTCGCGGTCTCGAAGTCGCTGACCAGCTTTTCGTGCGTCTCCAGGTCATCGGTGAGCTTCAGCAGCGTCGCCGACAGCTGGTTGGTGATGTGGTTGTACGCCCACACCAGCATCCCGATCATCACCGACGGGATCGCCGCCTTCGCGGCCGCCATCTCCTCGCCGTTCACGAGATGCGTACCCGAGTTCAGGGCCAGCGAACCCAGCAGAATCGCCGCCTCCTGCAGATACCGCGACGCCTTCCAGCCCTTGACCAGTTCCTTCCGCTGGTGCATCCCCGCCCTGGCCGTCGTGGCCGAAGTCAGCATCAACAGCACCAGCGTCCCGCCCAGGGCCACATCGAGCCCGTACGAGATCCAGAACAGCGGATCGGTGAAATCGTTCGCCGGAACGAGCTGCTGCTGAACGTTGATCCCGTTCCAGATCAGCAAGACGACGATCCCCGCAATGATCGCCCGCTTGCCCGTGACCAGGAGCTTCGCCGTCTCCCCGAGCTGCGCCGCGTTACTGGTCAGCTGCTCGGCCTTGTCGCCGGCGCGCTGCTTCCAGCGACGGATCGACGCCTCTTCGTTCCGCCGCCGATCCTCCTCGGCATCGTCCCGAACCTTGAGCGCACGAAGCCGCCGCAGCTCGGTGTCCCGCGCCGCGACCTCCGCCTCCCCTTCCCTGACCTCCTGAGCCAGTTTCAGCTCGCGCAGACGCCGACCCGCTGCGATCTTCGCGTCGATCTCGGCGTCCGACAGCGCCTCGAACAGCGCGTCGCTCCGCTGGTCACGCAGCCGCTGCTCGGCGGCCGCGACACGGTCGGCAAGCGGGACGAAAGACTGTTCGGCCTGCTGAGGAGCTCGTCGAAGTCGCATCCAGTGGCGACCGCCCGCTTGCGTGTTTCCGCTGGTAACCAAGGGCCTATCATCAGTTACGGACATGTGGAGCACCCTTCATTCTGTCCATCGCTCCGGGTTCGGTGTGCCTGCACCGGCCCGGAGCACTTCACTTTGACTTCCGTGGACGCGCTGGCACGAGCTTGTAAACCCACGTATCCGTCACGCCCCATGCGCTGACCAGCTCATTCGTCGGCACATTGGCGGCACGGGACTCGACGATCGCCCGCGGTGTCTCGCGCCGGACGATCTCGTCCAGGAGCTTGCCCAGACGTCGCATGCGCGCGATCGCTTGCCAGGACGGCTCTCCCGGTTCGGGAGTCGCCAAGCGCTCGATCAGCGCTTGCTCAGCCCTCTTGGCCACCCCATCGCCGGTTGTCGTCTCAGCCATCAATCCTCCATCTAACCTGACTCAGGTTATATTCTCGTCAGGTTCCGTGCAACCGGTTTCACGAGTCGTATGGACGTCTAGACGTGAACACGTCAATCTGGCTTTGCCTGGTCAGAGCCAGGAAAGTCGACTCCGCGATCGGCCAGGTAGTCCTCGAGCGCGGCCGCGACAACGTCTTGGATGTCGACCTCGACGTCCGCCGCATACTTCTTCACCGACCTACGAAGACCGCGGGTCATCTTGCAGTTGAACGAGACCAGGTCGTTGTCGGACACCGGGCCTCGTGCGATCACCCGTCGGGCATTGCGGGTGATTGGCGGCGGCGGCATTCCCTTGCTGCGTCGCCGACGCGACACAGCGGGTTTCTTCTCCTCGCGCTTTTCTTCCTGGTCAGCCGGAACCTCCGGCTCCTCAACCTTCTCGGCCTTCTCGTCCGGCGGTACGAACAGGTCCTCCTCGCCGAGCTTGGACTCGCGCCGCGGCAACAGGGTCATCAGATCGTCAGCTCCTCGTCCACAACCCAGTGCGCGACGATCCGGCGGAAGCTGAGCGCAAGCACGCGGAGCCGCGCTTCGCGAGACTCATCAAGGCCCTTGCCTGACGACAGCGTCGTCTTGATCGAATTCCACAGTGGAATTTTGTCCTGGTCCCACACGGGTGCGACTCTGAACTTGTCCCTCATCGTCTGCAGCCAGTGTTCTTCGATGTTCGTTGCGCGCCACTTGCTGATAAGCACTCCTGACCAGGACAGATTCGCGTTGTAGTACTCCTTCGCGAGCTTCACTGTCTTGGCGAGTTCGGCGAGGCCGTCAGCGGACCACTCGTCCGCTTCAGCAACGGCGAAGACCTCGTCGGCCGCCGCGAGCGCGTTCATGAGCAGAATGCCCAGCGCTGGCGCGTTGTCGATGAGAATCAGGTCGTACTTCCCCAGTACCGGCGCCAGCGCCGCCCTGAGCCGGTGCTCACGACCATGATCCGAGGCGCTGATCAGCTTCTCCGCCTTCGTCAGCGGAGTCACTTTCGCCGGCGCGAGGTCCACGCCTGGCCAGATCGTGTCGATGATGACCTCGTCGATGGGAACCGGCTCATCGTCCTCGGGCAGGATCGCATCCGCGATCGTCAACTGCTTTGGCTTGAGCGCATCGACAGCGAGCGACGTGGTGGTATTGCCCTGTGGGTCGAAGTCCACGACCAGAACCCGCAGTCCGCGCACACACGCAGCCCGCGCGAGATTGATGATGGTGGTCGTCTTGCCGACGCCGCCCTTCTGCATCGCCGCAGCGACAACCCGAGCACGCGTCAGTGTGCGTCTCGTCATCGACGAATCCCTTCCCCTGCGTTTGCTCGCCTGCACGTCGACGCGCTGACCAGCCGGAGCGTGTGCACGCGCGCACAGCATGGCGCATACGCGTTAATACGCCAAGACGCAAGGCCGTATCGGCGTGAACACGCTTTAGTCCAAGCACGTCCAAACGCATCACCGCGCATACGTCATGACGCGTAGACGTGAACACGACTATCTGGCTGATGCAGGTCAAAGCACATTTGGATCAGGGGTTGCGGCTTAGCGATCATTCAATATAACCTGACTCAGGTTGGAAAATTGAGTAAGCGGTGCCCCGGAGTCGTGCTGTGAACACAACTCCGAGGCGTGAACGTCCACCCCTACCTGAATCGAGGACGCTCGTGAGCAGTATCGCCCCTGACCAGGATCTTCGTCCGCGCACCGCGCGGAATCTGTGTATCGAAAGCCTGCCGAACGGACTTGCGTTCGTCGGTCTCGCCGCCGCCGGCACCGCGACGGGGCAGTGGTGGGTCTACCTACTCGCCCTTATCCCTGCGTCGCTCATCGGTCGGCACGTGTACCGCACGCTGCGGGTCGAGCGCTTCTACGCCATGAGCTGCTGGCTGGTCGCGGAAGCGCGTTGGCGTAGGAGCCAGGCCGCTGTAGAGGGCGACCTTCCGCGAACGCTGACCGCGGCTGACCGCGCTGGTGTCGAACCGCGCCCCTGATCATCCGCGAAACGTGCCCTGACCAGCTGAATTTGCCACGGGGCGAAGCTCTACTCCGAAGGAGCCACCTGACATGTTCTCGATCAAGTCCCACCCCTCGACTCCCAACGATGACGACGCCGTCGGCTGGACCGAGGTGAAGAAGATCCTCGGGAAGTGAAGACGTCTTCCAGACGACGGAGCGGGCCGGAGATTTCCGGCCCGCTCCGTCGTTGAGCTGCCTGTCTTTGATGGCCCATCGACGCGTAGACGTGTACACGTCAATCTGGCTGACGCAGGTCAGGTCATATGCGCACGCATCCCGGCTGACCTGCGCAGACGTTCCTGAGGGCCAGACTCGAAAGCATCACGCGTGTCTCAGTGACTTTTTCCCGAAAACGCTCGGCGCCGCACGGCGCGCCTCCCCGCCTTCACCCTTGTTTGGTTACAAAATGCCTCGCATGGCAGCAAGATCAGGACGACGTCATCGGACGATTCGCGGGGAAGCAACTCCCGTTCGCGTGGCGAAGACTCTCTTGGAACAGGTCGACGCGGAAGCTGAAGCGCGGCAAATGTCGTGCAGTGCCATGACCGACCGTGTCATCGAACTCGGACTGAAAGCACTACGCGCTGAGGCACGACGCGCTGCGCGTACGGCCACCGCTAACGCTTCCTCGGCTCAGGAGGCCCTGATGGCCATCTAACGAAGCGAGGCGGTTCCGCTACCCACGGAACCGCCTCGATCAACGTTGAGGGCGATCCGCCACAGATCGCCGTTTGCGCTGGTCAGCCGTTGTCGGGCACCACCCCAACTAGCTGAACAGCAAGCCCGGTTCACCACCGGGTTAGTCCCAACACGGACCTAAGGGCTCTTGCATGCCCTTCCACGAAAGGAGGCCTTTCGCTTGCCCAGGATAAGTCCTGGGTCCCGAACGCACCAGCAGCAGGCTGGTGTGTTGTTCGACGGACCTTGTGTTACCTGTCATGTTTCTCCGGGCCGACGTCGTCTGACCAGGCTTTTCGCGACTGTGTGCGGGCCCTGTTGGGCTGCTCACGGTGGAAAGCCGGACGCGGGGGAGATCGCCGCGGCGCCGGCGTTCACCGCTCCGTTGCGCTACCCGAAGGGCCAGCGCGGGTATCTCGCCGCCCTCAAGCGGGCCGAGTGGGTCGAGGACATCCGTGTCGACGGCCGGAACCACCTGCTCGCGATCGCCCGCGTACTCGCGCTTGCGGCGGATTGGGACACCCTGGAGACGTGGCCGGGCTGGGACACCCTGTGCCGCCGGACCGGGTTGTCGGAGACGACGATCGGGCGGTGGCTGCAGGAGTTGAAGGTCCGCGGCTGGATCGTCGTGGTTGAGACCGGCTCCACGCCCCTGACCAGGCCGATGGCCCTCCGCAGCGTCGTACTCCCGAATGGAACCGAGTCCTTCGCCGAGGGCAACCGGCGCGCGGTCTACGCGCTGCGGATCCCGCTCTCGCCGGACGAGGCGATCGCCTGGGCCGCGCAGACCCTCGCGGCCGAAGCCGCTGAGGCAGCCGCTCGTGCCGCTGAAGCCGACGTCGCGCGTCGACGAGCGCGCGCCGTGGAGAAGGCCCGTGGTCTGCGGCTCAAGGCCCTCAGCACTGCCTTCGACGGCGAGCGTCGCCTCATCGAGGACAAGCTGCAGGCCTTGATCGAGCAGTACGGCCTCGACGAGACCGAGCTCGACGACCCGGAGATCGAAGCCGCCCAGCAGCGCCGCGACGACGCCCTGGCCCATATCGAGCAGTCGCAGTTCGATGCCTTCCTGCAGCGTCGGGACATCCAGCAGCTCGCCCAGACCTTCCACGACCGGCTCAACGACCCGGAATCCGGCGCTGACCAGGCAGAAACTGTTTCACTTGGGGAAGAAAAGGGGTGGCCTACTTGCAACTTTCCCGAAGGGAAAGTTGCGATAGAGGGTGGTTTCGCGCGCGAGGGTCTCGCTGTGGATGACTGCGGAAATCCGCTCGGCAATCGTTGGGAGGGAAACGATCAACAGAGCGCCCTCCGGGCGCGCCCAGACCAGAGGGAGGGCCTGAACTGGGCATCTACGGTCCCGACCACGTCGTTTCAGATGCTGTGTGCGGTGGCCTGGTTGCAGGAGAGGCTGCCGGTTTTCGCCCGGTTGACGCGATTCGCCGTCCGCGCCCTGTGTAGGCCGTTATACGGCGCTGGGTGGTCGAACCTCGACATCGTCCACGCGATGGACCACCTGCCGGGCGCGTTCGGCGTGCGCAGCGAGAAGCCGATCGGCCGAGCCCCGGAAGCCGTGCTCGGGGACGTCGTTCCTGGTCAGGCCCGGACGTGGCGGTTCTACGCCGCGGCGACGAACTGGATCACCGCCAGGCTCGACGCCTGGCGGGACGCCGACGGCCGGATCCTGCGCGGCTACTACCAGGACCGCGGCCGCCAGGCCGCCATCCGCAAAGCCGTCGCCCGCCGCCACGGCCGCGCCGGCGTCCAGCTCCTGCAGCACGGCGGACTGACCGCCGACGCCCAGCTCACCGCCGACACCGTCGCCGAGTTCGGCCGCAAGGTCGCCGCCCAGCTCCGCCGCGACGAGGCACTCAACCGGCCCGCCGCGCCCCGCACAGCGACGGCGGCCGCGAGCGAGCACACCCGCGACCAGGCACGCAAGCACTTCGAGATGACCGCAGCGGAACGACGCGCCCGTGCCGCCGCCCAACGACACGAGCAGATCCTCGCCAGCCACAGCGACCACCTCAAGCAAGCCCGCGCCGAACTCGCGGCCGCGACCGGCACGCCGTCGACGACAGCGGTCGACCCGCAGCTGCTCGCCGAGCGCGACGCACTCACCCGCCGCGAGAAGTACGAGCAAGCCCGCGCCAAAGCCGACGGATATCCGCGCACCGGAAGCAGCAGCTACCAGAGCACACGTCGTATTCGCCGTCGCCGTTCCCGCTGAAACAGAAAGGTTCAGGGGAAGGCCACTGCGTTCCTGCGTGAGCACCGCTGGGCGGTGCGGGGCAGCTGGACCTATCACCAGGAGTTCGACGACTTCCGTGCCACCGCGTACGCGGTGCTGTAGTCCGCTTCTCGATCGGTGTCAGCCTGGGCACCGTTTCCCGTTTCCCATCACCACAGAGCACGGGGAACGCCTGTCCCACAACGGTTCTAGGCCCGATCGTGGAGTCATGGCAACGGATTCGAGCGGCACTCACCACCACGGCGCCGAACCTCAGCTCCGGATCGTGTCCTTCGGATTCGGACACGCTCCCGCACCGGCCGCCGACGTCGTCCTGGACCTGCGCGAATGGTTCCGCGACCCGCACGTCTCGCCGGAGCTTCGCCAGCTGACCGGCCGCGACCCGCAGGTGATCGCGGCCGTCCTCAGAACGCCGGGCGTCGGCCTGTTCCTCGATCGAATATTCGCCGCAGTCGCCGCGCTCGTTGACCTCGGGATCGGCACGGTCACCGTTGCGGCGGGCTGTGTCGGAGGCCGTCACCGTAGTGCCGTAATAGCTGCTCAGCTCTGCTATCGAGCCCGCTCGACCGGGTGGACGGCCGAGGTCCACCACCGCGACGTCGACAAGCCGGTGCTCACCGGGCGCCGTCCGACCCGCGCGGCCGACTCGGCTCAGGTGGTCGGCAAATGAGCGCCGACGTCGGCGAGCGCGTCGAGGGTTTCCCGGTCGACACGGCCGCGCGCGGTGTCGGCCTCGGCGACGACGATCGCGGTCCGGTCCGGACGGGCGTGGTAGTGCAGGCCAGTCATCTTCACCCCGGAGATGCCGAGGACCGCGGCGACGTCGAGCGGCCGGACGTCGCCACTGCCGTGCACGTCCTCCACGCGCTTGAACGCGGCCGCGTCCTTCGTCGTCTTGAACCCGACGCGCACCACGCTGACGACTGCGGCGTTGCCCTGGCCGTCGCCGACGGCGAGCAGCATCCGCTCCATCGACGTGCACGGCGTCCGGACCAGGAAGTCCCGCACCCGGTCCGTGGCCGCCGCGACGCAGTTCGTTCCGCGCTCGACCTCCCGCCGCAGCTTCTTGAGCCGAAGACGGCTCAGCGCCTCATCGGTCCGGCCGCGCTTCGCGGACTCGCGTCCTTCCGCGCGCCGGGTCTTCATCGACCGGCCCGGTAGCGAATCCGCCACACCGCCGGTGTTGCCCGCCAGCGCTTCCGATGCCGCACCGGCACCGGCCTGACTCGAGGCGCCGCCGAACGCGCCGAGGCCCGCCGCTCCCCCGCCGCCGGCGATCACCACCGCCGCGGCGACGGCCGCCGCCGCAGGCCCCGCCTTGCTTTTGATCAGGACCTTCTGGCCGTTCTTGAGCGTCACCCATCGTTCCGCCACCCTGCGAATCCCCTCGCTGTCGGACCGAAACCACGTCTTCACCGCGACGTGGTGTAGCCGACCATTCACGCACAGGCCCCCTCGGAGGGTTGCCCGCCGAACGGGCGAACCCCCGAGCGAGCGTCAACGCGGTCGACAGGGAGTGATCAGCTCAAACAGGGGTGCCTCGGTAGTGCCGGAACGGTCGCGGTAGGGGCAAGATCAACGCGCGATTAGGTCAAGTGCCCAGTGACTGAACGGCAATAGGGTCGCATCTACCCGTTTTGGCGAGTGGTCTGCTACTCAAAAAGGTTACCCCTGGAGGCCCCTGACCAGGAGCTATGCTGTACTTTGCGTCACGCATTCCGTCAGTATCTACGGGGGGCACTTTTATTTTCTGGCCGTTTATGTCCATAATGACGACCGTTCCTGATTACCCAGATGGGTAAAGTGACGGGAACGTTGGCAGTGACGGTCGTTGTGGTGGTAGGCCGGTGGGCCGACCCAGATGTGCAAGATCTGGGCCGACCCGCGATCAGGCGAAGAGCCGGATCACCGCGTCCACCGCCTGAGCGACGGCGACCACGACCTGCGCGAAGGTGACTACACGCCGGGCCTTCTTGGCCCGGCGTTCTTCGCCCTGGAGTTCGTTGCCCTCCTCGGCCGGAATTGGCTTCGAGGGCTCAGTCGCCCCGTCGCCGTCTTCCCGCTCCGGAAGGCAACAGTCTTCGTCGTGCGGATCGGGCATGGAGTTCTCCAATCTCGGACGGTGCACTCGACCATCCGGCCGAGACTGGTCGAGCCAGCCCGTCAGGGGGAGAACTTCCGAAGCCGGTCGATCCTCGAACGAGGACGGAACTCCGGGAAGCTGAACCGATAGCACGGCCCCGCTTGCGATTAGCGACGGTACGTAAGAAACAGCCGGAACGGAAATCTTCCAGCGAGTGACCTGGATCACAACGAGGGTGGAAACCCTGCGAAAAACGGGTGTTTCCGCAGTTCAGGGCCGTTACCTTGTTGTGTCCTGCGCGAGATAGTCCAGGGATAGTGACGATAGTGTTATCGAAAACCAAGGGCTGACTTGTCGGCTAACTCGAATCTGGCGGGCATCATATCCGCGTTGTCCAGGCGGACCTTCTGGACCTTTGTGCACCAACTCAGAACCACCGCGGTCGTCACGCTTCACCGCCGACGACGGTCCCGTCAGTAGAAGTCGCGAGGCTGTGGCTTGGTGCGCTGACCACGAGGGATCGAGTCCTGCCCAAGGTCGGTCGCCGCGGCCACGACGATCAGAGCGGGCTTTCGCGGCAGCTGCAGCGTCCAGGACCGCGCGGACCCGAGAGGAGTGCCTCGGCGTCGCCGACCAGATCCTGCTGCTTATCCTCGCCACCCCAGACCGCGATGTGGACGACGCCATCGCGGAGGCGATCCCCAGTGCCGACCGGCGCGGATGAGCGTCGCGGCCGCTGGTCCGCGCTCGGCAGCTTCTACGCACGGGGGTCGACCAGTTTCAGGTCGAAGGCCTGATCGCCCCGGTCCTCCAGGGATGCGAGGACGACCTGGGCGACGGCGTCCGGCAGCGAGACCGACAGCTCGGCGGTCAGGAGGCCGTCGTTCGGCACGCCCCAGCGGCGGCCGGGCATCGAGGCCTCCCCCGCGGGCACCCGGCGCCAGCGCCGCCCGGACCATCCCCGCTGGTCCAGCTCCCGCTGCACGTAGAAGGCCACCAACGCGGACCGGGTGTCGAAGTACTCACCGGCCTTCCGCCGGCGACGACGTTCTTCGTGGAGCTCGGCCAGCGCCGCCCGCCGCTCGGCAGGCCCGAGCCGCTGCGCGGCCTCCCCCGCCTCGCGCCACCAGTCCCCCGCCTGCTCGGCGTGCAGCTCCGCCAGGGCGTCGAGCCGCTCGCGGCTGGACTGGCTGATGACGATCTCGAACTTCACCCGCCACTCCCCCTTCCAGGCCGCCGTCGGCCGCGATCGAGACCGATTCTATCTAGCCAGATAGAAGCCGCCGACGACGCGAGCCCGGTCGCCGGTTTTCAGCCGGGACCGGGCCACTTCCTCTTTCCTGGTCGGAAAAACGGTCGACCCACGTCGAAACGCCCCGTCAGACGATCGCGGCCTGCAGGGCACGCTGGTGGTCCGGCCACATCGTCGGCATCACGTCGTACACCAGGTCGTCGACGTCGTGCCAGGCCCCGCCCGCGCTGGGGTCCAGCGGGGCCGGGGACGCGGGCAGCACCACGTGCAGCGTGTAGGTGGCCGTCCACGCGTGCAGGGTGTGCGGCGACGACACCGGCCGGATGGCGCGCACGATCCGGACCGTCGCGTCGGCCGGGATCTCGACCCCGGTCTCCTCGAACAGCTTCCGCGCGCCTGCCGCGATCAGGCCGTCGACGGTCAGCGCCCGGTCCCCCGCCCGCCACTGCGCCGACGACCGGCCGAAGTCCGCCGGGATGCTGTACCCGCCGGGCAGGGACGGGATCACGCCGACGTCGGTGGTACGGGTGGTCAGCAGGACCCGCCCCGACCGGGCGGTCACCACGACGTCGACGACCGCGGTCTCGCCGTACCAGTGGCCGTAGCCGAGGCCGGTCGGCAGGCCGATCCGGGGATCGGCGAGCAGCTGGCCGTGGTGCGGGTGCAGCGGGCGGCCGTGCTGGTCCAGCACCCAGCCGCGCGACCGGCAGTAGTCCTGCAGCCCGCCGACGAGCTGGACCGGCGAGGCGAGCGCCGTCGCGAACTCTGGATCCATCGTGTTCTCGTCGACGCCGGCGCGGTTTGGGTGCCCTGTCGCGTCGTGTCCGGCCGGGACGACCGCCCGGTCGGCGTCGTCGCCCGGTACGTAGTCGGGGCTGGTGACCAGCAGGCGGGGGCCGTAACCGGGTTGCACGGTCTCGGTGACGTACTGCGCGATCTCGCCGAGCGTCTTGGCCGGGTAGCGGTGGTCCCCGAAACCGGGCCCCCAGCAGTCGGAATCGGGGACGAGCCGCGCGTCGAGGTCGAGTGTCGAAGTGGTCATGTCCTCATGATCGGCACATCGTGGCCGGTACCCCAGGACAAAAACATGCCAGTAGCTCGCCAAAAACATGACAGCCGCGCGACGACGTAGGGATCGGTGGGTTCGGTTGGCATGGTGGGCGAGTCGGGGCAGGAGCCGGGACTGGCTGGTCTCTTTCGTGGCGGCTACGGCAAACCCAGCACGGCAGGGACAGGCCACTCCGGCGCATCCGGCCAGGTGAACCGGCGAAAAGCGTGCCGGTCCACCCGTCCGGACGACCTCCGGACCTGCCCCTGCCGTGCTCGCCCTTCGGGGTACGCCGCAACGAAAGAGACCAGCCAGGAGCCCCGGCTCCTGCCCCGACTCGCGTGGAAGAACCGGCCGCTGACGCGTCCGGTGCGGGCCAGCCCGCACCCGCCGGGGCTCCGCCGCCGGACCCCGACACCGCTGCGGAAAGAGGGGGAAATGCCACGGCAAAGGATCATGTTACCCCACGAAAAGGTGGGCTAGACCTGGAGGAATGCATTGACAATTAAGTGTTAAATCAGGTAGACTGGTGGTACACCAGGAGAGAGCGGGAGGGAACATCATGGAGATGGCGGACCAGATGGTCGCGGCGATCGAGGAAACCGAGGAGCAGGCCAAGGCCAGCATCCGGAAGTACCTGCCGAAGGGCATGGAGGAGCACCTGCTCGGCGACCAGGGCGACCGCGAGATCATGTCCATCCTGCGCGAGGGCGCCCCGAGCGTGGCCGACACCCGCCTCCGGGACGCCCTGGCCCGCTTCGAGGCCGCCGGCGCCGTGACCGAGGACTTCCGCGCCGGCCTCCTGTTCGCCATCCGGATGTTCGCCGACCCCGAGTACGACTACTGACAAGCAGGTGGCCGCCTGCCCCTCCGGGGGTACGGCGGCGACCGACCCGGCAAACCATCGAGTGAAGGAGTCGAAAGATGAACGGCTGCCAGTGTCCGAGCGGTGAACACGCCACGTGCGACCACCCGGATTGCGACTGTGCCCACGGGTGGAAGTGAAGGGCGAACGAAATCGGCTGCCTGTCCAGATCCGGACGGGCAGCCGTTTTCGTTTGGAAGGTCGGCCGGTTCGCCGCGCGGGCGCGTCGAACCGGCGGCGATGGGTCACGCCGCGCGGGACGCCGGTGGAAAGCTCGAATCAAGGCTCGGACCTGCGAAAATGTGTTGACAATTAAGTGTTAAAACAGGTAGACTCGTGGCGTGCCGAGAAAGAGGGAGGTCGCAAGATGAGGAACCCCGAAGCCCATTGCGAGCCACGATGAGCACCGCGGCCGCGACCAAGGCCCGGATCCTCGAGGCGCTGGGCGGGATCTGGCAGGAGATCCAGCAGCGAAACCCCGAGGTCCCGCCCGCCGAGTTCGTCTGGTCGACCGGGCGCCGGCGGAAGTCCTTGGCGCTGCACCTGCACACCGGCGACTGGTCCGGCGAGCTGGCGGTCGCCGACGAGCAGGCAGCCGCGGGACCGAAGTCGCTGGTCGCGGCGCTGGCGCACGAGGCCGTGCACGGACTCGCCGACGTGCGCGGGATCAGCGACACCAGCAACAACGGCCGGTACCACAACCTGCGGTTCAAGAAGCTGGCCGAGGAGTTCGGACACACCGTGGGGGAGGACGTCCCCGTGTGGGGCTGGTCGGAGACGACACTGCCGCCCGACGTCTTCGAGGCCTACGCCGACAGCAAGCCCGGTCGCGAGCTCGCGGAAGCCCTGGCCGGGTTCACCGCCGAGCCGACCAGGAGCCCGTCGACGAACCTGCCCGTCGCCGTGTGTGGCTGCGCCGGCGCGGCCGCGCGACCGATCCGCGTTTCTCCCGCGAAACTGGTGCTCGGCCCAATCACCTGCGGTGTCTGTGGCCAGGCCTACGCCCTGCGCGACAGCTGAACCCCGGATGCCGCATCGACGATTCCCTTTTCTGGCATCCGAAGCGGCCGGATACCCACTATCGTCAAGCTAGCTTGACACCTCCATGCCGTCAAGCTAGCTTGACGGCATGGAGGAACGTGCAGAACTCAACGACGATGGCCTGCTGACTGCCGATGCGGACCTGAAGAAGATCACGCGGGACGGCGGCGAACGCGAGTTGATCGCGCTATGGAACACGTTCTGGCAACGCCGGATGTGGCAGCAGACGTTGCAGAACCCCGACGCCAGCGACTTCATGCGAGAACGCAGCCGCGCGCGGCTCGTCGAGCTCGCACCGGTCACCCCGATCCACGCCCTGGCTGTCAACGCGCGGCTGATCGAGAAGCTCACCGACGCCCGCTGGATCGTGATGCGGGACGGGCGCGAAGCAGGCGAAAGCTGGTCGAGCATCGGTGGCGCGCTGGGAATGAGCAAGCAGGGCGCGCAGGACTGGTACAAGCGCGCCATCGAGCGCCAGGAGGAACACATCCCCGATCTTCACGACGGCGCCCGCGCCCGCGCCGCGCTCGACGAAGGCTAATCAGGAAGGTGACGACGGAGACGGAGACGGAGACGGAAACGTCGGTGACCACCGGTATCCTGACCGGCTTTTCGTTGCACCACACCAACGACCGGGCCCGACCGGGCTCGACGAGGAGGGACGCCATGCTCGAGACGACCGGGGACTACGCCGTGTTGCATCCGGACGGCCGCCTGACCTGGGGCACGTTCGACGGCCAGGCCGCGTGTGAGGCGATCCGTGCTGAGATCCCAGGTCCGTCCTCGCAGGGCATGGGACGGCTTCGCGCGTGGTTCGTCGACAACTTCACCGGCCTGGCCCGGAATCCGCTCGCGGACCGGGTGCTGACCGCTGTCGGCTACGAGCACCCGACCGGATGGGCCGGGCCGGTGGCCATCACGATGGAGGAAGACCACACACACGGTGCCGCCGCTGCTGCCCGAGGTCCGGGAGATGCTGGACGACCTGGCCCGGCAGCACACACCGAGGGGCTGACGGACCGTGTCCTTGACCAGTGAGCTTGCGACCCCGACCAGTGCGCTGGCCGAGTGGTGCGGGCGTGTGTTCGCCGGGACACCGGTGGTGGCCGAACAGGTCGCGGCTGCGGCCCGGGACGTCCGCCCGGTCCGGCCGAAGGGCGGGCAGGTCTCGCCCCGGCACTGGGCGGAGATCGGCGGGGCGTTCGGGCAGCGCCTGGCGGACCTGGTGCAGGCCGCGCCGCCGTACTACGCGCTGCTGGGCATGGTCCGCGCGAGGTGGGCGAGCTGGTCGTGGGCGCACGATCAGGCCGGGCGGTACCCGAGCCACCAGGGGCTCGACCCGCAGTACCGGGCGCGGGCACTCGACATTCGGCCCGCGACGACGACGTGGCTGGACCTTGGCGGACCAGCCGATCCAGGCCTTCCGGCCGACACGGCCGCCGAAGCCGCATGGGCGGACCTGCTCGACCGGGGCCGCGCCTATCTCGCCCGCCACGCGCCAGTCGGGACGCTCGGCGAACCGGGCGCCGAAGCCGGTCTTGCACGGCTGTGCTGGCTGATGTCCGCGTGCGAGGACGTCTACCGCAGCGGCCTGATCGACGACCGTCTGGCGAGGGTCTTCGACGGCGGCCGCCCGACCACCGAGGCGTTGCGCGGCCTGGTCGACGAGCACCAGGTGACGGAGCTGGTCGAGCTCGCCGGGCAGCTGCACGCGCGCGGGGCCCTGTGGGAGCTGAGGAAACTCGCCGGGAACCCGGCCGCCGGCGAGCCGCTCGGCCTGGCGGCGCCGACGATCGTTCCGCAGTGGGCCGACGCCGACCTGCTGCTCGGCGCGACCGACCCGGACACCGAGACCGGCGCGGGCGACACGACGCTGCTCGACGTGAAGACCGTGATCAACGTGCGCGACCCCGAGAAGGTCGGGCGCTGGCTGCACCAGATCCTGCTGTACGCGTGGCTCGATACCGCTGACGTCTACCGCGTGCGCCACGTCGGTCTCCTGCTCGCCCGCCACGGTGTCATCGTCACCTGGCCCGTCGACGAGCTCGGCGACCGCCTGCTCGGCCGCCGCGACGTCGGCGAGAACGCCCGCGACGCGGCCCGCACGATCGCCGGAAACATCATCACCAGCCACGGCCTGCCATGGCCGATCTTCACCTGACACTGACTTTTCCGCTGGTCCACGCCGCGCGGCGTGAGTAGTCCTACGCGGGGTCGCCGTAGTATCCGGGACATTTTGGGCGAATATGGCTTGACCAGCGGTGATTGATCCTTCTCGGATTGCTGGCGAGGTGTTGTGGCGTGGGGTCACCCGGTCCGGGCCTGGACGGGGATGACGTGCGGTGCAGGCGCGATCGGCTTTCCAGGTCAGGAAATTACGCTCGAGCTGGTCAAGGTGGAGAATCTTCGGTGGCCGCCCGCGGTGAGGCTGATCTGGCGTGACGGGCGTCTCCGCACCCAGCAAGCCGAGTGGTTGATTCCATTGCGGAATGTGTCCGAGGCATGAGGTTGGCCCGCGCGGGCTAGCGGTCAGTTTCTGGTCACGATGGCCTCGGCGATCCCGGCGTAGACGCCGGGGTCACCGATCCGGTGCGGCGCTGGCGGACAGGCTGGGGTGCCTGTGGCTGGTGGCACGACGATGGCGATCTCCACGGTCGCGGTCGCTGGCGGCAGGGGAAGGTTCACGCGCTGGGAGTCCCCGACCGGCACGGTGTAGTACCGGCTGGCCAGTGCCACACCACCGGCGTCGCGCGCGGTGACGGTGTAGGTGATCGCATACCCGGGCAGCGAATCGATCCGTCCCTGGTCGCGGGGTCCGCGATGGACGGGGCCGACCAGTCCGGTGAACCGGGTGAAGCCGCGGCCCTGCACCGTCCAGGGAAGACGTCGCTCGCTGTCGCAGGTGGCGTGAACGACCAGGGTGTCCGACGGGCGGGCCTGCCCGATCCAGTGATTGTGCTCAGGCGGTGCGGGCTGCATGTCCCGGGCGCCGGTGAACGGCAACGCCGCGAGCAACGACGACGCCGGCGGTTGCTCGGCGGAGGGACTGCTCACGCCGGGTCCCGCAGTCACCGGGGCAGGTTCGGTCCGGCGGCTCAGCCAGAGAACGGCGATCACGGCGAGCAGCACGACAACGAGGGCGGCGGTGAACCGCCGCCCTCGTCGCAGGCGCGTGATCACCACACTCACCGGGATCAACGGTCCCGCACTCGCCGGAACCAGACTCGCGAGCCGCTCGTGCCGGCGGCCGTGTTCATTCGCCATCTCCTCGATCGCCGGTGCGCCGACCTGGGCCGGCGAGGCGGCCGGCGCGAGGATCAACGCGGTTTCAGTGTTGACGCCGCTGCTCACCGTTGTCGCTGAGGTGCTTTCGCGTAGCTCGGCGGTCTTCTTGTTGATGAGCAGCCACTGCTCCCGCCACCATCCCAGATCGCCCCTGCAGCGCTCGACGAACGCCTGGGTGGTTTCCCAGCTGGGGAGGGCTTCGCCGCTCGCGGCCTTGCAGAACGTGCTGTGGTGCAGCGTCGTCCTGAGCGCCATGGCCCGGTAGCTCAGCCTCCGGCAGGTCTTCAAGTCTTTCAGCGCCTTGCCGAACTCGCGGATCAGCTGCCGTAGTTCTGTGGCGGCATCGGATGCGGTCTGTTCGGACATCAGCTGTCTCCAGTGTTGATTCCGGGGATCCGCCGAAAATGCTGTTGATCAGCCCGGAAAGGTGTTGCCGGATCGGCGTTGATGAACAGGTGGCCGGGGTGCAGTGGACCTCGTCAGGAACACACAACCTAGCGAAGGAGCACCTGATGTCCCAGTCGACCACCCCGCACACCGCGGGCCCGAGGCGGCGAGCCCGCGGGCTTCTGCTGGTGCTGGCCGCCGCGCTGGCGCTGATGATCGCCCCCGCGGCGCTGCCCGGCGCCCCGGGCACCCCGACGGCCTCGGCGTATGAGGCCAACTGCTCGTGGCCGCGCTGCACCCTGCTGCTCAACCGCGAGGAGACCCGCATCGCCGGCGAAGGCATCACCCCACCGGGACCGCCCGGGTTCGGCCAGTTCATCTGGATCGCGGTGCAGACCCACAAGCTGCTCATCCGGGCGTATTACGCCCAGGGAATGTGCGTGGGATTCAACCTGTCCGCCGTGCCGTGGGAAACCCAGGGACTGTTCGGCTACCGCTGCTAACCAGCCGGCAGTAAACCGGCGCGCCGCGCACTCGAGGAGGAGCTGATCGGCGCTCAACGGCGGGGGTGATTACGCCGTAATCACCCCCGCTCTCCGCGCCCGCCACGGCGTCACGGTCTTCCACGTCATGCCCGGGCCGACGTAGACCGCAGACCTTCCGCCTCCGTGCACGTAGCGGTTGACGGTGGTCCGGACGATTACGAGGCGTGAAGTGGATGAGTGGCTCGAAGACCGTCTGGACGCGGCGATGGCGGGATCGTGGAGGGACGTGGTGGTGGGCGATCGTCGTGATCGTGGTTCCGGTCGCGTTGATCGCGGCCGGGGCGGTGACCGCCCTGTTGATGTTCGTCAACGTCGGGGGTGATCCGAAGAGCCAGATCGAGCTGATCAAGGTCGGGCTCACCGTCGGCGCCGGGACCGGTGGCGTGGTCGCGCTGGTGCTCACCGGGCGCCGGCAGTGGTCCACCGAGCACGACGCCAACGAGCGGCGGCTCACCGAGTTGTACGTCAAGGCCGTCGAGCAGCTCGGCTCCGACAAACCCGCGGTTCGCCACGGTGGGCTGTACGCGCTCGAGCGCGTCGCCCAGGACAACCCCGATCACCGCCAGGTCGTGGTCGACGTGATCTGCGCCTATCTGCGCGCCCCGTTCCAGCTACCCGGTGCGTCCCGGCCCCGTAACCGGCCAGGAATTCACCGCCCCTTGGCGCCCCACCGGAGCACGTCCCGGCAGCGCGCCGCCAGCGGGGAACAAACCGAGCCAGCGACGGTGGCCGAACTCGAGGACGACGCCCGGCAAGAACGGGAAGTCCGTCTCACCGCCCAGCGCATCGTCGTCACACACCTGAAGCCAGGCAACGACCCGCAACATCCCGCAAAGACCTTCTGGACAGACATCAACCTCGACCTGACCGGTGCCACACTCATCGACTTCGACCTTGTTGCCTGCCAGATCAACGAAGCCAGGTTCAGAAAGGCGACCTTCATCGGCACCGCCCAGTTCAACAAGGCCAAGTTCATCGGCACCGCCTGGTTCGACGAGGTGACCTTCACCGGCGACGCTGTGTTCCTCGGGACGACCTTCACCGGCGACGCCGCGTTCGACGAGGCGACCTTCGTCGGCGGCGCCGTGTTCGGCGACGCCACCTTCAGCAGCGGCGCCTGGTTCGTCGGGGTGACCTTCGCCCGCGCCGCCTGGTTCGTCGGGGTGACCTTCAGCAGCAGCGCCGGGTTCGTCGGGGTGACCTTCGCCGGCGACGCCTGGTTCGTCGAGGCGACCTTCACCAGCACCGTCCAGTTCAAGAAGGCGACCTTCACCAGCCGCGTCGGGTTCACCAAGGCTGCGTTCGATGTCGTACCGGTCGCTTCTGGAGCGCGTATCCGAGTGGGCTCCGCCCAGACGGGCTTTGGGGGTTCCTCATGGCCGGTCGGATGGACCGTCGAACTACCGGACGATGCGGAGCAAGAGTGGACGCGACTGGTTCCTGTACCGGTTGTCCTCGCCTCGACGGAGGAAGCCGCAACTACCCGAGTCGCAGAACGCGACGTTGTGAGTTGACGGGCTACCGCGCTCGCCTGGCATGGCGGGCGCGGGCTTCTTCGGCGGTGCGTTGGGCGGCGTCGGCGGAGGGTCGGGCGTAGCGGGCGACGCTGCGGATGTCTTGGTGGCCGGATTTGACCATGAGGTGGGTGACGTCCTGGCCGTCTTCGGCGTTGTGGGTCAGCCCGGAGTGCCGCAGGTCGTGCGGGGTCCAGCCGCCGGTGGCCTTCTTCAGTGCTTTGAGGGCGGCGTCGTAGCTGTAGCGGCCGCGGCCGGTGTCCGGGTCGAGGTCGGCCGGGCGGACGGTGCCTTTCGCGGAGCCTTTGGCGGCGCGGACGGTGAGGAAGAGCGGGCCGCGGGTGCGGGTGCCGAGGTAGCGGGCGAGGAGCCGGGCGGCGAGGCCGCCGCGGTCCCAGGTGACGATGTCCGGCGCGGAGCCTTTGCGGGTGACGCCGGCGCGGGAGTTGCGCAGGTCGAGGTCTTCGACGTTGAGGGCGAGGATCTCGTCGGCGCGGGCGGTGGTCTCGTAGAGCAGTGCCCACAGGACCCGGTCGCGCAGTGGGTGGCGGGTGTCGCGCAGGAGCCGGTCGACGTCGGCGCGCGGCCGGGCGCGCGGGACCGGTTTCGGTTGCGGGGTGCGGGTGAGCCCGGCGAGCGGGTCGGTGGTGATCCAGCCGCGGTCGCGGCAGAAGCCGGTGAAGGCGGCGATCGCGGCGCGCTTGGCGTTGAACGTCGCCGGCGCCGCGCTCCCCCACCGCGCGGTGACCGCGGCGCGCAGCGCAGTCGCGCCCGGTTCGGTGTCGAGTGCGGCGACCGGCGCGGCCGGGTCGACGACGGCGGCCGCGGCGGAGAGGTAGGCCTTGATCGTGTTGGGCGCGGTGAGGTAGCCGGAGCGGCCGCGGACGGTGGGCAGGTGTGCGGCCCATGCGGCGATCGCGGTGGCGCCGTCCGGCGCGCCGTTCGCGGTCCGGATCGCGGTCACGGTTCCCATCGCACTCCTTGTTCCGGATAACACGTCGGTTCACTCCGCGTGGTGCGCGGTGTCGGCCCAGGTCGGTTTCCGGCCGGAGACGTGTTGTTCCGGATAATAGGGCATTATCTGAAACAAGGTCGGTACGGTACCGGGCACCGTACCGATTACGTCACCTCGAAGCGGGATAGAACCATCCCGGGAGCGAACACTGTTCACGTCCCGTGACCTAGCCGCATAGTCCTATGTGCACGGTCCCGACCAGCAGATTGCAGACGAATCGACTAAAGCCAAGAAGATTTATGTTGCAGCACAACGCATACTGACAAGTAACCGATAAGCGCATTCCGCGTTTTCCTTATATAGCAGCACACAGGGCACTGCCTATTCATCCCTTAAGGACAGACGAAGTACTGTTTTCCCAGGTAGTGGGCGCGGCGCGCATGGCGCGATCAATGTGACGGAATCGCCGACCGATGACATACTGGGGGTGCCCCACGGCTCAGACAGTGTGGGTAAAAGAGAGGGCGGGGACAGCCTGAACGGCCAACCCCACCCAGAGGTACTACGCAGATGGTGTCAGGAGAAGAGGCTCACCACTTCCTTGACAAGAGTCGCCAGGGCAATGATCGGCGGAGTAGCAGCCACTACAACGACGGTCACCTGGCGACCCCATCTGTTCCACTTACCTGCTTCTCGCTTCTCCTCCGGAGAAGCCTCGTTCTCGTCCATGACACGCTTTCTGTGATGCGAACTCCCTTCCACGTTCTGCGCTGGCGCCAGCTAGGGCCTTCGTCGGTGGGTCACACCGAGGCGAACCCTTCGCACCTGGTGCTCCTCAAGGGTAGCCAGAACGCCTTCGACGCGCCTACGGCCGTTGAGACGTGATTGTGACTGCCAGCCTCGACCCGCCTGAGGCCAGAGACTGCGACGGATCCAGCTGACGCTCGTCGGCGTTTGACCTGCAAACGCCTCTGTTCACCTGGCGCTGCAGCTCGTCTACGAGCTCTTCGGGCTGACCAGCAGGTTCTTGCGCAGCACCGCGGTGGTACTACCGACCGCGCGGTCAATCATTCGCCGCGTCTGTACCTGAACACCCAGGTAGACCTCCTTTTCGGCCCATAGAGCGGCCACCAGTTGCTGCTGGGAGGCTGTTGACCTTGAGGAACGGTGGACCGAGTTGCTCGATGTCGCGGGGTCAGCGGACCGGGTGTGCCCAGCTCAGCGGCTTGGCTGCGGGTTAAGTCCTAGGTCCGAGAAAAGATCTTGAAGTTTCTTTGCACGCTGCGGCCGTCTCGCTCCTCTACCAGTCGTAAGAGCAGGTCAATCTGCTAAAGCCGACTCTGAGGAAGGGGGACGTCACGATGGCTGGGGTCAGCTTCGAAGCGTTCTTCGTCGACGACTTCCCCCGACTAAAAGGGTTCTTGATCAGCCTGGGGTATGAGCCAGCGGTCGCGGAGGACGCGGCGGCTGAGGCGATGTACAAGGCCCACGAGGAGTGGGGGTCGATCGAGCATCCCGGCCCTTGGGTCCGCACGGTCGCGAAACGAGAAGCGATGCATGAAGCCATGCGAGATCAGGACGGCATCAAGCGGGCTGTGCAAGGCGGCTGGGTCCCGCCGAAGCAGAGCCCGGAGGACCCGGCCCGTGTCGTCGAAGCCCGTCTTCGGCGCCAGGAGCTGCTCAAGACGCTGCCGGATCAGCAGCGTGAGGTGATGGCGTGGACGTTCGACAACTACGAACCGATCGAGATCGCGAATGCGCTCGATGTCGCGCCCGACACGGTCAGATCCAATCTGCGCCATGCGCGTACCAAGCTCAAACAGCTGTGGATACAGCAGAACCAGCAAGCTGAAGGAGGTGCCTGAGGTGGACCGCAACGAGGAGATGGACTTCGACGCCTGGCTTGCCGGCCAGCAAGAGGAGTTCGACGCCACCATGCGAGAGAGCGTGGATAGCGCCGCGGTTCTTCGGGCTATCAAACATCGTTCCGCCGCCGAGGCGCGGCAGGAGATCGACGAGCGCCTGGTCGTCGCGGCAGGGACCGGTGCGCCGCAGAGCCCCGAGCCGGACTGGCCGACGGAGCGCTGGGAACGGGTCGACGCCGACTTCGCGACCCTGGCCGAGCAAGCAAGCCTGCGGACTTGGGCGGAATATCTCGCCGCACGCCATCTCCACGCCCAGCACCGCATCCAGGCGATACTCGACACTTCCACTCCGCAGTCCGTGCCGGATTGGGAAGACTACGGGCTGGAGGACTGCGAGCTACTCGAGGCGATGTCTCAGGGTGAGCGGGGTGCACTGATACGGATCGTGTCTCTGGTCAGACCCTTCGCGTTCCGGTACGCCCGTGCTTACCTCGGCATGCACGGCAGGCCGCTGGAAGCCGCAGACGACCTGGCACAGGACGCTCTTCTCGCGTTGATCAGCAGGCTGCCTGCCTACGAGTACCGGGAACAGCCCTTTCTGCGTTTCGCCTACACCGTGCTCAAACACGAAATGGCGGGGAAGGACGACTGGCCTGTGGCGCGGCCACGAGTCCATCCCGACGCGGTGAAGTGGGTGGCTTACCAACGGAAAGACTCCGGTCACGAGAAGGTGAGCGGCGATGTCATCTCTCGATTCGCGGCGTTGCTACGTCGGTTATCCACCGACAGACGAGAAGTGATCGTGTTGAGAGTTCTCGTTGGGTTGTCGGCGGAGGAGACCGGCATGGCGCTGGGCGGCAAAAGCCCGGGCTGGGTTCGAGTTGAGCAGCATCGAGCGCTCAACCAACTGCGTCGTGTTCTAACCAAGGTCGAGATCGCCGCTCCCGACCAAATCGAGTAAGGCCGGGTCGGGGCCGTCTGCTGCTGGGTCGAGTGGACGAGCCCTGATCCTGCCGGGCTGGCGAGGCGGGATCAGGGCTCAGCTCTCCACGATCGCGGCGCCTTCCTTCTTGTTCGCGATTTTGCGCCGCGCGGCCTTCCCGGCTTTCGCCAGCCCGTACGCGCCGGCACCGGTCAGGCCCAGCCACGGGCCGGTGAGCCAGCAGATCAGTCCGATCAGGACCAAGGCGACGATGATCCACACCGTGATCCTGAGGTACTGGCTGCGACCCGTACTGTCGTTACTGCTGCATCCGAGATCGACAAGACGGAAGGCCAAGCGCCACCCAGGGTGATCATTCGGAGCAGCACCTGCGGGGAACCGGAGCACTGGCTCGCCACTCATGGGTTGCTCTTCACTCATGCGGGTAAGAGGATTGAACAGGCTGCAACGTGCAATCGGGTGATTGCACCCGGGAGCGCAACGCTCGTCGCCGCGATCGCGGCGGAATACCGCGCGAACCACGAAAGCCGTGGCCAGCAGCAAGCCGTAGCCAACGGCCACCCCGATGATCCAATCCCGCATCGAACACCTTCCTCACCTGAAAGATCAGGTGAGGCATGACCTTCGGGGGCCGCTTCGCTTCATACAGCACCACGACGGACTTCACAAGCACTGGCCGGGTGTGTATTAGCCGAACGGCAGTGCAGGTTGTCTCTGGTCCTGGTGGCTCGACACCGTCGTCCACACCTGGCCGCCCTCTACCTCAAGAGCGACCGTGAGATCGCGGATGCACTGACCAAATTCGGTCAGCTGGACAACCATGCCACTACTGACGAGATGGCCGCGTGGCCACGTTCCGAGAAGGTCGCCAGCGCTGCGCTTCACTGGGCCCCTGACCATGCCGAACGGCCGCACCTCACTGACCTTCTGGCAACTAGTCGCCGAGAAACATGTTCACCGAGCCGTCGGTTAAGTCCAGACAAACGGGTTGCCGAACACCGCCAACTGGGACAACGCCAGAGCGCCCAGCGGTAGGTATTCGTGTTCGGGCAACGATCGTTTTCCGAACATCTCGATCACTCAAGTCAATCCGAGTCATCGCTGGTGTCGACGACAGATGTCAGGTCGAATGGCTCGCCATCCACCGTCGCCCCGTAGAACGAGTGCCTGCCGGTGAAGGTGGCCCCGTTGAAGTGAGGACCGCCGGCGAAGGTCGTGTCGTGGAACGCGGCGTCGCCGAAGGACGCCTCGTTGAAGAAGGCGTCGCCGCCGAAGGCCGTCCTGCCGAACCAGGCGTTGCCGGTGAAGGCCGCCTTGCGGAAGTCGGTGTCGCCACCGAAGGACGCGTTGCCGAACCAGGCGTTGCCGGTGAAGGCCCCTTCGGGGAACCCGACGTTGCCGGTGAAGGACGCCCCGCCGAACCCGGCGTCGCCACCGAAGGACGCGTTGCCGAACCAGGCGTTGCCAGTGAAAACCGCCTCGGTGAACGTGGCGCCGTCGGTAAAGGTCGCGCCGGAGAACCGGGCGTTGCCGGTGAAGACCGCCTCGGTGAACCAGACCTTGCCGGTGAAAGCCGTCTTGTTGAACCAGACGCCGCCGGTGAAGGACGCCTCGGTGAAGAGGGCATCGCCGGTGAAGGCCGTCCCGAGGAAAAAAGCGTCGCCGATGAAGGTGGCGTCGTGGAAGTTGCTGAATCCGATCCGGGCACCGTTCAAGGCGAAGTTAATGAGCTGGGCACCGGTGAGGTCCAACCTGAGCGGCCCCCAGTAGGCAGTGCTGTTCTTGGGCTGGAGGTGATCGCGGAGCAGGCGCTGGGCGGTGAGTCGAACTTCGCGTTCCTGTGTTCGCGCACGGTAGATCTCGCGTTGCTCGGCGCTGGCACCGTCGTCGCGATCGCTGTCGACCGGCAGGTCGTAGGGCATGCGCAGATAGGCGCAGAAGACATGGGCGATGGTCTGACGCTGGGTCTCGTTGTCCTGGGCGAGACGTTCCAGGGCGTAGAGGCCGCCGAGACGGACCGGGGCCTTGTCCGAGCCGAGCTGCTCGACGGCCTTGAGGTAGAGCTCGGTGATCCGGCGTTCGATCGCGTCAGCACGGGCGTCGTCGGCGACGCGTTCCTGGTGTGCCTGGGTGGTGGCGGCGACGTCTTGCTGGTGGGTGAGGGCGCGTTCGCGGTTGTCGAGGTCGGCTTCGGTGGAGTGCTGGCGGCGCCAGGCGAGGTAGAGCGCGACCACGCCGCCGCTGCCGACGCCGATGCTCAGCCCGATCTTCAACGCGTCCAGCCGCGCCTTGACCAGGTCCGGGCCGGTGAGCCCGGCAGTGGCTGGCCACCACAGCGCGATCACCGCGCCCGCGGTAAGGATCGTGATCACGACGGCGGTCGTCCACATCGCCGCCGGCGTCAACTCCCGCAGCCGTCTACCCGATCCGGATACCGAGGTGCCGCTGGACGTTGAGCGTGCGTCGTCGGTCATGACCTGAATCGTCGCGGAAACCGGGTGAGACGTTGCAGAGGCCGAGGCGATGACCTCGGCGACGCTGTCCACGATCGTTGCGGCATGCCGAATCCGGTGAGCTGACGCCGTCCAGCGTCTGCGGGTTGGACAGAGCTGGTTCGCATCAGGTGCTTCGACCGGGATCGAAGGTCGGGCGTGGACCGGAAGTGTGCAACAGCGGGGGGAGTTAGTGCTGCGGTACGGGCCCTGTCGCTGCAACGAAGGGTTCGTACCGCAGAGTCCGGTGGTTCGCCTAGGCCAGACGTCGTCCCGGGAGTCCCGCCGCGGGAGGACCGGCCTTCTCAGACCGGTTCCGTGGCGGAACCTCCTTCACTATCGTCAAAACCGCAGCTCACAGCAAGTTTCTGTACATGGGGTGTACATCACCCGACCGGGCCTGGCAGCGGTGACGCACGGCCTACGGTGCAGGAACTCGCGTTCTATTCCGAACATCCGGAGCAGATACTTCGCGTTTCACGGGCGGGATCGTGTACACCGCTCAGACGCTGTGGTGCACATTTCTGGACATCCCAAGGGCGCCGGGAGCGGACGCGACGTGCCTTGGTGTGCACACAACGGCACAGTGTCAGGGGCGCGCTCGCCGGGCGGGCGGCCATAGTGTTGGTCTCAACCGCTTCACATCCCCTTACCGGAGTTCGTGGCTGCAACCACGCCGGGACACCAGGGGGCTCGGAGCGGTGTTGTTGTCCCGATTCGCCTAGGCCAACCCCGAAAGAGGTCACGACCGATGTGCCCGTCGCGGCGTTCTCCCGCCGACCTGTCTCCCCCCACCCGTCCCCCGGCCCAGCCGGTGCAGCTCCTCTGCGTGCTCGGGTTGCTGATGGCCTTCGCGCTCGCCATGACGCTCCTCGGCAACCCCGGCGCCGCCAGCGTCGGCTACGCCGTGGCACTCGGCACCGCCGGCCGCCGCATCGCCGGATGAGGCCCGCCATGGACGAACTCACCACGGCCGCCTTCCCCGACGGCGACGACTTCGCCGCCGCTGCCACCGAAGCCGACTACATGCGCGTGCTGCGGAAGCTGCAGGTTCACACCGGCTACAGCATCAACAAGACCCATAAGAAATGGGAAAAGGCCTTCCCGAAGACCAGCCCCTCACGAACCACGGTCTACAACCTCCTGCGAGGAGACAAGCTCCCCTCGCAGGCCGCCCAGCTCAAAGAGCTGCTGACCGTGTTCGTGCAGGCCTACGAACACCGCACCCCCACCGTGGAACGCACCGTCGCGGCCTACCTCGAACCCGGCGTCCGGCTCATACACGACCGTGCCCACCGCAAAGCAGAGGAACGCCTCCGCAAACAACGCGCCCACCGGGCCGAGACAGCAGACCTCGCCGACGCCGAGCTCGTCGACGAGAGCAAAACACGGGAACTGGCCGACGGGTTCGGCCCGTTCCGCACCGCCAGCGATAGCGAGCCGCTGGTCATTGACGCCCACGGCGTCTTCCCCGGCGCCAGCTGGCTCCAGGACACCCCCGCACAGGCCCTCGACACCGCGGAACCCGCCAGCTCCGCACCACCACCGGAAACCGACACGACACCGACCGACGAGCCCGCCGCGTCGCCCGTCACGTTCCTGGCCTCGAAGCGGCGGCTGCTGCTCGTGGCACTGGCGGTGATCATTGTCGGGGCCGGAACCCTATACGTCGCGCCACGATGGTCTTCTAGCGACTACTCAGGTTCCGGGCTGAAGCTGGCCAGCGGCAGCGCCGTCTCCCACCAGCCCGCCGCCTGCACACTTGTGCACTGCACCCCGTACGGGGGCTGGATATGGAGCAACATCGGCATTCGCACCGTCGAGACCACCTTCGACCTCCCTGACCCAGCCAAGCATCAACTGGGCGGAAAGCTCTCCCGTGAGCCGGGCTGCGACCAGGCGATCCTGTCCTGGACGTTCCGGGCCAACGGCCGCACCGTGGCCCAGGGAATCTTGAAGACGGGCATGCAGACGACCGAAGTCGCCGCCCTCGACATCGGCAACTTCCAGCACCTCAACTTCACAGCCAGCCGACAGGACTACGCCAACTACAACGCCACCCGAAACGGCGACTACCCCTGCACCTCCACCCTGCGCTGGATCGACACCCTCAACTAACCCGGCGTTCGATAGTGCGCGCACCTGGCCTGCCTCCGTTTGGTGGCAGGCCAGGCGCGCGTTGGGTGCCCAACCTGCGCAGCGCATGGTCGTTTTCCGAACCGCAGCAGCCGCCCTTGGCAACTGCCGTTCGAGGTACTTGTCGAAGATCTGCGGTCCTGCTGCCCAGCCCAGGAGACCCGACACCGCGAAGCCCGGACCCGTCGCCTAGCTCGCCGGGTGGATCCAGGCGCTGACGATCGGCCAGGCGTGGTCGATGAGCTTCTCCACCAGCTGATCGAGCTTGCCTCTGGCGAAGAACGGCGTTTCCACCTTCTGTGGCCAGGGTGGAAACGCTCGTTGCCGCCGACGCCGAGAGCGAAAGCCAAGGTCAGCGAAGGTCAGCGAATCGCCTGCAGGTGCCTGACGAGCTCGACCGGCTCCATCCCGCACAGCTCGGCCGCGCGGTCGAGCATGTCGTGCCGGAACTGGACGAAGCCGGACGCGTCCGTGGACAGCCTGGCCCAGCGGCGGAGCGGTGCGAGTTCGGGCGGGGTCTGCTCGGCGAGCGCGGCCAAGGACACCACGAGGCCGGGCCGTAGCCGCTGCTCGACGCGGCCGATCAGTTCGGCCGGCTCGACGCCCAGTGCGCTGCACAACTCGACCAGGCGCACGACCGAGCACTGTCGTGTGCCGAGTTCGTAGGTCGCGAGTGTCTGCAGGGAAATATCGGTGCCTAGCAACGTTTTCAGCGTCTTACGAGTGAGCCCGCGCTGGTGCCGAACACGACGCAGTTCGTCCCCCAGGACGCGGAGATACTGCTCGACGTCGATCATCCCCGGTCCTCCAGGCGTGCAGGTGTTCGTGACAGGCTCTGTGCGGTTCACCGCGCGTCCGGCGCGCTTGGCCACCGGATGAGGTCGGCGTCATCGCCGGAGTCGCTGGTGACCCAGAGAAGTGCCAGATGCAGCGGAATCGTGTGGCGCCAGACTTCGACACCTGTCTGGCGCCAGTCACCGCGTACGGGCCCGCCGCGCAGGCGAACGGCCGTCGACCAGCCTTCCAGCGGGATGGTGACCAGATCCGTCTCCGGCCCGGAGGATCGCATCAGCGCGTTGTCCTCGCCGCGGTAGAGGATCTGCGGGACCACCTGCCAGCCGAGCTTGCGGACCGCGTACTCGATCAGCTTGTCGGCATCCACCGTCGGCTGGTTCATGGCCGCCGCCTCCCCCTCGATACGACCTCGGCGTCCGCGAACGCCTTGCGCAGGACCCGCTCGGACGTCTCAGCGGCCGCGATCGCTTCCGGCCAGCCGGTCGCGCGCAGCTCGAACGCTCGCGCGCGCAGCCGGAACAGTGACTCGCGCACCTCTTGGTCCGCGGTCATCAGCGCGGGGATCACCGCGACGTCCGGACGACGTCGGCGAGCAAGGCGTGAAGACGTCCGCGCCGGCGATGCCGCGCCATGCCGCGTGTCTGCTCAGGAACGGTCACCGACCAGCGACGCCGCTCCGGCGCCGGCGGCGTGGCCAGCACGTGACGGCACCGCACGCAGGGACGGCCGATCGGCGCCGCACCTGGGGTGGGCCGCACGATCGAACCGCACAACGCCCTGTACTCACCTTCACCGGCGGCGAAGTCCTCGTCGGCGACCTCGTGCTCCAGGCCGTCGTCGGAGCTGGTCATCGGAGCGCTGTAGATCCGCTCAGTCACGAGGACCACGGCCATGTTCGCGAGGCGCCCGGAACGACCGGGCAATGTCCCAGCAGGTCCAGGCGCTCAGGCCGATCGCGAGGATCGTCACCGGCGCGAGGCCGAGAAGCGTCTGCCACATCCGGGAGCCCTTCCAGGGTGGAAGGCGGCGGCCCGCCCGGGTTCGGGGGGAGGGGTGTGCAGCCCGGACGGGTCGCCGCCGCTCATCTCCCTGGTGGACCGAATGCGCATTTCGCGCTCAGCGCGACGTGCTCACCAGGGAAGTTGCTGGCCTGGCGGCGCGGCTTCGGCCGGGGGAACAACCCACGACACCGGGACTCGGGGCAAGAGAGATACAAGACCGAGGCCCAGGAGGGGAAGCCATTCCAGCTCGCCGCACCGCCAGGGGCTACCGTGTAACTGGTTAGGTTGGTAGCCATCTCTGAATGTAGACGGTCACATTGTGAACGTCTACATTTAAGGTATGGCCTATCCGGGTGAACCCCTGTCGTCTTTTGTCGCCGAGGTGCCCGAGGGAGGTAGCCCTGTGGCCGAGCTGAATCCGACCGCGATCCGACTGTGGATAGCTGGCGAGATGCAGCGGCTTCGCAAGCAGTCCGAGGTGCGTGCCGAGGACGCGGCACGGCGCATCGGCAAGGCCAAGACCGTCATCAACCACATCGAGACCGGTCGCAACCTGCCCGCACTGGCCGATCTCGAAGTCCTGTTGAACATGTACGGCGTCCCGGAACGGGTTCCGTTCTTCCGCGAGCTGGTGAGCAGCGCGAAGGCAGGCACCGACTGGTGGATCGACTTCACCGACTCCGTGCCGGACTGGTTCAACCCGTTCCTGGGCCTGGAGAGCGCCGCGGCCGCGATCAGCAGCTACGACGTATGGGTTCCTGGCCTCTTCTCGATCCGGGACTACGCCGCCGCCATCATCCGGGCAGGCGAACGAGGACTGACCGAGGAGCAGATCAGGGCGAAGGTCGACCTCCGCCTTGCGCGGCAAACGATCATCACCCGTACCGAAGCGCCCAAGATCTCGTGCGTGCTTGACGAGAACGCCATCCGGAAGCAGGTCGGCGGCCGCGCCG
Source organism: Amycolatopsis sp. NPDC041971 (assembly GCF_055588925.1). Classification (NCBI taxonomy): domain Bacteria; kingdom Bacillati; phylum Actinomycetota; class Actinomycetes; order Pseudonocardiales; family Pseudonocardiaceae; genus Amycolatopsis; species Amycolatopsis sp. NPDC041971. The sequence continues at coordinate 6,882 of NZ_JBVJCE010000032.1, read as the reverse complement.
TTATGCGCGCGCAGCTGGACCACCTGGTGAAGCTGTCCGAGCTACCGAACGTCGAGATCCGACTCTTGACCGATGCGTCGGGCGCGCACGCGGGCACCGAAGGCACTTTCACCATCCTGGACTATCCGGAGGCGTTCGAAGGCCACCCCGGAAGCGTGTACGTCGAGACACGCCAGCAAGGTTTGTACTACGAGCACCCCGGGCAGGTCGAGGACTACCGGCTTATCTTCGAGAGCCTGAAAAATCACGCCACAGAGCCCGAGAAAACCCGCGAATTGATCAAGAAAGCAGCAAAGGACACGTGATGGACGCGGACGCGGCACGAGCCGCCCTGAGCACCACCAGTGATGGCTGGGAGAAGTCCAGCTTTTCCAACGGGCAGAACGGGTGCGTGATGTTCAACTTCTCGCAGCCCGGGTGGGTTGGCGTAAGCGATTCCAAGCTTGGCGGCGAGTCGCCTGTCCTGGTGTTCAACAGGACGGAGCTCGACGCGATGATCGCCGGGGTAAAAGCGGGCGAGTTCGACAGGCGGATCCGCTAAGAGATCGCCCTCAGCCGGAACGAAGGGCCCTCGAGTCGACCGGGGGCCCTTCTTCATGCGCTGAGGGATTCTCCGACGACCGGCTATCGTGGGCGGCATGACTGCGGCCGCGAACCCGTTCGCTGAGTCGCCAGTGCCCGCGCTCCCCCCGGACACGTCGCCGAGCGTGATCCGCGACGCACTGGTCGACGAGGAACGCACCGAGTTCGAGCGCGCCTATCAGGACGCGATGACCGAGGCCACGCAGACGCTCGACCTCACCCGCGTGCTCGACGTTCTCCGGAACTACCACCGGATCGCCTGGCTGACGCAGCGCCAAGGCACCGAGGCGCACCGGCGGATGTTGGACCAGGCCGAGCGGGCACAGCGGACGGGCGAGGCGCCGGCGGGCAGTGCGTCGGCGGCCGAGGTGAAGGCCCTGCTGCGGAAGAGGCTCGGCCGCTAGCTTGTACGAGGTCATCACCCATCCCGAGGCGATGGAGCAGATCGAGGCCTTGCCGCTTCCCGCGCTGGCCCGCTACGCCGAGGCCTTCGAGGTGCTGGAGCTCGTCCCGCACAACGGCCGCCTCTACAACGAGGACAAGCCGGACGGCATGAGAGAACTCGTCTTCGGCGACGGGAACGGCACCATCACCTACGTCATCGTCGAGCACGTCGACCAGGTGCACGTCGTGCTCGTGCAGTGGGTCGGCGACGACTGACTGCGCTCGGCCACGACGCGCGACACCAACACGGGGTGTATAACGTCGCGTACGGCGGCTCGTGACTTGACCGTCAGTCTCATTTCACTACCAGATGACGTGCGATCCGCTGACTGCTCGGCTTTGATGTTTGCAGCTGCACTTCCAGAAGCACCGAGGTGTCTACGCTCGGGGTGCTTTTTTGGGTCCAGTTGTGACCTGGTCGTCCACAAAACGCTTCGTGCTGACTCTCGGAAGAGCACGCCACGGGTGGGCGCGGTCGCCAGCTCCTGGCAGTGGGGGTGCGGGGAGAGCAAGGCTTCGATGACTCGAGTCCGGCAACCGGCTTTGCAAGCGGCTTTGCAAGCGACGAAGGGGGTTTCGCCAAGGTGGCGAAGCCCCCTTCTTGGTGTGCCGCAGTTCGCCAGCCAACTGCGCTTAGGCCGCAGGTGGCCATTGGCGGCTTTTGTGGTCGACAAAATCCCACCGCCACTTTTTTGAATGCAGGTGCGGGTTGTACCCATCTCACCCAGAGAAATCTTCTTCTTCAACAAAGAAGAGAGAGAATACGGCACGATACATAGTGCGAGATCTCTAAAAGATCTTCAGCACCGTCGGCGCGGATCCCGGAGCCTCAGTGACAATCACTTCACCACCAGCCGCCCACACCTCTTCGAGGTAGGCATACACCTGCAAGGCGCGGTTGACGACCACTGTCTTCGAGTCGGTGGATAACTCGGTGCCGCGGTCCAGGGCACGAGAAGAGCGAGGAATCAAGTTGACCGTGAGTCGTTCCAGGCTGGGCCCCTTGGGGCCCTTGTCGTCGTTGACGCCGTGTGGCTTCCTCAATGCGGCCGTATCGCTCGACGGAGGCTCTTCGACAACGGGATCCTTGGCATCGCGGGCGACGGTTTCATCGATAGCGTCGTCTGTTTTCATCCCTGTCACGCCTACCCTTTCTATCAGAGCAGCAAATCACCCCAGCTAGCTGCTCTATTGCTTGTGAGAAAAGATTCCGCGAGACGCCTGTGACAGCAGAGGTCCCGCGTGGTGGGCGACCTTGGATCTTTTCGGTCTGACGACGACCTGAAAAGACTGACCTAGCGCTGATGAGAGCAGCGCGAGTACGTAAGGCGCCCAATTCGACAATGCTCGACCCGGAAGAAACGGTAAGGATTCCTGGCTCATGGGCCACCTCAGTCAGTCGCGGGTCTCTAAATCTTCGGCCGATCCATTTTTTGGGCGTGCTGATTTGGCCTTCAGCACGCCCATTTTTGGGCAGTGGACCGGCACGTGGCTGTAAGGACAGTCCACTGTCCGTAGCCTAATCATCCGCTCATAAGCACCTCATGTCAACCAAGTTGTACGATCAATCGCTGAACATGAGACATACGTTACGCGTCCGCGATCGCTGTTGCTGTACTGCCTACCTTTGCTGTGGCCTGCACTACAAGTCTGCTGGTCCAGCTGTGCCCGGTAGGGGCAGAGGTCCTACCCGTTCGCGCTGGTTACCTGCCGGTACTCCCTCTCTGTGTTACACGGCGTCAGCTGAGAGGTGCACTAGTACTCCTAAAGTGAGTACCCTGCGCTCTAGCAAACAGATCAAACACCGCAGGCAGGGGGCAAAATGACGTGAACACCGTTCACGTTACTTGCCTGAGGTGGACTCAACTTTGATCTTGGATATTTCGAACAGAGAGTAAACGAGTAGCGAGTTTGTCACTCCGGGCACTCGGAGCGGACCACGTGCGTTGACTGGTACGAGGTCCCTGTGAACTTTGCCCGGGGAGCGCGGTCGCCGAAGTTTACATGCGGTCGCTGTATGTACAACGTGATCATCATGTACGACACTCCCATGGTCCGTGTATGTACGATGTTCATACTCCTGATATTATCTGCGATTGGGCACGGCCGACCTCTTCTCGTGCTCACGTGGATCGTCGATCGAAGTTTGTGCGGGGCCCGGCAGGAGCCGCCGGTTAGCAAGATCACCTGATCATAGAAATGAGGCTTTCGGTGTCGGACGATATCGAGACGAACTTGCCCGAGGATGACCCAGATCCGCGGCTCGAACGCAGGTCGACAGCCTGGGTGGGCGAGAACGCCCAGGAGGCGAAACCGCTCTTCGACGGTTCGGGGGCTGCTGCAGTTGGAGGGTGGTGGGACAACAAGCTCCTCGGCTCGGGCGGCGTGTCACTCCAGACGCCGTGGGGTCCGAAGATCGAGACAGCCTTCTCTTACGCGATCTACGTGGTCGTCGGCTCCGTCCCGATGACGATCTGCCTCTCGTTCGGTGTCCACGAGGTCTTATCGATCTTGGTCGGGCTGATGTTCAGTGCGGTCATCGCGTACCTCATGACGAGGCAGTTGGTGTTCACACCGAAGATCCCGACACAGAAGAAGGTGGTCGAAGGCGTGATCAAGGGCGAGCCGAAGGTCAAGGGCGAGCCGAAGGTCCAGGACGAGCCGAAGGTCCAGGACGAGCCGAAGGTCCAGGACGAGCCGAAGGTCCAGGACGAGCCGAAGGTCCAGAGCGAGCCGAAGGTCCAGAGCGAGCCGAAGGTCCAGGACGAGCCGAAGGTCCAGGACGAGCCGAAGGTCCAGAGCGAGCCGAAGGTCGCGAAGGTCGACGCCGGCGCGGAGCCCATCAATCTGCCCATCGACACGACGGCGCCCGAAACGGCGAAGAAGAACCCGAAGGTGAAGACCCCGGACGCCTCTTAGGAGCAGGCCCCCAAACTTCTCGAGTCCCCGTCGCCTGCTAACTCAGCAGCTCGACGGACCCGCTGGCGGCCGCCGCGATCTCTTCGCGGCCTCCGCTCGCGAGTTCGGATACATACTTGTAGATCGTCTGACGGCTGCCCCAAGCAGTCTCGCGATCGACGAGACCGTGTTCTCCGGCTCGGTGAGCAGGAGCCGTGCGTGCCGAACCTGTTCCTCGGTGAGCGCCGGCGGGCGGCCGAGGCGGGTACCGCGGGCCCGAGCGGCTTCGAGCCCTTCCCTCGTGCCCTGCACGATCCGCTCGCGCAACCTTCCGCCGGACGTGGTCGTGTCGAGTGCTTCGTGCAGCGACCGGAACCCAATGCCGCGCGGACGGAGGCCCGCGACGAGCGCGAGCAGGTTGTGCAGATTCCGGCCGAGACGCGCGAGCTCGACAACGACGAGGGTGTCGCCCGCGCGCAGGTAGTCCAGGCATGCCCAGAGCTCGGGCGCTCGGTGTCCTTGCCGGACTCCTTCTCTCGGTGAAGACCCGGATGCAGCCCGCCGTGGTGAGCGCGTCGACCTGGTGGTGGAGATTCTGGCCGTCGGTGGACACCCGGCCCGTAGCCGACCAGGGCGCCGCCGCCGATCGCGTCGAGCGGGTCGCCGTCGAGCGTGAGCGGCTCCAGCTCGGGGTCCCGTAGTGGGGCGGCGACGACTGACCGGATCCTCGTGGTCAGTCGAAAAAGCCGAGCCGGTCAAGGTTTTCGACGGGCACGTTCTCGACTTTGTACCCGTTGTCGAACTGCACGGTCGCGCGATCCCCGCCGAGCAGGCCGCGGCTGGTGTCGACGATCTTCCCTTTCGTCCCGGACGGCACGGTGGAGATCAGCCCGCCGCCCAGCGTGGTCGTCGACCGTACTTTCGCGTCGCGCTTCAACTTCGCCGGGTTGTCCTCTGTCCACCACCGACCGCGGCGGCGTTCCCCAGATCCGCCGTCCGTGCCACGTTCCCCGCTCGGCGACGTCGAGCTCGCGGCCGCCGAAGCGCCGTCGACGCTCGGGCGATAGAACCCGTCCTCGAGACCGCTCGCCGCCCCGTAGCTCGGGGGCGCCTCTCCCGTCGTTGACGGATCTCCCGGTCGCCACGGCGTGAACTCCTGCCACGCATCCTGGTCGAAATCGTCAGGCCCGGGATTCCCGTAGCCGCCCGCCGTGCCTTCGGGTCGTCCGCTCATCTCGTCACCTCTCCCCTGGTGCGATCAACGCCAAGCGAGCCTAACCGAGGAAAACCGCTGGTCCTAGCCGTTGCGCGTGCAACGATCAACGTATGAGCCGACGTCGATCAGGACCGGACTGGCGCGTTCTTCTCGCGGCCGCGGTCGCTGTAGCCGTGTTCCTGGTGGGCCAGGACCTTGATTTCGGGTTCGGTATGTCGCTGTTCCTGGCCGCGCTCGGCGCCATTTCACTTACGCTGCCGCCGGCGCCCGTCGTCCAGCGAGACCGGTTGCCGGACGAGAGCGCGAACCTGCGCCGCAACCTCGGTTCAGGACCGGGGATCAAGTGGTGTTGTTGCGCGACGTCAGCGGCGCGACCAGCGAGTACGTGCCGCGCGGGAACCGGGGGAACGTGGTCGGCTCCGGGTGGGGGAAGGTTGCCGTCGCGTTCACGATCCACTCACCGCTCGGCGTGCGGCAGGTCCGCGTCGAGCTCGCGCCCGGCGACGTCTAGCCCGTGTGAGAGGCGAATTCGTAGAGCACATTGGAGGGTCGTTCGCGGCGTCCAGGGGCACGCTGCCCCTGAACCTGAATGTATAACGTCTTGTACGGCACTGCTGAGTCGGGCCAACCGGACCGATGGACTACCGCGGGCTGACGCCACTGATGTGGGCGCACGTGGCGATGCACGGCGAGTTCAAGCTCAACATGAACTCCCGCCTCACCCTCGGCCCGTCCGCGCCGCTACCGGGTGCGTAGATATCGATGTGCTGGTCGACAAGGGATTGGTTGCCAGGATTGCCTGTGCTACTGGCAGGTGTAGATGTGTCCATCGTCGTGTTCTCCGGGACGGACGCAGTGGTAGCCGTGCGCGCTCTGGGCCATGCAACTGCTGGTGCTGGTGAACCACTCGTAGTTCTCGGCTAGGTCGGGATGCCGCTCCCACCGGAGCCAGTGGCTGGTGCTGTCCTTCCCGAGATGGATGTCGGTGGTGTCGATGAAGGCTTCGCACGGTCCCGGATGGCCCGCGGCGCGTTCGCAGTCCTCCACCTTGACTCCGGGATAGATAGCGGAGGCGGGGTGGAAGTTCTCCTCAAGCTCCCAGACGTAGCCCATAGGGCCGGTCAGGTCTTTCCGGCTCAGGCGCACAAGAGAGTCGCATTGTGCGTGATAGTCGACTGGGCTCATCGATCCGCCTCTTTCCGCTCAGCGACGGGGGTTCGCTGCGACCGTAGAAGGCGTCCTCCCTATCCGGGCGCACCGCGGTTCCGCCTGTCGGGTGAAGCTGGCCAGCCATACTCGAAGAGCGCACAGACTCAGCGGATAACTACTATTATCCACTGAGCGCCAGTACCATCTCAGTTGTGATCTTCAGAGCTTTATGGCGCTGAAGTTTCGCCACTCTCCTGAAACGCTGAGTGTCGATGTCGAGAGTGATTTGCACGGGTAGCGCGTTCTCCCGCTCTCCGGCAGGCATCTGATCAGGAGCGACTGGCCCGCACCGCGCGCACCGTGGCCTTGATGCTCGTCGCGACAAAAGTCAAAACATCGTCACATTGCACACGAACCGCTTCCATCGCACGCTGGCGACGTGCTGGCGTGCCGGGGCCCGTCGGGTCGACCAAGTCCAGCTCGTGGGCGATCTCGTTACGTGCGGCGAAAAACGGTGCGAGATCGCCCACGAGCTCGTCACTTACTAGTTCTGCGGTTAGGCCTACTGCATCGCGGATGGCGAGGAGGTCACC
>NZ_JBVJCE010000031.1:0-56763 GCF_055588925.1 Amycolatopsis sp. NPDC041971 | reverse complement strand
TTTTCTTGCTCTCAAAGGAACCCCAAAACGAGGTTCAAATACATAAGCTCTACTGGCTTAGTTCACTAGCACACTGTTGAGTTCTCAAGCAACACGCTTTGTTTCAAAGCGATATTCACAAGCTTTTGGTCGAGCATGCCGAATCCTACGGTCTTACTTGTAGGGAGTCGGCGGCCGCTCGTGGGCCGACGCTGAACATTACCTGGTCCGGTTCGCGGTGTCAACCCGCTCGGCCCTGATTCCTGACCTCGGGGCTTTCGGCCCCGGCGGCCCGGTGTTCCTGGCGACGAAGAGAAGATTACATGCCCCGGAACCCCCTGAAAACAGGGGGGTCACTTAACGACATCGTCGCAGGTCAGCAGTTGTGCACCGCCGTCATCCGACGGTCTTCAGGTAGCGGGGCGGTTTGCGGGCGGGTGCGACGCGTTCGAAGTCGGCCGCGTAGGCGAGCACTCGGGCGTCCGACCACTGCCCCGCCATGAACGAGACGCCCACCGGGAGCTCACCGACGAAACCGGCGGGCACGGTCACCGCGGGGTAGCCCGAGACCGCGGCCGGTGTCGACGACGGAATCACGTCGTTGTCGCCGGTCTTGCAGTCGGTCTTCCAGGCGGGTGGGTTCGTGGGCGCGGCGATAGCGTCCAGGCGGTGCTTGGCGAGGGTCTCGTCGATCGAGCGTTTCGCCAGGTCGGTCAGCTCGCGGCGCATCGCCAGGTAGCCGGGATCGGACGGGCCGGGCGCGGCGAGTGCCTGTTCGAAGAGTTCCTGCCCGGCGAAACAGGTCTGCTCCAGCGGGTCGGACCGGTTGTAGTCGATCAGCGCGGCGAGGTCGCGCGGGCCTTCGGGGCGCGTGGCCAGGTAGCGATCGATGTCCCGGTGGAACTCGGTGAGCAGGGCCGGGAACTCCAGTTCACCGAGCCTCGCCTGGTACGGCGGCGTCACCTCGACGACCTCGGCGCCGGCCTTGATCAGCGAGTTCTTGGTTCGCGTCAGCACGGCGTCGACGTCCGGACCGAGGACCGGCAGACGCCAGAGCCCGATCCGGGAGCCCTTCAGCACGCCGGGCCGGAGGTGCGCGGCGTAGTCGGTCGGCTGATTCGGCGGGTACGCGCCGGTGGCCGGGTCGCTCGGGTCGCGGCCTTGGAGCGCGGACAGGGTCAGCGCGACGTCGACGACGTGCCGGGCCATCGGGCCGGCGGTGTCCTGTTCGGCCGAGATCGGCACCACGCCGGTGCGGCTGACCAGGCCGAGGCTCGGTTTGTGCCCCACCGTCGAGGTCATCCCGGCCGGGCAGACGATCGAGCCGTCGGTCTCACTGCCGATCGCGACCTGGGCGAGCGACGCGGCGATACCCGCGGCGGAACCGGCGGACGACCCACAGGGGTTGCGATCGAGCACGTACGGGTTGTTCGTCTGCCCGCCGACGCCCGACCACCCGGAAGTGGGTTTGGCGGCACGGAAGTTCGCCCATTCGGACAGGTTCGCCTTGCCGAGGACGACCGCGCCCGCGTCACGCAGACGACGGATCAAGGTCGCGTCCTTCGCGGGCTTGCCGCGCAGTGCGCGCGAACCCGCCGTCGTCTGCATGGAGCGAGTGTCGACGTTGTCCTTCACCAGGACCGGGATGCCGTCCAGCGGCCCGCGCGTCTTGCCGGCGCGACGCCGGACGTCGCTCTCCGCGGCTTGCGCGATCGCGGCGGGGTTGATTGCGATGACCGCGTTCACCTTGCGGTCGATCTTGTGGATGCGGTCGAGATAAGTCGCGGTCAGACCGACCGCGGTCAGCCGTCCGGAGGACATGCGGGCCTGGAGCGCGGGGATGTCTGCGGCGTCGAGATCGAGAGGCCTTCCGGCGGCGGAGGCCGCCGGTGCGGCTGTTGCCGCGATGGTCACGGCGACCAAGGTCGTCAGAACTCCGAACATCGGTCGCCGCACCATCAGGTCTCCTTCGTCTAGAGAACCGGAAGCAAGGTCCGCAGCTCGTACGGGGTCACCGCGCTGCGGTAGTTATCCCATTCAACACGTTTGTTACGCAGGAAGAAGTCGTAAACGTGCTCTCCGAGCGCTTCGGGCAGAAGTTCCGATTTCTCCATCTCGGACAGCGCCTCGCCGAGGTTCTGCGGGAGCTGGGCGTATCCGGCCGCGCGACGCTCGGCCTCCGAGAGCTGCCAGATGTTGTCTTCGGCGGGCGGAGGGAGCTCGTAGCCCTTCTCGATGCCCTTGAGGCCGGCGGCGAGGATGACCGAGTACGCCAGATAGGGGTTGCACGCGGAGTCGAGCGTGCGGATCTCCACGCGGCGCGACGACGCTTTGCCGGGCGAGTACATCGGCACCCTGACCAGCGCGGAGCGGTTCGCACGGCCCCACGAGACGGTCGTCGGCGCTTCGCTGCCGTTGATCAGCCGTTTGTAGGAGTTCACCCATTGGTTGGTGACCGCCGAGATCTCCTTCGCGTGGTGCAACAACCCCGCCACGAAAGCTTTACCCGTCGCCGACAACTCGTACGGGTCTTCCGCGTCGTAGAAGGCGTTGCGATCACCCTCGAACAGGCTCACGTGGGTGTGCATCCCGGAACCCGGCTGATCGGTGAACGGCTTCGGCATGAAGGTCGCGCGGACACCCTGGGTGAGCGCGACCTCCTTGACGACGTAACGGAAGGTCATCACGTTGTCGGCCATGGTCAGCGCGTCGGCGTACCGGAGGTCGATCTCCTGCTGACCGGGCGCGCCCTCGTGGTGGCTGAACTCGACCGAGATCCCCATCGCTTCGAGTGTCTCGATGGCGTGGCGGCGGAAGTGCGTCGCAGTCGCGTGACTGGCCTGGTCGAAGTAGCCGCCGTTGTCCGCGGGCTCGGGCTCGCTGCCGTCGTCCGGGAGGCTCGCGAGCAGGAAGAACTCGATTTCGGGATGGACGTAGCAGGTGAAACCCGCTTCGGCCGCCTTCGAGAGCTGCCTGCGCAGGACGTGCCGTGGGTCCGCCCAGGACGGGGAGCCGTCCGGCATCGCGATGTCGCAGAACATGCGCGCCGAGTACGGGCCGCCGTCCGGCGTCTCCCAGGGCAGGACTTGGAAGGTGGCCGGGTCGGGCTTCGCGACCATGTCGGACTCGTAGACACGCGCGAACCCTTCGATGGCTGATCCGTCGAAACCGATCCCCTCGCTGAAGGCGCCCTCGAGTTCAGCCGGCGCCACCGCGACGGACTTGAGGAACCCCAGCACATCCGTGAACCAGAGTCTGACGAAACGGATGTCGCGCTCTTCCAAGGTACGGAGCACGAACTCCTGCTGACGGTCCATGGCCGCACCCTAACGAGAACGTGTTAACGACATGTTTCGCGACGCGCCGATCCGACCGGAAGTGGTGGATCACCCGACGAGGACCGGTTCGGGTTTGGTCGCTTTGGCGATCGACAGCGAAGCGACCGAAGCGAGCACCGCGAGGCCTGCCGCGATGTACCAGGCGAGCGCGTAGCCGCCCGACGAATCACGGATCGCGCCGGCTCCGAAAGCGGCCAGACCAGCGCCGAGCTGGTGGCTGGCGAAGACCCAGCCGAAGACGATCGGGCCGGCGGCGCCGTATTGCCGGACGCAGAGCGCGACGGTGGGCGGGACCGTCGCCACCCAGTCGAGTCCGTAGAAGACGATGAACGCCCACATGCTCGGTTCCACCGTTCCGCTCAACAACTGCGGGAGCAGGGCGAGCGAAACGCCGCGAAGGGCGTAGTAGACGCCAAGCAGGATCCGCGGGTCGACACGGTCGGTGAGCCAGCCGGAGGCGATCGTGCCCGCGACGTCGAAGATCCCGACGAGGGCGAGCAGGCCGGCGGCGGTCGTCTGCGGCATGCCGTGGTCGTGCGCCGCGGGCACGAAATGGGTACTGACCAGACCGTTCGTCGTGGCGCCGCAGATCGCGAAACCGGCAGCGAGCAGCCAGAACGTCCTCGTGCGCGCCGCCGAGCCGAGGACCGAGAGCGCGCGACGGGCGGAACCACCCGTGCGAGTGACTGGAGCGACTTCGCCGGGCTCCGCGCCGTAAGCGGTCGTTCCGATGTCGGACGGGTGATCGCGGACCACCAGAAGGACGACGGGAACGACGGCCAATGCGGCGATGGCGATGACGAGCGACGCCGTCCGCCAGCCTTCGTCGACGGCGAGGTTCGCCACGATCGGGAGGAAGATCAGCTGGCCGGTGGCGCCCGCCGCGGTGAGGACCCCGGTGACGACGCCGCGGCTGCGGACGAACCAGCGGGCGGCGACCGTCGCGGCGAAACTCATCGCCATCGAGCCGGTGCCGACGCCGACCAGGACACCCCAGCAGAGGATGAGCTGCCAGCTCGCGTTCATGAACACCGTGCCGCCCGCGCCGATCGCGACGACGCACAGCGCCGTCGAAGCGACGCGTCGCATGCCGAAGCGCTCCATGAGGGCTGCCGCGAAGGGCGAGAAGAGGCCGTAGAGAACGAGGTTCACCGAGACAGCCGCCGCGATCGTCGCGCGCGACCAGCCGAACTCATTGTGAAGTGGGTCGATGAGCACGCCGGGGGCCGCGCGGAAACCGGCGGCGGCGAGCAAGGCGATGAAGGCGGCAGCGGCGACGAACCACGCGCGGTGGAGCCGGGTCTCAGGTTGCACGGGTACAGCGTCATCGACGACGGCTCCCGCCGAAAGCGGCTGGAAGGACACTGTGCGAAAGATTCGGGCCAAGGCCATAGGCTCTGGCCATGCGCTGCCGTCACCTCTGGCCGGCGCTGCTGCTCACGATCGGGCTCATCGGCGGTTGCGCGGGGTCACCCCCGTTACCGCCCGCCCAGGACTACGTGAGCGCGGCGGCCGAATCCCTCGTCTCGTTACGCAGCGTGCGGTTCACGCTCGGAGTCAACGGCGTCGTCACCGGGCTGCCGGTGCGCGGGCTGGACGGCGAGATCAGTCTCGACGGTGGCGCGGCCGGTAATGCCGACCTGCAGGAGGACTTCGAACGGAGGAAGCTCAAGTACCGGCTGTCCGGCTCGGAGATCGCGCTCAGTGGGCCTGATGGGGAGCGGGTGCTTCCGGCTTCGGCGCCGTACACGCCTCAAGCGATGCTCGGGCCTGAAGGCGGGCTTCGGCGGCTGCTGACCGGGGCGACCGACCTGCGGGGCGAGCGGTGGGAGCGGGTGCAGGACACCGACTCGTTCCGGATCGCCGCGAAGGTGCCGGCCGCGGTGATCGGCGGGATCGTGCCGGAGATCAAGTCGGACGTTTTCGTGAAGCTGTGGATATCGCGGGACGAGCCGCGGCGGCTGGTGCGGGTGTGGTTGCAGGTGCCGCCGACGAAGCCGGAGGAGTTCGCGGTGATGTTGGAGCTGGCGCTGACCGGGCACAACGCGGTGGTCGTCGGGGACGGGCGATAGCAAAGGTCCCTTGCTCTCTTTCGGCGGGAAAGGCCTGGTCAACGGGGTCGGCGATAGCAAAGGTCCCTTGCTTCCCCGCTAGGAGCAGCGGGTGTCTGGAGCGGGTAGTACGCCGTCGATCAAGTAGGCGAAGCCGGCGCTGTCGACGCACTCGTTGCCGTCGAGGAAGACGGTGTGCTGCGCGCCGTCGAACGTCAGCAAAGCTCCCTTGAGGTCTCGGGCCAGGTTCACGCCGGACGCGTACGGGGTCGCCGGGTCGTCGGTGGTCGAGATGATCAGGGGCCGCGGCAGGCCGTCGATGTCGGGCTTGTGGACCTCGGAGGTGGCGGGCACCGGCCATACCGAGCAGATGTCGAGTTCACTCATGTCCGGGGTACCGCCCGCGAGGAACGGCGCGCCCTGGACCATCCGCTGATGGGCGCCTTCGATGACGCGTCTGTCGGCGATCCGCGTGCTGTCGACGCAGCGGACCGCGAAGTACACGTCGAGGATCCCGGTGTACCGGCCGTCCGTCTCGCGGCCGTAATAGTTGTCGGCGAGCGCGACCAGGGTTTTGCCACTCCCCCGCTTCAGCTCGGCGAGCCCGTCGTTGAGGAACCTCCACGCGTCCTGCGAGTACAGCGCGGCGCTGGTCCCGGTGATGGCGTCCTCGAAGGAGAGCTTGCGGGTCCCCGCGGGCACCGGTTCGGTGATCAGCGGCTGGACCAAGTCCTGGAAAGCCTTCGTCACCGCACTCGCGTCACGGCCGAGCGCGCAATCCTCGCGAGCGACGCACCATTTGCCGAATTCGGCGAACGTGTTCTGGAAACCCGCCATCTGCGTGACCAGCGATTCCGCGGTGTCGAGTTCGGGATCCACCGCGCCGTCGAGGAGCAGCGCCCGCACCCTGTCCGGATACGCCTCGGCATAGGCGGTGCCGATCTGCGTGCCGTACGAAAATCCCAGGTAAGTGAGCATTTCGTCGCCGAGGGCCGAGCGCAGGATGTCGAGATCGCGGACGACGTCCCTGGTCCCGATGTTGGCGAGCAGCTCTTTACCGTGCTTCGTGCGCTCGGCACACTTCGCGGCGTACGTCCTGGCGTCGGCGAGTTGCTTCGCGATCCCGTCGGGCGTCGAATCACTTTCGGAATCCTCGGCGCGGTCCGCGTCGCGTTCGGCATCGGTGAGGCAAACGAGCTTCGGATCGCTGGTCCCGACACCGCGCGGATCGAATCCGACGATGTCGAATCGCTCGGCGAGGGCCGTCGCCGGCCGGGACTTCGCGATCCGCGCCGCTGCGGAAACGCCTGATCCACCAGGACCACCGGGGTTGAGTACGAGAGAACCGATCCGCCGTCCCGCGTTCTTCGTCTGGTGCCGGAGAACGCCGATCGAGATCGTCTCGCCGTCCGGCTTCAGATAGTCGAGCGGCACAGTGAGCTTCGCGCAGTCGAACGCCTTGTCCGCATAAGACGCACACGCGCCCCAGGCCAGCTTCTGCCGAGTGAACTTCTCAAGCGCTTTCGGGTCCGGAGCCGGTGACGCGATGATCGTCGGAGACGCCGTCGGCGCGGGTTGCGGCTGCTGAGTCGTGCAGGAGGTGACCAGCACAGCGGCAACGAGCACGGCCGGGACGCGGCGAATCATCTCGAGATCTTCGCAGCGTCCCGGCCTGTCAGGGCCCTTCGCGCCGAACTCGTTACTTGGCGGCGCAGCGGGTGCCCTCATCCGGCAAGGCGCCGTCCACCAGGTAATCGATGCCGATCTGGTCAACGCACGAGACGCCCTGGAGGAACACCGTGTGCTGGTTGCCCTCGAACGTCAGCAAAGCTCCCTTGATCGCTTGCGCGAGGTTGACGCCCGCCTGATACGGGGTCGCCGGGTCGTTCGTGGTCGAGATGACCAGCGTCTTCGGCAGGCCGTCGACGTTGGGCTGGTGTGGCGCAGAAGTGTTCGGCACGGGCCAGAAGGCGCAGGCGTCGCGAGCGGAACCGTCCGGCTTGCCGTCGTCGAGGAACGGCGCCGCCTGCGCATACCGCTTCTGCGCGTCGAGAAGCTTCGCGGGATCGGTGACCCTCGGGTCGTCTACACACCTGATCGCGACGAACGCGTCCTGCGTCGTCCCGTAGCGGCCGTCGGCGCCGCGTTCGTTGTAGAGGTCGGCCAGCTTCTCCAGGCCGTCGCCGCGCTGGCGCTTCAGGTCGTTGAGCGCGGTGTTCAGCGATTCCCAGAGATCTTCCTGGTAGAGGGCCTGTATCACGCCTGTCGTCGCGTCCTCGTACGACAGTTTCCGGCCGTCACCGACCGGCACCGGGAAGTCGATCAGCGGCCGCACCAGATCCTGGAACGCCTTCGTCACGCCGGCGGCGTCGCGCCCCAGCGCGCAGTCCTCGCGCGCGGCGCACCAGTTCGAGAACTCTCCGAACGCCTTACCGAAGCCCTGTCCCTGCGCGACGAGCGACTCCACCGCGTCCTGCTCCGGGTCGACGGCCCCGTCGAGCACCAGCGCGCGGACGTTCGCCGGGAACGCCTCGGCGTAGGCGGATCCGATCCGCGTCCCGTAGGAGTAGCCGAGGTAGGTCAGTTTCGGATCGCCGAGGACCGACCGCAGGACGTCCATGTCCTTGACGACGTCACGGGTGCCCACGTTCGCGAGCATCGAGGGGCCGTGTTCGGTCCGCTCGGCGCACTTGGCCGCGAAGTACTGGGACTCGGTCTCCTGCTTTTTCACTCCCTCGGGTGATCCGTCCGTCTCGCTGTCGTCCGCCCGGTCCGCGTCGCGTTCGGCGTCGGTCAGGCAGCGGATCTGCGGCTGGCTGGCGCCGATACCGCGCGGGTCGAAACCGACGATGTCGAAGCGTCTGCCCAGCGCGTTCGTCGCCGTCCGGGAAGCGAGACCGGCCGCGGCGGCCATTCCGGAAGCACCGGGGCCGCCGGGGTTGACCACGAGCGCCCCGATCCTTTCGTCGGTTTCCAGAGCCTTCCGGCGCAGGAGGCCGAGCGTGATCGAATCGCCTTCAGGCTTCGCGTAGTCGAGCGGGACGGTCAACCGGGCGCATTGTGCGTCCTTCACTCGAAACGCCGCTTTCGCGTCATCGGATGTCGCGTAGGGTGCACAGTCGGCCCAGGTCAGGCTCTGTCCGTAAAACTTCTCGAGGCCGGATGGCACGGGTCCGGTCGGAGCGTGCGACTCGGTGGCCGGAGGCGGCGGCTGAGTTCTACCCTCTCCCGACGAGCACGCGGCGGAAGTGACGGCGAGCAGGCCGGACAGCGTGATCGCGGCGAATCGACGGGCACGGGACCTGGCGCTGACATGAGTGGACACGGTTGGATCGTGCCATCGGCCGTGGAACTCGGCCGCACCACCACCGCGTTGGTGATACGGGTCGTACGGCAGAAGAGCAGACGGGAGCACAGGGGTGGCAGCACTGATCAGCCGGGTGGGCAAGAAGCTGCGCCGGATCATCCAGCGGCCGGGCAGCGTCGAGCTGACCCGCTACGAAGCGCTGCTGCCGGCCATCGAGAAGCTCGAGCCCGAGTTGGAGAAGCTCTCCGACGAGGAGCTGACAGAGCGGGCCGGCAAGCTTCGCGACGCCGCTTCCTTCGGCAACGAACAGCTGATCGAGGTCTGCGCGCTCGGTCGCGAGGCCGCGCGGCGGGCTCTCGGCGAGCGCGCCTTCGACGTCCAGCTGCTGGGCGCGATGGGCCTGCTCAGCGGGCATATCGTGCAGATGGAGACCGGTGAGGGCAAGACGCTGGCCGGTGCGCTCGCCGGTGCCGGGTACGCCCTGCGCGGGAAGCACGTCCACGTCGTCACGGTGAACGACTACCTCGCTCGTCGTGACGCGGAGTGGATGGGCCCGATCTACGACCTGCTCGGCGTTTCCGTCGGCTGGGTCGAGCCCGCTCACTCCCGCGACGAGCGCCGCGAGGCGTACGCGAAGGAAGTCACGTACGGCGCCGTCAGCGAAATCGGCTTCGACGTGCTGCGCGACCGCCTGGTGACCCTCGAAGAGGACCTCGTCCAGCGCGAGCCCGAGGTCGCGATCGTCGACGAGGCGGACTCCGTGCTGGTCGACGAGGCCCGCGTGCCGCTGGTGATGGCGGGATCGATCGACCACACCGACGCCGACGAAGAGGTCGCGAACATCGTCCGGCGGTTGCGGCTCGGGCTGCACTACGAGACCGACGCCGACGGCCGCAACGCCTGGCTGACCAAGGCGGGCGCGTCGGTGGTCGAGAAGGCCCTCGGCGACGACATCAACCTCTACGACGAGACGGGCTCGGACAGGCTGCCCGCGGTGAACGTGGCGCTGCACGCGCACGCGCTGCTCACCCGCGACGTCGACTACCTGGTGCGCGACGGCAAGGTGCAGCTCATCAACGCCGCGCGTGGCCGCGTCGCCGAACTGCAGCGCTGGCCGGACGGCCTCCAGGCCGCCGTCGAGGCGAAGGAGCAGGTCAAGGCGACCGACCGGGGCGAGATCCTCGACTCGATCACCGTGCAGGCGCTGCTCGCGCGGTACCCCGAGGTCGCGGGGATGACCGGTACCGCGGTCGCGGTCGCCGAGCAGCTGCGCGAGTTCTACAAGCTCGAGGTCGCGGTCATCCCGCCGAACACGCCGAACATCCGCGAAGACCAGGAGGACCGGATCTTCGGATCGCCGTCGCAGAAGCTGCGCGCGATCGAGGAGGAGATCCGGCGGGTGCACGAGACCGGGCGGCCGATCCTCGTCGGCACCCAGGACGTCGCCGAATCCGAAGAGCTGGCCGAGAAGCTGGCGAAGGCCGATCTCGAATGCGTCGTGCTCAACGCGCGCAACGACGCCGAGGAAGCCGCGATCATCGCCGACGCCGGCAAGAAGGGCGCGGTCACCGTCTCGACGCAGATGGCCGGTCGCGGTACCGACATCCGGCTGGGTGGCAAGGACGGTGACGGCCGCGACGACGTCGTCGAACTGGGCGGCCTGCACGTCATCGGCACCGCCCGCTACCCGTCGAGCAGGCTGGACGGCCAGCTGCGCGGCCGGTCCGGACGGCAGGGCGACCCGGGCAGCGCGGTGTTCTTCGCCAGCCTGAACGACGAACTCGTGCTGTCGAACGCGCCGGACGTGCCCGAAGGCATCAGCTCCGACGTGGGCAGCGGCGAGGTCACCGACCCGGCGGCGTTGCGGCAGATCAACCACGCGCAGCGCGTCGCCGAAGGTGTCGACCTGGAGATCCACCGGAACACCTGGCGCTACACGCGGCTGATCGAGCGGCAGCGCGGCGAGCTGCTCGAGCATCGGGACAAGGTGCTGCGGACCGCGCACGCGGCGGAGGTGCTGGAGAAGGCGCATCCGGAGAAGTTCAAGGAGCTTTCGGAGGCGGTCGACGACGAGGCCCGCGTCCACCAGCTGTGCCGGGAGGTGCTGCTGTTCCACATCGACCAGCTGTGGTCGGACCACCTGGCGTTCCTGACGGACGTGCGGGAGAGCATCCACCTGCGGGCGCTGGCGCGGGAGACGCCGATCGACGAGTTCCACCGCGCGGCGATCCCCGAGTTCCACAAGATCATCCCGGAGGCGGCCGAGCGGGCGGCGAAGACGCTCGAAGAAGCCGAGATCACCGAGAACGGGATCGACCTCGGTGACGCGGGCGTGCGGCGGGCGAACACGACGTGGACCTACCTGGTGCACGACAACCCGTTCGACTCCGACTTCGAGCAGACCATCAAGAAGGTGCGGAGCATGATCAAGCGGAAGTAGCGCGCCGTCCTGAGCAGGGAGCGGGGGACCTTTGCTATCACTCTCTTTCGGAGAGCGATAGCAAAGGTCCCCCGCTTTCTTTTCGTCCGGCCGGCCCCAGGTGGGCGATTCGGCACATCCAGTCGTCCCCGCGGACGCCGGTGGGTGAGAATGTCGGCATGCCGCAACTGCGCATCGCACTGGCCCAGGTCAACACCACCGTCGGGGACCTCGAAGGCAATGCCGAGCTCACCGTCGCGTGGACTCGCAAAGCCGCCGAGGCAGGTGCCCACATCGTCGTCTTCCCGGAGATGTCCCTCACCGGTTACCCCGTCGAGGACCTCTCCCTCCGCCCGACCTTCGCGTCCGCCTCGAAGCAGATGGTCGAAGTGCTCGCCAAGCGGCTCGAAGACGCCGGATGCGGCGAGGTGCTCACCTACATCGGGTACCTCGACCTGGACGAGACCGGCGCGCGCGACGCGGCGGCCGCGCTGTACCGCGGCGAGGTGGTCGCCCGTCAGTTCAAGCATCACCTGCCCAACTACGGCGTCTTCGACGAGCACCGATGGTTCAAGCCGGGCCACGACCTCGAGATCGTCCGCTTCCACGGTGTCGACGTCGGCATGGTGATCTGCGAGGACGTCTGGCAGGACGGCGGTCCGATCTCCGCGCTGGGCAAGGCCGGAGTCGACCTCGTGGTCGCGCCCAACGCCTCGCCTTACGAGCGCGCGAAGGACGACATCCGCCTGCCGCTCATCGCCCGCCGCGCGGCCGAGGCCGGCGCGCCGTTGGTGTACACGAACCAGGTCGGCGGGCAGGACGACCTCGTCTTCGACGGCGACTCGATCGTGGTCGGCGCGGACGGCCGGTTGCTGGCGCGCGCGCCGCAGTTCGTCGAGCACCTGCTCGTCGTCGACACGGACCTCGAGCCGGGTGGGCACGCCGCCGAGGGCGAGTTCGACGGCCTCCGGGTCAAACGCCGCGTGCTCAGCGAGGACCCGGTTCCGGCGTACAGCGCGAGCAACGAGTCCGCGATCAGCGAGCCGCTGTCGGACGAAGCCGAGGTGTGGCACGCGCTCGTCGTCGGCCTGCGTGACTACGTGCACAAGAACGGCTTCTCGTCGGTGACGTTCGGATTCTCCGGCGGCATCGATTCGGCGGTCGTGGCGGCGCTGGCCGCCGACGCGCTGGGCGGCGACAACGTCTACGGCGTTTCGATGCCTTCGGAGTACTCCTCGGAGCACTCGAAGGGCGACGCTGAGGACCTCGCCCGCCGGATCGGCGCGCATTACCGCGTCGAGCCGATCGCGGACATGGTCAAGGTCTATGTCGAGCAGCTTCAGCTGTCCGGCCTCGCCGAAGAGAACATCCAGGCCCGTGTCCGCGGCATGCTGCTGATGGCATTGTCCAATCAGGACGGTCATCTGGTGCTCGCCACCGGCAACAAGACCGAACTCGCCGTTGGCTACTCGACGATCTACGGCGACGCCGTCGGGGCCTTCGCG
The DNA here is from genome assembly GCF_055588925.1 of Amycolatopsis sp. NPDC041971. Taxonomy (NCBI): domain Bacteria; kingdom Bacillati; phylum Actinomycetota; class Actinomycetes; order Pseudonocardiales; family Pseudonocardiaceae; genus Amycolatopsis; species Amycolatopsis sp. NPDC041971. The sequence goes on along the minus strand of NZ_JBVJCE010000031.1, from coordinate 44,164 downwards.
CCGATCAAGGACCTGTTCAAAACACACGTCTGGCATCTGGCCAAGTGGCGCAACGCGGAAGCCGAGAAGAACGGCGAAACCCCGCCGATCCCGGAGAACTCGATCACCAAACCGCCGTCGGCCGAGCTGCGGCCGGGTCAGCTGGACAGCGACTCGCTGCCCGACTACCTGATGCTCGACGACATCCTCGACGACTACATCGAGGGCGACCGCGGTTACGTCGATCTGGTCGACGCGGGTTTCGAACCGGAGACCATCGACCGCGTGGTGCGGATGGTCGACAAGGCCGAATACAAACGCCGCCAGTACCCGCCGGGCACCAAGATCACGTTCAAGGCGTTCGGACGGGACCGGCGGCTGCCGATGACCAACGGCTGGCGTGAGGGCACCGTCGTGACCCGCTCAGCTCAGCGCGACCTGCTTCCCGGCTGAGTTCGTCAGCACGGCCACCAGGCCGGGCTTCGTGTCACGCCGGACGAGCATGTCCATCCCGAGCGCGCGGACCGCGGATTCGGCCGCGGCCGGCTCGGGGTGGACGCCGGTGACCATGAGCAGTGGGATCGACGGAAGACCCCGCGTCGTCGGATGCGGCGTGCTCCCCCAGTCGATGAGGAAGGGCGCGAGTCCACCGAGACCGCCGGAACCGGTGAGACGCCAGGTCAGCAGTTCGCCGTCATCGGTGGTCCGCGACATCTCGGACGCTTCGCCCGGGTCGTAGCCGCGGTCGCGGGCTTCGGCGATCGCCTCGTCGATGTCTTCGACACGCGCGGCCCAGGTGACCAGGGCGGGCGCGGTCAGCTCGTCGACGCCGAACGGGCGGGGTCCGAGGTGCTCGGGTTGATCCGGGTCGGGGCCCACCACTTCGAGATAGGCGCCGGCACCCAGGTCGGCCAGGTAATTGGCCGTACCGAAACCGACATGCCTTCCACCGCGTACAGGCGTGACGCCGGTCAGCTCGGCGACGCGCGCGACGGCCTCTTCGAGGTCCGGCCCGGCGTACACGAGGTGATCAAGCACGAGGTCGCTCATGCCCATACTCCTACCGCAGCCGCAGCTCCGGCGGCACCGCGGCATGGCGGTGAACCGAAAACTGTCGGACCGCACTCGTACCCTGGACACATGACGGCACCGGGTTACTCCGTGTTCGGCACCGCGATCGGCGACAGTGGCATCGCGTGGAGCGAACGCGGGGTCATCGCGGTCCAGCTCCCCGAGGGCAGTGAAGAGAAGACGAGGGCGCGACTGACCACGCGTCTTCCCCAAGCGGCCGAATCCACGCCGCCGAGCGAGGTCCAGCACGCGATCGACGGGATCGTCTCGTTGATGGACGGCGAGCGCACGGATCTCACCGGTGTCGAGCTCGATTACGAAGGAGTACCGGACTTCCACCACCGGGTGTACGAGTTCATCCGCACGATCCCCGCGGGCAAGACGCTGACGTACGGCGACATCGCGAACATCCTCGGCCTGCCCCGCGGTGCGCAGGCCGTGGGGCAGGCGATGGGCCGGAACCCGTTCCCGATCATCGTGCCGTGCCACCGCGTGCTCGCCGCGGGCGGCAAGGACGGCGGGTTCTCCGCGCGCGGAGGGGTCGCCACCAAACGCCGGATGCTGGTCATCGAAGGCGCTTTGGCGGACGAACCGACGCTGTTCTAGTCGCTTGGGGTCCCAGTCGCTTGGGGTCCCAGTCGCTTGGGGTTCTAGTCGCTTGGGGTTCTAGTCGCTTGGGGTTCTAGTCGCTTTGGGCCGGCGACCATGGCTTGAGCCAAGGTGTCTCCGGCCAGCCTTCCGCGGCGGCCATCAGCGGGATCGCCGTCGCGCCGTCGATGTGCTCGCGGATGATGTCGGCGTGCCCGGCATGCCGCGCGGTCTCCTCGATGAGGTGAAGCAGCACCCAGCGGACCGACCACGCGTCGACGTCCTGCGGATACCAGGGCACGCCCTTCGGCACCGGGACCGGCTGGCCGAGGTCGGCGACACCGGCGATGACGTCCGCGGTGCGGCTCGCGACCTCGTCGTAGCGCGCGAGGACGCTTTCGACCGTCTCATCCGGCGTCATCACGTACCCGGCTTCGTACTCCTTCATCGACTCGTCCATCGGCTTGGAGGGCTTCTGGAGGAGGATGTCGATCCAGCCGTCTTCCACGGTCGCGGTGTGCTTGATCAGGCCGCCGACGCTCAGTGAGCTTTTGGTCGGGACGGCTCTCGCCTGCTCTTCGGTAAGACCGTGCACCGCGATCCGCAGGACGTGGCGCTGCTGCTCGAGGTAGGCGAGGAGACCTTCGCGCTCGTCGGCGACCGGGGGAACGTTTCCAGCCATGGTGGCTCCTTCCATCGGGAAGGGGATCATGGCATCCGGCACCGGTTTCTTGCGGCGATTCGGCCGGGAAGAGAGCAAGGGACCTTTGCTATCGCTTCTCTCGACGTCGAGAGAAGCGATAGCAAAGGTCCCTTGCTTCCCCGCTAGCCCTGCGGCCGGACGAACGGGAACAGCACCGTCTGCCGGATCGACGCCCCGGTCAGCATCATCAGCAGCCGGTCGACGCCGATGCCGAGCCCGCCGGTCGGCGGCATGCCGTGTTCGAGCGCGAGCAGGAAGTCCTCGTCCAGTTCCATCGCCTCGACGTCCCCGCTCGCCGCGCGCAGCGACTGGGCCTCCAGCCGTCGCCGCTGCTCGAGCGGGTCGGTCAGCTCGGTGTAGGCCGTGCCGACCTCGGAACCGAACGCGATCAGGTCCCAGCGCTCGGCCAGCCGCGGGTCCACGCGATGTTGCCGGGTCAGCGGCGAGACGTCGGTCGGGTAGTCGGTGTAGAACGTGGGCAGTACGGTCGCGCCTTCGACCAGATGCTCATGCGCCTTCAGTACGAGATCGCCGTGCCCGGCCTCCTCGTTCACCGGCACTCCCGCCGCGCGGCAGAACCGCTGGAGTTCGGCGACCGAGGTGCCCGCGTCGATCTTCTCCCCGAGCGCCGCCGAGACGGCTTCGTGGACCGGGATCACCGGCCAGTCACCGGAGATGTCGTACTCGACGACCGTCCCGTCCGGCCCCGGTCGGCGTACGACCTGCGCGCCGTACGCGGCTTCCGCGGCGCACTGCACGAGTTCCCGCGTCAGCGTCCGCATCGTGTTGTAGTCGGCGTAGGCCTGGTATGCCTCCAGCATGGTGAATTCGGGGTTGTGCGTCGCGTCGACGCCTTCGTTGCGGAAGTTCCGGTTCAGCTCGAAAACGCGCTCGACCCCTGCCACGCACAGCCGCTTCAGATAGAGCTCAGGAGCGATCCGCAGGTACATCCGCATGTCGTAGGCGTTGATGTGCGTGATGAACGGGCGGGCGTTGGCGCCGCCGTGCACGGTCTGCAGCATCGGCGTCTCGACTTCGAGATAGTCACCCCGGTGCAGCCGTTCCCGCACGGCGCGCACCACGGTCGAGCGCATCCGCAGCATCGCCGTCGAATCCGGGTTCACCGCGAGGTCGAGGTAGCGCTGCCGCACCCGCGTCTCCGGGTCGGTGAGGCCCTTTCGCTTGTCCGGCAAGGGATGCAGGCTCTTAGCCGTGACGGTCCATTCATCGATGAGCACCGAGAGTTCGCCACGCCGCGACGTCATGACCTGCCCGCTCACACCGACGTGGTCACCGAGGTCGACGCCCCGCCGCCAGCCACCGAGGTCGAGCACGGAGGCGTCGAGCATCAGCTGGATTTCGCCGCTGAAATCCTTGACCCGCGCGAAACAGAGCCCACCGAGGTTGCGCATCGCGAGCACCCGTCCCGCGACGCGGACCCGGTGGCCGGTGTGCGAGTCCGGACTCAGATCGCCGAACTTCGAGACGACGTCACCGAGCAGATCTTCCCGGGCGAAACCGACCGGATAGGGGTCGATCCCGGCTTCCCGCAAGCGATCCAGCTTCGCCATTCGCACCCGAACCTGGTCAGGTCGCCGCACTTGTTTCGGCGCGGGAGTGGCGGCGTTCGCTTCGATGCGGTGGACCTCGGCGACGAATTCGTCGGTGACCGTCTCCAGTTTCAGCGCCCGCCCGGAGCGCCCGGTGGGGACGAATCCTTCGAGCGCGCCGGCGACGATACCGACCCGCGGCAGCCGTCGAGCCGAGGAATAACACAGGAACCGCGGCTCCCAGTCCGGGCCGTACTTGGCGTTGGACCGATAAAGCGATTCCAGCTGGAAGAACCGCGACGCCATGCTGAGCACGCCGCGCCAGGCCCGCAGCACCGGCCCCGCACCGATCCGCTCCCCTTCGGAGAAGACCGCGCGGAACATCGCGAAGTTCAGCGAAATCCGTTGTGCGCCAAGGCGCGAGCTGGCCGCCACGACCTCGGCAACCATGTATTCGTTGAGCCCGTTTTCGGCGTCGCGGTCGCGCCGCATCAGATCAAGGGAAAGACCACGACGGCCCCACGGCACGAACGACAACATGCCGCGAAGATCGCCCTTGGCGTCGTACGCCTCCACCATCACGCTGCGGCCGTCGCTCGGATCGCCGAGCCTGCCGAGCGCCATCGAGAACCCGCGTTCGGTCTCCGCGCCGCGCCACTGCTGCGCGTGCAGCAACAGCCTGGCCATCTCGTCGGCCGGGATTTCGCTGTGGCGCCGGACTTTCGTGGTGTATCCGGCCCGTTCGATCCGTTTGACCGCTTGGCGGACCGAGCGGCGTTCCGGCCCGGCGAGGCTGAAGTCACGCACGTCGAGGACCGCTTCGTCACCGATTTCCAGCGCGCGCAGGCCCGCGTCGGCATAGACTTTCGCGCCGCATTCGCTCGCGCCGAGCACACCGGGGGTCCAGCCGTAGGTGCGTGCCTCGTTCAGCCAGGCGCGGACCGCGTCAGGCCAAGCGTCGGGATCACCGATGGGATCCGCACTCGCGACACTGGTGCCCGCGAGCACACGGTAGGCCACGGCGGCGCGGCCATTGGGCGAAAAGACGACACTCTTCTCGCGCCTCGTGGCGAAATAGCCCAGAGAGTCGTCTTCGCCGTGTTCGGCCAGAAGGCGACGTACGCGCAGTTCTTCCTCGTCCGTCCTCAAGCGACGGCTGCGCACGCCGCGGAACAGCGTGTACAACGCGGCCGTCGCGACGGCCGTCGCGCTGAGGTCGAGCACTAGGTCGAGCCAGGCCGGTCCTTCGCCGATGCCGACCCGGCGCAGCTGGATGTTCTCACCGGTCGTGTGGTTGACGACCCAGGCGAACCGCGCCCAGGTGTCGGCGAGACGGCCGGGAAAGGCCTCGCTCAGACCCCAGCCGACGAGAATGACCGCGGCCAAACCGCCGAACAGCACGGTGAAGCCGTCGCGCCAAGCGCCGGGCGCGAGCCGGGCGGGAAACGCGGGACGCAGAATCCAGAGGAAAGCGATCATGCCGAGCGAGATCAGGTCGGCGATGGCCAGCACCCACACCTGGTGCGGAATGTGCCGGACCTGCCACGGCCCCAGTTTCAGCAGCTCGGGCCACCACAGCAGGGCGGCCTGGAAGGCCAGCGTCACCGCCAGGCCGCCGACCTGGAACAGCAGCAGCGTGTACAGCGCGGCGCGTTTGCGGCGGCGGAGCGCGGCGCCGAGGACGACGAGCAGCAGAACGATCACGAGACTCGCGTTCGTCGGGATGCTCAGTGCCGAGAAAGCGACGTCACCCGTCCTGAGCACCGGCCCCTTCACACCGCCGGCGAGCAGGAGGATCACCGAGAACACGGCCGCGAGCTGCACGAGGGTGGCGACGATTCCGCCGGCCCTCGCCTTCCACGGCGAGACTCGGCTCGGTGGGTTTCCCATACTGGCCTTTCGCGGTACACACAGGTGATCGACAGCTGTACTACTTGACGTCACACAAGCCCGTGTGGTTGTCAACGATCATCATCCTCTGGTCTGAATTTCCTCATCCGCAGGCGTGACGCCGCTGTGTGAAGCTGGTCGCAGGGCCTTGGGACGGTCATATCCGCATGTCAGGCTTGGCCTGTTCAGCTCCACGACCCGGGGACCTCTTCGAGGCCTCGAGGGAAGGACGGTCGACAAGGATGTCTGCCACCGATAAGGATTCCGGCGAGCTCGCCGCTCCGTACGGGACCGGCGCGGCGCCCCAGCCCACATCTGGGAAGAAAGTCCGCGTACATCACCTTCGCGACATGAAGGAGCGCGGCGAAACCTGGCCGATGCTCACCGCCTACGACATGTACACCGCCGCGCTGTTCGACGAGGTGGGCATTCCCGTGCTGCTGGTCGGGGATTCCGCGGCGAACAACGTCTTCGGTTACGACACTTCGCTTCCGGTGACCGTGGAGGAACTGCTTCCACTGGTCCGCGCGGTGACTCGATCGGTGAAGCGGGCACTGGTCGTCGCCGACCTGCCGTTCGGCTCGTACCAGCTTTCGCCGCAGCAGGCGCTGGAGACGTCGGTGCGGTTCATGAAGGAAGGCCGCGCGCACGCGGTGAAACTCGAAGGCGGACGAAAATTCGCTCCGCATGTCGAGGCACTGACGTCAGCCGGCGTTCCCGTAATGGGACATATCGGATTCACTCCGCAGAGTGAACACAATTTGGGCGGCTACCGGGTCCAGGGACGCGGCGAAGCGGCCGAAGCGTTGCTCGCCGACGCGCTGGCCCTGGAGGAGGCTGGCGCCTTCGCGGTCGTCATGGAGATGGTGCCTGCCGAAGCGGCGAAGCGGATCACGCACGAGCTGAAGATCCCGACCGTCGGCATCGGCGCGGGCCCGGACTGCGACGCGCAGGTGCTCGTCTGGCAGGACATGGCCGGGCTTCGACGCGGCAAGACCCCTCGCTTCGTGAAGAAGTACGCGGACCTCGCCGGTGTGCTGGCCGGGGCCGCGTCGGCGTTCGCGGAGGACGTCCGGCGAGGCGAGTTCCCGGCTCCGGAGCACTCGTTCCAGGACTGACCCGCCTCTGACCTGCGAAAAGAGAGCGAGGGACCTTTGCTGTCACTCCCACTGAGGAGGGCGATAGCAAAGGTCCCTTGCTCTCCCCGCGGCTGACTGTGAGGATTTCGGGTCATCCAACGCACCAAAGTCCATACAGTCAGTACCCATCACTACGCGGAGTACAGGGTGTGTGGATATAGGGACACTCAACGTCCCTATATCCACACACCCCCGGGCCTGCCGAGGGGCGCGATAGCAAAGGTCCCTTGCTCTCTTTTCAGGGTGGGCCATGCACGACGACCCTCCTTTAGTTGTTCACATATATGAACTTCAATCATGTCCTTGACGCACGTTCGTAAAGAGGCTTAACGTCTAGCCGTCGCCGCCACGACCGAGCTTCGATCCCTCGACGAGGAGGACCACGGATGCGTGTTCGTGAGCGGGTTCTGGCCATTGCGATCGGTACCGCCCTGCTGTCGACGCTGGCGGCGTACCCCGCACAGGCCGCGACGGTCCGCGTAGGGACTTCGGAGCAGCTGACGGCGGCGCTTGCTTCGGTCACTCCGGGCACTGTCATCGAACTCGCGGCCAACACCACCTTCGCGGGCAACTTCAAGGCGGCGAAGAGCGGGACTTCCGGCAGTCGCGTCACGCTGAAGGGTCCGCGAAGCGCGGTCATCAAGGCTTCGGCGGGACGCACGCTCGAACTCACCGGCAGCTACTGGAACCTGACCGGCTTCACCCTCACCGGTGGCCAGAAGGGTCTGATGGCGACGGGCGTCAAGAACACCGTCGTCGACGGCATCAAGGTCACCGGCGTCGGCCACGAGGGCATCCATTTCCAGTACACGAGCACCGACAACATCGTGAAGAACTCCGAGGTGACCGACACCGGCCGCGAGTACGCGGGTTATGGCGAAGGCATCTACTTCGGTTCCGCGAAGGGCAACTGGCCGGGCGGCACGCCCGACCGGAGCGATCGCAACAAGGCGCTGAACAACAAGATCGGCCCGAACGTGCGGGCCGAGTCGATCGACATCAAGGAAGGCACCACCGGCGGCGAACTGCGCGGCAACGTCTTCGACGGGACCGGGCAGAGCGGCGAGCACTTCGCCGACAGCTGGGTGGACATGAAGGGCAACAACTACGTGGTCGCGGACAACCGGGGCAGCAAGGTCTTCGTGCACGACGCGACCTACGGCGGCTTCGAGGTCCATGTCCAGCTGGACGGCTGGGGCCGCGGCAACACCTTCTCCGGCAACACCGCGGACGTGCGGTCCCCCTACGCGTACGGCTTCTATCTCGTGAAGGCCGCGACGGGGAACAAGGTCTGCGCGAGCAACAAGGTGACCGGTGCCGGGAAGGGATTCGCGAACGTGGCCGCCACGGCGGGCTGCTGACGCGACCGAAGACCGGGGGCCCGCTCAGCCCGGCGGCGGGGGCGGGCCCCCACCCTTCGGACATTCGCCGACTCGGGCAGAGTGTTCTTATGGATGACCTGTACCCGCCGATCCACGTGCGCGCCGAGGGCATGCTCGACGTCGGCGACGGGCACCGGGTCTACTGCCAGGAGGCCGGGAACCCGGACGGCAAACCCGTGGTCGTCCTGCACGGAGGCCCTGGTAGCGGCATCTCCTCCATGGCCCGGCGGCATTTCGACCCCGAGGCGTACCGGATCATCCTGTTCGACCAGCGCGGCGCCGGCCGCAGCACTCCGCATATCGGCACACCGGATGTCGATCTGTCGGTCAACACCCTCTGGCACCTCGTCGCGGACATGGAAAAGCTGCGCGAACGGCTGAATCTCGACCAGTGGCAGCTCTTCGGCGGCTCGTGGGGTGCGACCCTCGCCCTCGCCTACGCCGAAACCCACCCGAGCCGCGTCAGCGAGATCATCCTGCGCGGCGTCTTCACCGTCCGCCGCAGTGAACTCGACTGGATCTACAACGGCGGCGCCGCGAATCTCTTTCCCCGTGAGTGGGAAGCCTTCCTCGCGCCGATCCCCGAAGATCGCCGCGACGACCCGCTGTCGGCGTACCGCGAACTCGTCTATCACCCCGATCGGGCGATCCGGGAGCGTGCCGCGATCGCTTGGAGCATCTGGGAAGGCGCGATCGTCTGCCTGCGCCCGGATCCGGCCTTCCACAACCAGTACGCGTCGCCGGACTTCGCTGTCACGTTCGCCCGGCTGGCGCTGCACTACTTCTGCCATGGCGCGTGGCTTGAGGAAGGGCAGTTGATCCGGGAGGCCGGGAAGCTGTCGGGGATTCCTGGGGTAATCGTGCAGGGGCGGTACGACGCGGTGTGCCCGCCGGTGACGGCCTACGAGCTGCACCGGGCTTGGCCGGACTCGAAGCTGGAACTCGTTGAAGCGGCAGGGCACGCGGTGACGGATCCGGGGATGGTGGCGGCGCTTCGGGAAGCCACGGACTCTTTTCGGTCCTTTGAACCTTAGCAGCGTGAACCTATACTTCAGCGACATACACCGACGCATCATGTATCGGCTCATCACTACACCACGCAAGACACACTTTCAGTAAGCTATGAGAATGACTCAAAGTTTTGCCGATATACTGAAGGGCCTGATGGACAACCGCGAACTGTCCCCCAGAGCTGTCAGCCGAGCTTCAGCACGAGCCGAATCAACCATTCTGCAATTGATTAACGGAAACATTCCGCCATCGCCGGAAATAGTGCGGGATATTGCGCCCGCATTACAGATCTCCGAAGTCGATTTGCTCACAATTGCCGGACTTGCACCGAAGCAGACTCTGGGCGCCGCCAGAGCGTACCGTAATTCGACAGGAATCGCCGAGCTGGTTTCGATCGCAAGCTTGTTGCCGAATAGAAAATTTCAACAATTGATCGACGTTGCCCGCGACCTGAAGTTGGAAGACCACGACTAGCGAGGAGCAGCCGAAGACGGCGCGCTGATCGGCCAGCACGCGCGTTTCTACCTATGAAGGCCTCCTTGGATTCCAAGGAGGCCTTCATAGGTAGAGCGCACGCGAACCTTCAACTCAACGAAAACACTCAGGAAATTATTTCCACCCTACGAGCGAGCCAGCGAGCGAGAGATCACGCGAAACCGAAGGGATCCCAGCGCGCTCCATCAACGTTGAAGCCATTCTTGTTTAGGGCGTCTCGAGCGACCGATTCCATGCCGGATCCATTCGGCCTGTAGTGGCCAGAGAAGTTGCCGAATTCGACAATAGATCCGTTCGTCACGTCAAATGTGCCCGCCATCGCCACGGGCTTACCTCCTGATAGGCTCGTATGCCCTGCCCACACACCGTTATCGAAGACGCTCTCGTGAAACGCTCTCACTGAACCACCCGGCGCTACCACGTAGTGATAATTACCGTCCTGGAGATTTCCTCCCCTGGTAACCAGCGCACTTGCGGGGAGGTGGTCCTGCGGAGTGGCGTCCGCACCAGGACGCCCCGCGACGTACATCCGAGTGTGCCCGCTACTCGGGCCGCAGTTGTGAGTGAGGACCGGAGTGGCCCCCGCCAGCACATAGTACGTGTGGTCGGTGTCGACGGTCAGGTTGTAGACCCGTCGCGTCTCGGACCAGGACCGGGTGCCGGTGACCGTGGCGTCCCGATGATCCCCGGTCTCCAGCCGGTGCCCGGCCTTCAGATCAACAGCGTTCGACCAGCGTTTCTCCGAGGCCACCCAGAACGGATGCTCATCCGTCGCCACCACAGACCCACGACCGGCCTCACTCGCGACACCGACCTCCACCAGGGTGCGCTTACTCGCATGCGACCGCGCATCCGTCACCACCCGAACCGCAGTGCGACCCGTCGTCGGATCCTTCGCCAGGACCCTGTCCCCGACCTTCACATCCTTGATCGGCTTCCGAGACCCGTCACCCATCACCACCAACGTGTTCGGATCAAAACTGTTGCTGGTCGCACAACTCCCGGCCGGACCACCAGACGACTCGTCATGATGCTTACCCCGCCCCTTGTTCCGCCCCGCCAAACCACCCAAAGCCGACAGAAGATCATCAGGAGAAGCACCCGACTGAGCAACCTCCGACACCGCCGTCACAGTCTCCGCGACGTTCTGGACGACAGCCCCGTCCCCCACCACCTGCTTCTTGAAGAAGTCGAAGACCCGGCCCGCGTCCTGCACATCCGCCTTGAACGCCTGCACCACCCGCGCCGGCATCAACGGAGACGACGACACCAGATCCGTCCCCTTGAACACCGGCTTCAACGCCGCCTTCAACGTCGGAATCGGATTCCGCTTCGCCGTCCGCTCCGCAGCACCCCGCGCAGCAGCCGCAGCCGCCTTCTTCCTCGCCAAAATCGCCGCAGCCCGCCGAGCCGCCGCAGCAGCAGCCGCAGCCGCCGCCTTACGAGCAGCCGCCACCGCCGAAGCCTTCCGAGCAGCAGCCGACGCGGCATCATCGGCACCCCGGCGAGCGGCACCGGCGACATCATCGCCATAACGACGGCCGACACCGACCGCGTCGTCGGCATGACGGCCCGCTCGACGGCCATTACCGATGAAGTCGCCCGCCTTCCGAGCCCACTTCGCCGCGGTCGCGGCGTTCCCACCGAACGGGATCGCGCCCGCCGCCGACCAAGCCGCGTTCTCCCAGTCACCCTCGGCCGCATAGATCGCGGCGTTCGCGAGGTCGGCGATCTCGCCGATACCGGGGATCATGCCCGCCACGTCCAGCGCGGTGTGCACGATCGTGCCCGCCTTGTCCCACAAGTCACTGAACCAACCGTGACCATCCGGGTCGAAGTAGTTCAACGGTGAACCCAGCACATACGAGTACCGGTTCGCACTGATCGACGGCGAGAACGGAAGCGCGATGCTGTCGCGAGAGGCGAAGGTACCGGAGCCCGGCTGGTACCACCGCGCCCCCATGTTGACGTTCCCGTTGTCGGGATCCGTCCAGTCGCCCTGGAAACCGACCGTCCGCGGGGCACCGGTCGACGCGATCCGCTTGCCGTACGGGTCATACGCCGTCGAGTCGACGACACCACCCGACGCGGGCGCCAGCGCGCCGACGACGTCTCCGTGCCGGTCGGAAAGCGTGAGCCGGGAATCGGTTCCCTGCGAGAGCGACACCAAGGAGCCATCCGGACCGCGGCCGAAGCGTGAGACACCGTCGCTGACAGTGTCTCGTTCCATGCCCGCGTACGAGAACTTCTGTCCGCCTCGAGTAGCGAGCCGGTCGAAGTCGTCGTAGGTGTACTCGGTCGTGCCGAACTTGGTCAGCCGATCAAAGGCGTCGAAGGAGTACTTCTCCTCCAAGCCGGACGACGTCCGTGAGCTCAGTGAGCCGCGCGGCGAGTAGGCGTACGTGTAGTCGCCATCGGCGAGGACACGGTTCCGCTCGTCGTAGGTCGCGTTCTTGTCACCCGCCTTGACCCGGTTGCCCGAGTCGTCCCAGCCGTACTCGGTCGACTTACCCGACGGGTCCGTCCAGGAGAGCATGCGCCCCTGGAAGTCGTACGAGTAGCTGTTCTGGCCGGAGCCGGCCAATCCCGCGGTCGTCTTCGTCTTGACCCGGTCGTTCGGGTCGTAGGTGTAGGCGATCGACGAGAGGACCGCGCCGTTCGATTCCTTCAGGACATCGGACTTCGGCCGTGCGAGGTTGTCGTAGTCGTAGGTACGGACCCGGCCGGCACCGTAGTCGACTGTCTTGACCTTGCCGGCTTCGTTGTAGCCGTAGGTCAGCTTGCCCCCGGTCGCGCCGTCGGTCACCGAGTCCAGACGGCCCTTGAGATAGCCGTAACCAGTGGTGCCCGCAGCATCCTTTCGGGTGATGACGCGCCCTGCGGTGTCGTACGCGAAGGACGACGCGCCGGATGTACCTGTCGCGGTCAGCAGACCACCACGGTCGTTGTAGGTGTACGCGTTACTCCCCGCCACCCGCAGACGACCGTCGGCGTCATAGGTCCGTGTCTTGTCGGCGGTCTGCGTCTCGGCGCCCGAGCCGGTCTCCGTGAGCATCCGGTTCAGCGCGTCGAACGTCCGGTCGCGGTTCACGTTTCCGGGCGCGGCCAGCCGGGTCGCGTTGCCCGTGGCGTCGTAGGACTGCGTCCAGGTCCGATCCGCCGCCGCGGGATGCGCGGCGGTGGACGGCTCGACCACCGACTCCGGCAGGTTCAGGCTGTTGTAGGTGAAGAGGGTCTTGTTCGATCGGCCGTCGGTGAACCTGGTGCGGTTTCCGGCCGCGTCGTAGCCGAACGACGTCGTGATCGTCTTTCCGTCCGCGACAGGTTCGATCTGGCTCGACAACCGGTTCGCCGCGTCGTAGCTGAACGTGGTGACCCGTTTCTCCCAGTCCTCCGACGTCCGCATGTTGCCGGCGGGGTCGTAGGTGAACTTGCGCTCTCGCAACACCGGCTGCGAGCCGGTCCACTGGCCGTCGACGTCGAACTCGGAGATCACGCGTCCGGCGAGGTCGTAGTTGAGCCGTTTCGTGGCGCCCGCACCGTCGCTCGCCCGGACCAGCCTGCCCTGCCGGTCATAGCCCCGCTTGGTGGTGACCCCGGCCGGGTCGACCGCGGTGATCAGCTGGTTCAGCTTGTCGTAGGTGTTCAAGCCCTTCTCGCCGGCCGGATTCTCGACCGCCACCACGTTGCCCGCGTCGTCGTGTCGATACTTCGTGGTGTACGCGGCAGGCGTCGGGAACCGCTCCACCGCGGTCGACGTGGCCTTGCGGCCCAGTTCGTCGTAGGTCGCTTCGACCCGGGCACCCGTCGGCGAAGTCACGGACAGGGGCAGGCCGGTCATCGTGTAGGAGTACTTCCAGACACCGGCGGCCGTGCCACCGTCCTGCGGGTCGTGCCGCTCCAGCAGCCTTCCCAGCTGGTCGTACCGAAGTTCGGTCGCGTGCTGCCGGGCGTCGATCTGCTTGATCACGCGCCCCACGGCGTCGTAGCGGACCTCCTTGGTCGGCGTGATCGGCGCCGTGGCGCCAGGCGGTGTGTACGACGGCAGGCTCGCCTTCACCAGCTGCCCGAGTTTGTCGTACGCCGCCGTGGTCACCCGGCCGAGCGGGTCCTTCGTGTGCGTGACCGAACCGAAGGTGTCGTACCCGGTGACCATGGTCGCCTGCGCGTCCGCCGGCGCGCCGCCGTTCGACTCCACGCGAACGCGCGGACCGGTGGCCCGGATGGGCCTGGCCAGCTGGTCGTACGCCATCGTCGTCGCGTACTGGGACGACGACTCGTTCCCACGAGGATCGGTGACCGACACCGGCATGCCGCGTTCGTCATAGCTCCAGGTGGTGATCAGCCGTTCCTGGCCATTGTGGACGGTCTGTTTGGTCCGCTGGCCGGAGGCGTTGTATTCGAACTCGGTGGTCTCAGCGGTGTTCACCTGTCCGCCGCTGGTGTTCGAGGGATCACCGGACTTCTCGGTGCGGGTCACATTGCCGCTGCGGTCGTAGGTGAACCTTGTGCTGCGGTCGAGTCCGCCGGGGTCCTCGATCGACTGGGTGAGCCTGTTGACCGTGTCGTAGTCGTAGGTCGTGGTCCGGTTTCCGGCCGTGGTCTGCTTGGTCAAATTCCCGGCGCCGTCGTAGCTGTTGTTCTCCAGCACGAGGTCGCGAACGTTGCCGGTGACCGGGTCCCGGTAACCCTCCGCCACCACCTGTGCGACCAGGTCGTTGGCGTAGTAGTTGTTCCGCGTCGTACGGCCCATCGCGTCGACGTGCAGGATCTGCCGTCCGGACTCGTCGTACCGGAAGGACTCGAGCACCGTCGGCTTCGAGTTCGCCGGATCGGTGTCCCCTTCCCCGTCGCCGGGGCGGCCGTCTCCGTCGGCCGGGTCGACCACGCCACCGTGCCAGCCGTGCAGGCGCACCTCGGCGACTTCGTTGCGAGCCGTATACGCGTAGGACTTCTTCACACCGCTCGCGTCGATTTCGAACATCCGGTTGCCGAAGACGTCGAAGCCGTAACGCGTTCCCTTGCCCTCCGGGTTGACGAGGTGCACGAGACGGCCGCGATCGTCGTACTCCCGAGTGGTGACGCGGGCCGGGTCGCCGCCGACGAGGTCTGAAACCTCCTCGCGCTCGATGTTCCCGTCCTTGTCATAGGACGTGACCGTCCGGGCACGATGTTTGGCGCCGGTGACGGCGTTCGTGGTCTCGGGCCCTGTCTCGGCCTTCACTCGCGAAAGCGCGTCGTATTCGTAAGTGGTCGTGATGCCGTCGGGGTAAGCGTCCACATAGATCGTGGAAGAGGTCCGCCGTCCCGCGGTGTCGTAGACGAATCGTGTCCGCATTCCGGACGCTTGCTGGATCTCGCCGAGATCACCGGTGCTGTAGTACCGGAAGTTCGTGTTCTCACCCGTCGCACTCACCGTCGACAACAACAGGTCGGCCGGCACCGGGATGTTCACGTCGTCGAGCGGCCGCTCGGTGCCCGTGGTGTAGCTGTGCACGACCTCGCCGCCATCGGGCATCTTCTGGCTGGTGAGGTCGCCCTTGGCGTTGTAGAGGTACGTGGTCAGGTACCGGTTGTCCTCGGCGTTCGTTGACCTTCCGTCCCTGCTCCAAACGACCTTGTCGTTTCGAGGATCGAGCGGGTTGTCCGGGCTGAAGTGATAGCCGAAGTATTCGGTCTGGCAGCGGCCAAGCATCAGGCAGGTCTGCTTGCTGACCACGTTCCCCCGCTGGTCGAATCCGAGTGTGACCTCATTGAGGTTCTCGGAGACGATGGTGTTCTGATTGCCTTCGTCGTCGTAGTCGTAGGTTCGGATCCCGTAGCGGACTTCCTCGGTGGGCTGCCCGGCCTGGTCTTCCGGACGGACGCCGAGGCCCAGTGGGGTGACCGTCCGCAGAATCCGGCCCCGAACCGGGTCGTAGTCGAAGGTGTGGTTGCGGTTGCCCGGATCGGTGAACTGAACGGTGCGGATCAGATTGTTCTCTTCACCGGTGATCACCGGCACGCCGAGCCGCCAGTTCCCGCCATTACGGTCGGTGTAACTCTTCACCCGCTCGCTGACCGTGTCGTATTCCACCTCCGCGGCGATCTTGCCGCTGGGCAGAGTGATCCTGCTGAGCCCTTCGGACGGCTGAGCAGCCTGGAACTGCTCGCGGACCGCGTTGTCCCCCAAGGGTTTGGTGTAAACAGCCACCTCATCGATCGCTCCGGCGAAGTACCCGTGGTCGTTGCCGGGCTTGGCAGGCCAGTTACCGGAGACGAAGCCAGCGCCCACGTACGTCTTGGTCTGGTTGCCGTGATCGATCACGCCCTGCTTGGTCGCGACCTGGACACCGTCGAGATAGAGCCGTTGTGTCGCCAGCGATCCGGAAAGCACCACGTGGTGCCACTTGTTGTCGTTGACCACCCCGGGAGTGCTCATCGGCGCGGTCGTGCCGTCAGCGAACTGCCCGTAGAGCTTTCCGGTCGTCCCGACATACAACGCCGGCGTATAGGCGTTCTGCAGCGAACCCGAGATCTCGTTCTGCTGGTAGCCCAGCAGGACACCGGCGCCATTGGTCTTGAACCACAGCCCGACCGAGAGATCCCTGCTCTTCTTGACCGCCCCGTCCGGGAGTTGCAGCACCGAGCTCGACCCGTTGAAGGTCGCCGCGGTGTCGGCCGAACCCGGCACCGCTCCCGCCGTCCCGAGCACGACGTTCTTGTACTTGCCGTTGTCCTTGCCCCGGTTGAACGCCACCTGGCTGACGGCGGTCTCTCCGCTCCGATCGCCCAATCGCCAGTACCCGTCCGGTGCCGTGTCATTGACGACCGTGCGGAACCTGGACTGATCGGCGTAGTCGTACCGGGTGATGTTCGCCAAGGGGTCTTCGACCGCTCGCAACCGGTTGCCCTCGTAGGTGTACTTCCAATTCCGGATCTGGCCATTGACCTCGGTCGCGAACACCTCGGCGACCTTGCGGTCCTGGATCAGGAAGACCAGTTGCCGCCCGCTGGCCAGATCCAGGGCACGGGTGAGGGCGTCACCCTCCCAGTAGATCCTGACGCCACGCCCGACGCCGTCGGTGTAACCGGTCAGCTTGCCCGCGGAGTCGAAGCGATACGTGGTCGCCGACTTGTCCGTCAGCGACCAGCCGCCGTCCGGCTCAGACTTGAAGGCGGCGAACCGGCCCTGTGGCGGCGCGTAG
Organism: Amycolatopsis sp. NPDC041971; assembly: GCF_055588925.1. NCBI lineage: Bacteria > Bacillati > Actinomycetota > Actinomycetes > Pseudonocardiales > Pseudonocardiaceae > Amycolatopsis > Amycolatopsis sp. NPDC041971. Next base: position 27,169 of record NZ_JBVJCE010000031.1, on the reverse strand, counting down.
GTGCCGTCCGGGTTCAGCCCGAACCGCAACTGCTGGCCGTCGGGATAGGTGACCAGGACGTTCCCCACGTAGTCCCGGACCACCCGCATGTCGTACTTCGTCGCCCATCCCGTGCCGAACCAGTGGTCGCGGCGGGGATCCAAGGTGTTGTAGGTCCGGATGACGCTCAAGCCGGGACCGGCCGTCGGCATCTGGACATCGATCGCACTGGAGTGGTAATTGCCGACCATCGGGTCGAAGTCACGGTCGGTCCCGCTGTGCGGGGTCATGGCCATATGCGAGGTGATCGCCGGCTGCGGGACGGCGCTCAAGATGGCACTGAACGGCAACGCTTCGCTCTCGTTGGTGCCGTCGAACGCGAACGAGCGCCAGAGGTAGATCTTGTTCCAGAACAACTTCTTGTCCGGGACCGTCCAGGTCGGATTCGTCTGGTGCGCCGAGCTGAAACAGTTGACCGGGTTGTCGTCCGCGCCCTTTTCGCAAACTTCGAACCGGTACTTCAGGGTACTGCCCGGAGGCGGGTCGACGTCGATACCGCTCGCCCACAACTGCGGGGTCAGCGTCTGGACGGAGGCGCCGTTGGGCGGGTACTGCTGCTTGATGAACGGCGGCACGTCGTACACGTCGAGGCCGATCCGAGCGGGCGCGACCTGGTGATCGGTGAAGTAATCACCGGGCTTGCGGAACATGCTGAAGTCGAGGAGATAGCTGCCCACCCCGATCGGTTTGATCTCCGCGTCGAGTGTGACGGAAGCGCCGCGCGCCACGTCACCGGGAAGCTCGGCCGCGAGCTGAGATCCGAGCGAGTTACCACTCCGGTCGTAGACGCGGTAACCCAGCGCGAAGTCGTTGCGCGACCAGGCCTGCGCTCCACGGTTCGTCACGGTGATCTTGACCTTGCCCGAGGCCGCGCGGGTGACCGGCGGTTCCGGTGTGGCGCGGTCGATGCGGTAGTCGGCGTTGTACGGCGAGTGCGTCACGTAAAGACGCGGGGGGTTGGCCGTGCCGAAACCGGTGAAGCGTTTCCACGCCGCCGGGTCCGTCGGCGCCTGAAGGGCGAGACCATGGTTCGGAGCACCGCCCGCCCACTGCTGGACGAGGTCCCGGCCGCCGACGCCCAGGTCGATCAGTTCGTGGGCGGTGGGGCAGTTCGATCTGGTCGCCAAGGGGGCCATGTACCCGTGTGAGAAGACCCCGCCGCCCAGCGCACCGCCGAACGGGGGCGTTCCGGAGGAACCCCAGTCCGCGGTGACCGGATGCACGGACATCGGACGGGGCGTACAGGAGCCGGACCAGAAGTTGGTCAGCTGCAGCTGCGCACCGAAGATCCGGTTGTCCTTCAGATCTCCGCCGATGCCGCCGAACCGCAGGTAGCTCGAAGCGGTCTTGCCGCCGCTGCGGCCGATGCGCAACTCATTGGCGTTGGTGAACCGAGTGCCGTTCTCCACCACGAGGTTGCCGGTGCTGACCGACTCCTTGACCACGGTGGGATCGACCCGCACTGGGTAGACCCTGGCCGGGTCCCGCAGCCACGCGGAGTCGAGTTCCACCCGGAGGATCTGTTTGCCATCACGGCTTCCGAGCCGGTAGGTGACGCCATAGGAGGTCGCGGGTTCACCGCTTTCCTGACGACTGGAGTCGAGCATGTAGCCCGCCGGTACGCGCAGGACGACCGCACCCGCCCGGTCGACGAAGACCACCTGGCCATCGGCGATCCTCGCCTCGAGTCCTTTCAGATCGAGCGCGAACTCCCAGGCATGAGGAGCGTCGGGGTTCTTGAGGACGAACCACTCCTTGGCCGCGCCCGCGGTGAACTCGACCCGCATGTCGGCGTTCGGCAGAATGTCGGGGTACCCAACCGCGTTGCCTTCCGCGCGTCCGGCCGTCGCCCGCGCACCCAGGAGAGTGAAGGCGGCCTCGTGCCCGGCGCCGTCGCTCACTCGCATCGAGCCGCTCGTCTGTCCCATCTGAACTTGGAGCTCATCGCCCGCCTTGCGCCAACCGCCTGCCTGGTCGGGGACGGCCCGGGTGTCGACGGGGCCGAGCCCGCCCTCAGGCAGCGGGAAGTTCAGCGGATCCTGGCCGTAGACGGTGGTCTGCGTACCGTCGGGGTTGTCGTAAACGCTGCTGTGCGTGGTGCGCCGCTGTGGCAGTTCCTTGCTGGCCTGCGCGTCAAAACCACGCACCGAAGCGGCAGGCGGCGGTACGACCTTGGCGTTACCGCGCTTGCCGGAGGCGGGTTCGGGAAAGGTGATCGGCGGGTACTTCGACTGAAGCGAAGTGGCCGTCGCCCGATTGATCGCGGGCGTGGCGGCGCTATCGGGCGTCGGCCGGTCCGCGACGCCTTCAGCGGATCCCGACTCCTGCTTCGGGGCGTCCGCCACGGCCGACGCACCCGCCTCGTCCGATGACGGAAACCGCTGCGAAGCCGCCGGCCCCAGCGTCGCCACGAGTGCGACGATCAGCAGCAACGCGAGCGTCACCCGGAGTCTTGCGCGCAGGACAGGTCCACGACGGATCCGTTTCATGACTTCCCCCCTTGGGATGCCCACTCAGGACAGCCCTCGGCTCCTTCAGAGCAGGTCGGCAAGTTGATATTGCTGGGCGGCGAGACGCCCGGCAAGGCCTTTTACCGATTTTGGGCCAAATGGCCGTGGCCGAATGGACACGCGTGGATGACCGATCGATCATCGATCAGGTGTTCGATCGTACTAAATAACCGTTAGCTGAAGATGAGCTAGATCACAGATATTCACGAGCGACGATCGAATCACGCTTTCGGTCGAATGACGGCGCTCTGACCAGCCGCTAGCGTCCGGCGTGCTCATAACCAGAAACGAGGGCGCTGGGGGCGGAAGGTCGCGTCGCGTTACAGAATGGGCAACTCTGTCGCGCTGTCGCGATTTTTTGTGCGTTCGTGAGCACTTTCCGCGCATGGCACTCTCCGTATTCGGAGAAGGAAGGTCCAATGCGGACTCGAAGATCCCTGGTCGTCTCTGCGGCCGCCACGGTGCTGCTCGGCACCGTGATCACCACGGCACCCCCGGCGCAAGCCGCACCGGCACTCCCCACGGGGTTCGTCCTGGTCGACACACCCACCGGCCAGCAGGCCGGAGATCTCACCGACGCCGCCTATCTCCCGGACGGAAGCGCGCTGACCACCGGCCGCCTGGGATCGGTGCAGCTGGTACCGCGAGGCGGCCAGCCGGTACAGATCGCCTCACTTCCGGTGCACACCGCCGGTTCGCTCGGCCTCACGGGCATCGCGGTGGCACCGGACTTCACTACCAGCCGAACGGTCTATACCACTCGGGCACTCGCGACCAGTACATCCACTCAGGTGTTCCGCCTCAGCAAATGGCGGGCGGAGGGGGTGGGCGCGCCGACGGGACTCACGGACGAGACCCCCGTCCTGGAGTTCCCGGTCAACGCCGACAGCAAGGGAATACAGGACGTCGTCGTGGATCCCGGCGGCGATGTCCTCTGGGTCGCTGTCGGGGACAACGCGACCGTTCAGGCTCCGGCCGGTGCGACCAAGGACAATGTGGACAAGTTCGCCCTGCGGGCACTGGACCCGGCTCAACCGACGGGCAAAGTGCTTCGCATCGGCACGGACGGCAAAGGGCGGGTGGACAACCCGTTCTACGACCCGGGGGCTCCGACGTCCTGGCGTAGCCGCAACTACACGAGCGGGCTGCGCGATCCTCGGATCGCGGTGGATCCGCGGGGCGGCGTCGTCGTCACCGACATCGGCTGGGCGGCCCGCAGCGAAGCGAATCTCGCCTTCCCCGGCCAGAACTTGAAGTGGCCGTGCTGGGAAGGCACCACGCGTGCCCCCGGCTATCGCGACCTCCCGGAATGTGCCAACGTCGCGAACTCCGCGCCAGTCAGTGAGGCGACCCAGGGAGCCACGGATACCCTCGTCGGCGGACTTCCCTACACTGGGACTTCGTATCCTGACGCTTATCGGGGACTTCATTTCGTAGCCAACAAAAGCGGTCACACGCTTTCGACCTTCGCGTTCGACGCCGGGGGCAAGGTCACCCAGGCGATCAACACGATCGCCTCCGACATCGGCGATCCGGTCTCCGTTCTGACGGCACCGAACGGCGACGTCGTGCTGGCCGACTCCGCATCTTCCAAACTGCGCAGGTTGAGCTACAAGCCGGCGAACAAGGCTCCCGTCGCGGCGTTCACCGGAACCGTGACGCCGGCCACGAAGAAGATCTCACTCGACGCGGGAGGGTCGAGTGACCCGGACCTGGACACCCTCGACTACCAATGGACCTTCGGGGACGGCACCACCGGCAGCGGGCAGGTCGTGGAACACACGTACTCGACCGGCGACGCGGTGACGGTCGGTCTCACGGTGAGCGACGCGCACGGTGCGGTGACGAACACCAGTCAGACCTTCGTTCCCGGTGAAGCCACCCCTGTGCTCTCGCTCGCGGCTCCTGACCCGAACACCGTCTTTTCCGGCGGCGAAACGGTCTCCCTGGGTGTTGATTCGGCCGAGGACCCCACCGATGGATCGCTGACCGTGAAGTGGCGAGCCGAGCGGATGCGCTGTCCCCAGAACAACGCCTGCGAATACACCACGCTGCGCACCGGCACGGGCACCACCTTCTTGTTCGCCTTCCCGAACGAAACCGACACCCGTGTCGTGGTCACCGGGACGGCGGAGAACAGCCGAGGCGTGATCACGAGTCAGCGGTACACCGTCAACCCCCGGACGGCTCGGCTGGCCGTCGCAGGCAGTCGTCCGGCGCGGGTCCAGATCGGGGTGAACGAGAGCACCAACCGGCTGGTGACCGTGAACTCCTCCGTCAAGATCTCCGCTCCTCCCAAATCTTTGGACGCGGCGAACTTCGTCAAGTGGCCGGACAACCAGAGCATCGAGCCGGTCCGTCAAGTCCAGATGCCCGTCGCGGGGCTCACCCTCCGTGCGGAATACCAGACCCCGATCCAGAAGCGCTACGCGGACGAGGCTCCCATCCGGACGCTGATGGGCGCTCCGGTGGGGCTGGAACTCATCGAGGGTGACGGCCATTGGCAGCAGTACGCTTCCGGCCGTCTGTATTGGACGGAGCAGCACGGCGTCAAAGCCGTCGCCGGGGAGATCCTGACCAAGTACGTCACGCTCGGCGCCCATGCCTACCTGGGGTCGCCGAAGACCGACGAACTCGTGGCCAGAGCGAACAATGGCCGCTACAACGACTTCGTGGGTGGTCCGCTCACCGGTGACGCGTCGATCTACTGGAACTCCAGCGTCGGGGCCATGGCCATCCACGGCGAGATCCGCACGAAGTGGCAGGCCACCAACGGCGAAGCCGGTCCACTGGGTTTCCCGACCAGCGACCAGCTGACCACGCCGGACGGCATCGGGCGCGTCAATCACTTCAACAACAACAACGCTTCGATCTACTGGACCGCGGCGACCGGCGCGCACTACGTGATGGGCCGGATCTGGCAGAAATGGCGTTCGCTGGGCTGGGAGGTGTTCTTCGGCTATCCGACCACCGACGAGGTGGCCACGCCGGACGGCGTCGGCCGGTACACCCACTTCAGCGGGAACGGTTCGATCTACTGGTCACCATCGACCGATGCCTTCGAAGTGCACGGATATGTCCGCGACCGCTACGCGGCGATCGGCTGGCAAACCGGCATCGGTTACCCGACCACCGACGAGACCTGGACGCCGGGCAGTAAGGGTAAGTACAACCACTTCGCCCAGGGCGGCTTCGCGCACTCGATCTACTGGCGTGCGGGAACGAACGTCGCCTGGGAGGTCAAGGGGGTGATCCGCCTTCGCTGGCGGGACCTCGGCTGGGAGACCTCGTATCTCGGCTTCCCGACCAGTGGTGAGTACAACACCCCGACCGGTAAGCGCAGCGACTTCCAGTTCGGCTACATCACCTACAACGGATCGACAGGAGCGGTCGAAGACCGTCGGTACTGAGTGAACTCGAGAACGCCGGTGCGGCCCGCAAAGGCCGCACCGGCGTTTCGCTTTACAGCCGTCCGCCTGAGGTCGTGTCGCCGGAAAGCCGTTACGCCGGATTGATGAGGTATGGCGTGCCTTTCGGTGGTCGTCACAGCGCGTTCATCACGTGCTTGACGCGGGTGTAGTCCTCGAGGCCGTAGAGCGAGAGGTCCTTGCCGTAGCCGGACTTCTTGACGCCGCCGTGCGGCATTTCGGCTACCAGCCGGCGACGCGAGTGCGTAGTCGACGCCGTTGGCCGCGGCGAGCGCTTCGGTCTCGAAGCGCTGCGGTGATGACCGGGCCGGAGATCACCGTCGATTCGTAGAAGTACCCTCGTTCTCAGGCCGCTCACCTCCACAGTGGACCGTCGTGTGCGCAGCCACTGGGCGGCGTTGTTGAGGGGTTCGTAGCTGACCGACGTGTCGTCGGGTTTACCGGTGGTCGTCGCCCGTGCCTGGCGGGTGAGCGCCGCGACGAAAGCGTCGTGGACCTCGTCGGCGACCAGGACACGCGTCGCCGCTGTGCACTCCCGACCGGCGTTGAAGTACCCAGCGGCGGTGATGCCTTCCGCGGCCGCTTCGATGTCGGCGTCGGCGAGGACCACTACGGGCGCCTCACCGCCGAGCTCGAGATGGACGCGCTTCACGTCCTTCGCAGCCGATGCCGCGACTTCGATCCCGGCACGCACAGACCCGGCTGAGCACGCCAGGCGGCAGGAATTCGGCGCAGATCTCGGCGAGAAACAGGGTCGACGCGGGCGTCGTGTCGCCGGTTCGAGCACCACGGTGTTCCCCGTGGCGAGCGCGGGGGCGATCTTCCAGACCGCCATGCGGAGCGGATGGTTCCACGGCGTAACCTGCGCGCACACGCCGATCGGCTCTCGGCGGACGAAAGAGGTATGCCTTTCCATGTACTCGCCCGCCGACCGTCCTTCGAGGACACGCGCGGCCCCCGCGAAGAACCGCAACTGGTCGACGATCATCGGCAGTTCCTCGGCCGCGGTGAACACGATCGGCTTGCCGGTGCCGGCGACGGCGGCGGTGCAATACGGGCGGCCGGTGACGGGATCGACGATGTCGGCGACCTGGCCCGACGCGGATCCGCTGTGCTCACCGCCGATGAAGTGCTTCAGCTGCCGCACGAGCGCTCCTGTGGCTACTGGGTCTGGGGGCGTGAGGCGATAGCAAAGGTCCCTTGCTCCCTCGCGGGCAGCAGGGGCCGAAACGTATAAGTCCAGATGTTAAATGACTAGACGATGGGGCAAGATTGATCCCATCGGGTAGCGGTACGGGCGAAGGGCCACCATGCGTAAGGGGATGTCGCACAGCGCGCGATCAGCGATGTTCGCGCCGCTCGACCAGATCGGCCGGGCGGAAGCGGTCACCGCGCGGCTGGTCGACGCCATCACGCTCGGGTTGCTCGCCGACTCGGAGCAGCTGCCGAGCGAAGCCGAGCTGGCCGCCCAGTTCGGCGTCTCCACCGTGACGGTTCGCGAGGCGCTCGTGGCCTTAAGACACCAGGGGCTCGTGGAGACGCGACGCGGCCGAGGCGGCGGAAGCTTCGTGAAGACGCCTATCAACCCTTCGGCCGCTTCGTGGCGAGAGCGCCTTCGCACGGTTTCGCTGTCCGAACTCCGCGACGTCGGTGATCACTACCTCGCCATCGCGGGCGCCGCGGCCAAACTCGCGGCCGAGCGGAGTTCGCCCGAGGACATCGAGCGGCTCGAACTGGCGACCGAGGACATCCGCACCGCCACCGGCGCGGAGGCATCGCGCGCCGAGCGCCAGTTCCATCTCGAAGTCGCCGCGGCCGCCCAATCGCCGCGGCTGACCAGGGAAGAAGTGCAGTTGCAGAGCGAACGAGGCGGATTGCTGTGGCTGCCGCTCGAGCCGCACGGCACCCGCGAGAACGCCTACGCCGAACACCGCGCGATCGCCGCCGCGATCGCTCAGGGCGACGGCGAGCTGGCCAGGAAGCTCGTCGAGGAACACGTCCTCGAAGCGATAGACCGGCTGGCGGGCGTGCATTTAGCCCTTCTGGCCCCTTAAGCTGCGGCGTCCGCGCATCCGAGGTGAGCACCGTGAACGACACACCGTCCGCCGGTTCCGAGGTCATCGAACAGGTATCCGCCCTGGTCGAGGACGTCTTCGGCCGGCTGAAGCCGGTATTGGCCGGCGCCGAAGGCCTCCTGGCCGCATCCGCCGATGCCACTACCGGAGATCTGCCCCGCCTTCGGCCGCGGGTCTTCGACGTCCTCGGCGACCTGGTCGTCGGTGCCGGGTTCATCAGCGCGCCGAACGCGCTGGCCGATCAGGAATTCGCCTTCGAATGGTGGACCGAGACCGGCGACGCCGAGCCGGTACAACTGGTCATCAGCCTCGATCCGGGCAGCGAGAACTTCCTGGACTACACCCGGCAGTCGTGGTTCACCGTCCCGCGTGACACCGGCCGCCGCCACCTCAACGGACCGTACGTCGATTACCTCTGCACCGACGAATACACGCTGACCTTCACCGTCCCCGTCCAGCGCGACGGAGAGTTCGCGGGGGTCGTCGGCGCGGACATCTACGTGCGGGAGGTCGAGCGCCTGCTGCAGCCGAAACTGCGCGCGCTCGGCGGCCGCGCGGCACTGGTCAACGCCCAAGGCCGGGTCATCGTGTCGAACAACGCGCGCCAGGCGACCGGTTCCCTGGTGCGCGACGTCGACGTCCCTGCCTGGTGGTCCGCTGGGGCGGAGCCGGTCACGACGGAGAACGGCACGCGACTGCGGCGCTGCGGGGACTCGCCGATCGCCTTGGTCAGGTCCGAGCGCTGACCTGCAGCGCGAGCCAGAATTCGGCGCGCACGCCGGGGGAATCGAGATCGCGGCCGGTCAGTTCGGCGACCTTGCGCAGACGATTGCGCAAAGTGTGCCGGTGCACGCCGAGCCGCGCGGACGCCAGATCCCAGTGACCGTGGTGTTCGAGCCAGCAGGTCAGTGAGGCGACCAGTTCCCCCCGGCCGGTTTCGTCATGCTGCCGCAGTGGCGCCAGCAGGCTGTCCGCGAAGGCTTGTGCCGCCTGCGAATCGACCATCTCCAGAAATCCGCGTCCGGCGTGTTCGGCGAACCGGACCAGCGGAGAGCGCTTGGCCTTGGCCGCTTCCGCCGCCTGCTTCGCCTGCCGGAGCCCGGCCGGGAAGTCCACTATGGACACCGGATCGGAGACTCCGGAGTGCAGTCCCCCGATCCGGGAAGCCTGCCGGACGACGGGCTCCACGTCGCCGAGCGCGACCACGAACGCCCCGGACTCGCCGAAGAACACCGTCTCCCCGGACACTTCGGCGTCAAGCTTGTCGGCGAGGGAACGACGTGCGCCCGCGGGACCGGCGACGGCCAGCACGGTCCACGGCGCCTCCGGAACACCGCCCCAAAGCGACTTCATCGTGCGCGTGGCGAGTTCGGTGTGCCCGGCGGCGAGCAGGTCGATCGTCCCCGACCTCAGCCGTCGCAAGGCGCCGACGTACTCGCGGTTTTGTTCCAGGGCAAGGGAAAGCAATGACACCGCGGTGTTGACGATATGCTGCCCCGCGGCGTCGAGCGGCTCACGGGTGCCGACGGCGAGCACGCCTCGCGCGCGGGTGTCCAGCGTCTGCAAGACGACCTCGTACTCCCCGGCCACCGTCACCAGCGTGCCCGCGCGCAGCCGCGCGAGGTCTTCCCGGATTTCGTCGGCGAACGGCCGCAAGGACGCCGACGAAGCCTCGGTGACCGCGCCCGAGGAGTCGAGCAGGAGCACCCAGCCGTCGACCAGCTTCGCCAGTTTCCGCACGATCCCACCGGGACCGCCCTTGCCGACGGCCGTCCTGGTCAGCTCCTGCTGGCCCTTGCCGGTGCGCACGAGCGAGGCGTACTCGTCGGCGGCGACGGCACGGGAGACCGCGCGAGTGATCGCGATGAACGGTGTCTTCCTCGGCACTTCGAGCACCGGGAGCCCGACCTCTTCCGCCGTGTCCACAAGGGACCGGGGGATGCTCTCGTGGCTGAGGCCGACTCCGAAACCGAGCCCCGCCACGCCGGCGTCGACGAGCCGCCGGACGTACCCGGGTGACGTGGTCTCGTCGAGGGCGAGGCCGGTGGTCAGCAGCAGTTCACCGCCTTCGAGGAAGGCCTGCGGATCGGTCAGTTCGGTGGGGTGGACCCAGCCGATCGGCCGGTCGAGGCCGGCCTCCGCCGCGCGCACGCGCAGGCCGAGCGTGCGTTCGGCGACCAGCGCGGCGAGGGTCAGTGCCATGTTGTCCAACTCTACGCCTCGATATCGACAAGATGTCGAGCTGACGTGGACCGGACCGGCTCCCATCCTGGATGGCGACCCCGTCCCTCGCGTCCGCAGGAGTCTGGCCGTGACCGTCACCACCGAAACCCAGCGCAGGCTGCGCACCGAAATCCCCGGCCCCGCCTCGCGCGCCCTGCAGGAGCGACGCGCCGCCGTCGTCGCCGCGGGGGTGAGTTCGGTGCTGCCCGTCTACGTCACCTCCGCCGAGGGCGGCCTGCTCACCGACGCCGACGGCAATGTCCTGATCGACTTCGGTTCCGGCATCGCGGTGACCAACGTCGGCCACGCCGCCCCCGCCGTCGTGGACCGCGTCCGCGAGCAAGCCGGCCGGTTCACGCACACGTGTTTCATGGTCACGCCGTACGAGGGCTACGTCGAGGTGTGCGAGGCGCTCGACAAGCTGACACCGGGCACCCACGAGAAGCGTTCGGTCCTGTTCAACTCCGGCGCCGAAGCCGTCGAGAACGCGGTGAAGATCGCCCGCGCCGCGACCGGTCGCCAGGCCGTCGTCGTGTTCGACCACGCCTACCACGGCCGTACCAACCTGACGATGGCGCTGACCGCGAAGTCCATCCCCTACAAGCACGGTTTCGGCCCGTTCGCGCCCGAGGTCTACCGCGTGCCCGGCTCGTACCCGTACCGCGACGGGCTGTCCGGTCCCGAAGCGGCGCGGATCGCCATCGACCGCATCGAGAAGCAGATCGGCGGCGACCAGGTCGCGGCCGTCGTACTGGAGCCGGTGCAGGGTGAAGGCGGCTTCATCGAGCCCGCTCCCGGTTTCCTGCCCGCGCTTTCCCGCTGGTGCACCGAAAACGGCGTCTTGTTCGTCGCCGACGAGGTACAGACCGGTTTCTGCCGCACCGGCGAGTGGTTCGCGTCCACGCACGAAGACGTCGTGCCCGATCTGATCGCCACCGCCAAGGGCATCGCGGGCGGGCTGCCGCTCGCCGCCGTCACCGGCCGCGCGGAACTGCTCGACGCCGTCCCGCCGGGCGGACTCGGCGGAACCTACGGCGGCAACCCGATCGCGTGCGCCGCGGCGCTCGGCTCGATCGAGGTCATGCGCCAGGACAACCTCACGGCGTCGGCGAAGCGCATCGAGGACACGGTACTGCCGCGGCTGCGGGCACTGGCCGAGGAGACCGGCGTGATCGGTGACGTCCGCGGCCGCGGCGCGATGCTGGCCGCCGAGTTCGTGAAGCCGGGCACCACCGAACCCGACGCCGAGCTGACCAAGCGCATCGCGCGGGCCTGTCACCAGGCAGGCGTCGTCGTCCTCACCTGCGGCACCTACGGCAACGTCGTCCGCTTGCTGCCGCCGCTGTCCCTGTCCACCGAACTGCTCGACGAGGGACTGTCCGTCCTCGAGCACGCTGTCCGCACGGAGGCCGTCAAGTGAGTACCTTCCCCTTCTGGGTAGCCGGAAAGCCGGTCGCCGGCGGCGAGACCGTCGTCGTCCGGCACTCCTTCGACGGGAGCGAGGCCGGGTCGCACCACGTTCCGTCCACTTCGGACATCGAGACCGCCGTGCAGGCGGCGCACGACGTCTCCGACGAGTTCGCGACGCTTCCCGCGCATGTCCGGGCGGGCGCGTTGGACCACGTGTCCCGAGTTTTGGGTGAGCGGTCCGAGGAGCTCGCGCGGCTGATCACCGCCGAGTCGGGCAAGCCGCTGAAGTGGGCGCGCGGCGAGGTCGGGCGCGCGGCGTCGACGTTCCGCTGGGCCGCCGAAGAGGCACGCCGGTTCTCCGGTGACCTGCAGCGGCTCGACACCGACCCGGGCGGCACCGGACGGCTCGCGCTCGTCCGCCGCGTGCCGAAGGGGCCGGTGCTGGGCATCACGCCGTTCAACTTCCCGCTGAACCTGGTGGCGCACAAGGTGGCTCCGGCGATCGCGGTCGGCGCGCCGATCGTGCTCAAGCCCGCGCCCGCGACGCCGTTGACCGCGTTGCTGCTCGGGGAGATCCTCGCCGAGACCGGCCTGCCCGCCGGAAGCTGGTCGATTCTCCCGGTGAGCAACGAGGAATCGGCTCGACTGGTGGCCGATCCGCGGTTGCCGGTCGTGTCGTTCACCGGTTCCGTGCCGGTGGGCTGGGGTATCCGCGACAGCGTGCCGCGCAAGCATGTCGCGCTCGAACTCGGCGGCAACGCCGCGGTGCTCGTCTGTCCTGATTGGACGGATCTGGACTTCGCGGCGCAGCGGATCGCGACGTTCGCGATGTACCAGGCGGGCCAGTCGTGTATCTCGGTGCAGCGCGTGTACGCGCACGCCGACGTCTACGACGAGCTCCGGGCGAAGGTGCTGGAGCAGGTACGCGCGCTCGGAACCGGCAACCCGCGGACGGACGGCGTGGACGTCGGGCCGCTGATCAACACCGCCGCCGCTTCCCGGGTGGAGTCGTGGATCGCCGCGGCCGTCGACGCGGGCGGTCAACTGCTGACCGGCGGGAAGCGCGACGGTGCGACCGTCGAGCCGACGGTGCTCGCGAACGTGCCGGAGGACGCGTCGGTGATGGCCGACGAGGTCTTCGGACCGGTCGTGTCGATCACGCGCGTGGAGTCGGTGGACGACGGTGTGCGCCGGATCAACGACTCGCGCTTCGGCCTTCAGGCGGGTGTGTTCACGCGCGACCTGCCGACGGCGTTCGACGTGTCCGCGAAGCTGCGTGTCGGCGGAGTGCTCGTCGGCGACGTGCCGAGCTTCCGCGCCGATCAGATGCCCTACGGCGGCGTGAAGGACTCCGGCGTCGGCCGCGAAGGCCCCGCGTCGGCGATGGCCGACTTCACCGAAGAACGCGTCACCGTCCTGACCGGTCTCACTCTCTGACCACCCGCGTTTAGTCCTCTGGATGCGCTACTACCGCATTCAGAGGACTAAACGCGTGAGGTGGGCATGGGCCTCGACGAGCGAAGGGCCGTACCAGGTCAGGTAGCGTCCAGAGACCAGGACGTGCTTCGCGCCGGGAAACGCTTCGGGGCCGTCGTCCGCGGTGAACTCGTAGGGCTCGTCGGGCAGTACGAGCAGGTTCGCGTCTCCGGCCGCGAAGCGCGCTTGGACCTCGTCGAGCTTGGGGCGCGGGTAGCGCTCTTCGTCGTCCGCGTAGACATTGCCGATTCCGACGCGATGCAGGACGTCGCCGCCGAAGGTGTCCCTGCCGAGCACGATCCACGGCTTCCGCCAGACCGGCACGACCGCGCGGAACCGCTCCGGCAGGGTCTCCCGCCAGATCTTTTCGGCCTCGACCAGCCATTCCGGCTCGACGAGGTCGTAGGCCTGCGTCAGGATCCGCCGGATCGAGGCGAGCGCGCCGGGCACGGTCGCCGACGCCTCCATCACCCAGACCGGAATCCCGTTGGCGCGCAGGCGCTCCACGTCCTCCGGCCGGTTCTCCTCGGAGTTGGCCAGCACCAGATCCGGTGCGAGTTCGAGCACCTTGTCCACGTTCGGGTACTTCGAGCCGCCCACCCTCGGGACGTCCAGATCGACCGGATGGGTGCAGTAGTCCGTGGCGCCCGCCAGCCTTCCCGGCGCGCTCACCTCGACGGCTTCGGTCAGCGACGGCACGAGCGACACCACCCGCGACGCCGGTTCGCGCAGCGGGACCACTTCGCCGAGATCGTCGATCATGCGCGCTCGAAGGACAATTTCCGCTTGTCGACGTCCACCGCCGTGAGCCGGACCCGGATCCGCTCGCCTTCTGGCGGCTTCTCACCCGCGCACTTGCCCATCACCGGCGGATTCTCGATTAGGATCTCCGACTTGGTCTCGTCGGCCCGCAGCACGATCGCGTCGAACTCCTCGCCGATGTGCTCGGCCATGACCCAGGCCTCGACCTGATCGATGCAGGCACGTTCGACCTTGGCCGCCAGCGTGTCGGACGCGGTCATCTGCTCCGGCACCTCCGAAAGCGCCGCGCGGACCCACTCGGGCACTTCGCGGCCGGCGCTCACGGCGAGACAGATCTCGGTGGCGAACCGGTCGACCAGCCGCCGGATCGGCGCGGTGACGTGGGCATACGCGCCGCCGATCCCGGCGTGCGTGGTCAAGGCGGGCAGTTCGCCGTCGAACGCGGTGTACCCGGCGCCGCGCAAAAGCCTTGTGGTGTCGGCGAAAAGCGCCATCGAGGCGGGTTGGCCGGGGTCGAGCGCGGCCAGGAACTCGGACACGCTCCTGCCTTCGGGCCAGTCGATGTTCAGCGCCTGCGCCGATCGGCGCAGCCATTCGACCGCTTCGGCGTCGGGCTGGGGCAACGTGCGCAACACCCCGATCCCGGCGCCGATCATGATCTTGGCCGCGGCCATGCCGGTGAGCAGCGAGATCTCGGCGTTCCACGCGTCGACGTCGTTGCGCGGCCGCTGGATCAGCGCCCAGCCGCCGTCGGGATCGCCGCTGATCTCCTGCTCCGGCAACTGCAGTTCGACCGCGCCACGCCGGATCGCGAGCTCGCGGCGCAGCCGGCCCAGCTCCGGCAACGCGGCGACCGACGGATGCGGCTCGCCCGCGTCGATCGAAGCCTGGACGGTCTCGTAGTCGAACTGTTCGGTGGACCGGACCAGCGCCCGGCGGACGTTGGTCGCCGTCGGCTCACCGTCCGCGTCGACGTCGATGGTCCACAGCACGGCGGGCCGGGTCTCCCCCGGCAGCAGGCTCGCCGCGCCCTCGGACAGCACCGGCGGGTGCAGCGGGACGTTCCCGTCGGGCAGGTAGAGCGTCTGCCCGCGGCGGCGCGCCTCCTTGTCGAGCGCGCCCCCCGGCGGGATGAAGGCGGCCAGGTCGGCGATCGCGTAGTGAACGCGGAATCCGCCGCCCTCGACGCGCTCGACCAGCACCGCCTGGTCGAGATCCTTGGAACCGGGCGGATCGATGGTGACGAAGGGCAGACCGGTGGCGTCCTCGCGTTCCTCCGCGGACTCGATCGGGTCGACGACCGCCGCCTCCGCCTCGGCGAGCACGTCGGGCCCGAACGACTCCGGCAGCGAGAACTCGGCTCGAAGGTGACCGAAGTCCCCTCCTGCCGAGCGTGTCCTGATCACGAGTGAAGGCACCACCCAACCCTATCCCGATCCGGCGCCGTTGATCGCCCGTTCGGGTGCGGGCCGGTCGGGTGTACGTTACGAGCCGAAATGAAAACCGATACCCTTTTCAAAACGACAGGAAGGGCCGTGGCGTGAAGATCGCGTTCGTCGGGAAGGGCGGCAGCGGGAAGACCACGCTGGCGTCGCTGTTCACCGCGTACCTGGCCGGCGGCGGGAAACCGGTACTGGCGATCGACGCGGACATCAACCAGCACCTCGCCGTCGCGCTCGGCGCGAGCGAGGAAGAGGCCATCGCGTGGCCGACGCTGGGTGACAACATGGGCCTGATCAAGGAGTACCTGCGCGGCGACAACCCGCGGATCGCCGACGCGGCCTCGATGATCAAGACGACTCCGCCGGGGCGCGGGTCGCGGCTGGTCCGGCCGTTCGAGGACAACCCCATCTTCCAGGCGTGCTTCCGCGAGTTCGGCGGCGTGCGGCTCGGCGTCACCGGCCAGTTCGACGAGGACGACCTCGGTGTCGCCTGCTACCACTCGAAGGTCGGCGCGGCGGAACTGCTGCTGAACCACATGATCGACGACGCGGGCGAATACGTGGTCATGGACATGACCGCCGGCGCCGACGCGTTCGCGTCCGGCCTGTTCACGCGGTTCGACGTGACGTTCCTGGTGTGCGAACCGACCGTGCGCAGCGTCGGCGTGTACCGGCAATACGCCGACTACGCGCGCGACTTCGGGGTGCGGCTGGTCGTCGTGGGCAACAAGGTCACCGAGGACGAGGACATCGAGTTCCTGCGCGCAGAAGTCGGCGACGCCCTGCTGGGCTGGATGGAGAACTCGCGGCACGTCCGCGCCGCCGAACGCGGCCGCGCGCGCCCCATCGGCGAACTCGAAACGCACAACCTCCGGACGCTGGACTCGATGCTCGCGACCGTCGACGGCGAGCAGCGGGACTGGGCGCGCTACCAGCGTCAGGGCGTCGAGTTCCACCTCCGCAACGCGCGGGCGTGGGGCAGCGGGCGGGCCGGGGAGGACCTCACGGCTCAGGTGGACCCGGAGTTCGCGCTGGGCCCGGCTTTGGCGCGGCAAGACGCCTGACCTGCTGTTTCAGCGGAGGAGAGAGCAAGGGACCTTTGCTATCGCTTGGTTGCATGCGCTAAGCGACGCTAGCAAAGGTCCCTTGCTCCCCCGCCTGCTCACGGTGCAGCGGCACTCGAGGTCGGTGGCGAAGGACGGCCTTGATCAACGGGGGATCGGGGACGTCGAGTGTCCCCGATCCCCCGTCGATCAACCTCAGGACCCGACGCACAGGCGCTCAGTCACCGTTCCACTTGGCGTCCTCGGCGTCGGCCTGGCGGGTGCGTTCCTTGGCGATGTCCAGGGCGCGCCGGGCCGTCGCCTCGTCCGGGTACGGGCCGAGGAGGTCGACGCCCCGGCCTCGTTCCAGGTGCTCGACCTGATTCGTCTTGGTGTTGAAGTACCAGCCTTGATCCGGGTTCGGGTCGCTCGACATACGACAAGCCTGACATCACCCGGACGTCCTGTCATCACTTGCGATAGCGGTACGGGATCTCCGTGGGATCACCGGTCGGACCGAACTCGGCGCTCTCGGGCTGGTCCACCTTCGAGCTTTCCGGCGCGTTCCCGCCGAGTTCGTCGAACCAGCCCCGGTGCATCGGGACACCGCGCGGCGGGGTCGCGGGTTCCGGCGCGACGGGGATGCCCTGCGGCGGCGAAGTGGGTGACACCGGCGGAGGAGGAGCGGCCTGCGGCATCGCGGACGGCGGCGGAGTCGTGACAGGCGGCTCCGGTTCGGCTTGGGACGGCGCGGCGGGCTGCGCTTCCGGAGTGGCCGGAGGGGCGGTCATCGGCGGAGGCGGCGTCTGGTTCGTCGACGGGGGCTGCATCCGGGTGGGCTGAGGCAGTGCCTGAGGCGCCGGTGCTTGCGAAGCAGGCGAAGGCACCTGAGGCCCGCTGGGGGCGGCGGGCTGAACCGGCGCCGGAGGTACCGCTTGGCCGCCCTGCAACGGCGACCCGCCGGACGAAGCGGGCGGAGCGGGCGGCACAGCCCCACCAGAAGGCGCGGGAAACCCACCGGACGGAGGGGCGGGAGGCACCGGCGGGGTGACCGTGCGCCACACCGGCGCGGGTCCGATGTTCATCGGCGCCGGGGCGCGCGGCGGCTGCCCGGTCGCGGTCGGCGCGGCCTGCGAAGGCGGCGGGGGCGCTTGACGCCGCGCAGGCTTCGGGATCGGGTCGAGACACGAGACGAGCACCGTGGTGTTCGCCGGGTCTTCGATCTTCCGGCCGCTGCGCTCGCGGTAGATCATCTCGCCTTCGGTGTCCATCTCGACCAGGTAGCCGGCCTCCGCCAGCTGTTCCTCGTCGAGGTCGACGAGTTTTTCGTAGCGCGACGGGACGACACGGTAGATCGGCCAGGCGAGGCGGGCGTTCTCGTGATGGAACTGGGCCAGCAGGGCGGCCATCTGCTGCTGCCAGGGCAGCGACATCCCCTCGGCCAGCGAACGCGGCAACACGACGTAACCGGCGTCGACGCCCGGCCAGCCTTGATTCAGCTGGTCGGCCAGCGGCGTACTCGACGCCGGCCGGGCCGCGTGCCGCGCGGGTTGTGCGGTACCGAAAAGATCGCGGGGATCGACCTCCGGACCGTTGGCCGCCGCGGGCTTGCCTCGCCTTCCGAATTTCCGTGCCACGTTCTTCATCCTCTGCCAGTGTGCGGCCGCTTGCCGGTGGACAGGCCGCCACTTCGGGTGAATCCGATGGTCCCGCGGTCGCGATACCACGCTTTCACCATGCTAAACGCCAGGACGAACCGCCTGCGCGACCACTTCGGCCTCGTCGAAGGAGAAGTCCCGGATGTGCACCGGCACCCCGGTCTGCTGCGCCTCGACGATCTTGCCCTCGCCCAGGTACATCATCACGTGGTGGATGGTCGCCGGGTTCGACGGCACGGTGGCGAGGAACAGCAGGTCACCCGGCTGCGCCTGGCGGACCGGCAGCATCGCGCCGCCCTTGTACTGGTCCCGCGAAACACGCGGGATGATGATCCCGGCCGACTCGTAGGCCCGCAGCATCAACCCGGAGCAGTCGTAGCTGTTCGGCCCCGTGGCGCCCCAGACGTACGGCTTGCCCTGCTCGGCGAGGGCGAACTTGATGGCCTGCGCGGCTGCCTGGCTCGGCGGCACCACACTGCCGACGCTCGTGCCGCAGCCGACGACGTCGACGATCTGGCCCTCGTTCTGCACGAGGAGGGCCGCCATCGGCTCCCAGTTGTGGTAGCGGTCGGGGAAGCCGGACCGCTCCACCCGCTGCGCGGCGTCGCCGGGACGCATGTTCTCCCAGTCCGGCACCGCGAGCAGCACGTCGTAGAACTTGTTGACCTGGTACGGCGGGTCGGTGACCTGCGCGACGGTGCCCCAGCCCATCGACGGCCGCATCTGGAAGATGCCGAGCGAGTCGCGGTCGCCGTAGGTCAGGTTGCGCAGCTTGGACTCGGTCATCCCGGCCTGGATCGCCACCTGCCACGCCCGCGGGGACAGCGTCCGCTGCTTGCCGATCGAGATGATCAGCGCGACGATCCCCTTCTGTTCGTCGTCGAGTTTGTTCACGTCCGAAGAACCGCGATCGACCTGGCCGGGCAGGGTCGGCCCGATCGACGCGTCGCAAGAGGTCTTGACGACGCCGCCCGCCTGGGCCTCCAGGTGGTCGGTCACCACCTCGGTGACCTTGCTCGTGGTGATCACCGCGGCGAAGACCGCGGTGATCAGCACGCCGACGATGAGCCCGATCTTCATCGGGTCAGCCCGCTTGGGTGAACTTGGTGACCCGCCATCCCGGGTTCGTCTTGACGACGGTCACCCGGACCTTGGACCCGTCCGTGGGGACGTCCACGTCCATCGATCCGGTGACCGAGGACGCGACCTGCGGCTCCCCGGAGACCCTGGTCGCGGCGATGTTGGCGGGATCCACCGTCGTCAGTTCCCCGGCCAGGTACTCCTCGGTGGTGTAGGGCTTCAGTCCGTTCAGCCACTTCTCGGTCGTCGTACCGTCGGGATGGTTCGCCCATGCCGTCACCCACTCCTTGGCGACCCGGACCCCGTCCTGGTCGACCGGCGCGGAAGACGGCGGCGGCCGGGTGGTGATCCTCGGCGGCAACGTCGACGTCACGGTCACCGGCGCCGCGACGCCGGGACGTGAACTGGCCGTCGCCGAAGCACCCGGCCCGATGGCCGTCTGTCCCGGTTTTCCGATGGACTTCGGCAGCAGGATGCCCAGCGCGGTGAACAACACCGCGAGGATCACGAGCGTGCCGATGAGGTGGCGGGGCGAGCGCAGTGGCCAGCCCCAGAGTCTGCGGTAGACCGCGGTGCGCCCGCGATTGGTCCGGATCGGCATGGGTCACCGACCCACTGCATGGTCTGTGTCGCGGACTTCCTCGCGGACTTCGAGCCCGCGCGAAGGCCGGTACAGCACGTAGACCGGCTTGCCCGCGACGACTTCGGGGTCGACGCGGCGCGGGCGTGGCACCTGTGCCGCGGCCGGCCCCGGTTGCACCGGCACGGCTCCCGAGTAGTCGGGCGTGGTGTAGCCGCCGCCCGCGGAGTTCATCCGCGATGGCACCACGACCGGCTCCGGTTCGTCGCTCCAGCGCCGGTCGGCGACCGGCGACGTGTCGACCCGGCGGCTCGGCACCTGGATCGGGCTCCGCCCGCCCGAGGTGAACATGGAGTCCCCCGGATTGCCCGCGGACGGGTTGTACTGGCCGAACACCGGGACGCTTCCGCCGCCACCGGCGGGAAGCGCGGGCATGCCGCCACCGCCGCCGACGGCGCCGGGCCACGGCGCTCCCGACCAGGCCGCCGCGGGCCGGATCGCGGCGGAGCCGCTGTCGAGCCGCTGCGAACTGGCGAAGATCGTCGCCTCGGGCCGGAACCGCCCGCCGCCGACCGTCGCGCCCACCGGACCGCGGAGGTCGCCATCGACGACGTCGTCGGTGTCGCGGACGTTTTGCCAGAAGGCGTCCTGCGGGGTCGGTTCGTTGCTCTTCTTGCGGAAACGGGAGAAGAGGCCGCCGCGTGGCGAGGGCACCGCGCCGCCGACCATGCCGACGGACATCTCGACCATCTGCCACAACCGCCGCACGGGACGGCCGATCATGAACAGCAGCACGGTGATGATGGCGGCCAGCACCATCTTCGTCAGCAGGGAAAGCGAGTTCCCCGCGGTGAAGATCGCCTCCAGCAGGAGGGTGTGCACGCCCGCCAGCACCGAGAGCACCATGAGGTTGAAGGCGACCGCGCCGACGACCTTCAGGATCCGCTGCATGATCTGGGGCTGGAGCAGCGCGATCAGGCCGATCAACGGAGCCGTCAGGACGAAGATCCTGATCAGCACCTGCGCGAGCAGGACCGTCGCCTTCGCGAGCAACTGGAACAGCGAATAGAAGATTCCCTGGCCGAGGGAAAGGAAACCGGCGCCGACACGGCTGCCGTCCTCACCCGTGAAATAGCCCGTCGCCGGGCCGAGTTTGGTGGAGATGTCCTTGAACGCCGCCTTCTTGGAGTCGACCAGCGCGGTGTCGGCGTCGCCGCCCTGCTGGATCTGGCCCCAGGTGAAGGCACGCGCGTCCAGGAGGGCCGGGCCGTACTGGATGGCCTGCGGCGAGTCCGGGCTGCCGAACTCCCCGCGGAGCCAGTTGTCGTAGACGACCCGGCAGTGCAGTTCGGTCGGGACCCGGTCCCACGGCTGTCGAGCCGCGACGGCCTCCGGGGTCGCCTGGCACGGTTGGGTCGAGGGCGGCTGCGGCTGGGTCGGCGGCGGCGTCTTCGCCTCGTCGATGAACCCGGCCTGGATGTTGGTGGTGGTCTGCACGATCGCGTTGTCGATCGGATCGAGGAATCGCAGCAGTGCCAAGGAGGACGCGGCCAGCCAGACCGCGGCGAGCCCGTACAGCGCCCGTTTGCTGACCGCCGCGAGGTCGCCACGCCAGATGTTGCGGAACAACATGATGGACATGATCAGCGCGGCAAGGCCGAACAACTGGGCGTAGATGTTGTTGTAGACCTTCTCGGCCCCGGCCTTGACGGCGTTGTACAGCGGGCTGAGCAGGCTGCCCTGCAACACGGTGTAGTGCAGCGAGTTGGTGGCACCGACGATGTTCTTGCCGATGTTGAACAGCTGGTTGCCCGCCCAGGTGTCGATCGTCGAGTTGGGCGAGGTGATACCGGCCAGCGGACCGCAGTCGGTTTCGAACGTGTCCCAGACGTGCCCCGCGTACCCGTAGACGTTGTACGGGCTGCCGCCTTCACCGCGCGCTGTCGCGGGCGGGTCGAGCGCGCCGACCATGCCCGCGCCGGGCCGTTCCGGGTTCGGTGCCTCACCACAGGCCGCGGCCGAAGCCGCCGGAGCGGTCGCCACGGCTTGGAGGCCCAGGATCAGCATGACGGCGAGCATCGTCGCGCGGCGGCTGGGTCTGTTCTTGCCGGGCCGCGGCCCCTCTTCGAGGCGGCGGCGCAGCGCGTGCCAGCCCGCGGCGAACGCGAGCACGCACGCCAGCGTGATCACCGTGTTCATGCGGCATCCCTGCCGGTGCCGCCCTTGCCGGCGCGCGCGGGCTGCTCGCCCTTCTCCCCGTTCGTGATGTGTCCGTTTCGGACGGCGCCTCGCACTT
The DNA here is from genome assembly GCF_055588925.1 of Amycolatopsis sp. NPDC041971. Taxonomy (NCBI): domain Bacteria; kingdom Bacillati; phylum Actinomycetota; class Actinomycetes; order Pseudonocardiales; family Pseudonocardiaceae; genus Amycolatopsis; species Amycolatopsis sp. NPDC041971. Next base: position 5,147 of record NZ_JBVJCE010000031.1, on the reverse strand, counting down.
CCCCGGTCTCGGCCGCCAACGGGTCCGGGGCGCCGAGCAGTTGCTCCTCGGTCAGCCCGACTTCGAGTTCGGCCGCGAGTTCGAGATCCTCTTCGAGTTCGAAGTCGTCCTCCTCCGGCGGAGCGGCCACGAACTGCTTCTCCTCCGGGACGGCGAGTTCGTTGCCCGGCCTCGACGGTTTGGCGTCGGGCGAACCCGGCGTGGTGTCCATGACCCGGCGCAGGTGCTCCAGGTGCGGGCCGGAGAAGTCGACGCGGATCCGCTCCACGCCGCCGGCGCCGTCACCGAAGATGAACTGCCGGGGCTCGACGTCCCGCTGGAGATCACGTTGCGAACCGGGACGGCGGCCCAGCGCCGCGACGACCTGCTCGTAGCCCACGCCGACCGGGACCTTGAGCAGGCGCAGCGCGTCGGCCTGGGCGTCGTCGTCGTCAAGACGCCCGACGAACACCGAGTCCAGCAGCGCCACGAAACCCTGGATCTTCAGGAAGTCCGCGGGGATCTGCGAGGAAAGCAGCACGCGGACGTTCCATTTACGCGAGTCACGGGCGAAGCGGTTCATCAGCACGCGACCGGTCGGGACCTCGGACAGGAAGAACGCCTCGTCGATCCAAACGCCCTTGCGCAGTTCCTTGGGCTTCTCGTACACCGACCGCTGCGTCAGCCACGCGGCGAGGTTCAGCATCTCGACGCCGAGCGACTCCGCGTCCGTCCAGTACTCGCGCGGGACACCGTCCTTGGGCAGGGTCAGCCCCGCCATGGTCAGCACGGTCATCCGGTCGTCGCGGGTCTCGGCGTACGGGTCCGCGTCGGTCTCCGGGATGAGCAGTGCCATCCGCTCGCGCATCTCGTCGAGGAAGTCCGCGACGACGGCGGCGTGCTCATGGTGCTCGCTGGAGTCCCGGCGCAACGCGTCGATGACCTGGCCGGGATCGGCTTCGAACCGGCCGCCGACCGCACGGACGGCGCGCAGCAGCACGATCCGGGTCTGCGGCATCCGCGAGACCTCGTACGGCAGGACACCGGTGAGGACGTCGAGCACGAGACGGCGGCGCGTCGCACCGGCGAGGGCCTTCTCCCGCCGCCACGACCGCTCGGGGTCGTCCTCGTCCATGAAGTGCTCGATCTGCGGCTCGGCGACCACGCGGTACGGGTTGAGGATGCCGGGCTGCGCGTTGAGCAGGTTGATGTTCCGCGCGTACGGCCGCATTTCGGGCAGGTCGCACAGCCGCGACAGCGGGCCCGACGGGTCGAGGATCGTCCAATGCGCGCCCGCGCGGAGCGTCTTGTAGACGATGCCACCACCGAGGAACGACTTACCGCCACCGAGACCGGCGACCATCGCGGTCAGCCCGGAACCGTCGCGGATCTCCTGCGCCATCCACGGATCCCACGCCACCGGGCGCCGGGTCGCGGTCACGGTCTCGCCGAGCAGGATGCCGCGGCGGTCGCCCACCTCGGCGGTCGCCGTCGGCACCGACGAGGACGCCCACACGACCGAACCGCGCCGCATGTACGCCGCCGAGGCCAGCGGCTCGCCGGGGATGAATTCCCTGGCCAGCGCGTACTGCGCCTCGGGGTGTTCGACGGCGATCTTCGGCTTGTAGAGGTCGAGAAGCTGCTGGGCCAGGCGCAGCGCGTCCCGCTCCGTCGGCCCGGACACCGCCAGCCGCCACCAAGAACGCACCCGGGTGGCCAGCGCGGTGAAGCCCGACGTCATCTCGTCGTCGATCTCCAGCACCCGGCCGGCCTGGCGCGCCAGCGACTGCGGCGGCTCCAGTTCGTGCTCGTCGGTGTAGTGCTTGACCTGCGAACGCACCTTGTTCATCTGGCGTTGGAGCTCCCCCGCCACTTCCTCGGGGCGCCGGACGTAGATCCGCGCGGACACCTCGACCGCGGCGGGCAGCCGGTCGGCGTGCTGGATCCACGGGTCGTCGACCTCGGGGATCTGAAGACCGTGCATCTGGCCGACGGTGAGGACGGCGAGATGCCGCGAGACCCCGGCGTTCGATCCGGTGCGGCCGCGCACGGTGACCGTCGGCGCGTACGGCTCGGCGTGGAAATCCGCCGCGTCGGTGAAACTGGCGAGATCCTCGGGCTCCCAGGCGGCGCCGGGGACCGCGGGCATGTTGCGCGGCGCGGGCAACCCCAGCGAGCACGAGCGGTGCATCAACCAGGACATCTCCTCGGCATGCACCGGACGGCCTTCGAGCCCGGCCGAGCCGATCACCTGGTCGAGATGCTCGACCTCGGAGTCGAGTGCGGCCAGTTCTGCGTCGACGGCCTCGGGCAGGATCTTGCGCAGCACCGGGGCGGCGCTCTCGACCGCACGGTCGATCATCCGCCTGGTCTGCACCTGGACGCCGAGGTAGACCTCTTTTTCCGCCATCGAGCGGCCCATCAGCTGCTGCTGCTCGCCGATGAGGTAATCGTCGAAGGACAGCGCGCCCGGCACGTCCTGGGGACGGCCGACGGCGTTGTGCACGTGGGCCTCGGCCCACATGCGGATCGGATACGGCCGGTTGGTCACGCGCAGGTGCAGCCAGCGGCCCTGGAGCTCCGCGTACTGCCCGGCGATGGCCGCGATCAGGTCGCGGCGCTGCGAATCCGATCGGAACGACCAGCGCTGGGGGGCGAGCCGGTACCAGGCGTAGACCTCGTGACCGGTGCGCAACAGGTGCCCGTCGATGCTTCGCGCCGCGATCGACGGGGTGTAGGCAGGTATCGCCGCTTCCCCGGGCAGCCGCCTCCCCTTATCGGCCTTCTTGGGTTGCGCGGAGCGGACCTGCTGGGGCGGGTTCCAGGCCCCTTGCTGCAGATCTCGATCACGTTTTCCTCGGCTTCCGCCGCGACCGAACAACGACTACCTCCCGGCCCGAGCCGCAGGACGGCTCCGACGCGCTCGTGGTGTTCCCTGAGCTCCGGCGCCGCCGCCGTAGCCGTGGTGCTGGTACTGCCGTCTCCTGCGATGCTTCGGTAACGGGCGGTTCGCCCGCACCCGGACACGGGACGCGCTGGCGGCGCCCCCCGTGCCCGTAGTCCGTTCTCTAGGGGTGTTGAGCTCTTTCGCCGCCATCCCGGCCACGGCGCCGAGGGGGCGTTCGTGACTGATCTTGGACGTGATCAACCTGGTGATCACAATTGTGGCGACGAAGGCCCAGGCCGTCGAGAAGAACCCGAAGCTCCAGCCCGCCCACCGTTCGACGGTGAGCACGAGCAGGAAGACCGGGATACCGACGAGCCACGCGACGTAGCGGGCTCTCCAGGGAAAAGTCGCTTTCGGCGGGCCGAGCCACACGGCATCGACCCGGTAAACCTCGTCATCGGTGCGGATACGCAACGCGAGCCCTGCCTCAGCCCGTGAAGAGGCCGGCGATCCACTGGCCCACGTTGACTCCGGCGCCACTCACCGCGAGGCCGATGATCGCCAGCGCGATCACGACACCGGCGAGTCGGCGCATGACACCGGCGTTGTCGCCCTTGCCGCCGCCCAGCCACAGCAGGAGGAGCGCGACGGCCAGCAGCACCAGGGGGATGATGTTGTCGATCAGCCAGGTGCGGACGTTGCCGGTGCCGAGCTCGCCGGCGGCCAGCGTGTCGAGGGTGGTCATGGTCATCATCGCATTACTCCCGGTGCGCGGAGAGGGGGTTCGCGCGGTTCTGGCTCGGTGGTGCTTCGAACATCATGGCGTTACGAGGCGTAGTGGTCAAAGCGCGCTCTGTAGATATCGCTTTGTCCACAGATCACAGAGCGAGGCACAGCACCACGACCATCCTCGGTCTCCATCATCGTTGCAAGGGTCGTCTGGTTTAACCCCGGCCACCCGTATTTCGCAGTGTGCCGACGGCCTCACTCGGTTGCGAGGCATCTTGCTCACTGTGAGTACGGACCGGCCGCGGAGAATCGGGCCTCGACCAGTGTGACATGACTCGTTCGGCGGCTTCTCCCGAGTCCGCTGGGTGAACACGCATTCGACAAAAATTATGAGGGCCGATCAAGCGAAAGTCACACTTCCGTTACCCAAAGCGAAAACAGGGTAGGCATTTTCGCTACATAGCGTAATTATCTGCCCGTAGAGAACACATTCGCGGGAAAAGCGCCCGCTTCGGCGGCCTTACGACTCAAAGGCCCGCACAGCTCGTGAAGGCGCTTGGTCTTCTCCTCGCCGAGGTACTCCCACGGCCTCGCCGACGAGGCGTTGGTGGCGACTTCGAGCCGCTCGCGAAGATCGTGTCCGGCCTCGGTCAGACCGCCATCGGCGTCCAGGATGCCCTGTTCGCGGAGCTTGGCGGCCGCGCCGTCCCACTGCTCGTCGCTCCAGCCGCGGGACGCCTTGGCGACGGCGGGCAGGAACCCCTTGCCGGTGGCGGTGTGCGTGACGAGAGCGGCGAGCCCGTCGAGACCGTTGACGATCAGCGCGGCGATGTGGCCGTCACCGCGATGCTCGCGCAACAGGGTGATGGCATGCCAGAGCACGAGGTGCGGCTCGCTCGGCCAGTCGAGGCCCGCGTGCCCAGCATAGAGCGGACGGCCGTCGGGCTGGCAGCCTCCGGTCGCCTCGCGGGCGAGCTCGGCCGCCTCGGCGACCTCTTCGGAGCCGAGGGTCTCCTTGCCCAGCAGCCGGGTCAACGCCGCGTCGACGGCCTCGAAGCGGGCCTCGATGATCCTGTCCGGGCCGGCCAGCGTCCACGCGCGCGGGATGTAGCGGGCGACCAGCTCGGGGTTGAAGTTGTAGAAGGTGGCCGCGACCACCTCGGAGCCCACCGCGCCCATGGGCGCCGCGCGGCCCGCGAAGTAGGTCATCCGCCCCGGCCGGAGGCCCGCGCCGGTGAGCGCGGCTTCCGTCTCGGGTGCGAAGTAGGTAAGGGAATGCAGTACTTCGAACGTCCTGCGGAACCGTCCCGTGACCTGACTCGCTTCGCCCATGGGGGCAGCCTACCGGCAAGTAGACAGGGGCGCGTCGTCTGAAGGGGCGGCAGTGGGAGGTGTGGTGGGGCTGCGGCGGGAGCAAGGGACCTTTGCTATCACTTCGCAGGTGAGCCGGTTCGGGAGTGGGGGGGGGGGGGGGGGGGGGGGGGGGGGGGGGGGGGGGGGGGGGGGGGGGGGGGGGGGGGGGGGGGGGGGGGGGGGGGGGGGGGGGGGGGGG
>NZ_JBVJCE010000030.1:57789-61019 GCF_055588925.1 Amycolatopsis sp. NPDC041971 | reverse complement strand
AGTGACGCTACTGAGGCTCGAGGTGTCGTTCCGGACCCATCCGCAGTAGGTACCTAAGACACCCTTGGCCCTAACCCGAATCGCCACTCACGACCACCTGTACCCCCACGCCACCGCAACCCGGACACCCACCGCCGGGCCTGCCTCTCGCTAGGACGTCACGAGGACGATCGTCAGGCCGTCGTGCCCCTTCTTGCCGACGGTCTGCAACGCGGTCGCGTCGACGCGCGGTTCGGCGGCGATCAGGTCGTGCATCCGCCGGAGTCCTTCGATCTCGTCGGAGGTGTTCGCCGGGTCGGCCACCGCTCCGGCGCGGACGACGTTGTCGATCACGATCACCCCGCCCGGCCTGGTCAGTTTCAGCGCCGCCTCGAAGTAGGCCGGGTTGTTGACCCTGTCCGCGTCGATGAACGCCAGATCGATCGGGCCTTCGACACCGGGCAGCAGGTCCAGTGCTTCCCCGATCCGGATGTCGACGAGCTCGCCGACGCCGGCGGCGTCGATGCTCTTCCGCGCGACATCGGCGAATTTCGGGTAGTACTCGAGCGTCACGAGACGCCCTTCGGATGGCAGGGCGCGGGCGAGCCAGATGGTGCTGTAGCCGCCGAGCGTGCCGATTTCCAGTATCGAGCGGGCGCCGATCATCTTCGCCAGGAGATGCAGCAGCTTGCCCTGGTTGGGGGCGACGGCGATGGGCGGCATCCCCGCCTCGTCCGAGGCGAGAAGAGTCTTGTCGAGGGCGGGATCGGCCGGGATGAGCACGTCGAAGATGTATTCGTCGATCTTCGACCAGATTTCCTGAGTCATGGAACCTCCCGGGCAAACGTAATGCCGTGGGCCGGGCACAGAAGCCTCCATCGGGGTGGTCGTCCGGACGAACCTCAGGCGGCGCGGCGCCCCGCTTTCGGGATCACCAGCGGAGTTCCGGTTTCGGGGCACGGCATGACACGGCAGGGCAGCTCGAAGATCTTTTCGACGTTGGCGGCGGTGACGACGTCTTCGGGCGCGCCTGTCGCCAGTACCTCTCCGTCCCGCATCGCGATCATGTGCGTCGCGTACCGGGCGGCGTGGTTGAGGTCGTGCAGCACCGCGACCAGCGTCCGGCCCTGCTCCCGGTGCAGTTGCGCGCACAGGTCGAGGATGTCCATCTGGTGCGCAATGTCCAGATAGGTCGTCGGCTCGTCGAGCAGGAGGAGATCGGTCTCCTGGGCGAGCGCCATCGCCATCCACACGCGCTGCCGCTGGCCGCCCGACAGTTCGTCGACCAGCCGCTCGGCGAGATCGTCGACCCCGGTGGCGCGCATGGATTCCGCGACCACGGTGGCGTCCTCGCGGGACCACTGGCGCAGCAGCCGCTGATGCGGGTACCGGCCGCGCGCGACGAGGTCCGCGACGGTGATGCCGTCGGGCGCGATCGAGCTCTGCGGCAGCAGGCCGAGCCGCCGGGCGACCTCCTTGGCGGGGAACGAGCTGATCACCTGGCCGTCGAGGAACACCGAACCCTGACGGGGTTTGAGCATCCGCGCGAGCGCGCGCAGCAGGGTCGTCTTGCCGCAGGCGTTCGGGCCGACGATGACGGTGAACGACCGGTCGGGGATGACCACCCCGAGGTCCCGGGCCACGGTCCGGCCGTCGTAGGCGAGCGTCAGCGCGTCCGCGTGCAGACGGGACGTCGTGCTCTGCTCGGTGAGGGTTTCCACGGTCTCCACGCAGGTTAGGCTAACCTAGGAGTCCGTCGTTATGGTGTTCCGCAGGTCGCAGTCGGCTCACGACCCCCTCCGATGACATCATGAGGCGTGGAGGACTACCGGATAGTCGCGGACGAGATCTCCGCGGACGTCGAAGCGGGCAGGCTCCGCCCTGGTGACCGGCTGCCCCCGCAGCGGCGGTTCGCCCGCGAACGAGGAATCGCCAATTCGACCGCCGCCAGGGTCTACGGCGAACTCGTCCGGAGAGGTGTCGTGGTCGGCGAGGTCGGCCGCGGCACGTTCGTCCGTGCCGGGAGGCCGCCGCTGGAGACCGCGCTCGCCGAACCGGGCGGCGCGACGGTCGACCTCGAACTCAACTTCGCCGTCCTCCCGGAGCAAACGGCGCTGGTCGGGAAGGCGCTGGAGCCGCTGCTGCGTGACGACGTCCTGACCGCGGCACTGCGGCCGGGGAGCGTGTCCGGCTCGAAGCAGGCGCGGGACGCCGCCGCCGGACTGTTCGCGAAGGACGGCTGGGCGCCGGAAATCCTCTTCGCCGGCAGCGGGCGTCAGGCCATCGCGGCCGCCATCACCGCCTTCGTGCCGATGGGGGAACGGCTCGCCGTCGAAGCCATCACCTATCCGGTGGTCAAGGCGCTCGCCGGACGGCTCGGCGTCCAGTTGGTGCCCATCGAGACCGACGACGCGGGCCTCGTTCCCGAAGCTCTCGAAGCCGCGCACGCCGCCGCGCCTGTCCGCGCGCTGTACGTCCAGCCGACGCTGCACAATCCGCTCGGGTCCACAATGGACGAAGCACGGCGCGTCGAGCTGGCGGAAACCGTGCGACGGTTGGACATCCCGGTGATCGAGGACGGGATCTACACCTTCCTCCGGCCTGAGGTCCGCCCCTTCGCGGCGTACGCGCCGGAACGCACCGTGTTCACCGACAGTATGTCCAAACGGCTCGCCCCGGGGCTGACCACCGGATTCCTCGCCGTCCCTGCGGAATGGACGGAACGGCTGGCCGCGGCCGTGCGCTCGGGCGGCTGGGTCGCGTCCCGCTTCGCCGTCGAAGCCGCCACCCGGTGGATTACCGGGGGCACCCTGGAAACCGTCGAACGGGCGAAACGGCTCGATGCCGCCGAACGTCAACGGGTGACGGCGGCGCGGCTGGCCGGGTTCACGGTGCGCGCCGACCCCCAAGCGTACCACTGCTGGTGGGAACTCCCCGAACACTGGCGCGCCGAGACCTTCGTCGCCGCGGCCGCGCGGCGCGGGATCGCGGTCACCCCGGCTGCCGCGTTCGCCGTCGTCCCCGGCCACGCCCCGAACGCGGTGCGACTCGCGATGTCTTCGCCGCCCATCGAGACGCTCGGAGCCGCTTTGGACGTCCTCGCCGGACTCGCTTCCGGCCGCCCCGAGGACGCCGGCGTCGACTAACCCCCCGGGGGGGGGGGGGGGGGGGGGGGGGGGGGGGGGGGGGGGGGGAGGGAAGGGGGAGAGGGGAGAGAAGGGGAGGGGGGGAGGGACGGGGGATAGGCGCAT
>NZ_JBVJCE010000030.1:20462-57779 GCF_055588925.1 Amycolatopsis sp. NPDC041971 | reverse complement strand
CTTGTTTTCTGTCCTCCCGGGGGATGCGGTTGTAAACGCCCCCCCCTTTTTTTGTCTTGGGGGTGGGGGCTTGCACCGGGAAAGGACCCCCGGGAGAGGGAAAAACCGCGTCAGGGGCGCGGCGCCCACTTGCCGATGAAGCTGCCGCAGGTGACAGTCTGCCCGGTGAGCCGCGACCGCAGCGCGTTCTCCAGCCCCAGGTAGTCGAAAATCGGCGCGTCGCCCGCAACCTCGGCGGGCACCGGACCGCCCTTGGCCAGGGCCGGCATGCTCACGGTCTGGAACAGCACCAGGTAGTCGCCTTCGCGGTTGAGCTCGTCGGCCCTCGCGAGCATGCGTTGCGGGGCGTCGGCGACGATCTCCAGCGGCAGCGGCCATTCCAACGGGAACGGGTTGCGCAGGCCGAAGGCGGGATAGGCGAACGGGTTGTCGGGCAGGACCGCCGTGCGCCCCGCGGGGTAGCGCGTGACGCAGCCCTGGATCTGCGAGATGTAGGTGAAAGTGCCCGGATTCGTCCGGATGCCGCGCATCGACGGCGTCACCGTGCCGAGGTCACCGGTCAGTTTCTCGCGCGACATGTCGAGGTACGCGGCTTCGTCGTGGTGCACGACCACGGCCCAGCCCGACGCCAGCAGCGCGACCAGGCCCATCGCCGTGGCGCCCGCCAAAGCGATCCGGCGAGGCGGATCCGGCAGCGGGGGCAGCGCGTCCGACAGCTCCAGGATCGCCGTCAGCGCCAGTGTTCCGGTGAACAGCGTCGGCGTGTCGTTCCCCCAGGACAGGCTGGTCATGAAGCCGGTCGCGAAGACGAGCGCGCCCATGCGCGGGAACTGACGTTTCGCCACCCAGTTCACCAGCAGCGCGACACCGAGGATCCACCAGAGGACGTCCGCCCAGCGCGAAGCGCCGGTGAAGTGTCCATCCACGACGGTGCCGACCACCACCGCCACCCCCGCCAGGAGCAGCAGCCGCGCGAGGATCGCCCCGGCGAATCCGGCGCGCTCGCGGAAGATCCCGAGCAGGGCCACAAGCACCCCGGCGATCGCGAAGAAGGTCAGGCCCCGCACCGGCGGACGCAGCAGGGTTTCGGGATTTTCCAGCCACAGACCGAGAAGCCGTTCGCCGTACGCGGGCAGGCCGCCGGTGAGCTGCTCGGCCATCGCGCCGAGCCCGCCGTCGAACGTGACGATTCCGATGTAGAAGACCGGAAGACCGCCCAACGCCAGCAGATCCCAGGCCAGCCGCCCCCACCAGTGGCGGGTGCGGAACGCGCCTTCCCGCAGCGACGGGTGCAGCAGCAGCCAGCACAACGCGATCAGCGGCACCGGCGCGAAACTCTGTTTGACGAACACCGCGGCGCCCAGCAGCACCAGGCCGAGCCACCGGGGCCAGGCTTTGCCGTTGCGCAGCCCCGAATCCAGCGCCCAGGCACCGCAGGCGGTCAGGAAGATCCCGTCGATCGTGTGCCACGCCATCAGCGGGAAGGCGTTGAGGTTCAGCAGCGACGCGGCCGCCGTCAGCCCGGTGAGCCCCGGCCCCCAGTCGCGGACGCGACGGCGGGTGACCAGCGCGGCGAACGCGATGGTCGCCAGGATGATCTCCAGCATGCTGAGCACGCTGGAGACGAAGAACAGCGGGCCCGGCAGCACGAAGTCGACGATGTGCAGGTACGCCGAACCCAGCGGCCGTGCGGAGATGATGTCGGAGTGCGGGACTTCGCCGTGCAACACGCGCCATGCCTGGGCGAGGATGAAACCCTGGTCCGACGGGTGGAAACCGAAGCGCCCCACCCGGAGTTCGGTGGCGACGGCGAGCGCGAGCGCCCAAGCCACGTGCAGGGAAAGCCGCAGCACTGTCCTGGACGGACGTACCGCTGACATCCCTGTGGCGTCCGGTCCGGTCGTCAGCGGGGGACTGGCGACGTCCACACTGCCCCTTCCCTGCTCGTCCTGCCTCGGCCCGAGTCCGCCGACCCCCCGGCGTATCGGAAACCGATGGTAGCGGCCGGGCGCGCGCCCCGATCGAGCCCGGCGGCGAGGACGTCAGGGACGGCGGCGCCAGACCAGCCTGGTGACCGCGCCCGCCACCGAGGCGAGCGGAGCCTTCCGGGGCAGGCCACGGGTTTCCGGGGCGGACTCGGGCATCGCGCGGTAGACGAGGTGGGCGAAGAACCGCGTCGTCCTGGGTGCGACGAGCGTCACCAGTTCGGCGGCCGTGCCTTCGGGCAGGTTCAGGATCTCGGGCCGTTTCTCCAGTGCCTTCACCACGAGCGCGGCGGCGCGTTCGGGAGAGCTCGACGGCATGCCGCGGTAGGACCCGGTCGGCGCGATCATGTCGGTGCGCACCAGCGGCATCCGGACCGAGGTGAAGGTGACGCCGTCGGAAAGCGTCTCCCGTCCGGCGGTCAGTCCGAACTCCTCCAACGCGGCCTTCGAGGCCAGGTAAGCGGAAAACCGCGGGGTGTCGGTCTGGAGTCCTTGGGTGGTCACGTTGACGACGTGGCCGAACCCGCGCGCGGTCATCGACGGCAGCAGGCCCAGCGTCAGCCGCACGGGACCGAAGTAGTTGATCGCCATCGTGCGCTCGAAGTCGTGGAACCGTTCGGTGGACAGTGAAAGCGAGCGCCGGATGGAGCGGCCCGCGTTGTTGACCAGCATGTCGACGGCGCCGTGCGCGGCGAGCACGTCCTTGACCAGCGCGTCGACCGCGCCGCCGTCGGTGAGATCGCACGGATACGCCGAGGCCTTCCCGCCCGCCGCGACGATCTGCTCGCGAACCTCTTCGAGTTCGTCCGCGCGCCTGGCCACGAGGATCACTTCGCCACCCTTCGCGGCGACGGCCAGCGCGGACGCGCGCCCGATGCCCGATGAGGCGCCGGTGATCAGGACCTTGCGGCCGTCGAGCGGATCCGGCCCCGGACGGCGGCGGCCGCGATCGGGGTCCAGGTGCTCGAGCCAGTACCGGTAAAGCGGACCGGCGTACTCCTTCAACGGGGGCAAGGTGATCCCGCTGCCCTCGAGGGCGGCCGTGGTCGCGCTCGTGTCGAAGTCGACCTCCATGCTCAGATGGGGCAGGACTTCGAGCGGGATCCCGAGTTCGGTCAGGACCGCCGCGCGGGCCGACCGTCCGCCGGGTACGCGGTCGAGACCGGCCGCCGCGGATTTCGCCAGCCGGGTTCCGGCGCGCTTCAGCACTCCGGACGGCCGAGGGGGAAGGACGGCGGAAATCTTCGGCGCTCCCGCGGCCCGCGCGAAAGCGTTGTAGACCTCGTGCAGTGGCTGCGGCCGGGGCGACGCGAGGTGATACGTACTGCCGCTGGGCGCGTCGACGTGCATGAGGTGCTCCATCGCTTCGACGACGTAGTCGACCGGCACGATGTTCGTGGCACCGAGATCCGGGGCGGCCAGCGGGAGACGGCGGGGCAGCGCGGCGAGCCGGGAGATCGCGGGGAGGAAGTAGTACGGGCCGTCGATCTTGTCCATCTCGCCGGTGCGCGAATCACCGGCCACGGCGGACGGCCGGTACACCCGGTACGGCGTTTTCCCGTGCCGTCGCACGAGTTTCTCCGCCTCGAACTTCGTCGCGTGGTACGGCGAGGTGAAACTCTGGCCGAGGTCGAAGTCGGCTTCGGTGAAGCGCCCGGCGTACTTTCCGGCGACCGCGATCGACGAGACGTGATGGAAGAGCCCGGCTTTAGCGGCGGCGGCGAACTCCAGGACGTTGCGGGTGCCGTCGACGTTGGCCGCGCGGTTCGCCGCTTCGTCCGCGGTGAGGTCGTAGATCGCGCCCAGATGCACCACGTGGTCGAGGGGACCCACTTTCGCCGGGTCGATGCCCAGCGTGGGTTCGGTCAGATCGCCGGTGACGGGAACGAGCTTCTCGTGGCTCGGGAGCTTCCCGCGTGAGGTCTCCCGCACGAGAACATGGACGGCTACGGTCTCAGGTCGCCGTAGTAGGCGCGCGACCAGGCGTTTGCCCAGAAAACCCGTCGCGCCCGTCACGAAGTAGGTGGTCATGGCCGGCTCCTTCCGAACGGGGCCGACTCTACCTACTCAGAAGTAGGAACGGTAGTTGTCATTCACTGTGGTCCGGATGTTCCGCCACCGCGACCACGGCGTCGCGGAGTGCGGCGCGCAAGCGCCCCACGTCCAGCGGCCCGAGTACGGCGGCCTCGCCGGGCGGCGCCACGAGCACGATCTTGTCGCTGCTCACGAACACCGTCACGTCCCTGCGCCTGCCCGCGAGATCCCGGCAGCCGACCGACCATTCGTCCCGGGGTGCCAACGTCCTCATCCTCCCGTATCCCATGATCTCCCTTTCTCGTCCGAGGCTGGGACGGGGCGGTTTCGGGCCCGTGACGCGGGTTACCCGACATTCCTACTGATGGGTTAACCGATCCTTCATTCCGTGCTCGAACTCTGTGTGATCGGCTCCCGGCCGCGATCGTTGCCGGTGCCCGGCGGATGTCATGAAAGGGTCGTTCAGGACGGAAGATGTCCTGAACGACCCTTTCATGACACTTGGGTCAGCGGGTCAGGCCTCCTGCGGAACAGCGAGAGGCGCCAAGGGCCGCGAAGGCCGCGTCATGGTCCCGAAGGCCAGCAGGGCGAGCACGCCGAAGGCCGCCATCGTGATCCCCATCGGGACGGCGGCGCCCGCGCCGCCCAGTCCGACCAGCGGCGTCGCCAGCCCGCCGACGACGAACTGCAGCACGCCCAGCAGCGCCGACGCCGAACCGGCGGATCGCGCCTGTTCGGCCAGTGCCAGCGAACTCGAGTTCGGCGCCACCATGCCGATGCTCGACACCAGGATGAACAGCGGGATCAGCAGGCCGATCAGCCCGAGGTCCAGCACGGCCGCGGCCAGTACGCCGAAGCCGGCGACCGCCGCGATGACGAGCCCGACGGTCAGCAGGGTCCGTTCCGGGAAGCGGCCGACGATGCGCCCGTTCAGCTGGCCGACGGCCACGATGCCGATGCCGTTGAGCCCGAACACCAGGCTGTACGCCTGCGGGCTCAGGCCGTAGACGCCTTGCAGGGCGAAGGACGAACCGGAGATGTAGGCGAACAGGCTGCCGAACATCAGGCCGGAAGCCAGCGCGTAACCGAGGAAGCTGCGGTCCCGGAGCAGGCTGGCGTAATTCCGCATCACCGAGCCGAACCGCGCGGGAGTGCGGCGTTCCTCGGGCAGGGGTTCCGGGAGCAGGAAGAAGACGACGGCGAGCAGGATCGCGCCGAAGACGGTCAGGCAGACGAACACGCCGCGCCACGAGGTCCAGTTCAGGATCTGGCCGCCGATGATCGGCGCCAGGATCGGGGCGAGCCCGTTGACCAGCATGAGCAGCGAGAAGAACTTCGTCATCGCGGTGCCGGAGTAGAGGTCGCGCACGGTCGCCCTGGCGATCACGATGCCCGCCGCCGCGCCGAAGGCCTGGACACCGCGGGCGGCGATGAGCAGATCGGCGGTCGGGGCGAAAGCGCACAGGATCGAGCCGACCAGGTAGAGGGCGAGCCCGGCCACGAGCGGTTTGCGGCGGCCGATCGCGTCGGACAGCGGGCCGAGGACCAGCTGGCCGAGGGCGAGCCCGATGATGAACGCGCTCAGCGTGAGCTGGACGGTCGCGTCCGCCGCGCGCAGTTCCCCCGCCATCTGCGGCAGCGCGGGCAGGTACATGTCGATGGACAGGGGCCCGAAGGCGGACAGGCCGCCGAGAATCAGGACGAACCGGGCGCGTCCGGTCGTGCTCGGTCGCGCGACGGACTCTTCCACTCGCTCGGGCGCGATGGTCATGCTCTTCCTCTCCCCAGTGACGGTTCCGCGGACGACAACTTGCTTAGAATAGGTAACTATTCCCGCTGTGACTCACGGCACTCCGGGTTGTCGCAACTGATCCGATCAATTTTCGGCACAGATCCAGGCGACCCCTAGATCTTCTCGGAGGTCGTCGGGTATACATCGGATGTCTGTTCGTTGCTGTTGGAGCCGTTGATTGTCGACGGTTCGGCCGGAAGGGAAAATCCGTGCAGCTGTTGCGTCTCGGCGAGCCGGGAAGTGAGCGTCCGTTCGTACGTGCTGGGGACGGCACGCTGCGCGACCTCTCGAAGCTGACCGCCGACATCGATGGCGGCTTCTTCGCGAGCGACGGCGTCGCCAGGGTCGCGGCCGGGCTGGCCACCGGTGAGCTGCCCGAAGCCGGTCCCGAAGCCGCACGGGCCAGGGTGGGCGCGCCGATCGCGCGGCCGGGCAAGGTCGTCTGCGTCGGTCTCAACTACCGGCGGCACGCCGAGGAGTCCGGCGTTGCCGTCCCGGCCGAGCCGGTCGTCTTCATGAAGGCCTCCGACGTCGTCGTCGGCCCGGAGGACGACGTGCTCGTGCCGCGCGGTTCGACCAAGACCGACTGGGAGGTCGAGCTCGGCGTCATCATCGGCAAGACCGCGCGCTACCTCGAAAGCGTCGAAGAAGCCCTCGAGTACGTCGCCGGCTACACCGTCTCGAACGATGTTTCCGAACGCGAGTTCCAGCTCGAACGCGGCGGCCAGTGGGACAAGGGCAAGTCGTGCGAGAACTTCAACCCACTCGGCCCGTGGCTGGTCACCGCCGACGAGGTGCCGGACCCGCAGGCCCTCGGCCTCCGGCTGTGGGTCAACGGCGAGAAGAAGCAGGACTCCTCGACGAAGGACATGATCTTCACGGTCGCCGAGATCGTGCACTACCTGAGCCGGTTCATGGTGCTGCGCCCCGGTGACCTCATCAACACCGGTACCCCGCAGGGCGTCGCCCTCGGTCAGCCGGACCCCAAGCCGTACCTGCGCGAAGGGGACGTCCTCGAGCTCGAGATCGACGGCCTCGGCCGCCAGCGCCAGACCGTCAGGCAGGCGTGATGGCGAAGATCGTGGGCATGGAGGTGCTCGACGTCCGCTTCCCCACCTCGCGGGAGCTGGACGGTTCGGACGCCATGAACCCGGACCCGGACTACTCGGCCGCGTACGTCGTGCTGCACACCGACGGCGGCCCTGACGGTTACGGGCTCGCTTTCACGATCGGACGCGGCAACGACGTCCAGGCCGCGGCGATCCGGGCGCTCGAATCGCACGTCGTCGGCAGGGACGTGCCCACCGACGCAGCCGCGCTCGGTGACCTGTCCCGCGCCTTGATCGGCGACTCGCAACTGCGGTGGCTCGGCCCGGAAAAGGGCGTCGCGCACATGGCGATCGGCGCGGTGGTCAACGCGGCCTGGGACCTCGCCGCGCGCATCGCCGGGCTCCCGGTCTGGCGTTTCGCCGCCGAGATGTCGCCGGAGGACCTCGTCTCCCTCGTCGACTTCCGCTACCTGTCCGACGCGCTGACCGAGCAGGAAGCGCTGGACATCCTTCGCGCCGCCGAACCCGGCCGCGCGGAGCGGATCGCCCGGATCGAGCGTGACGGGTACCGCGCGTACAGCACTTCCCCCGGCTGGCTCGGCTACTCGGACGCGAAACTCGTCCGGCTCGCCGAGCAGGCGGTCGCGGACGGTTTCGCGATGATCAAACTGAAGGTCGGCGGCAATCTCGAGGACGACGTCCGCCGGATGAAACTCGCCCGTGAGACCGTCGGCCCCGACATCCACGTCGCCGTCGACGCGAACCAGCGCTGGGACGTTTCGACCGCGATCACCTGGATGACCGCGCTGGCGCCGTACGACCCGTACTGGATCGAGGAACCGACCTCGCCGGACGACGTGCTCGGGCACGCCGCGATCGCCAAGGCGCTCGCCCCGATCCGGGTGGCCACCGGCGAGCACGTCCAGAACCGCGTGGTGTTCAAGCAATTGCTGCAGGCGGACGCGATCTCGGTGCTGCAGCTGGACGCCGCCAGGGTCGGCGGGCTCAACGAGAACCTCGCGATCCTGTTGCTGGCGGCCAAATTCGGTATCCCGGTGTGTCCGCACGCCGGCGGGGTGGGGCTGTGCGAACTCGTGCGGCACCTGTCGATGTTCGACTTCGTGGCCGTGTCCGCTTCCGACGTGGACCGGTCCATCGAATGGGTCGACCACCTCCACGAGCACTTCACCGATCCGGCCGCCGTGGTCGACGGCCGCTACGTCGCGCCGTCCGCGCCGGGCTTCTCGGCACGGATGCACGACGCCACCCTGCGCAGGTTCACCTTCCCCGACGGTCCGGAATGGACGGAGACAAGCAAGTGAGTGAGTTCGAAGGCCTCGTCGCGGCCGTCACCGGAGGTGCGTCGGGAATCGGCCGGGCCACCGCGGATCTGCTCGCCGCACGCGGGGCGCAGGTCGCGGTCCTCGACCTGAATCCCGGTGACCTTCCCGGAGGCCTGACCGGATTCCGGTGCGACGTCGGTTCCGACGACGAGGTCCGGTCCGCGATCGACGCCGTCGCCGAGCGCTTCGGCGGGCTCGACGTCCTGGTCAACAACGCGGGGATCGGCGCGCAGGGTGACGTCACCGCCAACAGCGACGACGAATGGCACCGCGTCCTCGACATCAACGTCGTCGGCATGGTGCGGCCGGCGCGGGCGGCGTTGCCGCATCTGAAGAAGTCGCCGTCGGCCGCGATCGTCAACACCTGTTCGATCGCCGCGTGGGCGGGCCTGTCCAACCGCGCGCTGTACTCGGCCAGCAAAGGCGCGGTACTTTCACTGACCCTGGCGATGGCGACCGACCACCTCGCCGACGGGATCCGGGTCAACTGCGTCTGTCCCGGCACCGTCGACACCCCATGGGTCGGCAGGCTGCTCGACGCCGCGGGCGACCCGGAGGCCGAACGGGCCGCGCTGGCCGCCCGCCAGCCGATGGGCAGGCTGGTGACCGCGGACGAGGTCGCGAACGCGGTCGTGTACCTCGCCGGCCCGCTGGCGGCTTCGACCACGGGAACGGCGCTCGCCGTCGACGGAGGGATGTACGGGCTGCGTCCGCGCGGTCCGGTCCAGCAGCAGTAGGGACTTTCGCTGTCATCAAGGAGGATGCGGTGCGTACGAGGGTGATCAAGGTGGCCGCCGCGGCGACCGCGCTCGGGCTGGCCCTGTCGGCCTGCGGGTCCACGAAGGACAACGCGCCGAAGCCGGGGTCCGGCGGAGCGCAGGGCGGCAAGGTCGGCGCCACGATCCCGTTGCTGACCTCGCCGTTCTGGCAGGCCTACAACAACTACGTACCGCAGAAGGCGAAGGAGCAGGGCGTCGACGCGTTGCCACCGGTCAACGCGGACAGCGATCCGGCGAAACAGATCACCGACATCAACACCCTGCTCAACCAGGGCGTCAAGGGGCTGGTCGTGACGCCGCTCGACTCCGCCGCCGTCGTCGCGGGGCTCAAGGCGGCGGAGAACAAGGGCGTCCCGGTGGTGGCGGTCGACGTCGCGCCGGAGAGCGGCAAGGTCGCGATGGTGGTGCGCGCGGATAACAAGGCGTACGGCACCAAGGCCTGTGAGGCGATCGGCGCGAAGGTCAAGTCGGGCAAGGTCGTGCAGGTCATGGGCGATCTGGCTTCGGTCAACGGCCGCGACCGCTCCGAGTCGTTCCGGCAGTGTGTGGAGACCAAGTACCCGGAGGTCCAGGTGCTGGAGATCGCCGCCGAATGGAAGGCGGACAAGGCTTCGTCCGGTTTGGACAGTCTGCTGACCGCCAACCCGGACATCAAGGCGGTGTACATGCAGGCGGGCGGCGTCTACCTGGCGCCGACGCAGCAGGCGCTCAAGCGCAAGAACCTCTACTTCCCGGTCGGCGACCCGAAGCATGTCGTGCTGGTCAGCAACGACGGCATCCCGCAGGAACTCGCCGCGATCCGAGCGGGCGAACTCGACGCGACCGTCTCCCAGCCCGCCGACGACTACGCCAAGTACGGCATGTACTGGATCAAGAGGGCGATGGCGGGGGAGACCTTCCGGGCCGGGCCGACCGACCACGGCAGCACCGTCGTCGAAATCCGGCCGGGGATACTGGAAGACCAGCTCCCCGCGCCCGTCGTCACCAGGGACAACGTGGACGACAAGGCCCTCTGGGGGAACAACCTGTGAGCGCGCTGCCCGCCGGATCCGCCGCCGTGCCGGTGGTCAGCGCACAGGGCGTCGGCAAACGCTACGGCCCGACCGTGGCGCTGTCCGATGTCAGTCTCACCGTGCATCCAGGCGAGTCGCACGCGCTCGTCGGCCGCAACGGTGCCGGGAAGTCGACGCTCGTCTCCATCCTCACCGGACTGTCCAAAACGGACACCGGTCACGTCGAGTTCGGCGGCGTCCCGGCGCCGCCCCTGTCCAAGCAGCATGACTGGAAACGCGCGGTCGCCTGCGTCTACCAGCACGCGATGGTCGTCCCGCAGCTGACCGTCGCGGAGAACCTGTTCCTGAACCGCCAGTCCGAGGTACTTGTTCCCACCGAGGGCTCGGCAAAACAGTCGCGCAAGGGTTTCGCGATCGGCTGGCAGCTTCTGCGGCGCCAGGCGCGGGAATTGCTCGACTCGTGGGACGTCCACGTCGACGTCGACACCCCGGCCGGGGAGCTTTCGGTCGAGGACCGGCAGTTCGTCGAAATCGCGCGGGCGTTGTCCTACGGTGCCCGGTTCATCGTCCTCGACGAGCCGACGGCGCAGCTGGACAGCCAGGCGATCGAACGGCTCTTCGCGCGGATGCGCCAGATGCAGGACAGCGGGGTGACGTTCCTGTTCATCTCGCACCACCTCCACGAGGTGTACGAGGTGTGCCAGGCGGTCACCGTGCTGCGCGACGCCGAGCACATCCTGACCGCGCCGGTTTCGGAGGTCGGCCGTGCCGAGCTGATCGAGGCGATGACCGGCGAGCAGGGCGGGCTTTCCGTCCGCGACGCCTCGACCCGGGAGGCGCTGGCGCCGGACGCCGACGAGGTGCTGACCGTCGACGGGCTTTCGGGTGACGGGTTCGGCGACGTGACCTTCCGGATCCACCGCGGTGAGGTGGTCGGCCTCGCGGGCAGCAACGCCAGCGGCAAGCACCAGGTCGCCGAAACCGTGTACGGACTGCGTTCTCCGGCCTCCGGCACGATCAGGGTGAACGGGAAACCGTTGAAGCCGGGCGACATCCCGGCCGCGATCCGCGCCGGGATCGGCTGTGTGCCGAGGGATCGGCACCACGAAGGACTGGTGCTCGAACACTCGATCATGGACAACACCACACTGTCCATTTTGGATCGGCTCGGCAAGGGCGGCCTCGCGCCACCGGGCGTGCGGTACTCGAAGGCGTCGAAGGCGCTGATGGACTACGACATCGTCGCGGCCGACGCGGAGCAGCCGGTGTCCGACCTTTCCGGTGGCAACCAGCAGAAGGTCGTCCTGGCTCGCGCGCTGGCCGGGGATCCGCGCCTGGTCGTGCTGATCAACCCGACCGCGGGCGTGGACGTGAAGTCGAAGGAGGCGCTGCTCGCGGTCGTCGACCGGGTGCGAGCGGAGGGCAAGGCGGTGCTGATCGTCAGCGACGAGCTGGACGATCTTCGTCTGAGCGACCGGGTGCTGGTGCTGCGCGCCGGGGCCGTGGTCGCCGAACACGGGGCGGGCTGGTCGGACGGCGACCTGGTGGCCGACATCGAAGGAGTCGAGCCTTGACAACAGACCCGAGAACGTCCTTCGCGGCTCCGCCGAAGCGCCGGAAGTTCCGCTGGCTGCGCGAACTCGCCCTGGTGCCGGCGCTGGTCGTGGTCCTGGTCATCGGAGGACTGATCAGTGACACGTTCCTGACCTTCGGCAGCATCGTCGGGATCCTGTCCGCCTCGGCGGCGCTGTCGATGGTGGTGCTGGGCGAATCGCTCGTGCTGCTGACCGGGAAGTTCGACCTGTCGCTGGAATCCACCATGGGCATGGCGCCCGCGCTGGGCGCGATGCTGGTCATCCCGGTGGCGTCTTCGGGTTTCGGCACGGAGATCCCCGGCTTCGCGGGCATCCTCGCCGTGCTGGTGGCCGGTGCCGCGGTCGGCTTCGTGAACGGTTTCCTGATCGTCAAGCTGAAGCTGAACGCCTTCATCGTCACGCTGGCGATGCTCACGGTGCTGCGCGGCACGCAGATCGGCTCCACCGAAGGGAAGACGCTGTTCGACCGGCTGGACGTGTTCACCGCGCTGGCCACGACGACGTTCCTCGGGCTGCCGATGTCGGTGTGGCTGGCCGCGGCGCTGTTCACCGTGTTCGGGCTGGGGCTGCGGTATCACCGGATCGGCCGGTCGCTGTACGCCATCGGCGGCAACCGGGAAGCCGCGCGAGCCGCCGGTCTCCGCGTCGATCGGATTTCGTGGGGTGTCTTCGTCGTGGCCGGGGTACTGGCCGCGCTCGGCGGACTCGCGTACACCGGCTACGTCGGCGCGCTCGGCGCCGATCAGGGTGACGGACTGATCCTTCAGGTGTTCGCCGCCGCGGTGATCGGCGGTGTCTCACTGGACGGTGGGAAGGGCACTCTGGTCGGGGCGCTCACCGGCGTGCTGCTCCTGCAGACGGTCACCAACCTGCTGCAGGTCGCGCAGGTGCCGCCGGAATGGCTGAAGGCGATCTACGGCGTGATCATCCTGGTCGCGTTGATCATCTCCCGCTATGCCGGCGGGAAGGCCCAGACGTGATGTCTGTCGCGCGCTGACGAAGACGCGCCGAAGGGGCGCCGTTGGCATTCAACGGCATGGTGAGTGAGCAGGCGCCCCTTCATCGCGTTTCCGGGGGCCTTCGGCCCAAAAGAGGCGCCCGACGGTGAAGTCTCCGTCGGGCGCAGAGCGCCTTGGAAGACCTGTGGTCACTTCGGTGGCCGGTTAGGAGAGTGCGGTGTCAGGAAGCTTCGGCGGCCGTGGTGGGGTCGTCGGCGGTGCCGAGGGCGTTGCGGAGCCACTGCTCCACTCCCGCCACGTGCACGGTCGCCCACGAACGCGCGAGTTCGGGTTCGCGGGCGGCGATGGCCTCGTAGATCGCCGTGTGCTGCTCGCGGGTCTTCGCGACCGCGCCCTCCTGGGTGAGCCCGCGCCAGATGCGGGCGCGCGCGGTGGGGCCGGACAGGCTGTCCAGCAGCGAGCACAGCACGGGATTGCCGGAGCCGTCGGCGATCTTGCGGTGGAACTGCAGATCGTTCGCGACCAGTGCCTCCACCGTCGGCGAGTCGGCCAGCTCGTCGAGCAGGCGGCCTAGTTCCGCGATGTCCTCGTCGTTCATGTGCATCGCGGCCATCGCCGTCGCCGCCGGTTCGAGGATCCGGCGGACGGCGAGGAAGTCCAGCACGGTGTCGTCCCGGTGGAAGTCCACCACGAACGTCATCGCGTCGAGGAGGAGATTCGGTTCGAGGCTGGTGACGTACGTTCCGTCGCCCTGGCGGACGTCGAGCACGCGGATCAAGCACAGCGCCTTCACCGCTTCGCGCAGCGAGCTGCGGGACAGGCCGAGCCGCTGGGCCAGTTCGGCCTCCTTCGGCAGCCTGTCGCCCGGAGCAAGCTCACCGGAGATGATCATGTCCTTGATCTTGTCGATCGCGACATCGGTGACCGGCACGTTCCACCGCCCTCCCCGAAGACCTCGGATGTTTGAGTGTCAGTTGACAGAGTGCCATGTTTCGAACTGAGGAGGCGCGGTGACCCACGGTGTCGCACTACAAAGAGTGGCACTCCACACCCGGTTGAAGCCGGGTAAGGAGGCCGAATACGAGTCCGTCCACGCCGTCATCCCGCCTGATCTGGACGAAGCCCTGCGGGGTGCGGGTGTGCGTTCGTGGCGGATCTGGCGGGACGGTCTCGACCTCTTCCACGTGGTGGAGGTCGAGGACTACGCGAAGATGCGCGCGATCCTGCGCGACCATCCGGCCAACATTCCATGGCAGGCGCGGATGGCGGACCTGCTCGACGTCGAAGACGACTACTCGGGCAACGATTCGGGTCTCGGCCTGGTGTGGGAGCTTCCGTGAAGATCCCCCTGTCCCCGCTGGGGCTCGGCTGCGCGCAGCTGGGCAACCTGTACCACGCCATCGCCGACGACACGGCCGAAGCGACCGTCCGGCAGGCGTGGGACGAAGGCATCCGGTACTTCGACACCGCCCCGCACTACGGCCTCGGGCTGTCGGAACGGCGGCTGGGCGCGGCGCTTTCGGCGTATCCCCGCGCGGATTTCGTGGTCTCGACCAAGGTCGGCCGCGTGCTGGAACCCGATCCCGACGGTGCCTCACGCACCGACTCGGAGGGTTTCGTCGTTCCAGCCGCGTACAGACGCCGCTGGGACTTCAGCCGTGACGGGATCCTCCGCTCGCTTGAGGACAGTCTGGAGCGGCTCGGGCTCGATCGCGTGGACGTCGTCTACGTGCACGATCCGGACGAACATTTCGAAGACACCGTCAACGGCGCGTTCCCCGCGCTGCTCGAACTCCGGGAGCAGGGCGTCGTCGACGCCATCGGGGCCGGGATGAACCAGGCGCCGATGCTGACGGAGTTCGTCCGCCGGTTCGATCTCGACGTGATCCTGCTGGCGGGCCGGTACACCCTGCTCAACCAGCCGGCTCTCGACGATCTCCTCCCGCTGTGCACCGAACGCGGAGTGGACGTGGTGGCGGGCGGCGCTTTCAACGCCGGAATCCTCGCGACCGCGTCGCCCGGCACGATGTACGACTACGCCGAGGCGCCCGTCGAACTGGTCGAGCGCGCCCAGCGGATCGCGGATGTCTGCGCGCGGCACGGTGTCGAACTCCCGCAGGCCGCTTTGGGGTTGCCCGCCGCGCATCCGTCGGTGGTGTCCGTGGTCGTCGGCGCGCACGATCCCGGCCAGGTCCGGCTCAACGCCGAACGGTTCCGGCGTCCGGTGCCGCGCGAGTTGTGGACGGACCTGATCCGTGCGGGACTGTTGCGTGAGGACACCGTGCTGCGACCGGGAGGACAGTCGTGATCGACGCGCACCATCACCTGTGGGACCCCTCGCGGCGGGACTACCCCTGGATGACGGGGACGGCGCTGGACCCGATCCGCCGTCCGTACACAGTGGACGATCTCCGCACGGTGACGAAGACGGCGGGGGTAAAGGGGACCGTGCTGGTGCAGACGGTTTCGTCGGAGGAGGAGACGCGCGAGTTCCTCGACGTCGCACTCGCCGAACCGCTGATCGCGGGTGTCGTCGGCTGGACCGATCTCACCGCTCCCGACGTCGGCGAGCGCGTGGCCTCGTTTTCCGGTCCCCTGGTGGGAATCCGGCACCAGGTCGAGGACGAGCCCGACCCGGCGTGGCTGACCCGGCCCGAGGTCCTGCGTGGCCTCGCCGCCCTCGGCGAGGCCGGGCTGGCGTACGACCTGTTGGTGAAGCCACCCCAGCTTCCCGCCGCACTCGCCGCCGCGAAAGCGTCGCCTGACCAGGTTTTCGTGCTCGACCACGCCGCGAAGCCGCCGATCGCCTCGGGCGAATGGCAGCCGTGGGCGGACGGTGTCGCGGCGCTGGGGGAGCTGGACAACGTGTACTGCAAGCTTTCCGGGCTCGTGACCGAGGCGGACTGGGCGCGGTGGAAGGCCGGTCAGCTGGCGCGCTGGGCCGAGCACGTGCTGGAGTCCTTCGGGGCTTCGCGGCTGATGTTCGGCTCCGACTGGCCGGTCTGCGAACTCGCGGCAGCGTACGAAGTCGTCGTGGACACGGCGTTCTCGCTCACGGGCTTACTGAGCGACGCCGAGCGGCTGGAGTTCTTCGACGGCACCGCGAAGCGCGCTTACCGGCTTCCCGCCGCGAGAGGGGCGTGAGCCGGTCGGATGTGCCGAGTACCACGTGCCGTACCGGTTTGACCGGTGCGGGGACGGGTATCGAATGCCCGTGACATCCTCTTTGGAGACAGAGTATCGCTGTGCCCGGTGCGACGGGACATGTTCGAGTGCCCTGGCCGCCACCGCCGGCCAAGCCGGGGCCGGTGCGTTGATCTGTCCCTCTTGCTACGGCGTTTTCGTCGAGAGCAGGGTCCGCGGATGATCATCGCGGCGTTGGTACTCGCTTCGGTCGCGCTCGTGGTCGCCGCGGTGGCGGTGCGGGTCGCGTTCGTCGCGAACCGCACGGCGGCGGAGTCGCGAACCCAGGCGCGGCGGGCCCGCGCGCACGCCGAGGCGCTCGGCGATCGGCTGCGTGACGAGGCACTCCGGCCGGCACCGGATCCGTCGATGGTCGCGAAAGTGCTCGGCGCGGTCGGCCTCATCGAGTCGCGGCGTTGAACCGCCGGACGGCTCGAAGAAAGAAGGCAGGGGCGCGGGGTCCGGGCGCCGGAGAGCCGCCGATCAACGACCTGCGACAGGGGAGGAAAGCTCAGAACTCGTCCTGCTTGACCATCGTCCGCAGGCGGGCCAGTGCGCGGTGCTGCGTCACGCGCACGTTGCCGGCGGAGATACCGAGTGCCTCGGCGGTTTCGGCGGCGGAGAGGCCGACGGCGATGCGCAGAGCGAGGATCTCCTGTTGCACTCGCGGCAGCGTGGAGAGCAGGCGGTTGAGCCGGGCACCGAGGTCCAGGTGCAGGGCGTGCGTTTCGGGTTCGTTGTCGCCGATGGGCCGTTCCGGCAGTTCCGGTACCGGCTCCGACCGGTCGCGGGAGACGGCGCGGTAGGCGTCGGCGACCTTGTTGGCCGCGATGGCGTGCACGAGGTAGAGGAACGAACCGCCCCGATCCTGATAGCCGGGGAGGGCCTTCAGCACGGCCATGCACACTTCCTGCGCGACGTCGTCCGCCGACAGGTAGGACAGGTCGCGGCCACCCATTCTGGCGCGGCAGTACCGGACCACGACCGGCCCGATCATCCGCAGGAGTGACTGGATCGCGGCGGGATTCCCGTCGCCCGCGTCCTTGACGACGGGATCGAGGTCCTCCTTCGTCAGCCGTCCGCCCGGTCGAGGCAGGTTCTCCGGAGTCGTGTATCCGGGGACCGCATCGGGGGTGACGGTTCTGGACGCGCTGGAAATCGCTTGCATGGTCGTCCTCCCCGGCCGACCCTGCGACCATCGCTGTCGAGGGGCCAACACTCCGTAACGATTGAGGACGGCAGATGCTCCGTAAGATCAGATCGATCTGCCGCCGTTGCGACGCAGCGTAATCGTAGGCGCCGTTCGGACGGCAGTAAAGATTTCAACTAGAGATAGCCCATTCGCCGGAGTCGGCTTAATACAACCGAGACTCTGTGTCGCGAAAAGGGTTCCCCGGATCGCAGGATGTGCGCGCCGCTCAGCGCACCGTGATCAAAGCGACGGCGGTCGCTACGACGAGTGCCGATGCGGTGACAGCAAGGGCTGGGTTAAGAGATTTCGGGGTGCCCGGACGGCGCAGTGCTCGTTCACGGAACGCGCCGGCGGCGACCAAGGTGATCACCATGGCACCCCCGAACGCGACCGGGATGACCGTCGTTCCCCAGCCTCGCCGGGCCGCGCTGTGCAAGAGCAGGAGTGTGCAGGCAGTAGCCGCGAGCGCGGTCCGGCGCCAGGCCAGCCCGGTTCGTTCCGCTTGCGCTCCGTGATCGCCGGCGTTCACGAGAAGACCACCAGAGCCGCGGCCGTCAGCGTGATCGCGAGGATTCCGGCGCTCAGCAGGATCAGCATCCCGCTCTTCGGCAGGGGCCGTCCCGCGCGCATCGCGGTCTGCACCTGCCGCCAGCGTGGATACGCGCTCGCCGCGAGGACAGCGGCCAGTACGACGCACATTCCCGTGAGGACGGTGCTCAGCGCGTTCGGGTCGGGAACCAGTTGATGGACGGCGACGCCGCCCGCGAGCAGGCCCAGCGCCGTCCGGAGCCAGGCGAGGAAGGTCCGTTCGTTGGCGAGCGTGAATCGGTAGTCGGGTTCCGAACCGCCGTCGTGCGGTCCGTTGATCTCTGCCACGCGGGGAAGCCTAGGCGCTCCGGCGAGCGAAGACCCACCAGCGAAGGACCGCGAAGCGCGCGATGCCGCCCACGACGCTGGCCGCGAGCAAGGCGCCTGTCTGCTCCAGCGCGGTCGGCTCGGTGATCACCGAGCCGAGGGACGCGAGCACGATCGAGCCGTACACGGCGTAGAAGCCGAACGTCACCAGGTCCTGGAAGTGTCGCTTGCCCGCATTGCTCTTGCGGCCGGCGAAGGTGACCCGGCGATGGAACTCGGTGTTCCCGACGGTGGTGACCGCGAGCGCGACCAGATTGGCCACCTGGGGGCCGAGGATCGGTTGGAAGAAGAGGAACAGCACGGCTTGCACGCCGGTGGCGGCGACTCCGGCGACGACGTACCAAGCGGCATGGTTGCCGAGTTCGTGATGCCGTTCCGGCGCGCGCCGGATGATCCGGTGCCCTGGCGCCCACCTGGTGGTGGTCATACCGACGACGCTACTCCTTGTTTCACAAATTTGTGAAGCTAATGAACTGCCTGAGAATCTGTGATCCCCGCGACAGCGCCCCTGTTTGGCCTGCGGAGACGCCGGGTAAGCCACAGGAGCCGGGTCGAGTACAGCACGGCCCGGTCGAAGTCCGACCAGGAGGGAGCGGCCCGATGAACGACCATGAGACCGCGGAACCGGAAACGCTGGATCCCAGTGAGGCCCTCGACGAGGACGAACTCCAGGTCGATCCACTCGAAGAGGGGGTGGAACCGCCCGAACACTGGAGCGGGGCCGACCGTTTCGGGACCACGCCCGCGGAGATGCGCGAAGGGGAGTCGCACGCCATGCGGCTGGCCGAAGAGGAGCCTGACGTCGGCGAAAGATGATCTTTCGCTCAGGCGGCAGGCCGTCCCAGGACCCCCTAGCGTGGTCCGTCAAGTGCAAGACCGCGACGAAGGAAGGGCAGAGATGCTGACAGTCACCGAAGCCGCCGCCGAGGCGATCACGGCACTGACCGGCCAGGAAAACGGGCAAGACGGAGGCGGGCTGCGGTTCGCGATGCACTCCCAGGAGAGTGACAACCCCCAGCTCGCGGTTTCCGTCGCTCCCGAACCCGAAAGCGGAGACAAGGTGCTCGGCGCCGACGGCGGCCCGAAGGTGTTCTTGGAGCCGGAAGCGGCCGCTTTGCTCGACGACAAGGTGCTCGACGTCCAGCAGGACGAAACCGGCGAAGTCGCTTTCGCTGTACTCCCGCAGGCAGAGCCTGGCAGCTGAGCCCGGCGGGTTCAGGGTTTGCCCAGGTGGGGCGCGTCACGCCTCTTCACGCAGGGCCCGGCAAAGTCGCATAGCCGTTGGTCATTGGCGCTCTTGGTGATTCGAACTGGACACCCATGGGGCGGATGACAGGGTGTCTTGAGCGACTGGTGTCCACAAAGGACATTAGTCGACCGCAGGTCGTCCATTTGATGCGTTAATGAACGTCTCCATTGGGGTCGTGAGTGAAAAAGAGGGTTATTGAGGGTCGGGCGACATGATCACCGGACGAGGAAACGCTCACCGGTCCGTGAAGGCCTCCTTGCCTACCCTGGAGATAGGCAAGGAGGCCTTCACTGCCTTCCGAGGCACCCCTGGTGATGACACCGGGACCACCGTGACGCCAACCCCCGGCCCTTGCGGTCCGAGGATGCCTCCTGGCACGACACCGTTGACTTTCGGCTCGTTAGAACACGAATCGCCACTCACGACCCCCTGTATCGACGCCCCGCGTACCCCTGGCGCCACACCGGCAACAGTCCGGAATGGACACAATGAGCTGAGGTGCGCAAGCTGTCGTCACCGATAAGAAAACGCAGTTCACCGGGTTGTTCAACTTGAGCTACGTGGCATTGGGCTAGAACCGTCTTCTCGAAAAAATGTCCCTTGTGGACAGTCGAGAAGGTGTCACGCCACTGTGACGAGCCCGCCTCCCCCGCAACACCCACTTGAACAGCGGTTATGCGACTTTGCCGGGGCTCTGGTGCCTAGCGCGAGGAAGAGGCCCTTCATGTACTTCAAGTTGGGCAATCTCGCTTAGGCCCCGGCCCAGGCGCGGACCAGCTCGCCGGCCCGCTCTCGCAGGAGTTCCGCCGCGTGCGCACGCGCGTAATCGAGCGAAGGCGCGTGGTCGATCAGGGCGGCGCTGCCCACGACCCCGAGGCCGTCGAGCTGGCTCTGGTCCAGTTGGATCCGTCCGGCCAGCACCATCAGCGGCACCGCGTGTTCCTGTGCGCGGGCCGCGATGCCCGCCGGTGCCTTCCCGTCGAGACTCTGTTCGTCCAGCGAACCCTCGCCGGTGATGACGAGGTCGGCGCGTTCGATGGCGTCGGCGACGCCGGTGAGCCCGGCGATCAGCTGGAAACCGGATTCGACGCTCGCGCCGAGTCCCGCGATCGCCCCGGCGGCGACCCCGCCGCCCGCCCCCGCTCCGGGAAGGTCCGAGACGTCCTGGGCCCCGGCGTTCCGCAATGCCTGCGCCCAGCGGGCCAGGGCCTCGTCCAATAGTTCGACCTCGCGCGGGCCCGCGCCTTTCTGCGGGCCGAAGACCGCGGCGGCGCCACGGGGGCCGAGCAGCGGGTTCGTCACGTCGGTGGCGACAGCGACCTCGACGGAGCCGAGCCTGTCCCGCGCCGGGCCGAGTTCGGCCAGCGCGACGCGCCCCAGCGTGCCGCCGCCCAGCCCGACGGGCGCGCTGAACGCGTCGAAGACCCCGGCGCCCAGTGCCGCCAGCATCCCGGCGCCACCGTCGGTGCTCGCCGTTCCGCCGACGGTCAGCACCAGCCGCCGCGCGCCGTTGTCGAGCGCGTGCGCGAGAAGTTCACCGACACCCCAGGTGTGCGCGGCGAGCGCCACCTCCGGGCTCGGCTCGACGAACTCGATCCCGCACGCCCGGGCCGACTCGATGTAGGCCGTTCCGTCGAGTGTCACGTAGCGCGCGTCGACGGTGTCGTCGAGCGGCCCGCGAACCGGGAGTTCCACCAGGCGGCCGCCCGCCGCGACGAGGACGTCGAGCGTTCCTTCGCCGCCGTCGGCGACCGGACAGGAGGAGACCTCGGCTTCGGGCAGCGCGTCGCGGACGCCGTCGGCGATCGCCTCCGCGGCCTCGACCGCGGTCAAGCTTCCCTTGAACTTGTCGGGCGCGATGACCACACGAGTCATGGACGAACCTCCGTCAGCGGGTTTCCGCCGGTGAGCACCGACGCGACGTTCTCGGCCGCGAGCACGGCCATGGCAGTTCTGGTTTCGACCGTCGCCGATCCGAGGTGCGGCGTCAAGACGACGTTTTCGCGGTCCAGCAGACGCCGCTCGACCTCGGGTTCGGCTTCGAAGACGTCGAGTCCCGCTCCGGCGATCTCCCCGGCTTCGAGCGCGTCCGCCAGGGCGGCTTCGTGGACGACGGGGCCGCGCGTGGTGTTGATCAGATACGCGCCCGGTTTCATCGACCTCAGCGCGGCCGCGTCGATGAGGTGCCGGGTTTCCGGCGTCAGGGGGCAGTGCAGCGAAACGACGTCGGAGCTTCCCAGCAGTTCGTCGAAGGGCACGTACTTCGCGCCCAAGGTCTTCTCGACGTCCTCGGCGGCCCGCGACCGTCCTGAGTAGACGATCCGCGTGCCGAAACCGAGTGCCCGCCGCGCGACCGCCTGCCCGATCTGGCCGAGCCCGACGATCCCGAGCGTCTTGTCCCGCAGCGAGGAGCCGAGCAGGAAACCCAGGTGGAACGACCACGGGGTGCGCGAGCGGATCAAGCGTTCACCCTCGCCGAGCCGCCGCGTGACCGCGAGGATCAGCCCGAACGCCAGATCCGCGGTGGCGTCGGTGAGCACGCCGGGGGTGTTGGTGACGGTGATCCCGCGTCCGGCCAGCGCCGGGATGTCGATGTTGTCGTGGCCGACGGCGACGTTCGCCACGACCTTCAGGCCCGGGCCCGCCGCGTCGGCGACCGCGCCGTCGATCCGGTCGTGCAGCATGCCGACGATCGCGGACGAGCCCCGCACGAACTCGCGCAGTTCGTCCGGCGTCAGCGGCCGGTCGGCGCGCGACAGTTTCACCTCCCCGGCATCGGCGAGCACTTTCAGCGCTTCGTCGGGGATCCACCGGGTCACCGCGATCGTCGAGGTCACGCCCACAGCCTAGTGGGCAGTGCTTGGTATCCCAAACGCGCGAATCCCCACCGTGAGGGAGGCGCTTCCCCTGCGTGGGGGAGCCGTCGCGGTCCACGGCCCGCGAACGTGGAAAGCGCGGAAATGTTCCGCGAGCGGGAATTCAGGGGTGGGAAATGAAACGATCACGGGAACTCGCGGCCGTCGGCGCCGCGATGGTCATCGCCACGACGCTCGTCGCGGCGGGGCCGGCGTCGGGCACGGAAGCGGGCAAGGGGGAGCCGTCCGAGCCGAGTCTGGTCGGCAGCGCGAAGATGCTGCGCGAGGACGGCCAGGACGTGCGGTTCGCCTTCGACGCGCGCGGTCTCCATCCGGAAAGCCGGGGAACGTTTCGGGTGAGCCACGCGGGTGAGGGGCTCTCCGCCTATTTTCAGGGCAGGGTCGATTGCCTGGTCGTCGGCGGCCCTGTCGCCGTGGTGACCGGCATCGTCCACGACACGAACGTCCCGGGCCTCGCGGGCCGCCGGGTCGGGATGACGGTGTACGACAACGGCGGGCGCGACCGGGTCGGCTACAGCTGGGGTCCTGATCCTGAGCGGAAGTCCGTCGTGCCGCGCTGTATGAGCAGTGCTCCGTTCGAGACGGTCGAGACGGGGGACTACAAGGCCGTCGAATGGTTCCCGCCCGGCAGCGGAATCAGCTGAGCCGGAGTCCTTTGTCGTGAAAGGGGCGTTCAGGACGAAAAGTGTCCTGAACGCCCCTTTCACGACATCCGGCGGCGTTTCCCGCCCGAAGAAGGAGTGCGCGACCCCGCCAAACCATGCTATGTTCATATGCAGAACAGGTGTGCGCGATACGAACAAACCGGGAGTGGGGATGGCAGAGCTGCTGTCGTTGAAGGAGGCCGTGGCGCGGCTGGTGCGCGACGGGGACACTGTCGCGCTCGAGGGCTTCACGCACCTCATTCCGGTCGCCGCGGGCCACGAGATCATCCGTCAGCGCCGCACCGGCCTGACGCTGATCCGCATGACCCCGGACATCGTCTACGACCAGCTCATCGGCGCGGGTTGCGCGAACAAGCTGATCTTCTCGTGGGGCGGTAACCCCGGTGTCGGCTCGCTGCACCGCTTCCGTGACGCGGTCCAGCACGCCTGGCCGGTGCCACTGGAGATAGAGGAACACAGTCACGCCGGCATGGCGAATCGCTACGTCGCAGGTGCCTCGGGCCTGCCGTTCGCGGTCCTGCGCGGCTACACCGGCACCGACCTCCCCGCGCAGACCGACACGATCAAGCCCATCACCTGTCCGTTCACCGGTGAGCGGCTCGCCGCCGTCTCCGCGCTGAATCCGGACGTCACGATCGTGCACGCCCAGCGGGCCGACAGGGACGGCAACGTCCAGATCTGGGGCATCACGGGCGTACAGAAGGAGGCGGTGCTCGCGGCGAAGCGCTCACTGGTCACCGTCGAGGAGATCGTGGACGAGCTGGAGCCCCGGCCGGGCGCGATCGTGCTGCCGTCGTGGGCGGTCACCGCCGTCGCCGAGGTTCCCGGCGGCGCGAAGCCGTCGTACGCGGCGGGGTACTACGAACGGGACAACGACGCCTACCAGGCATGGGACGAGATCGGCCGGGACAGGGAGAGCTTCACCCGCTGGCTCGACGAGCTGACGGGAGTGAAGGCATGACCGAGTACACCTCCGACGAGATGATGAGCGTCGCCGCCGCTCGCGCTCTCGGCGACGGGATGTCCTGTTTCGTGGGCATCGGCCTGCCCAGTACGGCCGCCAACCTCGCCCGCCGCGGGCACGCGCCGAACCTCACGCTGATCTACGAATCCGGCTGCCTCGGCGCGAAGCCGACCAGGCTCCCGCTGTCCATCGGCGACGGCGAACTCGCCGACACCGCGGACGCCGTGGTCAGCGTCCCCGAGGTCTTCAACTACTGGCTCCAGCCCGGCCGGATCGACGTCGGTTTCCTCGGCGCCGCCCAGCTGGACAAGTTCGGCAACATCAACACCACCGTCATCGGCCCGGGCTCCGCAGACGAGTTCTCGGGAACGAGTACCTCGAACTACGCCAGCCCCAAGGTGCGCCTCCCCGGGGCGGGCGGCGCACCGGAGATCGCCGCCTCGTGCCGTGAGGTGTTCGTGGTACTCCGGCAGAGCACCCGCACGTTCGTCGAGAAGGTCGACTTCGTGACCTCGTTCGGCCACGGCACCGGCAAGGGCGACCGCGAGCGCCTCGGCCTCCCCGGCGCCGGGCCGACGCTGGTGGTCACCGACCTCGGCCTGCTGCGGCCCGACCCGGAGACCGCCGAGCTCACCCTCACCGAACTGCACCCCGGGGTCGAGGTCGATCAGGTCCTCGAGGCGACCGGGTGGAAACTGAAGGTGTCCGGCGACCTGGGAACCACCCCGGCGCCGACCGAGGCAGAACTCCGCATCCTCCGAGACCTCAAAAGGGCGAGCGCATGACCGACGTCTTCCTGTTCGACGCCATCCGTACCCCGTTCGGCAAATACGGCGGCGCCCTGTCCGGGGTCCGTCCGGACGACCTCGCCGCCACCGTGCTGCGGGCGCTGGCCGAACGCAACGACCTCGACCCGGCCACCGTCGACGAGGTCGTTCTCGGCGACGCCAACGGCGCGGGTGAGGACAACCGCAACGTCGCGCGGATGGCGGCACTGCTGGCGGGCTGGCCGACCACCGTGCCGGGCGCCACGGTCAACCGGTTGTGCGGCTCCGGCCTCGACGCGGTCATGCAGGCCAGCCGGTCGGTCCAGGTCGGCGACGCCGCACTCGCCGTCGCCGGCGGGGTGGAATCGATGAGCCGCTCGCCGCTGGTCATGCAGAAACCGGAGAAGGCCTTCCCGGCGGGCAATCAGACGCTGTACTCCACCGCGCTGGGCTGGCGCATGGTCAACCCGAAGATGCCCGAACAGTGGACGGTGTCATTAGGCGAGTCCACCGAACAGCTGGCCGAGCGCTACGGCATCGGCCGCGACAAGCAGGACGCGTTCGCCGTCCGCAGTCACGTCAACGCCGCCCGCGCCTGGGACGAGGGGTTCTACGACGACCACGTCGTCCCCGTCGAGGGTGTCGAACTCACTCGCGACGAAGGCATCCGGCCGGATTCCAGCCCGGAGAAGCTCGCGAAACTCAAACCCGTCTTCCGTCCACAAGGGACGGTCACGGCCGCGAACGCCTCGCCCCTGAACGACGGCGCCTCCGCGCTGCTGCTCGGGGACGAGGCGGCCGGGAAACGGCTCGGCAAGGCGCCGCTGGCCCGGATCGCCGGCCGTGGCGCGGCGGGTGTCGACCCCGACGTCTTCGGCATCGGCCCGGTGCGCGCGGCCGAGATCGCCCTGGAGCGGGCCGGGATCGGCTGGGAAGACCTGGCGGCCGTCGAACTGAACGAGGCCTTCGCCGCGCAGTCGCTGGCCTGCCTGCGGGACTGGTCGAAGCTCGACCCGGAGATCGTCAACGTGAACGGCGGCGCGATCGCGATCGGGCATCCGCTGGGCGCCTCCGGCGGCCGCATCCTCGGCACCCTGGCCCATCACC
The DNA here is from genome assembly GCF_055588925.1 of Amycolatopsis sp. NPDC041971. Lineage (NCBI taxonomy): Bacteria > Bacillati > Actinomycetota > Actinomycetes > Pseudonocardiales > Pseudonocardiaceae > Amycolatopsis > Amycolatopsis sp. NPDC041971. The sequence continues at coordinate 32,312 of NZ_JBVJCE010000030.1, read as the reverse complement.
TGCGCCGCACCGGCGGCCGGTGGGGGCTGGCGGCCATCTGCATCGGCGTCGGTCAAGGGCTGGCCGTCGTCCTCGAAGCCCAGTGATCCACTGACCCGCGCTGGAGGGAACAGCTATGTCCGCACCCGCAGAACTGAGGCTCCCGCGCTACCGGCGCGATCCGGAGGGCACGCATCCGCCACTCGACTACGCCGGCTACCGGTCGACGGCGCTGCGGCATCCCAAGGAACCGCTGATCGTGCTCCCGCAACTGCTGACCGAGGTCACCGGGCCGGCACTGGGGCCGGGGCGGATCGGCGAGTTCGACAACGACCTCACCAAGGGGCACGCGGGGGAGCCGCAAGGCCAGCGGATCATCGTCACCGGACGGCTGCTCGACGGCGACGGGCGGCCGATCCGGGATTCGCTCGTGGAGATCTGGCAGGCGAACGCGGGCGGGCGGTACCGGCACACCGGTGATCGCTGGCCGTCGCCGCTCGACCCGAACTTCGACGGCGCGGGCCGGACGCTCACCGACGCCGAAGGGCGCTACACCTTCACCACCATCAAACCGGGCGCGTACCCGTGGAAGAACCACGACAACGCCTGGCGGCCGGCGCACATCCACTTCTCCGTGTTCGGCACCGCGTTCACCCAGCGGCTGGTCACCCAGATGTACTTCCCGGAAGACCCGCTGTTCTCGCAGGATCCGATCTTCAACTCCATCCCGGACGAGAAGGCGCGGCAGCGGATGATCGCCCGCTTCGACCTCGACCGCACGGAAGCCGAGTGGGCACTGGCCTTCCAGTTCGACATCGTCGTGCGCGGCCGCGAGGCTTCGGTCTTCGAGGACGAGGAGGACGAGCACTGATGCCGGAGACGACGCCTTCCCAGACCGTCGGCCCGTACCTGTCCATCGGCCTGCCCTGGCCGGACGGGCCGGACGTCGTCCCCGCGGACGACCCGGCCGCGATCCGCGTCCACGGCCGTGTCCTCGACGGTGCGGGCGAACCGGTCCCGGACGCGATGATCGAGACCTGGCAGGCCGACGCCGACGGCCGGTTCGACCACCCCGGCGACCCGCGCGGAGCGGTCGCGAGCGGATTCCGGGGCTTCGGACGCTGCCCCACCGATCCAGCGGGCGACTACGAGATCCGGACGATCATGCCCGGTCCGCTGCCCGGTCCGGCGGGTAGCACGCAGGCGCCGCACATCGACGTCTCGGTGCTCGCACGCGGACTCCTGCACCGGGTGGTCACCCGGATCTACTTCGAGGACAACGACAACTCCGGGGACCCGGTGCTGGCCTCCGTCCCGGAAGCCCGCCAGAGCACCTTGGTCGCCACCAAGACCGGTGACGGCTACCGGTTCGACATCCGGTTGCAGGGCGAAGGGGAGACGGTGTTCTTCGATGTCTGAGCCGGTGAAAGTGCACAGCGTCGCGGAAGGGCCCGCGGACGGCCCCGCCGTGGTGCTGAGCGGATCGCTCGGCAGCGACCACCGCATGTGGGAACCGCAGGTGAAACCGTTGGTGGAGCAGGGTTTCCGGGTGATTCGCTACGACACGCGCGGGCACGGCGCCTCCCCGGTCCCGCCGGGGCCGTACACGCTCGCTGATCTCGGCGGTGATCTGCTCGCCCTGCTCGACGAGTACCGCGCCGAACGCGCCCATGTCGTCGGCCTCTCGCTCGGCGGGATGACCGGGATGTGGCTGGGCGTGAACGCGCCGGACCGGATCCAGAGCCTCGTGCTGTGCTGCACGTCCGCGAAACTCGGGCCGCCGAACATGTGGGCGGACAGGGCGAAGACGGTCCGGGAGAACGGCACCGCCGCCGTCGCAAAGGCGGGGGTCGGCCGCTGGCTGACCGCCGGTTTCGCCGCCGCCCACCCCGAGCGGGCCGGATACCTGCGCGAGATGATCGCGAGCGTCCCCGCCGAGGGGTACGCGGCGTCCTGTCAGGTCATCGAACGGATGGACCTCGTCGACGAACTGCCCAAGATCACGGCGCGGACCCTGGTCATCGCCGGGGCCGAGGATCCGGCCACCCCGGTCGAGCACGCCGAGGTGATCGCGGGCGGCATCCCGGACGCGCGACTGGAGGTCGTCGACGGTGCCGCGCATCTGGGGAGTTTCGAACAGCCGGAGCGGTTCACCACGTTGATCCTCGAACACCTGGAGGCCGCCCGATGACCGACGACACCTACGAGACCGGCATGAAGGTGCGCCGCGAAGTCCTCGGGGACGCACACGTCGACCGTGCGGTCGCCCGCACCACCGAGTTCAGCCGTCCGTTCCAGGACTACATCACCCGGGGTGCTTGGGGATCGGTCTGGTCGCGTGACGGGCTCGACCGCAAGACCCGCAGCTGTGTCACCCTGGCCGCGCTCACCGCGCTGCACGCCCACGACGAGCTCGCGATGCACGTCCGTGCAGCCGTCCACAATGGACTCACCGCACAGGAGATCTCCGAGGTCCTGCTCCACACCGCCGTCTACACGGGTGCCCCGGCCGCCAACACCGCGTTCGCCGTCGCCCAGCGGGTCCTGGCCGAACTCGGTGAACCTGCCGCCCAGGAAGAGGGTGACGGCTAAGGCGTGCCCCGCGAGGTCTGTTCGCGGTCTCCGTGCCCAGGTCCCTGACAGCACGGACCCGGTACGAGAGCGATCGGCCCGTGCCGTCAGGAGCCACCTGGTTCACCAAGCCCATCGAACAGACTTGCCAGACACGCCTTAGGGTTCTCATATGGACGAAGGCGAGGTGACCGAACGCGGCGCGCATCATGTCCAGTCGCTCGAGCGCGGGCTGGCGGTGATCAAGGCGTTCAACGCGGACGCGGCGGAACTCACGCTGAGCGACGTCGCCCGGTCCACCGGGCTGACCAGGGCGGCCGCCCGCCGGTTCCTGCTCACCCTCGTCGACCTGGGGTACGTGCGCACCGACGGCAAGTACTTCTCGTTGACCGCACGGGTCCTCGAACTCGGCTACTCGTATCTGTCGAGCCTGTCGCTGCCGGAGGTCGCCCAGCCGCATCTGGAACGGCTCTCCGCCGAGGTGCACGAGTCGAGTTCGGTCTCCGTGCTCGAAGGCATGGACATCGTCTACGTCGCCCGCGTGGCCGTCTCGCGGATCATGACCGTCAGCATCAACGTCGGCACCCGCTTCCCGGCCCACGCGACGTCGATGGGACACGTGCTGCTGGCCGGCCTCGATGACTCCGACCTGCGGGGTTATCTCGCCGGGGCGAAGCTCGACAAGCTCACCGCGCGCACCAAGAGCCGACCGGAGGAGTTACTCGCCGAACTGGTCAGGGTCCACGAGCAGGGCTACGCGATGGTCGACCAGGAACTCGAAGAAGGCCTCCGCTCGATCGCCGCGCCGATCCAAGATCGGCGGGGCAAGGTCGTGGCCGCGGTCAACCTCTCCACCCACGCCAGCCGCACCACACGCGAGTCGGTCGAACAGGAACTGCTCCCGCCCCTGCTCGCGGCGGCGCGCGCCATCGAGACCGATCTGGCCTCGGCGCCGCCGACCAAAGCCCGGCATGGCTGAGCCGGCCGGGCTGCTGCTCGCGGCCGGGGCCGGGCGCCGGTTCGGCGGGCCGAAGGCGCTGGCCGTCCTCCACGGCGAGCCGTTCGTCGTCCGGGCGCTGCGGGTGCTCATCGACGCGGGCTGCGCGCCGGTCCGGGTGGTGCTGGGTGCCTCGGCCGCGGAAGTCCGCGCTGTCCTGCCCGCCCCCGGAGCCGCCGTTATGGCCGAAGACTGGGAGTCCGGAATGGGCGCGTCACTGCGGGCGGGCCTGAGCGCGCTCACCGGAACCGACGCCGAAGCCGCTGTCGTGCATCTCGTGGACCTGCCCGGGGTCGGCGCCGAAGTGGTCCGAAGAGTCGCCGCCGGGGCCAGTGAGAACACGGTCGCGCGTGCGGCCTACGAAGGCGTTCCCGGCCATCCCGTAGTGTTCGGTCGCCGTTGGTGGCCGGAGATCATGGCGGGCTCGTCCGGGGACAAGGGTGCCCGCGACTGGCTCAAGGGGCGCCAGGACCTGCGGCTCGTCGAATGCGGCGACCTCGGCACCGGGCAAGACGTGGACCGCCGCGAGGATCTTCCAGGCTGATCTCACGCTCGCCGAGGCTTACGATCGGCACGTGACCGTCGAATCGCCCGCGAAACTGGCCGAAGCCCTCGAATCGGTCGGCTACCTCGCCGACGACGGCATCGCCACGGCCGGATTCCTCGCCGTGGCGCTCGGCCGCCCGCTGTTCTGCGAGGGTGAGCCGGGTACCGGCAAGACCTCGCTCGCCTTGGGCCTGGCCGAAGCGCTCGGCATGCCGCTCATCCGGCTCCAGTGTCACGAGGGGATCGACGCGGCACAGGCGTTGTACGAATGGGACTTTCCTCGTCAGCTGCTGCATTTGCGGGCGCTGGAAGCCTCCGGTGACGGCGGCCTCGACGTCGAGGCCGCCGAACAATCCCTCTACACCGAACGTTTCCTGCTCTCCCGGCCGCTGCTGAAGGCGTTGCAGACCGCGCCGTGCGTGCTGCTGGTCGACGAGATCGACCGGGCCGACGACGAGTTCGAAGCCTTCCTGCTGCAACTCCTCGACGAGAACGCGGTGACGATCCCCGAGTTCGGCGAGGTGCGCGCCGAACATCCGCCGCTCGTGGTGCTCACCTCCAACCGGACACGGGAGGTGCATGACGCGCTGAAGCGGCGCTGTCTCTACCACTGGCTCGAACATCCGGACCTCGGCCGTGAGATCGAGATCCTGCGCCGCAAGATCCCGGGCCTGGGCGAAGGACTCGCCGCGCAGGTCGCGACGGCGGTACAGCGGCTCCGTGCGATGGAGTTGCTGAAGTCGCCCGGAGTGGCGGAATCCCTCGACTGGGCTCAGGCGCTCCTCGCCCTCGGAATGTCCGAATTGGACGCCGCGGCCGCCGCGCGGACCCTCGGCTCGGTGCTCAAGTACAGCGAAGACCTCGCCCGCGTCCGGGCCAAGCTGGACAAGCTGCTCGCCTGAGCGTCAACGGCGCCGCAGCGACGCGTCGAGCAGAGAAGGCGGGGTGTCGTGCTTCTCCTCCGGGGCGAGATCGGTGCCCGGGGCGACGATCTCGTCGATCGCGTCGAGGACGTCGGCGGAAAGCACCGTGTCCGCGGCGGCGAGCTGCGACTCCAGATGTTCCAGTGTGCGGGGCCCGATGATCGCGCTCGTCACGCCCGGATGCGCGACGACGAAGCCGAGCGCGAGCTGGATGAGGCTCAACCCCGCCTGGTCGGCGACCTTGGCCAGCCGCTCGACGGCTTCCAGCCGGGCCCGGTTGACGGGCCGGGTCAGATCGAAACGCTGCGGCAGCACCGCGGAACGGTTCGTACTGATTTCGCGGCCTTCCCGGACCGCGCCGGACAGCCAGCCGGACGCCAACGGGCTCCACACCAGCACGCCCATCCCGTATTCCTCGGTCACGGGCAGCACATGGGTTTCGATCCCGCGCTGCAGAATCGAATAGCCGGGCTGTTCGGTGACGTACCCGCTCAGCCGGTGTTCGCGGGCGGCCCACTGGGCCTGCACGATGCGGTACGCGGGGAATGTCGACGAACCGAAGTAGCGGATCTTCCCCGCCTGTTGCAGATCGGTCAGCGCCGAAAGCGTCTCTTCGTCGCCGGTCTTCGGGTCCCAGCGGTGGATCTGGTAGAGATCGACGTGGTCGACATCGAGGCGGCGCAGGCTGTTGTCCAGTTCGGTGACCAGCCAGCGGCGTGAAGCGCCTTGGTGGTTGCGCTCGTCGCCAATCGGCATGCTCGCCTTCGTGGCCAGCACGATGTCTTCGCGGCGGCCCGCGATGGCCTTCCCGACCATCTTCTCCGACTCGCCCGCGCTGTACATGTCGGCGGTGTCGATGAAATTGATCCCGGCCGCCAGCGCGGCGTCGACGAGGCCGGTGGCCTCGTCCTGGGTGGTGCGCCCGATCGCACCGAAGTTCATCGCGCCCAGCGCGAGGGTGCTGACCTGCACGCCGGTCCTGCCCAAGGTGCGGTACTGCATGACGATGTCCTCCATGGCAAGATGAGCAAGCGGAACGTTGCTCCGCTAACGATACGGAGCAGCGTTCCGTTTGGCAAGCTCGGCGGCGGAGGAGTGCGTGATGAGTGAAAAGGGCACCAAGGCCAAACGCGCGGACGCCCGGCGCAACGAGAAGACGCTGCTCGACGCGGCCGCCGCCGTCTTCGTCACCTCGGGTGTCGAGGCGCCGGTGCGCGACATCGCGGCCAAGGCGGGCGTCGGGATGGGCACGATCTACCGGCACTTCCCGACCAGGGCCGACCTCATCATCGCCGTCTACCGGCATCAGGTCGACGCGTGCGCCGAAGCCGGGCCGGAACTGCTGGCGTCGAGCGATTCCCCGTATGAGGCGTTGCGGCGCTGGATCGACCTCTTCGTCGATTTCCTGGTCACCAAACACGGCCTGGCGGCGGTCCTGCAGTCCGACAACGCCGGATTCGAGACGCTGCACGCCTACTTCCTCGACACCCTCCTGCCGGTGTGCGCCCGGTTGCTCGACGCCGCCGCGGGGGCAGGCGAGATCCGTTCCGATCTGCAGGCGCTCGAAGTCATGCGCGGCGTGGGAAACCTCTGCATCGGCGCCGACAGCGATCCCCGCTACAACGCGCGCAGAATGGTCGGCGTCCTCATCGCCGGACTGCGGCCCTAGGACCAAGGTCCTCTTCGGAGCCGAATACGTGGTAAATGCCCACGGGACGCGCTAGAACTCGATGATGGAACGTACACGGTGTTGTGTGGTGGGGGGCGGTCCGGCGGGAATGGTGCTCGGACTCCTGTTGGCGCGAGCCGGGGTCGAGGTCACCGTTCTCGAAAAGCACAAGGATTTCTTCCGCGATTTCCGCGGCGACACGGTGCATCCGCCGACATTGAGGCTGCTCGACGAACTCGGCCTCGGCGAGCGGTTCGCGGAACTGCCGTCGAAACGGTTGGAGAAGATGCGGATGCTGATCGGCGACACGGCGATCGTCGCCGCCGATTTCAGTCGCGTTCCCGGGCCGCACAAGTACATCGCGATGGTCCCGCAATGGGATTTCCTGAACCTGCTCGCCGAAGCCGCGGCCGGGGAACCGGCGTTCACCCTGCGAATGGGGGCCGAAGTACTCGGCCTGCGCGACGGCGGAGGCGTGCGCTACCGCGATTCCGACGGTGAGGAGCGGGAGCTGGCCGCGTCGCTCGTGGTCGGCTGCGACGGCCGGGATTCGCTCATCCGCGCGGAAGCCGGGCTCGTGCCGAAGGAGTACGAGGTGCCGATGGACGTCTGGTGGGTCCGGGTGCCGAAACTCGAAGACACCGGCAAGGAGGCCCAGGTGTTCGGCCGGTTCGAGGGCGGGCTCGCCGGCGTGACCATGGACCGGGGCGACTACTTCCAGACCTCGTACCTGATCCGGAAGGGACAGGACGCCGCGCAGCGGGCCGAAGGGATCGAGAAGTTCCGGGAACGGATCGGCGGTCTGTTCGGCTGGAACGACGAGCAGCTGAGCGAGATCCGCGACTGGGACGACGTCAAACTGCTGAAGGTCCGGATGTCGAAGCTCCCGCGCTGGCACTCCGGCCGCGTGCTCTGCATCGGCGACGCCGCGCACGCGATGTCGCCGGTCGGCGGGATGGGCGTCAACATCGCGGTGCAGGACGCGGTGGCGGCCGCGCGGTTCCTCGCCGCCCCGTTGCTGCGCGGCACGCTGGCCGCGCGGGATCTCGCCCGCGTGCAGCGTCGGCGGGCCTTGGTGGTCTCGCTCGCCCAGATGCAGCAACTGGGCGAGCACAAGATGATCGTCGAGCCCGCTCTCGACGGGACGCTGACCGGGCGGACGCTGCCGCTGCCGCTCCGGATCTCGGACCGCTTCCCGCAACTCACCGCCCTCGCGGCGTTCATGGGCGGCATCGGTCCCCTGCGCGAGAAAACCCCGGTCTTCGCGCGCCGCTGACCCCGCGTTTCGTCCTCTGAATGCGGTACTTGCGCGTGCAACTACCGCATCCAGAGGACGAAATGCGCGCACAATGGAGGGGTGAGCGACTCACTGGTGGGCTTCGTCGGCTTCGCGGAGGCATTGCGCGAAGCCGGTTTGCCGTGCGACGCGCACCGAGTACAGGCGTACCTCGGCGCAGTCGGTGAGATCGACCTCGCCGATCCCGAGCAGCTCTACTGGGCCGGACGGTTGACGTTGTGCGCCGACCCCGACGACCTCCCGCGCTACAACGCCGCGTTCGACGGCTGGTTCACCGAAAGGGAATCCGCGCCACGACGGCGAGGCAGGGAAGCGGCCCCGAAGCGGGCCAGGATCGCCGCCCTGACGCAGGCGCCGGGCCAGGGCGTGTCCGGCGCGGAGCCCGACGAACTCCGCGTGGCGGCGAGCGAGGAAGAAATCCTGCGTCACCGCGACCTCGCCGAACTGAGCGTCGCCGAACGCGCCCACCTGCGGGAACTGCTCGCGAAACTGCGCCCGGCCCTCCCGCTACGGTCGTCGCCGCGCCGTCGCGCCGCCCGGCGGGGCACGCTCGATCCGTCGCGCACGCTCCGGGCGATGCTGGCCGGTGGCGGCGAGCCCGTGCGCCTGGCGTACCGGCGGAAGGGCGTCAAACCACGCCGCGTCGTCTTCCTGATCGACGTCTCCGGCTCGATGGGGCCGTACGCCGACTCCCTGTTGCGGTTCGCGCATGTCGTGACGCGGCGCGCTCCCGGCCGGGTCGAGGTGTTCACCCTGGGCACCCGGCTCACCAGGGTCTCCCGCCAGCTCCGGCTGCGCGACCCCGAACACGCCATGCTCGCCGCGGCGGCCGCGGTCCCCGATTTCGCGGGCGGGACCAGGCTCGGTGAGACCCTGCGGGCGTTCCTCGACCGCTGGGGACAACGCGGCGCGGCCAGGCGATCCGTCGTCACCGTGTTCTCCGACGGCTGGGAACGGGGCGACCCCGGCCTGCTCGGCGAGCAGCTCGCCAGGCTGCGGCGGCTCGCGCACGTCGTATTCTGGGTGAATCCGCACGCGGGGCGGGCGGGTTACGCTCCCGTGCAGTCCGGCATCGTGGCCGCGCTCCCGTACCTCGATCGGCTGCTGGCCGGGCACAGTTTGGCCACATTGGAACGATTGCTGGTGGAGATCGCCGATGCGTGACGTACTGGACGAACTGCACCGCCGCTGGGCGGCAGGCGAGACGGTGGGGGTCGGCACCGTGGTGGCGACGTTCTCGTCGGCGCCGCGGAGCCCGGGCGCGGCGATGCTCGTCGCGCCCGACGGCACGGTCACCGGCAGCGTCTCCGGCGGCTGCGTCGAGGGAGCCGTCTACGAACTCGCGCGGCAGGTGGTCGCCGAACGCGCGCCCGTGCTGCAGCGCTACGGAGTCAGCGACGACGACGCGTTCGCGGTCGGGCTGACCTGCGGCGGGATCATCGACATCTACGTCCAGCAAGTGGACCGCGACTCGTTGCCGGAACTCGGCGAGATCGTCGAATCGGTCCACAGTGGACAGCCGGTCGCCGTGGTCACGGTGATCGAGCACGAACGCGAGGGCCTGGTCGGCGAGCATCTGATCGTCTGGCCGGACCGGGTCGCCGGTTCGCTCGGTTCGTCGCGGATGGACGACGCCGTCGTCGACGACGCGCGCGGCATGCTCGTCGGCGGCCGCACCGGAACCTTGCATTACGGGCCGGACGGGCAGCGCCGCGGCGAGGGGATGACGGTCTTCGTCAACTCCTTCGAACCGCCCGCGCGCCTGCTGGTCTTCGGCGCGATCGACTTCGCCGCCGCGATGGCGAAGATGGGCGCGTACCTCGGCTACCAGGTCACGGTCTGCGACGCGCGGCCCGTGTTCGCGACGAAGAGCCGGTTCCCCGACGCACACGAGGTCGTCGTCGACTGGCCACACCGCTATCTCAAGGCCGAAGCCGACGCGGGCCGGATCGACGGCCGGACCGCGATCGCCGTGCTCACCCACGATCCGAAGTTCGACGTGCCGCTGCTGGAGGTCGCGCTGCGTCTCGACGTCGGCTACATCGGCGCGATGGGCTCGCGCAAGACCCACGACGACCGCTTCGCGCGGCTGCGCGAGGCCGGGGTCACCGAGGCGGAACTCGAACGGCTGTCCTCGCCGATCGGCCTCGACCTCGGCGCGCGGACCCCCGAGGAGACCGCGGTGTCGATCGCGGCGGAGATCATCGCGCTGCGGTGGAACGGTTCGGGTTCGCGGCTCGCCGAACTCAGCGGCCGGATCCACGGCTGACGTCGGGCACCGGCACCGACTGACTCGACTTGACCACCTCGAAGGCGGGCAGCGTCTCGAACCGTTTGACGTGCTCGTCGAACAGCTTCCTGGACAGGTACCGGCTCGCCTTGAGATCCGGGCTGAGCAGGACGACGACGTAATCCCACTGCCCGACGATGCTGTAGCAGTGCTGGACACGGGGCTCGGCCAGCATCCGCTCGCGGAAGGCCGTGTGGTGTTTCTCGTCGTCGTCGGTCAGCGCGACCAGGACGACCGACGTCATCCCCGCGCCGAGCGCGTCCGGATCGAGCACGGCGACCTCGGCGCGGATCACGCCCGCGGCACGCAGCCGGGTCAGCCGTCGCTGGACCGCGCTCGGGGAGAGGCCGACGGCATCACCCAAATCGTGCAGAGGACGGGCCGCGTCGGCCTGGACGAGGTCGAGCAGCAGCTGGTCGATCTCGTCGAGAGGCACGCAAGATTTTTGCACGTGACCGGGAAAATTTACAATCGCCGTGATCGACTCCCGGCCTAGCTTGAGCGTCATGACCGACATCGACCTGAAGCTGGACAACGTCGCAGAGGCGGCGAAGGTGATCGATCCCGTTTTCCTGAATTCCCCGCAGTACAGCGACGAACAGCTGAACGAACGGCTCGGCCGGCCCGTGCTGGTGAAGATCGAGACGCTGAATCCGTTGCGTAGCTTCAAAGGCCGGGGAGCGGACTATTTCGCGGCCGGACTGGCGCCGGGCACGACGATGGTGTGCGGCACCAGCGGCAACTTCGGGCAGGCCGTCGCGTTCGCCGCCCGCAAGCACGGCCTGCGGGCCGAGGTGTTCGTCCCCGCCGACATCTCCCCGGTCAAACTGCGGCGGATGAAGACCCTGGGGGCGCGGGTACGCCGCGTCGACGGCGAGGCGAAGGTCGCCGCGGCCGCCTTCGCCGCCGAAGCCCCGGACCGCGTCTTCGTGGTCGACGGCCGTGAGCCCGCGATCTCCGAAGGGGCGGGCACGATCGGCCTGGAACTGGCGGAAGCGGGCGGGATCGACACGGTCGTGCTCCCGGTCGGCGACGGCGCGCTGATCGCCGGCGTCGCGCTCTGGCTCAAGGCGCAGACGCCGGACATCCGGATCGTCGGTGTCGGAACGACGTCGGCGCGGGCGATGGCGACGAGCTGGCGGGCCGGTGAGCCGGTCACCGTCGACCGGGTGAACTCGTTCGCCGGTGGCATCTCGATCCGCACCCCGGAACCCGAATCCATCAGGCGTTTGCGGCTACTCGTGGACGACTTCGTGCTGGTCGAGGACGACGATCTGCGCGCGGCCATGCGGTTGGGCGCGGAAACCCTCGGCGTCCTCCCGGAACCCGCGGGCGCCGCCGGCCTGGCCGCGCTGACCGTGCACGACATCCCGGGCGACCGGGTCGCCACCGTGGTCACCGGGGCGAACGCCCCCTGGCCTCATGAGGCCTTGCCGAACTGACGGTGTCGCGTGACTGAGTGGACGGACCGGGTGGGGGGGGGGGGGGGGGGGGGGGGGGGGGGGGGGGGGGGGGGGGGGGGGGGGGGAGGAAAAAACAAAAAGAAAAGAAAGAGACCAGCCCTCCTCCGCCTCCCTC
>NZ_JBVJCE010000030.1:0-20452 GCF_055588925.1 Amycolatopsis sp. NPDC041971 | reverse complement strand
AAACGAGGGGGTGGGGGGGGGGGGGGGGGGGGGGGGGGGGGGGGGTGCTTTTGGGGGCAAAAAAAAAAACCCCCCCCCCACGACCAACCGGACCGAATGGACACTTGCCGATTTTCCGTGTCCGCGGCGCTTTTCTTTCGTTTTCAACGCAGATGCGCCAGTGTCAAGGAGTGACCCCCTGGTAGGGGTTGCCCTGGCAGGACCTAAGTAGCACGCTCGACTGTGAGTCCGATCACGGTCGCTCCGGGGTCGGTCCGTGACCACCGAATGACCGGCCGCTCCCGAACGACCCCCGGATCAGCGCGGGGTTTCTCTTGCTTTTGGAGGCCTGATGCGCATCACCGTCACCGTCGACGGCACCCCCTACACAGACGACGTGGAACCCCGGACCCTGCTCGTGCACCATCTGCGCGAACGGGTCGGGAAGGTAGGCACCGTGGTCGGTTGCGACACCAGCAACTGCGGGGCCTGCACCGTCCACCTCGACGGGCACAGCGTGAAGTCCTGTTCGGTACTCGCGGTCCAGGCCGACGGCTGCGAGGTCACCACGATCGAGGGACTCGCCCGCGACGGCGAACTGCATCCGGTGCAGAAGGCCTTCCATGAGAATCACGCGCTCCAGTGCGGTTTCTGTACTCCCGGCATGATCATGCAGTCGATCGACCTGCTCGCCGACAATCCCGATCCGGACGAGAAGGCCGTCCGGGAAGGCCTCGAAGGCAACCTGTGCCGGTGCACCGGCTACCAGAACATCGTCCGCGCGGTCCGCGACGCCGCCCACCAGATGCGGCCCGGTGCCGGTCCCGAGGCCGAGCGGCTCGCCTCGGACACCGCTTCCCGCGTCGGCGCGGGTGGTGAGTGATGACCTCCACGATCGAACCGGAGGTCGGCAAGTCCCGTCGCCGCAAGGAGGACGAGCGCCTCATCACCGGCAGGACCCGCTGGACCGACAACCTGACGCTGCCCGGCATGCTGCATCTCGCGGTGCTTCGCAGCCCGTTCGCGCACGCCAAGATCGTGTCGATCGACGTCGCCGAGGCGAAGTCCGCGCCGGGTGTGGTCGCCGTGTTCACCGGGAAGGACCTCGACCCGGAGAGCGCCATCGGCATGCCGTGCGCGTGGCCGATCACCCCGGACATGAAGTCACCGAGGCGGCCCATCCTCGCTTCGGACACGGTGAACTTCGCCGGTGAGGGTGTCGCGGTGGTCGTCGCCCGCACGTCGGCCGAAGCGCATGACGTGCTCGAGGCGATCGACGTCGAGTACGACGAACTGCCGGTCGTTCTCGGGCTAGAGAACGCGCTCGCCGAGGGCGCGCCGCTGGTGCACGAGAATCTCGGTACCAACCAGAACGCGGTCTGGGTCTTCGACTCCGCCGACGCGGGCACCGGCTCCAGCGTCGAGGACGCGATCTCGAATTCCGAAGTCGTGCTCAAGCGGCGCTTCCGTCAGCAGCGGCTGGTGCCGGCGTTCATGGAACCGCGGGCGTGTGTCGTCGACCCGACGGGCAGCCAGCTGGTCATGTGGTCGGCCACCCAGGTCCCGCACATCCTCAAGACGATGACCGCGGCCACGCTCGGCCTGCCCGAGCACAAGGTGCGGGTGATCGCGCCCGACGTCGGAGGCGGGTTCGGCGGCAAGATCGCCGTGCTGCCCGAAGAGATGATGTCGACGCTGATCGCCCAGCGGCTCGGCAAACCGGTCAAGTGGACCGAATCCCGTTCGGAGACGATGGTCGCCGCGCACCACGGCCGCGACCAGATCCAGGACATCACCGTCACCGCGAACCGCGACGGCACGGTGACCGGCCTCAAGGTCGAACTGCTCGCCGACATGGGCGCGTACCTCGGTCTCGTCGGCCCCGGCGTGCCGATCCTCGGCGCGTTCATGTTCAACGCCATCTACAAGTTCCCGGCGTACCACTTCGCCTGCACCAACGTGTTCACCAACACCACGCTCACCGACGCCTACCGCGGCGCCGGGCGGCCGGAAGCCACGTTCGGCATCGAGCGGATGATGGACGAACTCGCCGTCGAGCTGGGCATGGATCCGCTGGAACTCCGCGAGAAGAACTGGATCTCCCACGAGGAGTTCCCGTTCACCACGGTGGCCGGGCTGACCTACGACTCGGGCAACTACGAGGCCGCGACCGCCAAGGCCAAGGAGCTCTTCGACTATGACGGTCTCCGCCGCGAACAGAAGGAACGGCGGGAATCGGGCGACCCGGTCCAGCTCGGCATCGGCATCTCGACGTTCACCGAAATGTGCGGTCTCGCGCCGTCGCGGGTGCTCGGCTCGCTGGACTACGCGGCGGGCGGCTGGGAGCACGCGGAGATCCGGGTGCTGCCGACCGGCAAGATCGAGGTCGTCACCGGCGCCTCCGCGCACGGCCAGGGCCACGAGACGGCGTGGAGTCAGATCGTCGCCGACAAACTCGGCATCCCGTTCGAGGACATCGAGGTCATCCACGGTGACACCCAGTCCTCGCACAAGGGCATGGACACCTACGGCTCGCGCTCGCTGGTGGTCGGCGGGATCGCGGTGGTCAAGGCGGCGGACAAGGTGCTCGCCAAGGCCAAGCCGATCGCGGCGCATCTGATGGAGTGCTCCGAGGACGACCTCGAATTCTCGGCGGGCAAGTTCTCGGTCAAGGGCACGGATGCCTCGACGTCCATCCAGGACATCGCGTGGGCCGTGTTCTCGGCGCACAACCTGCCGGACGGCGTCGAACCCTCGCTGGATTCGTCGGACACGTTCGATCCGGAGAACTTCTCCTTCCCGCACGGCACGCATCTGTGCGCGGCCGAGGTCGACACCGAGACCGGACGCGTGCGGTTGCGCTCTTATGTCTGCGTTGATGACGTCGGCGTGGCCGTCAATCCGTTGATCGTCGAAGGCCAGGTGCACGGCGGGCTCGCGCAGGGTATCGCGCAGGCGTTGTTCGAGGAGGCCATCCACGACGAAGGCGGCACGCTGACCACCGGCACGTTCGCCGACTATCTGCTCCCGTCGGCGGCGGATCTGCCCAGCTTCACCACCGACCGTACCGAAACACCCTCGACGACGAACCCGTTGGGCGCCAAGGGAGTCGGCGAGGCGGGCACGATCGCCTCGACCCCGGCGGTGGTCAACGCCGTGATCGACGCCGTCCGGCACTTCGGGGTGAACGACATCGAAATGCCGTTGACCCCGATGCGGGTCTGGCACGCCGTCCGGCACGGGTCGGCCGCCGCGGGCGGGCTGGGCTCCGAAGCCGGTGGCGGTCTCGGTTCGATCGACGCCACCGGAGGTGCCCAGTGATCCCGGCCCCGTTCGACTACGTCGCTCCGTCCACAGTGGACGAAGCGATCAGCGCCCTCACCGAAGCGGGCGAGGACGCCAAGGTGCTGGCGGGCGGGCAAAGCCTGCTGCCGGTGCTGCGGATGCGGCTCGCCACGCCGACCACGCTCGTCGACCTCGGGAAAGTCGCCGAGCTGCGTGGTGTCCGCGAGGACGGCGACGCGCTGGTCATCGGCTCGATGACCACGCATTACGACGTCCAGCGGGACGCGCTGGTCGCCGAGCACGCCGCGTTGCTCAAGGCCGCCACCGACACGGTGGCCGATCCGCAGATCCGCCATCGCGGCACGTTCGGCGGCGCCATCGCGCACGCCGATCCCGCCGGTGACCTGCTCGCCCCCGTGCTCGCCCTCGGCTGCGAACTCGTCGTCGCCGGGCCGGGCGGGCGGCGGACGGTCGCCGCGGCGGACTTCTTCCAGGACATGTTCACCACCGCGCTCGCCGCGGACGAACTCCTGGTCGAGGTCCGCGTGCCGAAGCACACCGGCTGGCGCGCCCACTACGAGAAATTCAACCGGGTCGCCCAGGCGTGGTCGATGGTCGCGGTCGCGGCCTGCGTCCGCACCGAGGCGGGCACCATCGAGGAGGCGCGGGTCGCGCTGACCAACATGGGCTCGACACCGGTGCGGGCGGCCGGGGTCGAGGAGGCGCTTGTCGGCTGCGTGGCCACCGCCGAAGCCATTCGCGGCGCGGCCGAACGCGCGGCGGAGGGTACGGATCCCACGGCCGACGGCAATTCCGATGTCGAATACCGGCAGCACCTCGCCAGGGTGCTGACCGGTCGGGCGGTTCTCGCCGCGGCAGGCGCGTAGACAGGCGACTTGTCGGCGGAGCTGAAGACAAACCCGGTTAACGGAGAGATAACGTGAACCCGCTATCGCGGTGGCAGGGCGCCTGACCCGCGAAGGTGAGCGGTTTGACCAGGCAGCGTCCTGCCGACGTCGATCGCGACCGGGTCACCTGAAATACAGAGAAGGGAGGTCGGCCCGTGCGGCTCGACCACGAATTCACCGTTCCCGCCCCGGCCGACGAGGTCTGGAAGGCCGTCATCGATCCGGAACGGGTGGCGCCGTGCATGCCCGGCGCCACCCTCACCGAAGTCGACGGGGACGCCTTCAAAGGCACGGTGAAGGTCAAGCTCGGGCCGATCTCCCTGCTCTACAAGGGAACCGGCCAGTTCGTCGAGAAGGACGCCGACGCGAAGAAGGTCGTCATCAGGGCCGCCGGAAAAGACGCTCGCGGCGCGGGCACGGCGTCGGCGACGGTGACGCTCACCCTGACCGAGAAGGACGGCGTCACCCATGGCGCGGTCGCCACGGAGCTGACGGTCACCGGTAAGCCGGCGCAATTCGGGCGCGGGATGATCTCCGAGGTCGGCGGCAAGATCCTCGACTCGTTCGCGGACTGCCTGTCCGGCAAGCTCGGCACGTCCGAGCCTGAGAAATTCCAGGAACGCCCGCCATTGCAAGCGGTCAAGCCCGTGACGGAGGGCGAAGCGATCGACCTGATGGAGTACGCGGGCGACTCCGTGGTCAACCGCGTGGCGCCGGTACTGGTGGCCCTCACCGGCGTACTCCTGGTCGTCGCGATCGTGCGGGCTGTGACGCACCGGACACAGGGACATGGAAGGAAATAGCCGGGGCCCGACACCGTTGAACCCGGTATGAAGGCGGATCACGAAGTCGACGTGGTGGTGATCGGGGCGGGGCAGGCAGGCCTGTCGGCGGCGTATCACCTGCGCCGCGCGGGATTCGCCAACAAGGCGGGTTTCGTCGTGCTCGACCACGGCAAACGCCCTGGTGGTGCGTGGCAGTACCGCTGGCCTTCGCTGGTGATGGAGAAGGTCCACGGCGTCTACGACCTTCCCGGCATGTCTTTCGGCACCCCGGATCCGAAACAGCCCGCGGCCGAGGCCGTCGCCGAGTACTTCGGCCGTTTCGAGCGCACCTACGACCTTCCGGTCCATCGCCCCGTCGACGTCCTGTCGGTGAGCGCCGAGGACGATCGGCTGGTGGTCGCGAGTGCGACCGAAAGCTGGGCCGCCCGCGCGGTGATCAGCGCGACCGGCACCTGGGACCGGCCGTTCTGGCCGTACTACCCGGGGCAGGAGACCTTCCGCGGCCGCCAGCTGCACACCGCCGACTACACCGGCGTCGGCGACTTCCGCGGCAAACGCGTCGTCGTGGTCGGCGGTGGCGCGTCGGCCGTCCAGCTGCTGCTGGAGATCGCTCCCGTCGCGCGCTCGACGCGCTGGGTGACGCGGCGTCCGCCGGTCTGGCGCGACGAGCCGTTCAGTGAGGACTGGGGCCGGGAGGCCGTCGCCAAGGTCGACCGGCGGGTCCGGGAGGGCTTGCCGCCGAAAAGCGTCGTGAGTGTGACCGATCTGGCGGTGACGCCCGAGGTGCGCGCGGGGCTCGACGCGGGCATCCTCGACCGTCACCCGATGTTCCGGCGGATCACGCCGGGCGGGGTGGAGTGGGCGGACGGTACCTTCGAACCCGCCGACATCATCCTGTGGGCCACCGGGTTCCGGGCCGCGATCGACCATTTCGCGCCGTTGCGCTTGCGCGCGTCCGGTGGCGGTATCCGGATGGACGGCACCCGGGTCGTCGCCGAACCGCGGCTGCATCTGGTCGGTTACGGCCCGTCCGCCAGCACCGTCGGCGCGAACCGGGCGGGCCGAGCGGCCGTCACCGAGATCCGGCGCCTGCTCGGACGCTGAGGGGCCAGTTGATCGTGCTCGCGGCCGGCACGGCCGAGGCGCGGGAGACCGTCCAGTCGTTGTCCGACGCGATCGGCAAGCGCACGTGGTGGGTCGGCGAAGACGGCCGCTCCGGCGCGGCGAGCAGGCTCAAACTGGTGCTGAACACCTGGGTGATCGCGCTGACCCACGGCGTCGGCGAGGTACTGGCGCTGGCCGAAGGACTCGGTGTCGACCCGTGGCACTTTCGTCGACGTCACCACCGCCTTCTCAATCGACAACGCCGAGAAGGACGCCCGGCTGGTGCTGGAAGCCGCGGCTCGCACGGGTGTCTGGATGGACGTCACCGATGCGGACAGCCTTGCCCGCATTCAGTCCTCTAAATGCGGGCGTTCAAGTACCTCACTTGCGTGGGTTTACTCTCCTCGAAGCCTTCCCGGCCCGCGAGGTGCTCCGGGACGCCGACCTCCCACCAGGCACCGGCCTCGGTCCACGAAGCCGGCTGGGTCCGCACCACGACCACCGCCGGACGGTTCTCGGCCACCGCGGCCTCCCGTGCCCTCGCGTACGCCGAGCGCACATCGTCCAAAGAGGACGCTGTGAACACCGCGCAGCCCAGTGACTCCGCATGCCGCGCGAAGTCGACCCGAGGGGGAGTGGCGTGCACGCTCCGGCAGTCGGCGAGGAAGTTGTTGAACGGTTCGCCGCCTTGCCCCTCTTGCAGACGGGCGATGACCGCGAAGCCGTCGTTGTCGCAGACCACCGCCACGAAGGGATGCCCGGCGAAGGCGGCCGAGAACAATTCGGAGTTCAGCATCAAGTACGAGCCGTCACCGAGCATCGTGGTGACCAAGCCCCCGGTGTGCGCCATCGCCGCACCCCACGCGCCCGCGAGTTCGTACCCCATGCACGAGAACCCGTATTCGACGTCCATGCTGATCGACCCCGATCCGCGCCAGCCGCCGATCAGTTCTCCGGGCATCCCGCCGGACGCGGTCATCACGTAGTCGTGCGGCTCGGAGAGGTCGTTGACCGCGCCGACGACCTGGGCGTAGGTCGGCACCTCGCCGGCGGCACCACGCAGCGTGTCGATATGCGCGTCCCATCGGCCGCGTTCCGCCGCCGCGCGCTCCGTCCATAAAGGATCGACCTGCCAGCTCTCCAGTTGCGCGGCCAGATCCGCGAGACCCGCGTCGGCGTCGCTCACGACGGCCAGCGCACCGTGCTTGACCGCGTCGAACCGGGCGGCGTTCAGGGTGATCAGCCGCACGTCGGGGGAGAACACCGTCCAGGACGCCGTGGTGAAGTCCTGCAAACGGGTGCCGACGGCGAGTACGACATCGGCTTCGGCGGCCAGGACGTTCGCCGAGGTCGATCCGGTGACACCCAGCGGACCGGCGTGCAGGGGATGGCCGTGCGGGACCAGGGTGCGCCCGGCCGTGGTTTCGGTGATCGGGACGCCGTGCCGCTCGGCGAAGGCCAGCGCACGCTCACCGGCACCGGAGTAGCGGACGCCGCCGCCCAGCACCAGCAACGGCCTCCGGGCCGCTCGCACCGCGCCGGCCGCCTCGGTGAGCGCCCGGCGATCAGGCCGGGGACGCGGCGGGCGATGGGTCACGGGTGCGAAGAGCGCGTCCGGGAAGTCGTAGGTCTCCGCTTGGACGTCTTGGGGCAGCGCCAGGGTCACCGGACCCGCGTCCGCCGGATCGGTCAGCACCCTGGCGACCTGGGGCAGCGTTGAGAGCAGTTGCTCCGGCCGGACGATCCGGTCGAAATACCGGCTCACCGCGCGGAACGCGTCGTTGACCGTGGCCGTCGGGTCGCCGAAATGCTCCACCTGCTGCAAAACGGGATCCGGCGCGCGGCTGGTGAAGGTGTCACCGGGGAGCAGCAGTACCGGCAGCCGGTTCGCGTGCGCGACCCCGGCCGCGGTGACCATGTTCAGCGCGCCGGGTCCGATCGACGACGTCACCACGCCGACCTGACGCCGATGTGTCGCCTTGGCGTAGCCGACCGCCGCGAGCGCCATGCCCTGCTCGGTCTGCCCGCGCCACAGGGGGAGTTCGTCGCGGTGCTCCTCCAGCGCGGTGCCGAGACCGAGCACGTTGCCGTGCCCGAAGATCGCGAAAACACCCGGGAACAAGGGGACTTCCCGTCCGTCCAGGGTTTCCGACCGCTGCGCGAGCAGCCAGCGCACCAGAGCCTGTGCCGTGGTCAGCTTCATGACACCCGTCCTTCGTGGCTCGTGACCGGGCAGCGTGGATCGAAGCCCTGGTCGTTCCAGGTCTCGCGGATCCAGCCGTGCGCGGGGTCGTCGCAGAACGCCATCGAACGCTCATCGGCCGGTCCGGCCAGGACGTTCAGGTAGTACATCGGGTAACCCGGCGCGGCGACACAGGGACCGTGGTAACCGCGCGGGATCAGGAAGACGTCGCCGTCCCGGACCGCGACGTCCTCGTCCAGTCCACCGTCGGAGGTGTACGTCCGATGGAGACCGAATCCTTCACGCGACGGTGTCACGCCGTCGCGGCCGGCGATGCGGAAGTAGTAGATCTCCTCGTTGACGACCTCGCATTCGGACGCCTCGTCGTGTTTGTGCGGCGGATAGGAGGACCAGTTGCCGCCGGGGGTGATCAGTTCACACGCGTTCAGCTTGTCCGCGTGGTCCCAGACGCCGGGCACGCCGAAATTGGTGACCTGCCTCGTCGCCTGCCCCGCTCCGCGCACCTCCACCGGCACGTTCTCGGCAGCCCCGTAGCGTGGTTCGAGACGACGGGTACAGCGCGCCATCGGCAGCGCGACCTCGATCCCTTCCCGGGTCGACAACTCGACTTCGGCGTCGCGTGGCACGTACGCGAAGTCCGTGACGCGGGTGAAAACGGAGTCTCGCCCCGTGAGTTCGAAGACCTGCCCGTCGACCCGGACGGTGCACGCGCCGGACAGGGGCAGGACGAACGCCTCGTACTCGCCGGTGCGCACCACCCTGGTCTCACCGACGGCCAGCGAGAGCACCCGCAGGCCGCTGTAGGTCCAGCCCGCCGAATCCGGGGTGAGCAGGACGGGATCCCGCTCGGCCGAAAGCGTCCCGAGTGGACGGTGTAGCTCGCTCACAGCAACTCCTCGATCTCGTCGGCGGTGGGCATGGCGTCGGCGCAGGCGAGCCGGGAAGCGACGAGTGCGCCCGCCGCGTTGGCATAGGTGGCGATACGCACCGGATCCCAGCCGGACAGCAGACCGTGGATCAGCGCGCCGCCGAACCCGTCCCCGGCGCCGAGTCCGCACACGACCTCGACCCGCTGGGGTGGCACGGTCCAGCGGCCTCCGGTGGTGGCCACCAGCACACCCTCCGCGCCTTTCTTGATCACCGCCAGTTCGACGCCCCGCGCCAGCATGCGGGACGCGGCCTGGTCGGGGTCGGCGGTGCCGACGGCGACCTCCGCCTCGGTGCGGTTGCCGACGGCGACCGTGACGTGGTCGAGCATCCAGCCGATCTCTTCGCGCGCCGTCTCGGTGCCGGGCCAGAACATCGGCCGGAAGTCGAGGTCCAGCACGGTGTGCGACCGGCGTCCGCGCCGCTCGAGCATCTTGCGCTGGGTGCCGCGCGCCGGTTCGACGGAGACGCCGGTTCCGGTGACCCACAGCAACGGCACCGTTTCCACGACGTCCCAAGGCACGTCGGCCTCGGTGAGCGTCAGATCCGGCGCGATGGGGGACCGGTAGAACAACAGCGGCGGATCCGCGGGCGGGTCCAGCGCGCAGAACACCACCGGAGTCTGCAACCCCGCCGACGTCCCCACGTGATCCGCGGACACGCCGAACTCCCGCAGCGCCTGCCGCACGTAGTCGCCGAAGCCGTCCGGACCGACCTTCGTCAGCACCGACGTCGAGCGGCCGAGCCGCGCGGCGGCGACCGCGACGTTGGTCGCGGTGCCGCCGAGCGATTTGGCGAAGGTGCTGACCCCGGCCAGCGGCACGCCGCTCTGTTCGGGGTAGAGGTCCACCCCGACCCGGCCGACGGTCAGTGCTTCGAGAGCGGTCATGAAGGGGACTCCACAGCTCGCAATTCGTGTTCGAGGGCTTCCAGTTCCGCGCCGCCCGCCATCTGCCGGGTCAGTTCGGCCAGGTCGATCTCGGGTTTCTCGTAGGCGCCGAGCGACGCACCCCGTTTGAGTAGCAGGAAGCGATCGGCCACGGGATACGCGTGGTGCGGGTTGTGCGTGATCAGTACGACGCCGAGCCCGCGGTCACGGGCCTGCGCGACGTACTTGAGCACGACACCGGCCTGCTTCACGCCCAACGCGGCGGTCGGCTCGTCGAGGATCAGCACTTTCGCCCCGAAGTACACGGCCCGCGCGATGGCGACGCATTGCCGCTCGCCGCCGGACAGCGTGCCGACCGGCTGCTCGACGTCGCGCAGGTCGATGCCCATGTCGGACAACGCCTTCTTGGTCGTCTCCCGGCCCTTCTTCCGGTCCAGCGCGCGGAACGGGCCGAAGCCGACCGTCGGTTCGGAACCGAGGAAGAAGTTCCGCCACACGCTCATCAGCGGTACGACCGCCAAGTCCTGGTACACCGTCGCGATGCCGCGATCGAGTGCCTCACGCGGCGAAGCGAACTTGACCGGCTCGCCCTCGACCAGGAACTCGCCGCTGTCGTGCTGGTGGACCCCGGCCAGGATCTTGATCAGGGTGGACTTGCCGGCACCGTTGTCGCCGAGTACGCAGGTCACCTCGCCCGCGTCGACCACTGTGGACACGTCGCGCAACGCGATCACGCTGCCGTAGGTCTTGCCGACTTCCTTGACCTCGAGAAGATGGCTCATCGCCGCACCCTTTCCGCGCGCCGCCGGAACGCGTTGTTGACCAGGACCGCGGAGAGCAGCATGACCCCGAGGAACAGCATGAACCAGTCGCTGTCCCAGCGGGCGAACACGATGCCCTGCCTCGCCATCCCGAAGATCAGCGCGCCGATCGCGGCGCCGATCGCCGAACCGAACCCGCCGGTCAGCAGGCAGCCGCCGATCACGGCCGCGATGATGTACTGGAACTCCAGCCCGATGCCCTGGTTCGCCTGGACGCTCGCGAACCGCAGGATGTTGATCGAGCCGACCAGCCACGCGGCGAGCGCGGTGGTCATGAACAGCACGATCTTGGTGCGCACCACCGGGACCCCGACCGCGCGCGAACTCTGCGCGGAACCGCCGACGGCGAAGATCCAGTTGCCGAACCGGGTCCGGACCAGCAGCCAGGCCGCCAGCACGGCGAACCCGACCCACCACACGATGGAGATCTGGAACGCCGTCCCGCCGATGTCCATTGTGGACGCGAAGACGAAACCGGCGGACTCGTAGCCGTCGGCCGACCGCATCCCGGACACCTGGACGGTGCCGGTGACCAGGCGGGTCACACCGAGGTTGAGCCCTTGCAGTGCCAGGAAGGTGCCCAGGGTGACGATGAAACTGGGCAGGCCGGTGCGCATAACCAGCCAGCCGTTGAACGCGCCGACCGCGAGGGCGAAGACCAGCGACGCGAGCAGCGCGAGCCAGACGTTCCAGCCCGCCTGCGTCGCCAGTGTCGCGGTGACGAGCGCGGTGGACGCGGTCATCACGCCGGCCGAGAGGTCGAACTCACCGCCGATCATCAGCAGGGACACGGCGACCGCCATGATGCCGAGTGTCGAGGCGTCGTCCAGCCAGGTCGCCACGCCGCTGCCGCTGAAGAACTGGTCGGTGACGAGGGTGAAGAACAGGAAGACGACGACGGCGCCGAGCAGCGCGCCGATCTCGGGGCGGACGACCAGCCTGTCGAGCAGCCGGGGTTTCGCGATCCGTTCGTCGAGTGTGGTGGTTGTCATCGCGTGCCCCTTTGCACGTACCGGCCGACTGTGTCCACAGTGGATTTGTCGACCAGGTCGGGTCCGGTGAGCACCGGCTTCCCGCCGCCGACGACGTTCGCGTTGTCCCGGTAGAGCTTGAGGAACTGCACCGGGAGATAGCCCTGCTCGTACTGCTGCTGATCGACCGCGAACACCACGTCGCCCGCCTTGATCGCGCCGACCACGTCGGTGTTCAGATCGAAGGTGCCGACCTGGGCCGTCGAGCCGACCGCCTTGATCGCGCTTACCGCCCGCGCGGCGACCTGCGAGTTCAACGTCAGAACGGCGTCGAGCGAGGAGTCGGTCTGCACCGCGCCCCTGATCCGGGATTCGGCGTCGGTGGGGTTGCTGATGTCGACCTGCAGGGTCTGCACGTCGCCCGCGAAGCCGGTCTTGGCGCCGTCGCACCGCTGGGCCTGCCCCACATTGCCCGCTTCGTGGACCACGCAGAGCAGCTTCTTCTTGCCGAGTTCCCGGAACTTCTTCCCGGCTTCCTCGCCGGCGATGGTCTCGTTCTGCCCGACATGAGAGAGCGCGCCGTAGCCCGCGCTCTTGTCCTCGCCGGAGTTGATGGTGATGACCGGGATCCCGGCGCGGACAGCGTTCTCGATCGAGGTCTTGAGCGCCTCCGGATTCGCCATCGACACCACCAGCCCGCCGACCCGCTGGGCGACCGCGTTGTCGATCAGCTTGGCCTGGTTGCCGGGATCTCCGTCGGAGTTGTACTCGACCTGGACGTCGAGTTGCCTGCCCGCCTCCTCGGCGCCGTTCTTGACCACGTTCCAGAACGCGTCACCCGCCGTGCCGTGCGAGATGACCGCGACCCGCAGCGCCCCGCTCGGCTGTGTCGTCGTGACCGGGCCCGCGCCCTCGGCGGGTTTCTCCTCGGCCTTCGGCCCGGTGCACGCGGACAGGAGCACCAGCCCCGCCACGACCACCAGTGCCGCTTTCAAGCGATGGGACATCGTCGTCTCTCCTCGCTTCTTCCGTTACCTGGCAGCCGGGAGCCGGCTGACGATTCCGTCGAGATGCGCCAGGCTCCTGGCCACATCCCGCTTCGGCAGATCCTCCGGGCTCCCCTCGCTCAGCGCGGTGTCCTGTTCGAGCACGTACCACCCGTCGTAGCCCGCCTCGTGGACGGACCTGACCATCGTTTCGATGTCGACGTCCCCGTCGCCGAGCGGGACATACAGACCTTTGCCCACCGCTTCGGTATAGGGAAGCCTCCCGGCGCGGACGTCTTCGGCGAGTTCGCCGCGCACGTCCTTGAGATGCAGGTGCCCGACCCGTTCGGGGTACCGCTCGGCCAGTGCCACCGGATCGGCCCCGCCGATGAGGAGGTGCCCGGTGTCCAGGCACAGCGGGAGAGCGGAATCGGCGAGGAAGCGCTCGACCTCTTCCCCGGTCTCCGCGTGCGTCCCGACGTGCGGGTGCAACACGGTGCGAAGTCCGTGGCGCGCGGCGATTTCCCCGATCACGCCGGAGGTCTCGACGAGGGTCGCCCATTCGGCGTCGCTCAGCTTCGGCCGGTCGTCATAGCTGTCGAGACCGGTGGCGGCGGCGAGCACGAGTACGTCGCCACCGCAGGCGGCGAAGAGCGCCGCGGACTCCTCGGCCGCCGCCAGCGCGGCTTCGGGGTTCTCGTGCAGTACGACGGCGAGGAACCCGCCGACCAGGTCGAGCTCGTACCCACCGAGCAGCCCGCGCAGCTCGGCCGGGTCTCGCGGCAGATATCCGGGCGGGCCGAGTTCGGTGGCGCGCACTCCCAGCTCCGCCATCTCGCCCAGTACGGTCCCCGCGTCGAGTACGCGGCCCCAGTCGGGGACTTCGCACACGCCCCAGGAGATCGGGGCTGCGGCGATGCGGATCCGGGATGTCGTCACGGTCATCGGGCGGCCTCCTGGAAGTTCGGGGGATCGGGATTAGAGCGCTCTATTGATTAGAGCGCTCTAATCATGTAGCGTTCGTCACAGTAAAGTCAAGGGCGGGGGGAGAGTGAAATGGCGCGACCGACGATGGAGGACGTCGCCGCGAAAGCGGGGGTGTCCCGTGCGCTCGTGTCACTGGTGATGCGCAACGCGCCGAACGTGTCAGACGAACGGCGGACACGCGTGCTGTGCGCGGCGCACGAACTGGGATACGAACCGCACGCGATGGCCAGGTCGCTGGCGAGTCGGACGTCGACCGTCCTCGGCGTGATGGTCTCCGATCTCCGCAACGCGTTCTTCGCCGACGTCGTCGAGGGGCTCGACGCGGCGGCCGAAGCGGCCGGATTCCATTTGATTCTCAACGCCGGCGGCCGCAGTCCCGCGCGTGAGCGGGCCGCGTTGAAGAGCCTGTTGTCCTTCCGTCCGGCCGGGGTGATCCTGCTGTCGCCGGTGGTACCCGCGTCGGCGATCGAGGAAGCGGCCGCGCAAGGACCCGTCGTCCTGGTGTCGCGAACTTCGCGCGCGCCGGGCGTGGACACGGTGAACGACGACGGGGAAGCGGGTTCCGCGCTCGCCGTCGATCATCTGGTTTCCTTGGGGCACCGGAGGATCGCTCACCTGGACGGTGGTCTGGCGGCCGGTGCGGCGGCCCGGCGCCGGGGCTATCAGCAGGCCATGCGGCGGCACCGGCTGCATCCGATCATCGTGCGCAGCGAGCATACCGACACGGCCGGGGAGAAGGCCGTGCACGAACTGCTCGGCGACCCGCCGCGGGGTGGACTGCCGACGGCATTGGTAGCGGGCAACGACTTCAACGCCGTCGGCGTGATCTCCGCGCTGGAAGAGGCCGGCCTGCGGGTTCCCGAAGACGTTTCCGTGGTCGGCTACGACAATACCTCGCTCGCCGCGTTGCGCCATCTTTCACTGACCACTGTGGACCAGCCGCGCACCGAAATGGGGCGGCTGGCCGTCGATGCACTGCTCGAACGAGTCCGGGGCGAACGTGCCGAACCGGTCCGGCATCTACTGCACCCGTCGCTGGTGGTCCGTTCGACCACCGCCGCTCCAGAAAGGCAACCACATGAGGTTGGGACTCGCCGGCGCCGGCCGGATCGGCACTTCGCACGCCGAAACCTTGAAGAGCTTCGATGAGGTCTCGTCCCTGGTCGTCGCCGACGTGGACGCCGCCCGTGCCCAGGCGACCGCGGCCGGACTCGGTGTCGAAGCGGCGACGGACATCCCCTCGCTTTTCGCGTCCTCCTTGGACGGTCTGGTGATCGCCGCGGCCACGGACGCCCATCCGGAGCTGATCCTCAAGGCCGTCGACGCGGGGATCCCGGTGTTCTGCGAGAAGCCGGTCGCCGCCGACATCCCCGGCACGCTCGCGGTGATCGACAGGATTTCCGGTTCGGACGTGCCGGTGCAGATCGGTTTCCAGCGCAGGTTCGACGCGGGCTACGCGGCCGCGAAGGCGGCGGTGGCTTCGGGCGAGCTCGGCTGGCTGCACACCTTGCGCGCGACCACGCTCGACCCGGCACCGCCGCCCGCCGAATACGTCGCGCACTCCGGCGGTCTGTTCCGTGACTGCGGGGTGCACGACTTCGACGTCGTCCGGTTCGTCAGCGGCCGCGAGGTCGTCGAGGTCTACGCAGTCGGGACGAACAAGGGCGAGCGATTCTTCGCCGACGCAGGTGACGTCGACACCGCGGCCGCGACCCTGACACTGGACGACGGAACGCTGGCGGTGGTTTCGTTGACGCGCTACAACGGCGCGGGTTACGACGTCCGGCTCGAAGTGCTCGGCTCCGCGGGCAACGTCGTGGTGGGCTTGGACGACCGCGCGCCGCTGACCTCGGTCGAACCCGGTGTCCAGCCGTTGCCCGGCCCGGCCTACCCCGGCTTCATGGAACGGTTCCGCCCCGCGTACATCAGGGAACTGAAAGCGTTCCTCGACGTCGCCGCCGGTCGCGCGCCGAGCCCGTGCGGCGCGGCGGACGCGCTGGAGGCGTTCTACATCGCAGAGGCGTGCGAACTGTCCCGCCGTGAACGCCGCCCGGTTCGCGTGGACGAAGCCCGCGTCTGAAGTGGTGTTCCCACGACAGGCGTGAGGTGAAGGGCCCCTTCCCTACTCTCAAGTTAGGTAAGGAGTCCTTCACGGACCTGCGACCCTGACCTACTCGCCGTAGGTACCTAGAACACGGTTGGCCCTGACGAGCCAACACTCACGAAGGCTTGCCGCCGGTACATGAAGGACCCCTTCCTTGCGCCTAGGTACAGGAAGGGGGCCTTCATGTACTGGGGAAGATGCGAATGCCGAGTTTCCTCGGCTGAGCCGAGGGAAGGAGTCCTTCACGCGCTGTCGCCGTGGCTGGTGGTGCTGCTGGGGCTCAAGGTGGTGTTCCGAGTCAGGTGAGGGGAACTTTGAGGGACTCTGGGTCCCTCAAGGGGGCCTTCAACGGCACGCCCTCCGGGATCACCAGCCGTACCCGAATACTCACGACCGTCCGATGGGCATGTCGCGAGCCACTTTCGGGACATCCAGCGTCGCGAAAGTGGCTTTCGCGGCACATCGCAGGCCCGACCACGCCACTCCGGGCCGCTGGCGCGGGAAGGCAGTTTGCTGCCAAACACCGGACACCATGAGCCACCGTTCGCTACGGTGACCGCGAACCACGACAGGTGGCAGATTCGTGTCGCCGGACGCGCGAGGAGTGCGGATGCAGCCCGATCCACCGCAGCCCGGTTTCCCTCAGTACGGTCAGCCGCCGGGCGGACCCGCTCCGTGGAGTGGTCGGCAGAACCCGCCGCCCAAGCCGAGGGCGAACGCCGTGGCGGCGACGATCGCCGGCATCCTGGCACTGCTCGCTGTCGGCATGCTCATCTGGTTCACGTTCTACAACGTCGTCGTCGCCACGGAGGCGAACGGCCGCTGGTCGGGTATCACGGTGCAGAACATGGTCACCGGCGTCGTCTCCGCCGTAGTACTGGTGGTCGCGGCGGGATTCACGTTCGCCCGCAGGATTCCCGGCGTGTGGACGCTGTTCGGGCTTTGCGTGTTCTACGTGGTGGCGGTCTTCGTGGGGGCGCCCCTCGTGTGGGGCACGCCGTTCGGAGCTCAGGTCAGGTGGCTCCTCAGCTTCGACGACAGCGACAGCACCGCGATGGCGCTGACGATCTTCCTGGCCATCCTGACGGCGATCACGGCGGCGATCGCCGCCGGCGTGAAGTCGTACGACACCAAGACACGCGTCTAAAGCTCGTCCAAGATCAACTTCACGTGTTCCTCGACGAGCCGGTAGCCCGAGCGCACGGCGAGCTCCTGTGCCAGCTCGCCGTGCGTCCGGGCTTCCGTGAGCTTCCCCAGTCGCAGCAGGGTTTCCGCGAGTCCGGTCCGGGCGGCGGCCTCGCACCAGAAGAAGCTGGTCGTCCGCGCGATCGACAACGCGAGCCGATAGTGCTCGGCGGCCTCCTCGGGCAAGCCGAGCCGCAGGCAGACCTCGCCGAGTCCGACGAGTGTCCAGGCCTCGGTGCCCCGGTCGCCGATCTTGCGCGTCAACTCGACGGCTTCGAGCGCGTCCGTGCGGTTCTGCTCGCCCGGGTCACGCCTGCTTTCGAGTACGGCCCTGCCGGACAGCGCGGTCGCTTCGCCGTAGGGGTAACCCAGTTCGCGGTTGGCCGCGACGGCGCGGGTGTAGAAGTCGTAGGCGTCGTCGAGGAGACCGAGGTCGCGGTGCACGTTGCCGAGGTCGACCAGCAGCACCGCGACACTGAACCGGGCGCCGTCCCGTTCGGCGACTTTCAGCGCGCGGGTGAAGTTGACGAGTGCGTCGTTGAGCTGACCTGTCTGCCAATACGGGAAACCGAGGTTCGCCAGCGCCATCGAGACGGCGGGCATGTTCAGTTCTTCGCACAGCCGCAGCGATTCCAGCCCGCAGCGGATCGCCTCCTGCGGATCGCCGAGGCGCTGGTGCACCGCGCTCAGGTTGTTGAGCACGGCCGCGCGGCCGGCGTCCCAGCCGTCGAGGAGGTCTCCGCGCAAGGCGCTGGTGAGGTGCTCGCGTGCTTCGTCGTAGCGGCCGCTGTTGACGCAGGCGAGCGCGATGCTCAGATGCATCGCCGCCTGCGCCTGCCCGGCCCCGCCGCGGCGGGCGGCCTTGAGCGCGGTCGATGCCGTGTCGATCCATTCCGCGTGATGACCGCGCTGGTGGAAGAAGGCGCGGAGCGCGTCGGCGAGATGCCAGGAGAACTCGGGCGGGCCGTGTACGGCACTGTGCTCGACGGCTGCGGCGAGGTTCGGCCACTCGGCGTCCAGCCACGCCAGCGCCTCTTCGGTGTCGGCGAAGGATTTGTCCACCGGTTGGTCGCGTGGCAGGCGCAGGAAGTGCGGGATGAGGGTGCGGCCCGCGGCGTCGGCGGTGGTCAGGTAGCTTTCGAAGAGCCGCCTCGCCGCGGCGTCGCGTTCGGGTTTCGTGTCCTCCGCCAGCGTGCGGCCCGCCGCGAAACTGCGGAGAAGGTCGTGGAACCGGTAGCGCCCAGGGGTGTAGCGCTCGACGAGATGCGCCGCCGCGAGCGCCTTGAGCTGCTGGTTCGCCTTCGAGTGCGGGACGCCGGTCAGCGCCTGCGCGGCGGGGGCGGTGAACGTCTGGCCAGGGACGAGCGCGAGCCGGCGGAACAGCTGCCGGTGCTCCTCGGGAAGTGCCCGGTAGGAGACGCCGAACGCCGTGGTCACGGCACTTTCCTCGGCACCGTCGACGGTCAGCTCCGCCAGCGGGTCACCACCGGCGAGCTCGCGGGCGAGTTCGGCGATCTCGGGTTCGCCGCTCGCGCCGAGGTTGGCCGCCGCGATCCGCAGGGCGAGCGGGAGATGCCCGCACAGCCGCGCCAGTTCCGCCGCCGCGACGGCCTCGGCGGCGACGGTTTCACTGCCGAGCACGGCTTCCAGGAGATGCCGCGCGTCTTCGGCCGGCAGCACGGACAGCGGGAGCGCGCGGGCGCCGGTGCGGGCGATGAGGTCGCCGAGCCGCTGGCGGCTGGTGACCAGGACGGTGCCGGACGGCGGCAGCAGCGGCAGTACCTGGCCGGTGTCGCGCACGTTGTCGAGGACGAGAAGCACTCGTTTGTCGGCGAGGTGGGACCTGAGCAGCGCGGCCCGCGTGTCGGTGTCCGGCGGGATGGCCTTGGGCGCGGTGCCGAGTGCTTGCAGGAGTCGGGTGAGCGCGACGGCCGGGGTGAGCGGTTCGTGGTCGGGGTCGAAGCCGCGCAGGTCGAGGTACAGCTGACCGTCGGGGAACGCGTCGCGGACGCGGTGGGCCCAGCGGACCGCGAGCGCGGTCTTGCCGACACCGGCGGTCCCGCTGATCACCCAGATGTCGGTGCCGTCGACCGGGTGACTGGCCGCCTCGTCGAGCCGCTCCAGCTCGGCCGCCCGCCCGGCGAAACCCCGGACGTCGTGCGGCAGCTGCGCCGGGCGGACCGGCCCGGGCCCGGTCGCGGTTTCGAGGGCGGGATCGGCGCCGAGGATCGCGGTTTCCAGCCGCCGCAGCTCCGGGGACGGATCGAGGCCCAGTTCGGTACCGAGCCGGTCTCTCAAGGCGCGGAAAGCCTCGAGGGCGTCATCGGTGCGGCCTTCGCGGTGCAGCGCGAGCATGAGCTGTCCGACGAACCGCTGTCGCAGGGGATGCGCGGCGACCAGTTCGGTCAGTTCCGCGAGGACCTGCCTGCCGCGGCCGAGCCGCAGCTGCGCTTCGGCCCGATCCTCCAGTGCCGTCCAGCGTTCCTCGTTGATGCCGCCGCGAAGTCGCTGGGCGACCTCGCCGCTCACGACATCGGACAACGCCTCGCCGCGCCACAGACCGAGCGCCTCGTCCAGGAGCTCGACGGCGGTTTCGTCGTCGGCGTCGCGGGCTTGCGCGGTCAGCTCGGTGAAGCGGTGCAGATCGACCTGGCGCGGGTCGACCTTGAGCAGGTACCGGGTCCCCTCGGAGACGATCTCCGGACCGCCCGCGCCGCGGAACACCGCGCGCAGCCTGGACACCAGCGCTTGAACGGTGTTCCGCGCACTGGCGGGCGGTTCCTCGGGCCAGAGCAGGTCGATGATCCGGTCGCGCGGTACCGGCTTGCCCGCCCCCAGCAGCAGAACCGCCAGCACGAGCCGTTGTTTGGGCGAGCCGAGATCGACCGGTTCGCCACCGGCCCACGCCTCGACGGCGCCGAGGACGCGGAACTCCACCCAGCCACCTCCGCTCACCCTCGTCAGAGCCTGCAAGCGTAGTGCAAGCGCCCTGCATCCGGCCCGCGTGATCCTTGGCGAGTGTCCACCGAGGACCCGTCGCCGGAACCGTGCCCAACCAACAAGACGGGCAGGACCCCCCAATCGGTTCCGGTACGACGGTGGGCACCTACACCTTGCACAGGCACCGTCTTCCGATGGCGGTGGGGGCTTGGGGGTAGTGCCAGCTCGACGTCTTCCCCCATGTCGTCGAACTGGCGCTTCTTCTTGACTGGGGCTGGGGTTCGGGGGGGGGGGGGGGGGGGGGGGGGGGGGGGGGGGGGGGGGGGGGGGGGGGGGGGGGGGGGGGGGGGGGGGGGGGGGGGGGGGGGGGAGGGGGGG
>NZ_JBVJCE010000029.1:0-65591 GCF_055588925.1 Amycolatopsis sp. NPDC041971 | reverse complement strand
CCCGACTTCCCGTCTCGTCAATAACCTCGTCGACGATGTACCTGGGAACAACTCTCGTCAATACGCCCAACGACACGTGATCTGTCAACTTATCTCTAACACCCGCCGACACCCGATCGCCTATAAATCGATACTACCGAATGCGCTGAGCATGCCGACCATTTATGCGCTCAACACGCCGAAACATCCTTTCGGTCAAGGATACTTGAACATGAACAACCTGCCACTGAATTCGCGAGTGGCGGCCCCGCACGGAACGAGCTCGCATGACACCCGGGGCTAACGACCTTGACGTCCCTCATCAGCGCAAACAGGCTTAACTAAGTGGCATTGCTCCCAATACACCTCATGGGCATTCGGGCAACGACTCCGCACCGCCGGACTGCTCGCCTCCATGGGAACCGTAGGCGACTGCTACGACAACGCCATGATAGAATCCTTCTGGGGCGCCATGCAACTCAAACTACTCGACACCAAACAATGTGAGAGGCCTCTGATCTTCCGGACGTGAAACCCGCTAAGGTTTTACTCGGAAGAGAGGTGTTTGTGTCGAAGAAGCGTCGGTCGTTTACTCCTGAGTCTAAGGACGAGGTGGCGAAAATGGTGGTCGATGGAGTTCGTCCGGTTCCGTCGGTCGCGCGGGAGCTGGGTCTGAACGAGCAGACCCTGCGGAATTGGGTGAACAGTTGCCGTGAGACCCATGCCGGGGATGAGCCGCCGCTGGCGGTCTCTGAGCGTGCCCGGCTGCGCGAACTGGAGAAGGAAGTCCGCGAGCTTCGGCTGGAGAAGGAGTTCCTGGGAAAAGCCGCGGCCTTCTTCGCGAGCGAGTATCGGTGAGCGAGCTCTACGAGTTCATCGACGAGGAGAAGGGCACGGCGACCGAGGCCGGCGAAAACAAGTTCACCACGGCGAAAATGTGTGCGTGGCTGAATGTGTCGATTTCGGGATTTTACGACTGGCGGTCCCGGCCGGAGTCCGCGACCGCGCGACGGCGCGCGTATCTGGCGGCGCTGATCCAGAAGATCTTCGCTGCCTCCGACGAGACCTACGGCCACCGGCGGATCCATGCCCAGCTGGTCCGCCAGGGAGAGCACGTCACCCCGGAGCTGGTCCGCGGCATCATGCGCGATCTGGGGCTTGAGCCGTGCCAGCCGAGGCCGTGGTGGCTGGGACTCACCGAGGGCGCTCCCAGCCTGCTGCCCGACCTCGTGCTGCGGACTTCACCGCCGACGCGCCCGGCACGAAAATGGTCGTTGACATAACATATATCCCTACCTGGGGAGGATGGGTATACCTCGCCACAGTCATCGATTGCCACACCAAAGCCGTCATCGGCTGGGTCATGGACGACAACTACCAAACATCGCTGATCGAGAACGCGATACACATGGCCGCGCGAAATTACCCGATCACACGCGGAGCGATCTTCCATTCCGATCGAGGCGGCAACTACACGTCCGTCCAATTCGGTAACACGCTCCGCCTGATCGGGATACGACAATCTGTCGGGCGAACCGGAATCTGCTACGACAATGCGATGGCAGAGTCGTTCTTCGGCACACTGAAGAACGAGCGTGTCCACCGCGCGGTATGCGCCACACGCCAGCGAGCGATCGCCGATATTGCCGCATATATTGAATTGCGCTACAATAATCAACGTCTCCACTCCGGACTCGACTACAAGACCCCCAACGAGGTCTACGCCGAGTACCTGAACCGGCAGCAAGCTGCGTAGGTAATCCCACTAAACAGCTGTCCGGAAAGACCGAGGCCGCTCACCCACGCGTGTGGGGAGCACCGCCATTTCACTCGACCTGGAAGGCGTAGCCGGGGATACCCCCACACGTGTGGGAAGACACCCCACACGCGTGGGGAGCACGACCCGTCGGATCCCGCGCAATACACGATCCGCGGAACACCCCCACGCGCGTGGGGAGAATGTGCACCGCCGGTGTCACGTGGGGTCGCTGGTCGGGACACCCCCACGCGCGTGGGGAGAATGCTTGCTGGCCGGCGGCTTGCCGGACGGTAACACTGTTTTGCACTTGTTCCGCTTCGGGCGGTTTTCAATTCGTCGTCCTGGAATCAGGGCGCCGCTGCCATCGGTAGTTCACTGTAGTCACGCGGCCAAGCGTCAAAGGTGCGCGATGGCCTGAGGTATGACACCGGACCGTCGCCGGTCTGCGGACTCGACGTCGGCGACGTGCTGATTGAAGCGGCCAGATGGTCGACGGATCACCGTGTGAAGCCAGGGCAGCCCCGGCGCCCAGAATGCCGAGTATCCGCGCCCGTCGCCTGTCCGGAAGCTGCACTGAGTAGGTGATGCGTCGGCCAGTGAGTCCTCAGTCTTCCGGCTGATCGTCTGCCAGTGACAGCCGGAGTAAGTATCGCCGTTGTTCGGCGTGCTCGCGATGATTACGGTACTGGCGCTCGTGGTCGGTTGGGGCCTGCGCCCCACGTCAGTGCTGGCCTGAGGTGGGGCGCGCGGCGGCTGGCATGGACACGGCTTGCCCTCTGCCGAGGAGCGGGCCTGGGCGGTCTCCGTGGCCGAAAATTGTTCCGACCGGCACTCAGCGGGTCTTGACGCCGCTCGCGACGGCGACCTGGCGCCACTGGTGTGGCAAGTTGTCCGCGGTAGCGGCTGCACCCCGTACGAGGCCGAGGACGTCGTGCAGGGCACGTGGCTCGCCTTGTTCAGTCAGTTCGACAGGTTCGGGATGTTGCGACGTCTCCAGTTGGGCTCTGTTGCTGAAGGAGAGCCCGACACGGCACGGCACGGCGCGACATCCACCGCAGCTAGAGGCCCGCGTTGACCTGCACGAACGGTCGAAATCCGACATTTTGCGGCATTGCCTGGCACGGTGGCGGAGGGGACTTGTAAACTGAAGGTCAGGGGTTCGAGCCCCCTTGGCGGCTCAAGATCAACATAACGTTCGACCTGCTGATATGTCCCGTTATGCGAGTTGGATTCACATTTCCCTTGGCGCCATTGGGCTCCGTTTCGTCTCCGTTTTCACAGGCGTGCCGATTTCGGGTCGATTCGGCTTGCGACTTGGCGATATGGATGCGAGCTTTCGGGCAGTGACCAAGACGCCGGCGTTCCGCCGCGACGCTGTGCTCGCGGCCGGCGCCATTGCCCGCGAGATCGCGACGTGGATCTCCGAGCGCTTCCGGTTGCCCGCCGCGGACGTCCCCTCGCTCAACCTGCCGCCTGAGGCGTCGCTGCACGACGTCGAGACGATCGCCCTTCGGGTCCGTGGCCAGTGGGACCTCGACCAGCGGCCGATCCCGAACATGGTGCACCTGCTCGAAGCTCGCGGTGTCCGTGTGTTCTCCCTGGTGCAGGAGGTCCGCGACGTCGATGCTTTCTCCTTCTATATGGAGAATGAGCCGTTCGTCTTCATCGACACCGGCAAGACCGCCGAACGGCAGCGGTTCGACGCGGCCCACGAACTCGGCCACCTCGTCATGCATCAAGGACCCGAACGCGTGCAGAGCCGGGAAGCCGAACGCCAGGCCGACCGCTTCGCCGCCGCCTTCCTGATGCCCCGAGCGGACGTCCTCGCCCACAACCTCCGCAATGCCGGCCCCGACCAGCTCATCGACGCCAGCCGTCGATGGCGTGTGTCGGCCATGGCGCTGACCCACCGACTCGGTGAACTCGGCCAGCTCACCGAATGGGGTTACCGCAGCGCCTGTGTCGAGCTGGCCAAACGCGGCTACCGCCGCAGCGAGCCCGGCAGCCAGCTCGTTCCTGAGTCATCACAGGTTCTTGAGAAGGTCTTCGCGCACCTGCGCGCGAACGGCTCAGGCGTTAAAGCGATCATCGAAAGCACCAAACTCACCTCCGAAGAGTTCAACCGCCACGTCTTCGGACTGGCGAAAACGGTCACACTGGGACGCCCAGCGGGGCCGGAGGTGCCTACGGGACCGAAGCGCAGCCACCTCCATCTCGTTTCTCCGGGTTAAGACCTGGTCTCAAAACTTAAGGGTGTGTCACTGCGTAACCTGCCGGTCCTGGTCGTCGATCGTGGGCAGTCGTGGCGAAGACGACGCAGCAGCGGCGGGTCGAAGACCGGCTCTGGGAGCTGATCGAACCCCTGATCCCGTCCCGACCGGCGCCGCGCGGTCTGGGTGGGCGGCCCCGGATCGATGACCGTGCCGCGCTAGAGGGGATCTTGTTCGTGCTCGACACCGGCTGCCGCTGACCGGCCGCAGCCCCCTGACCGGGGTAAAGCCGACTCCAAGTACCACGTTCTGTGCGACGCGAACGGGCTACCGCTGCACATCATGTTGTCGGCGGCAAACACCCACGACAGCATGCTGTCCGAGCCGCTGCTGGACACGAACCCGACCGTGCGCGGCCACCACGGCCGGGCGGGCCGGCCACGATGCCGACCGGACAAGCTGCACGCCGACAAGGGCTACGACTACCGCCGCTGCCGCCGCTACCTGACCCGCCGCGGTATCAAGGTCCGTATCGCCCGGCGCGGGATTGAGGGCAAGTCCCGCCTCGGCCGGGTCCGCTGGGGCGGGTGGGGGTGTCTGGTGAGCTTCTGAGCGCGGAGCACGTCCTCGGGCCGGCACGGGGCCCCCGTCACCACGAGGGAGATCGATCTCCTGGAGGAGGCTGCAGCCGCGTTGCTGACGGCACCATCGACGGGGATGAACGAGCACTCTCGTCGGGAGGTGATCAGCCATCGGTGGGGCCGCCTCGTCAGAGGCGTTCGATGCGGTCGGCCTGCGGGCCCCGGTCGCTCTGACGCACCGTGTACCGGACCCGGTCACCCTTCTGCAGCGGCTCCGACCCCATGATCACGGACACGTGGGCGAAGAGATCGTCGCCGCCTGCGTCCGGGGTGATGAAGCCGAAGCCGCGGTCGTCGTCGTAGCGCGCGACGACGCCCTCGCCGCCTCGTACGGGCACGTCCCGCGCCGCCGGCCCTGCGGCCGCGGCAGGTGCCGACCGCTGCGGCGCCGTCTGGGGATCGGCGCCCCGGACCAGGTGCACGTCGCGGGCCTGCGGGCCCTTGTCTCCACTAGCCACCTCGTAGGCGACGCGGTCGCCCTCCGCGAGCCACGTCAGCCCCTCGGCCAGGGCCCGGGCGTGAACGAAGACGTCCCCGGCGCCGGAGTCGGGGTTGATGAAGCCGAAGCCCTTGTCCTCGTCGTACCAGGCCACCGTGCCGTCGGCACCGTCCGCGATACCAGCCGCAGCGGGTGAGCCGGCCCCAGCTCCCAGCGGGATCACGTGCCCGGCCTGCGGGCCGCGCTCGCCTTCGACGATCAGGAAGGCCACCCGCTGCCCCTCGGTGACCACGCCGCCGGTCACGATGGCGGAGCTGTGCACGAAGATGTCGGCGCCGCCGCCGTCCGGCGACGCGAAGCCGTACCCCTTGCCCGGCTCGTACCAGTTGACGGTGCCGAGCAGGCCCACGGCGCTGCCGGTGGCCGCATCGGCGGTGACGCGAACGCGCAGCGCCTGGGGCCCGCGGTCGTTCTCGCCGACCTCGAACACGACGGCCTGACCCTCGCGGAGCACTTTCGCGCCACCGTCCCCGACGATCTCGGAGGCGTGCACGAACACGTCCGGCGAGCCGTCCTCGGGCGCGAGGAAGCCGAAACCCCGTTCGGCGTCGAACCAACGGACGGTCCCTTGCGGCATCAAAGGCTCCAGGTCGAGAGGGCGGGCACTGGCCCCCAGTCTCCCTGACAGACCTCCGGTCCGTCGGGCCGGGCCCACAGACGGGCGGAGCGGAGCCAGGGGCGGACCGTTGGTTCACCTAGCGACACGCCGAGTTTTGAGAGCAGGTCTTAGAGGTCTTAACAGATTGAGTTGTTCTTGAGTCGGCGCCAGCAGATGATGCTGCAGGCGATGCTGAGGAAGGCTTCATGGATGTCATCGCGGATCTCCCAGCGGATGCGCAGGCGGCGGAACCAGTGCAGCAGCGCGATCGTTTGTTCGACGACCCAGCGGTAGACGCCGAGGCCGGAGCCGTGTTCGACGCCGCGGCGGGCGAACTGAGGGTTGATGCCTTTGCCGCGCACCAGTCTCCGGTACTTGTCGAAGTCGTAAGCGCGGTCGGCGTAGAGCGTGTCGGGACGGCGACGGGGCCGTCCTCGTCGGCCGCGCACCGGGGGTATCGCCTCGATCAGCGGGAGGAGCTGGGTGACGTCGTGGCGGTTGCCGCCGGTCAGCGTCACCGCCAACGGAATACCGCCGCCCTCGGTGATCACATGGTGTTTGGAGCCGTTCCTGGCCCGATCGACCGGACTGGGACCGGTTTTTGGCCCCCTTTTAACGCCCGGACATGGGAACCATCGGCCGCTGCCCGCGACCAGTCGATCAAACCGGCGGCGTTGAGCTTGTCCAGCAGCAGCTCGTGTAGCCGCTGCCACACGCCAGCCTCGGTCCAGTCCCGCAACCTCCGCCAGCACGTCATGCCCGAGCCATACCCCATCTCCTGTGGCAAGAACTCCCATGGAATGCCCGTGTACAGCACGAACAAGATGCCGCACAACGCCTTCCGGTCGTCCAACCGTTCGCGCCCGGGATTACGGAAGCGACGCTCGACCTTGGGCAGCAAAGGCTCGATCAACTCCCACAGCTCGTCCTCGACTTCCCACGGCCTGCGCTGGGCCACACCAACCTCCCGTCACTTGATCAACAACGGAAGAGATCAAACCACACGCCAAGATCATTACGTTAGGACCTCTTACTGCGTGCGAAAAGAATCGCTTGCTGAGCTTTCGCATCCGGGTCGAGCAGCATCTCGGCCTCGACCACGAATCCGGCATCGCGCAGCCAGGATGCCACCTGGTCCGGCTGACGGCGGTACACATGGACCTTCATCGGGTGACCGCCATAGCCCTCCGTCTTCAACTGCGACTCGTCACCGACGTGAAACAGGAGCTGCAGCGGTCCGCCTGGACGCAATGCTCGGTGGAAGTGCCCGAACACAGTCGGCACCTCGTCGTCGGGGATGTGGATCAACGACTGCCAGGCGAGCAGGCCGGCCACCGAAGCAACGGGGAGGTCCAGTTCCGCCATCGAGCCCACCTCGAACCGCAGGCCGGGGTGGTCGCGCCGGGCCACGTCAATCATCCCCGGGGAGAGGTCGACACCGAAGGCGTCGACACCGAGCTCATGCAGGTGGGCGGTGACTTCACCGGGGCCGCAGCCGACGTCCGCGACCGGCCCGCCGCCAGCGACCCGCACGCTGTCGGCGAACAACGCCAGCGCCGCGCAAAGGTACTGGTGTCCGGCGAGGGCACCTCGCACTTGGTCGGCATAGCTGACCGCGACCGTGTCATAAGAGGTGCGGGTGTCGGCCAACCAGTCATCCGTGGTCATGACCGGCACGATATTCCATGATCACGACCTCGTGAACGGCCGACGCAGAGGGACCGATCATTGGCCCGCCAACTGGCCCAGACCTCCGCCACGTTTCCGCAGACCGCAATGCAGGAGTGCACATCATGCCGTTGACCACCGAACAGCGCCGTCGCAACGAGGCCACCATCCGTGCTGCGATGGACCGCCTACCGCTGGGGCAGCTTCCAGCCCGCGGCGGTTGCAACCTCAAGACTCTCGCACGAGAAACCGGCGTCGCCAGAACGGGCTTCTACGCACGCACCGACCCACAGGGCAACCAGCGGCCAGGGCCCTATCAGCACCTGGCCGAGGAGTTTCAGCGTCGGCTGGCCGATCTCCGCGAGGCGGGCACCGTCTCAGACCCGCGCGAACTCCAGATCACCCGGCTGAAAGACGAGAACGCCAAGCTCCGTGAACGCGTCCAGGAACGCGATGCGCGGATCACCGAACTCACCGAGTTCAAGGAGCGCGCGTTGTCACAACTCGCCGCGCAGCACGAAGAGATCCTCCGGCTTCGACAGCGCACCGACTCGCCGAACAACGTCCGCACCCTCCCCACCGCCAGGAAGTCGAGGATCACTGAACCATGCGGCTGAACGAAGATCTGTTCCAAAGGCGTACCGCGACACGACATCACCCATCCACCGACCGCAAGTCCGATCGTCTAATGTGGACGCACACGGCTCCGATGGGCTTCACTGGCTGGTCGCAACGCGACACGCTCACAACGCGACACGCTCACAACGCGACACGCTCACAACGCGACACGCTCACAACGGGACACGGCCACTGCCGCGACAACCGGCGCCAGCACAGCGGACACGTCGAACGCATCGTGAGGTCCCTGCACGCGCGGGGCCTGCGGCTGCACTGCTTCGGCGTCAAGACGACCTGTGGGGTTCCAGAAGTCCGCTCATGTATCCTGACCTGGGGTAATGGCAGGCTCGGCGGGCAGGGCATGATCGGCAGCCATGGCGTTGCGTCTGCTCTATCTGATCTTCCTGCGGCTTGTGGGTCTGCTGGTGTTGCTTGGGCGCTCGTCGGCGTCCAAGGACGTCGAGTTGCTGGTGCTACGCCACGAGGTCGCCGTGTTGCGCAGAGGTAATCCGAAACCTCCTCTGGACTGGGCCGACCGGGCTGTTTTCGCGGCGTTGGTGCGGCTGTTGCTCAAGACGCTGCGGACACACCGGCTGGTCACCCCGGGCACGATCCTGCGCTGGCACCGTCGGCTGGTAGCCGCGAAGTGGACCTATCCCCACCGGCACGGGCGTCCGCCCGTCGACGACGCGATCGCCGGGCTGATCGAACGGATGGCTAGGGAGAACCACAGCTGGGGCTACAAGAGGATTCAGGGTGAGCTGCTCAAGCTTGGACACCAGGTCGGTTCCTCGACGATCCGGCGGATCCTGAAGCGTGCGCGCATACCTCCCGCGCCGGACCGGCACACCGACACGACCTGGCGGCAGTTCCTGCGTACACAGGCCTCGACGATGCTGGCGTGCGACTTCTTCCACGTCGACTGCGCGCTTACTCTCAAGCGGATCTACGTGTTCTTCGTGCTGGAGGTCGGCAGCCGCTATGTCCACGTCCTCGGCATGACCACGAATCCGGACGGCAGGTGGACCACTCAGCAGATCCGCAACCTCGTGCTGGATCTCGGTGATCGAGTCGATGAGTTCAGATTTCTGATCCGCGACCGGGCCGGCCAGTTCACGGCCTCCTTCGATGCCGTCCTGGCCGACGGGGGCATCGAGACGATCAGGATTCCGCCGCGTTGCCCACGGGCGAACGGCTACGCCGAACGGTTCGTGCTCACGGCCAGAACCGAGCTCACTGACCGTATGTTGATCCTTAACGAGCGGCATCTGCACGCCGTGCTCGCCGAGTACGTCCGGCACTACAACGGTCGACGACCGCACCGCTCCCGCGAGCTTCGCCCACCCCGGCCGACCCACCCCGTGGCAGACGGCAACTCTCAGCGGATCAAACGACAGCGGCTTCTCGGAGCATGATCAACGAGTACGAACGAGCCGCGTAAATCCACTGGTCAGCACCGGTGACCAACTTTTGGAACCTCACAGGGTACGACTCGGGCAAAAGCCGGGACGAACTGGCCAGACGCGGCCTGCACGGACAGATCGCCCACAACGACAGAAAGCACCCATCCAGGCCAGCGGGCGCTGGCAGGTGGAACACACCAAAGGCCTGGCACAATGCGTTCACCCGGCTCCGGCGCTTCTACGAACGCCGCGAGACCGTCGTCGACGCCTACTTCGACCTCGCTGACACCATCACCGCCATCCGCGCGGCATGATCCGCAAAGCCTGGACTCTCTACCTCTGGGGCAGCCGACCCGCACGCAGCCCCTGAAGGTCATCAAATTGCGCGGCCTCCCTAGTCTGTTGTGTGGAGGCGCTGCGGGGACCTCACATGGATAATCACCTGGGCCGTTTGATCCAGGCAGATACGGCTGAATGGTTTAGCACGCT
Organism: Amycolatopsis sp. NPDC041971; assembly: GCF_055588925.1. Classification (NCBI taxonomy): domain Bacteria; kingdom Bacillati; phylum Actinomycetota; class Actinomycetes; order Pseudonocardiales; family Pseudonocardiaceae; genus Amycolatopsis; species Amycolatopsis sp. NPDC041971. Next base: position 55,727 of record NZ_JBVJCE010000029.1, on the reverse strand, counting down.
TTGATGTTGCCGTCTAAGCAGGACTGGGCTCTTTGAGTGATCTTTTCGCTATCTGACGCCTGTGTGCGGAGGACTGCGTTAGCGTCCTGGGCACGTCCAGGGGGTCGTGCGGCTTCCGTCGAGGGTGGACGCGGGGGAAGGTCTTAATTGATGAAAACAGGTCTGGGCGGAGCTTTGCGCTGCGCGGCGGTCGACCGTGAGGAAAGCAGAAGATCAGGGGTGTTCTCCCGTGTACTCGTTGCCACGGTGACCGTCGTAGCGGCTCTGATTTGCTTTACACCCGCGGCCACGGCGGCGGCTGCTCCCGAAGAATTGTCGCTTTCCGGCGTTGTTCCGGCGACTCCGACCGAGTTGGGCGCCTTCCTGGGCCGAACTGTCGAGTCCAACACCTTTGCGCTCCGGCCTATGTCAAACTCGAATCAGTGTCTCGATGTCTACGCCAGCGGCCAAGGTCCGTGGGTGCAGGCTTGGACCTGTAATGGCCAAGCGAACCAGCAATGGTATTTCGTGTGGTACGACAACACCCACAACTGGGAGGTCCGCAGCGCGGACACGTGGTGTGTCGACAGCCGTAACGGCCGTGGTGAGTCACTGGAACATCAGCCCTGTACCGGTGTCGCCAGTCAGCGGTTCAACGTCTATCCGATCGACTCGGCGCTGGTGTTCGAGAGCGCCACACGCCCGAATCAGGTGTGGGACGTCTACGACCAGGGTAGGGGCACCATAGTGCAACTATGGGACTACAACCGCACCCCGAATCAACGATGGAAGAATTCTTGATTCCCCATCTATCATAGACCAGACATGGAGTCGCACCCAGCTGACTATACCGCTGAAGCGTGCACTGAAACTATCTAACGCTGGCTTCATAAAGGAGATCAGTCAATCATGAGATCCCGAACCGCACAAAGACTTATACTACGCGGGATATCCATATCCGCTATTTCCGCACTGGTGGCAACAATTCCTGTTGTGGTGGTCCAGGCCGCGGAAGCACCGTCTGGACCGGTCGATGCGGGGGTGTCGATTCCGGCATCGGCGTGGGTGCCGCCCGCGCAGGTGAACCGCACGCCCACCGGTGGCGCGCCCCCGGCGACCCTGTGGCAAGGGCCCGGTAGCCGTGGCCAGGCAGCACCTGATGCGATGCGAGCCGAGGCGGTGACCTGTTCCTCTGGGGTGGCCACCGGGATCTTGAAGCAGTATCCGCTGGAGCGTTTCCCGGTCTCGGACCGGTCCGAGCTCCTGGTGAACACCGCCAACGGCAACGTCGTGATCAATGCCAGCGATCTGACGGTGAAGGGCACCGGTCACCACCTGTCGCTCAACCATGTCTACAACAGCAAACTTGCCGATGGTGGAGCGCTGGGTACCGGATGGTCGCTGAACACCGGTCGAGATGTCGGCCTGACGTTCGAGGGCGACAACGTGGTGCTGCACGGCGACAGCGCGTACTGCGCGACGTTCACCAAGAACACCTCCGGCGGCTACAAACCGGCTCCCGGGGTCGGCGCGGAACTCGCGAAGCTCGACGGTGGCACGTACGCGCTGACCTTCAACGGTTCCAACGAAAAATGGTCGTTCAACGCCCAGGGCTGGCTTCTGTCCCAGGCCGACCGCAACGGCAACAGCACCACGCCTCGCTACCACGGCAACGGCACCCTCGCGTCGATCACCGACTCCCAAGGGCGGGTCACCACCTTCGCCTATGACAGTGCTCAGCACCTGACCGCCGTCACCGACCACACAGGCACCACCGCTGCGAGCTACGTCTACGACTCGACGGGCAAGCTGAGCAGCTACACCGACCGTGCGGGCAACCAGACCACGCTGCAGTACGACGCCGCGAACAACCTCAGCGCCCTCATCGACCCGAACAAGGGCAAGACCCAACTTTTCTACGATTCGTCCGACCGGGTCATCGACGTACGGGTTCCCGGCCAGGCGGGCCCGCTGACTACCTTGTTCGCCTACGGCGACAAGCAGACCACCGAAACCGACGCCAATACCAACAAGGTCACTTACAAGTTCGACGACCAGGGCCGCCAGATCGAGGCCGTCGACGCGCTCGGCCACTCACAGAAGAAGACCTGGACCGCCAACAGCGATGTCCAGGTGACCACGGACGGGCTCACCAACAACACCACCCGCAGCTACGACAGCCTCAACAATCTGATCGGCACCGAACTGCCAACCGGCGCCAAGAACGCCATCGGCTACACCAAGTCCGGGCAGCCGCACCTGCCCACCTCGGTCAAAGACCCCCAGGGCAACGAAGTCACCCGCGACTACGACAGCGCGGGAAACCTCACCAAGGTGCGTTCCACCGGTTTGAACGCCGACTTGCAGGTCCTCACCTACAACCATCCCCAGGGCACCGTGGCGTCCAGCGCGGACGGAAACGGGCAGCTCACCACCTTCGGCTACGACGCCGCAGGCAACCTGACCTCGATGGACCCGGCAGGGCCGATCCAGCCCACCCGCTACGGCTACGATTCGCTGTCACGGGTCACCAGCGTCACCGACGGCAACGGCATGCGCCTTGACTACAGCTATGACAAACTCGACCGCGTGGTCGCAGTCAGCCGCAACGGGCAAGCCTTACAGGCGCACACCTACGACGCGATCGGCAACCTGATCACGCGCCGATTCGGTGCGGTGACTACTTCATTCCAGTGGACCAAAACCCCGGCGGCCAGCCAGCCGACCCAAGTCAAACGTAGCGAAGGCACCTCGGTGGAGACCGTCGGCTACACCTACGACAAGGTCGGCAACCTCACAACCCTGACCGACGCGGGCGGCACCACCACCTACACCTACGACGCCGCGGACCGGCTCACCACGCTGGCCGATCCGTTCGGGCAGAGCACCACCTTCGGCTATGACGATGCCGACCGCCGTACCCGCGCCAACTTCGCCGGCGGCACCGTGCAGTACACCGGCTACGACAAGAGCGGCCGGCAAACCAGCATCACCGTCAACAAAACCGGCGGAATCCCACTCCTGCGCCACACCTACAACTACACCAAAACCGGCGGCGGAGACAGCAACCAGCTACAGGCCAAGAACATCAACGGAGACACCACCGCCTACACCTACGACAGCCTCGGACGGCTCACCAAAGCCGGCAACAGCACCTTCGCCTATGACACCGCCAGCAACATGACCAACCTGGCCGGCACCGCGTTCACCATCAACACCGCCAACCAGTCCACCACAGCGGGCAACGACAACCTGGCCTTCGACGGCGCCGGGAACCTGACCAGCAACACCGCGGGCAACACCAGCCACACCTACAGCCCCACCAACCAGCTCACCCGCACCGCCACCGGCGGACAGCAGGTGTTCTCCGCCAGCTACGACACCATCGACCAAACCCAACGCCGCACCATCACCGAAACCGTCAACGGCACCAGCACCACCCACGTCTTCGGCGAAACCGCACTCGGCACCACCCAGGTGACCGACAACGGAGCCCGCACCAGCTACACCCGCGACCCCGACGGCACCCCCATCACCCAGAAAACCGCCACCGGAGCACGCCACAACCTCATCACCGACTACCAAGGCAGCGTCCTCGGCCTCATCGACAGCAACGGCCAACTGACCGCCACCTACACCTATAGCCCCTACGGCACCGCGACCGCCACCGGCCCAGCAGCCGACACCAACCACTTCCGCTGGATCGGCACCTACCAACTCCGCAACGGAACCAACCTCACCGGCTACCGCAACTACAACCCCACCTGGGGCCGCTTCACCCAAACCGACCCCACCGGCCAAGAACCCAACCCCTACAACTACGCCCAGGCAGACCCCTGCAACAGAACAGATCCCACAGGCGCCGCGTCGTCAGCATGCGTCAAGGCCGGCGTCACCTCCATTCTCGGCCTGGTGGGGACCGCCGCCACCTACGTCACCAGCGCCGCCACAGCCGGCGTCACGGCCGGACTGGCAGTGGGATCGACAGTCGCTACCGTGACCGCTATCACCAATGCGGCGCTCGCGTGCAGCTAGCCACATCAATTGAACGCAAGGAGAACCAGACACGATGAGCAAATCCACAAGCATGGTCTTCCTAGTCATCTCAGGAATCTTGCTCGTCACCCTCGTCGTGCTGGCTGTCTTTTGGCCCACCACCCTCAATATCGTCATGGCGGCGGTTCTGGCACTGCTATTTGCCTACTCTGCCTTTTCCGTGAAGCGCAGATGGGAAAAACTGCGGTAGCCACAGGATGGGAAACGATGACGGAGAGCGCGGCTTGGTTCTTGCGCTCTCCGTCATCAGCTTACCTGGGGTCGCTTCACCCAACCCGACCCCGCAGGGCAGGAGATCAACCCGTACAACTACGCCACCGGCGACCCGATCAACAGCTGCGACCCCACCGGCGCCTACAGTGTCGACGACTTCATCTCGGACGCGGATATTATCGGGAAATTCCCTGGCGCTGGCATCGGCGCTATGGCGGGTCTTGTCGCCTGTGCGTTCGGCCCAGTCGGCTGCGGAGCGGGTGCCGGTATCGGTGGTGGGCTCGACGCCGTCGTAGGCATTGGAGTCGCAACGCGCAAACGGTTCGTTCCAGCCCTGTGCCGAACCTTCTGCCGCAAGTAAAAAACGCGAAGTGCTAAGGGTTGACAGGGTCTTGGACGATATGTACCTGGCCGGGACCCTGTCACCTTCTCTGCGCGGCGAACGCGAACCCGAAGGGAAGTGACTAAATGGAACATCGACTTAAATTAAAAACTGTACACGTCATAGCGACTTTGGTAATGGTACTTCTTGCTCTTGTTGCAGGCTTTGTTGGCGCTGCCCTTGCAGAAAAGTATAATTTGCCATGGCTAACCTTCCTACTGCTAGCCGTCGTAGTAGTGGTAGCACTCGCTCTATTTTTCAGGTCAGATCTTGCCAAAAATTTGCCTAAGAAGAGGAGGTAGTCCACCACTTCCGTCGCGGATGCGACGGCTGATCGAGGGCATTCTCATCACCCAAAAAACACCGCCGGGGCTTCGGTAATCTCATCACTGACTTTCCCGGCAGTGTATCCAGGATCGGCAACTGCCAACTCCGCAACGGAACTGGATCTCACCGGCTACCGCAACTACAACTCCACCTGGGGCCGCCTTACTCAAACCGACCCGCCGGCCAAGAACTCGCTCCCTGCAACTACGCCATCGGCGACCCCATCAACCGCAGCGATCCCGCCGGGGCCTACGGCGGGGCCGACCTCGGTCAAGACATCGGTTCTTATGCCTGGCAGCGGTCGGTACCGCAATCGCCGGGTCCGCGTGTGCCATCACAACCGGTGTCGGCTGCCTCGTAGCGGGAATCGCGGCAGGCGATTCTGGGAGAAGCGGGCGGCGGAGCGGGAGCGTTGATCGGCGGCGGCGACTCGGACAAGGCCCGAGACGGAATGATCAGCGGTGCGATAGGTGGATCACTGGGAGGTGGCGTGGGAGGACCCGGCCCACCACATCAACATCGCTGCCGACCCGCAGGGATGTTGGTCCTTCGGCGTCAATCGCGACTGGGCGCCGTTTGTCTCCGGTGTGCCGATAGTTGGAGAAGCGCTCTGCGGAGCCGGTTGCTGGCGTAGCAGCCTTTCTGCTTCCTCGCCACAACCGCTGCGGTGGGGTCTTCAGCAAGCACACCTCCCGGTGTCGGGAACTCAAGGCTCAGTGCCCGCTGCTGTGCCGGGCAACGCCGGTCTTGTCCCCGGCGACGATCGCGTCGACGTGCACACCTGAGTGGCTCATCGCGCATGCTTCTGACGGTGGTTGGATTGAACACATGGCCGCACTTCCAATCCATGATCGTTTTGGCAACACCTTGGTCGATTTTCGTTTCGTCACGGAAGAAGAGCTGGCTCGTCTGAGCAAGCAGATGGCCGCGCCAGCCTCGCTGATCGTCGTCTCCCACGCGGACGCTGTCCTGATGATGTTCGACAACTGGCGGAAGCAGTGGGAGCTTCCCGGGGGAACGCGAGAGCAAGGCGAAACCCCGCGCCAGACCGCCGCGCGGGAGTTGCGCGAGGAGACCGGCATCCAAGTGTCGAATTTGACTTTCGCCACAGTCGCCGAGTTCGATCTCACGAAGCCAGAGCGCAGGGAACTCCTTGCGGTTTATCGGGTTCGACTCAAGGTGGCGCCGCAGCTGACTGTGAACGACGAAGCGCTGGACTTCTGCTGGTGGCCGCCATCGCAACCGGTGAGCAAGGACATGAGCCCGCTGGACGCGGAAATCGCCAGGCGCGTGGTCGGCTCGTCAACCACCTGAACGCCGGCCACGATCTTCCGCCGTGAAGCGACACGGCTTCACGTAAAATACAAGATGCTCGCCCAGCTCGACGAACTCGAAACCGGCCGGGCCGATCGCCGCACTCGCTCCGAAGCAGGTCACTGGGCCGGGGAGATCGAGGGATCGACATGAGCGGGACCCTCCTGTGGCCGGGCAGCACTCCGCTTGAGTCGGTCAAGGCCATAGACGGTCCGCGATGGCGTCCGGCCCGCCCCTTGGCTCCGGCCGACGTAATGCGGTGACTTCGCCGGTTGCGGGGTTCTCAGCACAGAAGGTGTGAGCATCCCAGGTGGTGACGGGCGCCGGGAAGGTACTCGCCGGGATGTCTCCGCGGAGCCGGTCCTTCCAAACTCGCTGTAGTAGCGAACGTGTCAATCATCGGGGCCACGTGGGGGATGTTCTCTCATCCTTCAGCATGACAGCCAGTGCGATCTCGGCCGCCGCGACGAGCACTACCCCGACAACGACGCCCCACAATCCCCACTTCCACCGCTGCTCATCGTCGACAACGATGTTCGGTTCGCCGAATTGCCAAGAGCGAAGTTTCCTATCAATGCGGTCCATCAATACGTCGGCGGATTGCTCTGCAGATTCCCTTATCTGTTCAATCTCGGGAACGCAACGATCGATGTCGCGGCGGCTCGATTAAGGCTGCTAGTGACCTCGCTTATTTGGCTAGACGAGATGGCATCAGAAGCTTGCGAAAGTCTGGAGGATGCGGCCTCGCTGGGAAGCGTAGAAAAGGTTACTGGAGTTTGATTCGACGTCACCAAGACGAGATGTGGCCGCGTCGAGGCGATCAACATGCTCACGGTCAAGATAATGCCCCTCGATCCGGTCAAAGAGAGTCTGGAGTACTTCTGCGGCAGAGGAGCTGACGTCACAGAGGTCTGATATCGAGTTTTCGATTTGCTCTCTCGTGTTGTCAGCTGCCCCACGCGGCATATCTTCCAGTCGCTCCTCGGTAGGCCGATCCAAGCTGTCTACCTTTGACCTGATATTCTTCTCCATATTTCGCTTCCCTGTGTTAAGCGGGTCAACCGTGTAGATGTGCTCGTTCGTCTTACTGTCCACAATGCCGTGATAGAAGTCGCAAAAGTAGAAGGCATTTCGCTACTTTGAGGTCATCGCGGGCAAGCCGCAGGTTGATATTGTGGACCTTCTGGAGAGATGGCCCTGATGTGAGCTATCTGCACGTTCTTTTTCGGTGCGTCGCCGAAGATCTGCACACTGGGTTGAGTGCAATCGGGCTCGTAGCATTTCGTGCTAAGTGCGGATAGGGCGCCCTGGTCGCTTCGCTGTAATTTCGAATATCACCCACCTGGACCCTCCGATATCCCGAACCAGTCAACCGCCTGCCGAGGGACTGTATGCGGAGACACCGACAAAACGGTGCGGCGATGGCGTGACCGCGTCGGTGTGACAACTCGGTCGTAACTAGCGGTGCAGGTCAAGGGTTCATGCTGACAGCAAGCGGGTGCAGGCCGGTCATACATTGCGTTTGTTCGATCGCGGAAGCCCGGGTCACGACGGCCAAGACGTTGCGCCGTGCTCATCTAGCCGAGCATGGCGGCGTGTAGCGGTTCGCGGTAGAGCGCCGAGCCAGCGGATGTCACCGCGTTCGAGCTTGCCGATGTAGTTTGACGTCGGTCGTGTCAACCGCCTTGCTGCGATCAATGGCCGCCAGCGGGGAATCGAACTGACCGTCCGCGGGGCCGTCCATGGGGAATTTCGACTGACCCCTGGCGCCCGTCTAGATCACCGGGCGATGCTTAACGACGTTCCGTGCGGGGATGTCGGGTTACTCGGCGGGGCGGCGTCGTTTGTCGCGGATGTAGATGCCTGCGGCCTTGCCGTCGCCGGGGGTGCGGCGGTCTTGCCCGAACAACGTGGTGGCGTTGATCAGGCCGCTGAGCTTGGGGTAGCCGTAGTTGCGTGGGTCGAAGTCTGGGCGTTGTTTGGTGATGATGCTGCCTACGGCGGCGAGTGCGGCCCAGCCGTCGTCGTCGGAGGCAGCTTCGACGACGTTGCGGAGTTGGTTCACCAGTGCTGTCGGCTTTCGGCTGTGTCGCGGCCGTAGCGGTTTTCGGTTTGGCGTCCGTTTCCGCCGGTGCAGTGGGGGTAGCTGAGGTTCTCGGTGTAGATGAATTTGTCGCAGGCCCTAGGGGCTGCCCCGAGTTTGGCCGTCACCGGTGCCGGCACCGCTCCGGCCCAGTGGCCGGCGCTGGTCAGTCCCCTCCTCACCCTCGCAGTCGTGTGAGGCGGCTAGCGATGTCAGCAGGTAGACCCCTTGTATCGCCGTGCGTCGTCAGGACGATTCGTAGCGACCCGTCATGCGTGACGACACCGAGAATCCGTTCGTTCCGGACCTGCGTCGTCATCGTCGGTCCCCAGATCGCGACCGCGGACGGCGTGCCGGGCTCGTATGTCCCCAGGTTGGTGATCTCCAGGTCGGCGGTGGTGGCGGCGAGCATCGCTGCCTCTGCCTCCACGGCGTCGGCGGGATCGAGCGAGGCCAGCATGAGTGCCGCGTCGCGGGCGGCGTCGCGTGCCGCGCGCAGTTGCGCCGTCGCGTCCTGGGCGAGGGACCAAAGCGTGCTGTGCGCGGGTGCCCGCATGACGACAGTCGTCGCCGTGAAGCGGTTCACGACCTCATCATCGAGACCCAGCACCGAGCGGAGGTCGATGGGCACATTGATGCGGATGCTGTCGGCGCCGGTGAGCGCGGTGAGTGCTTGTGCGGCAGCGGCACAGAGTGCGCCTTGGACAGTTGAAGCGTGGGCACGAGCGGTTGAGCGAAGGAGCTCGGTCGTCGCGGGGTCGAGTTCGGCGCCTTCGATGCTCGGTGCCGTGGCGTCGAACGGACGGATCGTGGCGACAGGCGGGTCTGTCGCAGTGCCCGGGGCGTGCTCGATCGGCTGCTCTGCCCGGGGTAGGCGCTCGAGCAGACTCTCCTGGTCGATGGGCACCGGCCGAGCCGGGAGCGTCCGCCCGTCGAGGATCGCGAGGAGGTCGTGTGCTGCGCGGAGTGCGCCGCGTCCGTCGGCGATCTGGTGGGAGAACGTCAGAAGGACGATGGTTCCACGGTCACCAGGACCGTCGCTCAACAACGTCGCGCGCGCCAGAGGACTCCCGTTGGCGTCGATGGGACGCGTCTGCTCCTTTGCTGCCGCTTCCCGCCAGTCGCCCGTGCGGGCCTCTCGGATCGGAATGAGCCCGGTCGACCGTCGGAATACCGGGCGATCACCGGTGCGATCGATGCCGACGGTGAGCAGCGGATGCGTTTGCTGCAGCTGCGCGAGCGCGCGCTCCAATTGCTGTGCCCAGACGGGCGACCCGAGTTCGATGATGAGCGAAAACTGTACTGGGTTGCGACTGATGTAGAGGTCGATGATGCGCTCGAACGCCCCTAGCGGGCGCAGGATCGAGTCTGCTTCAGAGTGGCGCATGCCGTCCTTCGTATCGTTGTGCTCGATGGGTCGGGCGCGTGTCGCGATTGAACCGGGCCACTCAGGGGCCGGGTCCCGCGAGGGGACCGTCGACGGGCCGCTGAGTGGCGGTTCCCGGTGGATGATCAGGGGTCCTGGTCAGAGTCGACAGTGTTGGTCTTCCTTGGGGACTTTCAGTTCGATGAGGTAGGCGGCGACGGCGGCGTTGACGCAGGGGTTGATCCCCTCTTGCGCCACGGTGTGCCGTGCACCTTCGACGGTGAGCACGGTGCCGCCGATCTCGTCGGCCAGGACCTTGCCGGCAGCGTAGGGGGTGGACGGGTCGCCGGTGATGGAGATGATCAAGGTGTCGGGCAGCCCTTTGACGTCCTGCGCGTAGGGAATGCCGAGGCTGGGCTTACCAGGCCAGGATTCGCACGCGTCCCGGCTGACTCCTTCGGCCTGCTCACCGGTCGCCAGGTACGGGCTGGTCCGGACGATGTCGGCGCGTAGCCGGGTTTCTTCCTCGGGCGTGCGGCGCACCTCGTCGTTGCAGTTGACAGCGAGGTTCGCCTCGGAGAAGTTGGTCCACACGCCCGAGGCGTCCCGACCGCCGAACAGGTCGCCGACCTCCATGATCTTCGTCCCGTCGCCCTGCTTGAGCTGGGTAAGGCCCTTGATGAGCACCGGCCAGACCTCGGGGTAGTACAGGCCGGCGGTGACGCCTCCGGTGGCCTGGTTGAAGTTCAGCGTGCGCCCCTTGCCGGCGGGGATCGGCTTGTCGATCAGCGGCTGGACCAGCTTCTGGAAGGCTTCCGTGGCCTGGGCCGGGTCGGTACCCAACGGGCAGTCAGGGCTGGTGGCACAGGCGGCTGCCAGCTTTTCGAAGTTCTGCTGGAAGCCGGCCTGCTGGGTGAGCCGCCGCGGCGGGTTCTCCAGGGTGGGGTCCACCACGCCGTCCAGTACCAGTGCGCGCACATTCTTGGGGAACATCTCGGCGTAGACCGCGCCGAGCCGGGTGCCGTAGCTCTGCCCCGCGTAGGTCAACTTCTCGTCGCCCAGAGCCGAGCGCAGGATGTCCATGTCCCGGGCGGCGTTACGGGTGCCGACCGCGGCCAGGATCTCCTTCCCGCCCGAGCCCTCCGCGCATCGCTCCACCAGGCGCCGGGTGTCGTCCTCGCTCCACTTGCCCGACGACGCCAGCAGTGTGGTCTGATCCTCACCGCGATCGCGTTCCTGGTCGGTGAAACAGCTGATCGCGGGCGTCGACGACCCGACCCCGCGCGGATCGAACCCCACCACGTCGAACCGTTGCAACAGCGGGCTCTTCGCGAACGCGGTACTGGACTTCGTCGCCTGGGTCATGCCCGAACCGCCCGGGCCGCCCGGGTTGAGCACCAGTGAGCCGATGCGTTGACCGGGGTCCCCCTGGGAGGGAAGCCGGAGTACAGCGACCTGAATGGTCTTTCCCTTCGGATCCTGGTAGTCCAGCGGCACCTTCAGCCGGGCGCACTCGAAAGGCTCGACGTAGAGCTTCTTCTCCCCCGGCGTGGAGCCGTAGCCCTCACACGAGCCGAACTTCAGCTTCTGTCCGTAGTACGCCGTCAATTCGGCGGGAGACGGCTGCGACTCAGCACTCGTCGAGGTCGGAGTGCTCGCGCAGGCGGTCGCCAGCGCGAGCACCACCGTCGCCCCGACAGCGGCACCTATGCGATCGGTGGTGCGTCGAGTGACAGGCGGGCCGGAGTCGTGCAAGGCCATGGAAGCCTCCGGGATCGATTCGTTGGCACGGTGCGCCTTCAACGAGACACTCGGCCGTAGCGGCACACTCAACCCCGTACCCGTGTGACCTTGCCGACGATCTCCGGAGATATCCGCGACCTCGCGAGTTCCGCGATGGTCCACCGAAGACCTTCCCGGCGTCCACTTGACCATGCCCTGAGGGGACAGGGTCGAATGCGGGCAGGCCCGCTGAGGGTGGGTCAGACAGGAGACGGGAATGTTTCGTACACGGGGTATGGCCCTGGTGGGGACGCTGGGTTCGATCGGTGTCCTGGCCGCGGTGATTCCGGCGACAGCCGGGGAATGGTGTCGCGGATCGCGAGCACGAAACCGGAGAAGCGGCGAGGCGTGCTGATGTTCAACCCGGGCGGCCCGGGCGGCACCGGGCTGGACCAGCCGGCTTCTTGATAGGCAAAGGGCTTCCATCCGGCGTCATGGACGCCTACGACCTGATCGGCATGGACACCCGGGGTGTGGGGCACTCGCCAAAGGTCACCTGCGGTTTCACCGCCGGCGACGCCTACTGGGGCAACATCCCGCCGTACGCCGCCGTGACCCGGCAGGCGGAGATCGTCAAGGAGGTCGCCGCGCGGTGCGCCTCGAACGACATCGGCGGGCGCCTGCGGCATCTGAGCACCGCCAACACGGCGCGCGACCTGGACCGGATCCGGGCCGCGCTCGGTGAGAAGAAGGCCAGCTTTCACGGGGCGTCCTACGGCTCGGCGTACGTCTCGCTGTTCCCGGACAGCACCGACCGGATCGTGCTGGACAGCAACGTCGGCGACACCCACCTCGACCGGGACGGACTGCGCCGGTACGGGCTCTGCATGGAGCAGCCGTTCCCCGGCTTCGCGAAGTGGCACGACTCGTACGGGCTGGGCCGCACGCCGCAGCAGGTGCGTGAGACCTACCTCGCCATCGCTGAACGGCCCGACCGGACACCGTCGCCCGACGGGATCACCGGTCCCCTCTTCCGGCAGCTCACCTTCGACCTTCTCTACAACGAGATGCGGAACAGACGTTCCGCGCCCTCGACGCCGAGCCGGCGGCCAACATCGAGCGCCGGCAACGGATCTGCGGGGAACCGGGCAACCACACCCCGGATTACTGACCCGGATGGTCGTGCGGGTCGGACAGCAGTTTGTTGATGCGCCGGAGAACGTCCAGCTGCGCGCTGTTGTAGAGCTCCGTCAGGGCCTTGCCGACGGCCTGCTCGACGTAGCGCGCACTGTGCCGGGTGCCGGCGTTCGTGATCTTCACTTCAGGATGCTTCGCGTACAGCGTGCGTACGTAGGGGACCATGTCCCGGGCCACCGCGGCGCGGGTCTGCTCGTCGGCGTCCGCGGAAAGCGTGTCGAACCGTCCGGCGACCGGGTCGGTGACGGGCTCACGCAGCATGTCCGTCCAGGCCCGCATGGTCCCCGCTCCGAGGACCCGGGTCAGCACGACGACGAATGAGCGGTCGGCGTGCGACATCCTCGCCACGACGTCGGAGGCCGCGAAGCCGGGTGGCAGTTCGGCCGGCGTCGGCTGTCGCAGGATGACGCCGAGTTCGCCGCGAGCGCGTTGGAGACGTTCGATGGTGGCCGCGAGTTCGGCGTCGAGGGCGCGCAGGGCTTCCACCGGCTGGTGGTCGGTGTCATCCATGGTCGAGATCTGGGACAGCGAGAACCCGAGGTCCGTCAGGCGTTTGATGCGCAGTATCCGAACAAGGTGAGCCACCCCGTACTGCTTGTAGCCGTTGGCACGCCGCTGTGGTTCCGCCAGCAGCCCGATGTCGTGGTAATGGCGTACCGCTCGTAGTGTGGTGCCGGCGAGTTGAGCGATCTCGCGGGTGCTCCAGGCCACTTCACTCCTCCGTCGACGGCCTCTCTCGGCTCAATGCCCGTCAGAGCCTGCCGGGGGCGTGGAACACGAGTTCAGGGTCGTACCTTTGTTTGGCGGCGAGTAGTCGCTCGGTATTCGGCCCGAAGACGGCGGCGGTGCGCTCTGTGTCCTCCGGCCCGAGCAGATTGGGATAGCCGCCCGGAAGGCGGTCGGTTCCCCGTACCCAGGCCCGGTGTCGGGGTTCATCGGCGTCCCCTGGTTCCCAGACCGCGATGGTCTCGACCATCAGGTGCGGCGTCCGGTTGCGGAACGCGGCGGCGTCGGCGGGCACGCGAGCGGCTGCCCCATGGAGGCTGTGCAGCGAGATCGCGGACAGCGGCGAGGTCTTGGCGCTTGCGGCCTCGAGCAAGGTCTCCTGAACGGTACGGTCGAGTCCGGTGACTGTCCGCGTCGCGATCTCGACGTGGCGGCCGGCCGGGAACATCGCGTCGATCTGTGCGAGCTGATCGACCATCGTGGTCGGCCCGACCTGCGCCGCCAGCGGCTCGCCGAGCTCAGTGAGCCGCTGCAGCACCCGGGTTCCCGCCTCGGGATCGCCGCACCAGGTCGGTGCGGCGAAGAGCGCCGGCTCACCGGTCGGGGCGGTGATGAAGCCGGCTTGCACCGTCAGCTCGTCCGGCCCGCGCAGCAGCGACTCCTCCAGTTCCGGCAGAGTGTCGAACCGGTACATGATCATCCCGGCCAGGATCGACGGCACCGAGTGCAACTGGATCCGCATCGTGGTGACCACGCCGAAATTGCCTCCACCACCGCGCAGCGCCCAGAGCAACTCGGGGTCGTGCTCGTCGTCGGCGGTGATCAGCGTGCCGTCGGCGAGCACTACGTCGGCCGACAGCAGGTTGTCGGAGGCGAGACCGAACCGGCCGCTCAGCGGTCCGTAACCACCGCCGAGCGTCAGGCCGGCCATACCGACCGAACCGGCCGTCCCGGTCGCCGCGACCAGGCCGGCCCGCTGCGCGGCCGCGGCCACGTCGGCCGCGGTGGCGCCGCCCGCCACGGTGGCGATCGCGGTGGCCGGGTCGACGCTCACCTGTCGCATCGGGCTCAGGTCGAGAGTCAGTCCGCCGTCGGCCAGCGCGCGACCGGCCCAGTCGTGCCCGCCACCGCGCACCGACAGCGGGAGACCCTTCTCCCGGGCGGTCCGAATCCCGGCCTGGACATCAGCCGTGTCCACGCAGCGAAGGACGGCAAGCGGACGGCTGGTCACCGCACCGTTCCAGATCGACAGAACTGCTTCGTATTCCGTTCCGGATGTCAGCATGTCACTCACGTCGCCAGAGTAACCCCATATTCATCAGAGTTAAACTCTGCTGAAGGGCCGCGGGCTATGCTGGGGTTGCCATGACCGAGCCTCTGAGAGGCCGCCGCGCCGAGTACGCCGCGGCCACCCGCACCGCCATCATCGACGCGGCGCGTCTGCTCTTCGCCCGTAACGGATTCTTCGCGACGAAGATCGACGACATCGCGGCGGAGGCCCGCGTCGCACCGGCCACGGTGTACGCGGTGACCGGTGGCAAACAGGGCCTGATCCGGACGCTGGTCGACCTGTGGAGCCAAGCGCCGATCGTGGCGCGGACGCTCTCTCGGATCGAGACCCTCGCCGACCCGGACGAGATACTGCGGCACACCGCCGCCGTGGTCAGGTCCATGCGCGAGACATACGGCGACATCATCCGGCTGGTGCTGTCGACCGCACCACACAACCCCGAGGTCGCCGAAAACCTGCGCGTGGCGACGACGCGCTACCGCGATGCCATCGAAACCGTCGCCACCCGGCTCCACGACGTCGGCGGTCTGCGCGAGGGAACGACGGTCGGGGAGGCGAGCGACATCCTCTGGTTCTACTTCGGATATTCCGGTTACTCGACCTTGCACGATGACAATGGCTGGACCTACGAGCAATCGGAAAGCTGGCTGGTCGCTCAAGCCGCCGCAGCCCTTCGCTGACACTCGGCCGCCGCCACTGCGGCAGGTCCACATCGACCCGCAGACCGCCGTCCGTGCCGGGGACAGCGGATACCCGTCCGTTGTGAGCGGTGGCGATCGAGTACACGGGGGACAGCCCGAGGCCGGCGTCGTCGCGGTGGTTCGTGCGGTCGGTGGTCAGGCGGCGGAACGGCTGGAACAGCGAGCCGACCGATTCGAGCGGTACGCGTTCGCCGGAGTTGCGTACGCTCAGCGCCGGCTAGACGCCGACGACCACTTCGATGGTGCCACCACGGCGGTTGTACTGATCGCGTTGTCCGGCAGGTAGTCGCCGGTGTGGCTGAACCCGATACCACCGATACGGCGGCCGGGTTGCCCTTTTCAGCCACGCGCGGCGGCCGCGCTGCCAACGGCCGCACAGGTAGTCCAGGGCACGAGTGCCGAACGGGAAGTTCCCTGGCACCGGAATCCCGTCGGGGAACAGCATGCGGGACTCGTACCGCCACAGTTCGTCGGAATGTTCGACGTAGGTCGCGGGCTCATTCTGGTCTGGCGAGTCCCGTAAGGACAGTAGGGCGCGGTTGGCGTTGCGTTCGAGGAAACCGGGCCGGATCACCTGGCCGCGGTCGCGGAATGCGCAAAACTGACTTCATTTTCTCACTGACCACTTCATCTCCGTTTCAGTGATGAAGCGGAGATGAGACTGGGCCGTCTGGGTAGTTGTCGTCGACACTGGACGAGACAGCTCGGTTTCGGTCGCCGGGCGGGTCCACAATTTCGTGAAGGCACCTTCATCACGGGAGAGTGATGAAGGTGACCTCTACTTGCTTGGACCGGTCAGGAGGGGTTGGGCAGCGGCATGCCGGGCAGGCTTTGGTCCTCCGGGACCACGCCGTCGACCAGGTAGGCGTTGACGACCTTGTCCACGGCCGGGTTGCCGTACCCGTAGATGCCGTGGTCACCTTCGCCGGTGACGGTCAGCAGCCGGGAGTTCTTGAACCCGGCGTGTGCCTTCCGGGCGCCCTCGATGGGCGTGGCCGGGTCGTTCGCCGACTGGACCATCACCACCGGCGGAACGCCCTTGCCGTTCACCCTGGGCAGCGGACGGGGCTGGTTCTCCCAGAAGATGCAATTCTGGATGAACATCCAGCCCCCGCCTTGCAGCAGCTTGCCCTGGTCGAGGAACTTCTGCGACCTGCGGATCACCGACTCCCGATCACCGGGCGTGGGGCTGTCGTTACACCGGACGGCGGTCAGCACGGCGAGCAGGGCGTCGAGGGGGTCCGGCTCGGCCGGTGCGGCCGCGATCGCCGCCCTGGCCTGCGCCTTGGCCTGCTCCGGCGCGTCGTTTCCGGTCAGCGTCTTGAGCTGGACCAGGAAGTCGGCCAGGGCCGGGAATGCCTTCTTGCTCTTGAGCAGACCGGCGAAACGGCTGTCCAGGTCGACCGGGCCGACCTTCACGCCGTCGACCTCGACCGGATTGCGGGTCAGGGCGTACCGGACCGCCTCGAAGGTCTGCCGGACCTGCTCGCCGGTGACGCCGAGCCCGTAGCGGTCGTCATGGGTCGCGGCCCACGGCAGGAAGTCCTGCCGCCAGCGGCGTTCGTACCCCATGGGCTGCAGGTCGAACGACGCCGCCCAGGTCGAAGTGAAGTCGACCGACGAGTCCAGCACGAACCGGCCGACACGGTCGGGAAACCGCTGGGCGTAGTGCGCGCCAAGCCAGGTGCCCGCCGAATAGCCGATCCAGTTGACCTTCTCCCGGCCGAGCAGGACCCGCAGCAGGTCCAGGTCCTTGGTGTTGTGGAAGGTGTCGACGAACCTGCCGAGTTCACCGGAGGCCTGCTCGCAGGTCTTCGTGAACAGCTCCACCGTGTCCAGGAGCAGGTCCAGATTGCGCGGGTCGCGGTCGCGCGGGTCGCGGTTCTCACCTTGGCCCGCTCCGCCGCACGAGATGTTCGTGCTCCTGCCGGTGCCGCGGGTGTCGATGCCGATGATCTCCTGGTGCTCACGCAGCTTGGCCTGCTTGCTCAGCGAGGCGGGAAACGAGCGGCCCGGCCCACCGGGACCGCCCGGGTTGGTGAGCACCGATGCCGTCGTCTCACCGGCGGACTTCAGCCTGCTGATCGCGATCGTCACGTCCTGCCGGTCGTCCGGGCGCTCCCAGTTGCGCGGGGACGCGAACGTCGCGCACTCGAGGATCTTCGCCGTCTCCGGTTTATCCGGCACGTCCTCGGCGGCGCACTGGCGCCAGGCCAGGTCCTGTTCGGCGTAGCGCGCCGGAATGCCGGTGGTGTTCACCGTGCCGGGGTTCGCCAGCGCGGGGGTCATTCCCGCGAGCAGGCCACCCGCGACCGCGGGAATCACCACGGTGAACCGCAATCTCCTGTACATATACCGCCCCTTTTGTTCAAATAGCCCGATTGATCTACGTCAACAGGAGCAGTTGAAACCATGCCCCTGGGGCATGCTCAAGGAACTCAGTAGAGATTCCGCTCATGGTCCGCCTCGATCCCGGCGCGGATCACCCGCTCATTGGCCGGCGGACGAGCGCGTCGAGGGGCGTCCGTCGACATCTTGGGCGTCACCACGGATCCGGGCAGTCGCCGATGACCTGATCAGACCGACGTTCGGCGCGCACACCAAGGTCAGAGCCGATGGTGTGTACGGTCACTCCCAGTCAATCGCAGTGCGCAAGGCCGAGCGGGCTGACTTGCCAGATCCGGCTCGGCGGCTGGCCTCGACCTATGCCTGCACCTGATCCGGCGCGACCACGGGGAGCGCGCCGCGAACAAGACGGCCCGCTATCTCGTCATCGCTGCCCACCGTGACGGTGATCAGGCGCAGTACGTACACGCGGAGCCGCTGGAGGATCGCGCCGCCTGGTTGGACGACCTCCGTGTCTGGCTGCGCGAGAACCTCCGCCGGCCGCTGACGCTCGCCGAATTGGGACGAGCGGCGAACCTCTCGCCCCGCACTCTCGCCCGACGGTTCGAGCAGGACGTCGGTACCACGCCCATGCGCTGGGTCGCCGCGGAACGGATCGCCGCGGCCAAGGAGCTGCTCGAGGCCACCGAGCTCACGGTGGACCGGATCTCGTCCGAGGCGGGCTACGGATCGCCGGTGACGTTCCGAACCGCCTTCACCCAGGAGGTCGGCATCTCACCGAGGCGCTACCGCTCGCGGTTCGCCACCTGGCTTGACACCACCGCTCCGGCATAACGTGCGGGACGGCACCTTGCCTACCTGATCGTGCGGACCCCCCCACCCCGACCGCGTTTCCCTGCTCGGGCCGGACAGGCGACGAAGCCGGTGAGCATCGCCGCCGAACTGGTCGACGCCAGGACCGATACGGCGGGTGGTTTCCGGGCCGGGTTCGCGGGCAGTGCCATGATCGACCGCGACCGGTGGGACGTGAACTGGAATCTCGCGACCGTGCCGCATCGCTTCGGGAACGGCGGTGTCCAGCGTCCGGACACGGGGTTTCGACCGTGCGTTTCCTGCTATCCGGGTTGGACGGCGCTGGTGCACGGTCGGGTTCGGCTGGTGTGGACGAGGGGTTGGGCGCCAGAATTATCGGTATGCTAATCGCGGTGCTGTACGGACTGGCTGCCTCCAGTGCGCTGGTGATCGGTTCGATCGTCGGTTCGTTGTGGCGCCCGCCGCGGCGGGTCACCGGCGTACTGCTGGCCTTCGCCAGTGGGGCGCTGATGTCCGCTCTGGCCTTCGAACTGTTCGAGGAGGCGTTCCATCTCGGCGGCGCGTTTCGGTCCGGGCTTGGCCTGCTGGCCGGGGCGGCGGTGTTCGTGCTCGCCGACTCCGCGCTCGACCGTTATGTCACCGGCCACTCTGGGCCCCAGCAGCGGGAGGTGACGAAAGCCGGGGCGCGCGGCGGCATCGGGTTCGCGTTGCTCGCCGCGGTGACTCTCGATGGAGTACCGGAGAACCTCGCGCTCGGCGTGTCGCTGGCCAGCGGGGTGTCGTTGACGTTGCTCGTAGCGATTTTCTTCTCCAACCTCCCGGAGTCGCTGGTCGGCGCCGTCGCCATGCGGGAGTCGGGGCGGAGCAGGCGAGCCGTCATCGCGACGTGGGCTAGCTGTGCGCTGCTGCTGGCTGCCGCGGTAGTCCTCGGCAGGCTCGTCGCGGGGGAGTTGAGCGATGCGGCGCTGGCCGTGGCGCTGTCCTTCGCCGGCGGGGCGGTGCTGGCGTCGCTGGCTGACACGCTGATGCCCGAGGCGTTCGAGCACGGCCGACCGCTGAACGCGTTCGCCACGGCGGGAGGCTTCTTTCTGTCTTTCATCCTCGCCGCCTGACCAGCGGAGGCGCGGTCGGTCGACGACGCAGGTTCGGCCCAGGAAGGCGGCGAGTTCGACGCGACTCCCGCAGAACACGGGCAAAGGGACGATATCGCTTCACGTACTCGTCCGCGGGCACGCGTTCGGGAGAGCCGCGATAGACGGGGAAGCCCTTACGCGCTCTCGCACCAAGGACGAACTGCTGCCACTGCTCTGCGTCGACTCCCTGACGCGGCACGGGAGATGTAGTGGGCACCCCTATCGGCAAGCTCTGGTCGTTCCATGGCCGCCGTGAGCGGCCGAGCCCACGATGCGTGTAGGGCAACGCGAGGAAAGCTCCCTTCACCGCGCGACATGCGGGGAAAGTCCCCTTCAGCACTATGCACTCAATGTATAGACTAAGTGTATACACACTGTGTATAGTCGCCCGCATGTCCATCGGGAACACCCTGCTCGAAGCCGGCCCCAAGCACGGTTACGACCTCGAACAGCTCTACGAGAGGCGGTACGCGATCACCGAAGCCGGCGTCACCAACGTCGAGGAATGGCTGAAGAGCCCGGAGAATCCCTCCGTCTGCCAGTGGGCGAACCGGGGTGGTGCAGGACACTTCGGTTTCGTGAAGGGTGTGGTTGCCCGAATCACCTGAAGAACGGCCGGATTATGAATGGCCCGTGCTGTTAGCGCCGGTCCGGGCTTCTCGCGCCGCACTTTTCTTTTCGGCGATGCAGGCACTTGCTCGTGCGCAGGATTCGTGAGGAACAAAGCGATAATGGTGACTGAAATAATGCCGCACCGATCGAGCACTGATCGATCGGTGCTCGATCGGTCGCGAGTCTTTCTCCCCCCGGCAGGGTGGCTGCCGATCGTGGTGGCCATGGCCTCGGCACTGGTGTTCATGCTGGTGCGCGCTCATCTCATCGACGACACGTACATCGCGTTGAGCTATGCCCGCAATCTCGCGTTCCATGGGCATTGGGGGTTGCTGGCCGAGGGCACGACCAACACGGCGACCTCGCCGCTGAATGTGCTTTGCCTCGCGGTGTTGACGTTCGTGGTGCGGGACGCGGTACTCGCCGCGGGCGTGTTGTATGTGGCGTGCCAGGTGGTGCTGGTGCTCGCCCTGCGCAGACTCGGGGTGGCCACCGGATTGCCCGGCTGGTTCCCGGTTGTCACGATCACCGCGCTGACGGTGAACCCGCTGCTGTTGTCCTCGATCGGGATGGAGGTCGGACTGGGTGCGGCGGGACTCGTCTGGCTGCTCGTCCTCTCGGTGGAAAGGCGTCCCTTCGCCTTCGGTGTGGTCGCCGGGACACTGACGCTGGTCCGCCTCGACCTTCTGATCTTCGTGACGTTGATCTTCGTGGCCCGGCGACAATTCTGGGTCGGTGGCCGACGCAGCGTGCGTGGTGCCGTGCTGGTGGCGGCACCGTGGTTCGTGTTCAGCTGGGTAGTGTTGGGCGCGGCGGTTCCGGACACCTTGATCATCAAGACCCTGCAGGGCGCGAAGCGGGCCTGGGGAGAGTGGGAATTCGGCAACGGCCTCGGACTTTACTGGCAGGGCATGCCAGGGCAGACGGTGCTGGCGTTCCTGCCCGTGATGCTGGCGTTGCCGGCCGGGATCCGCTGGCTGAGCTTGGTGGTGCGAAAAGACACAGCCAGTCGTCGGCTGCTTTCGTTCGCCGTGCTCGCCGCGGCCGGGGCGGTGTACTGCCTGGCATACGTCCAGCTACAGGTGCCGCCGTACCATTGGTATTACGGACCCGGCATCGTCGCGGCGACGGTGTTCGCCTGCGCGGTCGCGGCCGGGTTCACCCGTCGGGCCGAACGGGGATTGAGCCTGGTCGTTGTCACGGCGCTGCTCGTCACCAGCGTGGCGGGCTACGCCCATACCGGTTTGCCCCGCGACTTCGCACCCTTGACCACGAACTACACCTCCAGCGAACAGTACGCCCGGATCGGCCGTGACCTGGCCCGCCTGGCCAGTGGCCGGTCCATTGCCAGCGCCGACGAGATCGGTGTGCTGGCCTACACCTGCGACTGCGCGATCCTCGACGTGTTCTCCGACCGTGGACGGATGCCATCGGCGATCGCCGAACTCGAAGCGCGTACCGGACGATTGACCCGCGGACTGCTCAGAGTCAACTTCGCGTTTTTCGACTACACCACGCGGCCACGCGAACCCGACCTCGCTCTGCTGCGGATCCACGGCGCCCCACCACCGAACTACCTCGCAACCTGGACCATTTCCGCACCCTTGTCCCGCACCACGCAGCTTTACCTTGTCTCAGTGTCCTGAATGGACACTGGACACGCCTACTGTCGCGACTCGTTCGGCGTTTTGCAGGGTCTGCCCAGACTTCGGTTTTCTCACCGCAATCGAGCCTGCTCGGCCCACTCCCGCACACGGCCTGGCCCGGCCGGAACTCACGTTGCTTCCCTGGTTGCAGGCTCCCGGCTTGCGACTCGGCGGCGGCGCACAGCACGGTGTGGTGGTCGCTGAGCGGGGCGATGCCCATGCCGAAGCCGACCTACCGCTCGCTGACGGCACCTGGGCCGTTCGATAGCAAGGCTTCAACCGCCTGTGGGACACCATCGAGCACGTCGTCACCGCGTTTGACGTCCTCGACCGGCTCGGCGCGTCCCGGCTGGGCGTTTGGCCCTGAACGTGCCCGGCGAGCAGTACGTGTGGCTCGACGACCCCGGCAGCGACCACTCCTGACCCTCGTCGCCGTTTGTGGCGTGGACGTTCGGCGGGAGTGAAGTACACGCGCGGTGCGGCAGCGCCGCGACGAACCGGGCCGTCAGCGCTAGTTCGAAGGGCGGCGGCGGAGGCCGCCGTCCCGACGACGAAACAGGATCAGCGATCCGGACACGAGCCGTTCAGGAGTACTCGCGCGGCGAGTAGCGGGGCGCCGACACCCACTTCCAGCGGGGCCCAGCGGTGACTGGCGAGTAGGACCACGAGCCGAGAGCACGCTCTTCGGCGTGTCGAGTTCGGCTGGATGGGCGCGTTCCGGCGAGCCTGATCCACGAGGCCCCACTCGGTCGAGGGAAGCCACGTTTCGGGCGCTCACCGGCGGGATAAGCCAGGTTGGGACACCACAAGGAAGGCGCAGGCCATGGACGAAACCACTCAGCCCCTCAGCCCCGACCAGCCGATCTCGCCGGGCACACCGGAGGTCCCGGACCTCGACATCGACCCCGGACAGTTCTTCGACGAAGACACCCGGCGGCGCCCCAGCGCCTCGCCGCGCGAAGAGCCGCCGGACTGACGCGCCTGGCCGGTCCGGTTGATCCGGTGTGCCGCAGGAGCGCGCCGACCCCTTTCTTGCTGCTCGCCGTGTTCGTTCTCAGGTCAGAGGCTGCCCGCCGGTGACGCCGAGTATTTCGCCGGTGACGTAGCTGGATTCCTGCGAAGCGAAGAACACATAGGCGGGTGCGAGTTCGGCGGGCTGACCGGCCCGGCCCATCGGCACCTGCTCACCGAAGGAGTCGACCTTGTCCTCCGGCATGGTGGCCGGGATCAGCGGTGTCCAAATAGGACCCGGCGCGACCGAGTTCACTCGGATTCCCTTGTCGGCCAAGTCCTGTGCGAGCCCCTTGGTGAAGTTCGCGATCCCCGCTTTGGTCGTGGCGTAGTCCAGCAACTCCGGCGACGGCTGCGAGGCCTGGATGGACGACGTGTTGATGATGACCGACCCTCGTGGCATATGCGGCACGGCGGCCTTGCACAGCCAGAACATCGCGTAGAGATTGGTCTTCAGTACGCGGTCGAACTGCTCGGTGGAGATCCCGAGCAGGCCTTCTTGGCTGCTCATCTGATAAGCGGCGTTGTTCACCAGCACGTCGATGCCACCGAGGGTGGACACCGCCGTGTCGATGATGTGCCCGCAGTGACGCTCGTCGCGGATGTCGCCGGGCACGAGTTCGACCTGCCTGCCGGCTTCGCGCACCAGTTCGGCGGTGCGCTCGGCGTCTTCCTGCTCTTCCTCCAGATAGGACAGTACGAGGTCGGCACCCTCTCTCGCGAACGCGATCGCCACGGCCCGGCCGATGCCGGAGTCGCCACCGGTGATCACGGCCCTGCGGTCCAGCAATCGCCCGCTGCCGCGATAGGACTCCTCGCCGTGGTCCGGCGGAGGATCCATGGCTTTGCCCGAACCAGGGTGTTGCTGCTGTTGTCCTGATTGCTCTTCCGGGCTCGGATGCCGCTCCGCGGTCTCCTGGCTGTGCTGGTCTTCGGTCATGTTCGCCTCCTGCGGTCCCCATCATCGGCGTGGACGAGTGAACGTTCGTCCCGCACGGTCCGATCAGGACAAGTGTCGAGCTGTAGGTGAATTCGTGGTCCCGGTGCCGTGGACGAAGACCCCAGGACACAGACCTGATACCACCGGTCCGCCACGATAAAACCCAGCAGAGCCGGCTTCCGCTCACCCACTAGTGGCTATGCGAGAAGCCCACTGCAAGCTGAGTCGATGTCCAGCCGGTGCTGACAGCTGCTAGGAGGTACCCGGACGGCGGCGACTGTCCCTGCTGGTTCGGCTGAATCCCGGATCTCCCCGCGGTTTCACGGCGCGGCGGGATCGAGCTGGAAGCGTCCTGGGTGCGCGGCCCGCAGGTAGCGGACGGCGGTGGTGACCCCTACGTCGTGACCGGCGTCGAGCAGATCTCGAAGCCGCGGCAGGTCGTGGAGTTCGACCGCGTGGTGAGCTGGTGAGCAGGTCATAGTGGCCCTTATCCGCATGGGCTCGGCTGGACGGAAATCGCTCGCGGGGACTCCGCCGAACGCGACGGCTCAGACGCGACAGGTTCACAGGCATCAGCGAAGTGACGTTCTCCGACTCGACGGACCCGCGGCCGGGTCGTCGACGATGAGCACCGACTGCCTTCGGTCGCCGGCGAGCGGGGCGTGCTGGTTTACGGCCGGGTGTCGGCGACCTGGAAGCCCGACGGCGACGCGGTGGAGTGACGCCGCTCTGCCCCTTCTCCCGGGCCGAGCGGGCCGCTGTCACCGAGGAAGGGGACGAACTGGCGTCGTTCCTCTCGGACAAGGACAGCCGGGAGGTGCTTTGGTCAGAATGAGCCCATGTCGGACGAGATCCAGTGCTCGGGGCGGAGGTAGATGGCCGTATGCTCGCCGAGCTGGCTCAGCTCGAACTCCACGAAGCCGTCGACCTTGTCCGCGGGCAGATAACGCGCGGCCATCTGCCTCGACAGCTCGCGGGTGCCCGGCTCGGTCCGGACCACCGGCCCCTCCACTGCCACGTAGCGAATCGTCGGCTCGGTCCGCTGAACCATCAGGCTGAACCGCCCGGCCGCCTCGATCGCGCGAGCCTTCCGCGAGCCGGGCGCTGTGTTCACCCACAGTTCGCCACCGGGCGTGTAGTGGTACCAGATCGGCACGACCAGTGGCGCGCGATCGGCGCTCTCGACCACGGACAGCGCCCCGATCCGCGGCTCGGCCAGGAACTGCTCGCGTTCTTCCTTCGACAGTGGCATCACCCGAGACTATCGAGATGACCGGAGGGCCGCAGCTCTCAGCCCGATCAGCCCGTCGGCCGAACCAGGTGAGGTTGAGAACGTCGACGTGGAACTCGCGAGGGGGACGGCCGGGCCGGTGACGTCGACCGTATGACCACGACGCACCGATTCAGCGGCGGCGGCCCGCGCACACCTGCTGCGGCGAGACGCGGTCGCTCCTGCCGTCACCGCTCGTGATCGTGTGTTGTTCTTGACCTTCAGTCGAACCGCGGTGACACAATCCTTGGTCGCAGTAAGGGAATCCTCCGCGATGTCGCCGATCGGGTGGACGTGCTGACGTTTCCTGGCTCGCGTGGCAACTGGTAGGCGACTTCGGTCGCTCTATCGGTCACAGCGAACGCCCGACGCTGCGTGGTGAAGCAGAAAGCAAACTGTTCCAGGAAGATCCCATTGTCTTGTCCTGCGACGAGTTCCAGGACACCGACAGCGAACAGTGGACGTTGCTCGAACGCCTCACCGAGGTTGACAACCGCCTGCTGCTGACCGCCGGCGCCGCATAGCGCACTACCGTCGGGTTGTGGGAACGGGGTTCGCGGACGGCGAGGAGCGCCGGATTTCTGCACGTCGTAGACAGGGAGAGCGTTGCTACATAAGCCAATTTCATAGATCTTGAGGTCTGTGCCTGTGTGGTAAACCCGAAGCGTGCCCCCGTTGCCGCCGGAGGCGGCCAGTTTCCGATGGCAGGCCCTGCAACTCATCGCGACACCCCGCCAGGCGATAGGCATCGGCATCCGCGCTTGTCCAGAACGGGAGAAACCACTCCCATTTCGCTGTGGCCACCATGACGGACACCGTCGGCACAGCCTTCAACCGGCGCTCATGACGGTGCTGGGCAATCCGCACGCCTCCGATGCGTCGCGCACGGCGTTCCGTTCCCAGATCGGCTCGGTCTTCGAATACCCCGGGAAGAAAGATCTCCACATCGCCCTCGCCGACCGGTGGCTGCTCACGCCGCCGGCGGACATGCCCAACGTCTTCGACGCGATGCCGCGAGAGCACACGACACGTCGTCCTCGGCCACGGCGGGCGATCCGGCCGGCTTCGGACGCGGACACCTCGATCGCCGACTACGCGTTGCCGCTCATCAGCTTCGACAGCGACATCCCCACCATCGGCCGGCGCGACGAATGGCGTATCGAGGATTACGAATGCCGATGCTCGGCTCCACGGCCGATCCGCCGGCACTGACCGCGAACGCGTCGGCGGTACGTGACCACGAACGGCCGCGGTTCGACTACCTCTCCCATGACAGTTCGGAAAAGCGTACGGGACGTGAAGCCCTGCCGATTGGTCCACAATGGACGACGATGGTAGTTCTTTGCCTGGGACACCGCGAAATCGGACTGGCGAAAGTTCCGAGCCGACCGATCAGTGAGGGCACCGGCCATCCTTGGCGACCCGTACCTCCAGGAACGACACCTGCGGTATCCGGGTCGCCAACGCTTGAGCAGGATCAGAGACCGGCAGGCAAGAGGTGGCAGGTAGCCGGACACCGGCGCACACTGATGGATGAATCTCGATTTACTCATCATGTAGGCTGATCCCATGTCTGCCACTCCGGTTGCCCACATCACCTTCCGCCGTCTGCGGACGACGGACTTCCCACTGCTGGCCTCCTGGCTGGAACAGCCGCACGTGCACCACTGGTGGCACCACGAGACGACACCGGACGCGCTCGACCGCGACTTCGGCCCGTCCGCCCGCGATGCGGAGCCGGGGGAGGACCTGCTGGTCAGCGTGGGCGGCACACCGGTCGGGTTGGTGCAGCGGTCTTTCTGGCACGACTACCCGGAATACGTCGAGGAACTCGCGCCGTCGATGCCGGTGCCCGAGGGCGCGGTCACCATCGACTACCTGATCGGACCGCCGGAGCTGACCGGCTCCGGGCTGGGCAGCCGCATGATCGCGCAGATCGCCGCCGACACCTGGCGCGACCTGCCCGCGGCGAAGTTGATCCTGGTTCCCGTGCACGCCCGGAACGTCGCGTCGTGGCGGGCACTGGAAAAGGCGGGTTTCCGGCACGTCGGCGTAGCGGACCTGAAGCCGGACAACCCGGCCGAGACGCGGGAGCACGTTGTCTACCGGCTGGATCGCCCGTGAGCGTCGAGCTGCCGCTGCTCGGCGAGCCCGTCTCCGTGGAATTCGCGAACACGCTCTACGGCGAGTTCGACTTTCTCGACGAACCGGAGACCGCGCGGAGCTGGGTCGCCGAGGTGGTGCCCGGCCACGCCCTGCCGGAAGACGAGTTGACCGAGCTGCGGAACGCGGTGCGAAGGATTTTCCTGGCGGTGTCGGCCGGTGCCGCACTCGACTCCGCGGATGTGCGGCTGGTCAACGAATGCGCGGCGGGGGCACCGTCGGTGTGGCAGCTCACCTCGGGTGCGACGGCGGCGCAGACGCGGATCGGTGACCGCGTCCTGCTCGCCGAACTGGCCGAAGACTGCGTGCGGGTGGTGGCGTCGGCGGACGTCCGTCCGGTGCGGCTCTGCGAAAGCGACGACTGCCCCATGCTTTTCGTGCGAAAGCACCACCGGCGGCGGTGGTGTCACAACTCGTGCGGCCACCGCGTCCGCCAGGCGGCGTACTACCGTCGCACTCAAGCCTGAAGCAGGCACCTTCCCGGCCATGGGGCCCATGGCCGCCACTCGTGATGGCGCCCGGAGCCGCCTGCCACAGGTTTCGGACCTCTCCGGCTCGCCGATGCGAGGTTCTGGCGCTTGGTTCAGCTGTGGTGAAGGGCCGCGTTGTGGGGTGATGTGGACGGAGACGGTGGAACATCGGCGCGATCCTGATCGACATGCTGACCACGAACGACGTCACCGCCTTCGCCGACAAGGCGTACCAGGGTGCTGGCGGCACGGTCCGCACCCCGACACGCCCTCGCCTGTCACGCGGGCAGAAGGTGGTCAGCCGTGCCCACGCCCGCGTCCGCGCGCTCGGTGAACGCGCCGTCTCCTTGTTCATGGGCTGGAAAGTCCTGGCCAAACTCCGTTGCTGTCCACGCCGGGCCGCCGCGATCATCGCGGCCATCCTCGTCCTGCACCACATGGAAACCCGCCGCCAACCACGATGAAAAGGGTTCATCTCACAGCGATTCCGCGGGCCTTGAGGGTGTCCTCGGCGCCGGGGGCGGCCATCATGGCCTCGTCGCCGCCGTGAATCACGCGGAGGTTGGGTAGCAGGGCGAGGTCGTCCAGTGAGGTGACGTCGAAGAGGTCGTCCTCGCCGTCCCAGAACGGCGAGCACTGGTGGTAGATCTCCAAGCCACCGTCAGTGGTCAGTTCGTCCACGGCGGCCAGTTGGTCGGGGGTGATCTCCAAGTCGGTGAAGTACTGACGGGCTTCCTCAAGGACGGTGTACAGCAAGTCCTGTTCGCGCAGGTACTTCCACAGGTCGCCGGTGGCGCCCTTGGCGTGGAGAATGTCGGCGATCCGGAAACGGGGCTGGATGAGCTTGTCCTGGTACATGAGCTTGTCGATGACCAGCAGCTTGAAGTTGAAGTCGCGGAACATGCCCCATCATCTACCAGATTGCCCCGACAATCCGGGCGGTCAACACACACCTTCTGATCGGCGAACCGTGCACACTGATGCCCTTTCAGATCCAGATCGGCGTCGACGATTTCCCGCCGTGGCGGGCCGCTGGCCGAAGCGGCGGTGCGCGGTCTGGAACGGTACCCCGAACGACGGAGGCAGATTCCGCCACGCACATCCGCTGGTCAGGGCGTACACGATCGCGGTGAACACCGCACGAGCGTCCACCGGAGCCGTGCCGCAGCCCTGCGGTCGTGGCTCGAAGGCCGGGGTCAACGGCTCCACCAGCGGACACAGCTCGTCGCCTCGGGGTGGCCGGAACGCGTCATCGTCTATGTGTCGGTAAACCGGTAGGTGCCGAACGGGCGGTGCACTTACGATGATCTTCGTGCAGGGGTCACCGGTTCGCGAGTGGATGTTCTTGCTCTCCCGGCATTGTTCCGGCGAGTGGGAGCCCGTCCTGAGCGGAGAGTCCGGCGCCTGGGTCTTTCGTAGTGCCGACGGCTCGCGGTATGCCAAGTGTGTCCTGGCCGAGCAGGAGGATCTGCTGGAACAGGAACGAAACCGGGTGGAGTGGCTCAGTGTCAGGGGCATCCCGGGACCTGAGGTGCTCGGGTGGAATTCCGGCGCCAGCGGAGCGTGTTTAGTGACCAGCGCCGTCCGGGGTGTGCCCGCGGACAGTGTGCCCGCTCAGGCGCTTCGTCAAGCGTGGCCGTCGATCGCTGATGGCGTGCGAGGTTTGCACGCAGTGCCGGCGAAGGAATGTCCGTTCAGCCGGGGACTGGCGCAGATGTTCGCCATCGCCCAAGATGTCACCTCCCGGGACAAGGTCAATCCGGAGTTCCTGCCGGTCGACCAGCGGCGGACGCCGCCCTCGGAACTGCTCGCGCGGGTTGCCGGGCAGGTCGATCGCCGCCTCGTGCAAGAGGCTGCCGACACCGTCGTCTGTCACGGGGATCTCTGCCTGCCCAACATCATCCTCGACCCGGTCACACTGAACTTCGTGGGATTCATCGACCTTGGTCGCCTCGGCCGGGCGGATCCCTATGCCGACATCGCTTTGCTGCTCGCCAACGCACGCGAAAGCTGGGATGGCGAGAACCACGCGATCGCCGCCGACGACACCTTCGCCCGTATCTACGGGATCACGCTCGACAGCGACCGGCAACGGTTCTACCTCCACCTCGACCCGCTCACCTGGGGATAGCGAGCAAGACCGAGATCATCGCCCATGCTCGGCGGATCTCGCACGCTCCGGTGCACGGAAACGAGGTGTGATGACCAACCCGGATCGCGAAGGACGCGACGAACTTCATTTAAGCGGCACAGAAAGGCGACGTCGCAACTATACAGCGGCGCTTGGCCGACGGCGTCGACGTGAACATCACCGAGAAACGCAACAACTACACGCCACTGCTTTTCGCGGTGCAAGAGGGCAAGGTCGACGCCGGCACGAATGTCCAGGCCGTCTACACGCCGGGTGCGACGCCGCTGCACCTCGCGGTCATCCGGTGGCGGAAGTCGTCCGACGGCGCCATGATCAAGCTCCTGTTGGCCCGCGGCGCGGACAAGACCGCGACCGAGACCGACGCCCACACACCGGCCGAGATCACCAAAGGCCAGTACGGATTCCCCTCCGATTTCACGGAGCTGCCGCAACCATGACCGAGCACGCCCTCGACCCGATCACCGCGAACGCGTCCTCTCCCAGAATTGCGTAGTCACTGCGGGTCTGGGACAGGCCGTGGAGCCCGCGGCCGCTTGGGCGGTCACGGGCTCCACGGTTACCGGTGAGCGGGGTTCCGGATCATGGAGCCGCCGGTCCGTAGATCATCGGACCGTGAGGGTGTACTCCGTGGTCCCGGTCTTACCGGTGCTGTCCGTCGCGGTGACCGTCACCTTGTAGGTGCCACGCTGGTACGGACCCATGATCGTCATTCGCGAAGTGCCGCCGGAAACGACGGTCCGCGGTGAGAACATCGGCGAGTAGGGCAGGCCGGCGCCGCTGAGCCGGATGGGGCCCGTGCCGCCGGTGACGGTGATCGTTGCGTTGGTGTAGCCGCCGGGCGGGACGGTGCCGGAGTTCGGCGAGGTGGACGGCTTCGGGCCGTTGGTGGTGCCGCCGTCACCGATCGTGAGCGTGAACTCGGCGGTTTTGGAGCCGGAGGTGCCCTTGGCCGTGACGGTGATCTTGTAGGTACCCGCCGGGGTGCTCGCCGAGGTCTGCAGGGTCAGCTTGGCCACCTCACCGGAGTTGACAGTCGACGAGGGCTGGAAAGTGGCCGTAGTTCCGGTGGGCAGACCGGACGCGCTCAGGTCCAATTTCTCCGGGCCCTGGTCGCCCGCCGTAGTGGTGATGCTGGTGGAGACGTGCTTACCGGCCTCGGCCTGGCCGGAAGCCGGCGACAATGCCATGCCGAACTTGCCGTCGCCGGGCTGGGTTCCGCCGATCTCGGTGCGGGCCCAGTCACCCATCGCGTTGGTCAGGCGCGCCATGATGCTGTAGCGGTCGCAGGCGCTGGAGCCCCACGACGAGACGCCGACGATCACGCCGTCGACGATGAACGGCCCGCCGCTGTCGCCGGAACAGTTGGCGGTGCGTCCGTCGTTGTAGCCGGTGCACACCATCAGGTCGCCGTCGACCCGGATGTCGAAGACCTGGCAGCCGCTGGGGTCGTTGACCGGCAAGGTGGTCTTGCGTAATTCGCCGGAGCCGCCGCCCGCCGACGTTTTGCCGTAGCCGACGGAGGCGCCGGACTTGCCAGGCTGGGTCAGCGCGCTGTCTCCCGAGCCTGCCACCTTGGCCCACCGGCTTTCCGGCACCGGGAGGTCGTCGACGGTGGTGACCACCGCGACGTCGTAGCCGGTCCGCCAGCCGCCGGAGCCGGTGTAGCCGGGGTGGGTCTTGTACGAGGCGACGGCCGTGCGGAACGTCTCGTCGCCCGGGGTGTTCAGGTCGTCGTCGCCGTAGAAGTAGCTCTTGGCACCGGTGGCGTCGACCATGCAGTGCGCCGCGGTCAGGATCTTGCGTTTGCCGACCACGGAGGCGGTGCAGGACTGTCCCTGCGGGCCACCGCCCCCGACACGCATACCGGCGATGACGAACGGATACTCCTTCACAGTGGTGCGTTCCCCGTTGACGATCCGGGTTCCCACGTCTCCCGCGCGGAGCTGGTCGGTCGGGGTCGCCGCGATACTGATCTCGTCGGTCGGCGCGGCGTCCGCGGTGTGCATGATCGGCAGGGTCGCCGTGGCCAGTGCCAGGGTGAGTGCTGCGGCAAAGCGTGATGATCTCATCGTTCTCCTTCGATGGCGAGGATGGAGAGGGAGAGTGGTCGGCGCTGTCTGTCCACTTCGGTCAGAATGTGATCGACCAGCCCGTGAGCGTGCCGACGTCGAACCGGTAGATGTCGCGCACCGAGAGCCGCCACGTGCCGTTCGCGTCCTCGTGCGAGGCGTCGACGGTGAAGCTTTGGTGCACGCCGCCGGATTCGCCGACGCCGCCCGCGCGTTTGAGCGGATAGGACGACCCGCTCGGCCCGACCAGGTCGATGGCGAGGTCTCCGGTGTAGCCGTGGTCGATGTCCACTCGCACCGCCAGCGTGGCCGAGGCCTTGCCTTCGCAGGAATCCTGGCTCACGGAGGTGCCCACCGCGGCGTCCGCGTCGGGGATGGCCACATCCTGATCGTTGCTCTTGACCCCGCATCCGGGCGGCGTGCCGCCACCCAGGTCGCCGACGTAAAGCAGCTTGTTCGGCGAGGCCGTCCCGGGGTTGGTGATCAGGTCCGGGGTCGCGCTGCGCACCAGCGCGTCGCTGACCTGCTGCGGGGTCGCGCCGGGGTTCGCGGCCAGATACAGCGCAGCCCCGCCCGCGACGTGCGGGGAGGCCATGGACGTACCGCTGGCGGTACGGAACGATCCGGCGTTGTCACTGGAGTAGATGTTGCCGCCCGGTGCGAAAAGGTCGATGCAGCGGCCGTGGTTCCCGCCGCGGGTGCGGTCCTTGTTGAACCAACCGACGGTGAGCGCCTCCGGGACGCGCGCCGGGCTGACGGCGCACGCGTCCTTGCCGTCGTTGCCCGCGGAGACGGCCACGACGATCCCCTTGGCCACCAAGGCCTTGACCTGTTCGTCACCGACGCCGAGCGTGTCCATGCCCAGGCTCAGGTTCACCACCGCGGGCTTGACGGCGTTCTTGGCCACCCACTCCATGGCGCTGACCGTGGCCGAGTCCGGGCCGGAGCCTTTGCAGTCCAGTGAGCGCACGGCCACGACCTTGGCCTTCTTCGCCACCCCGACGGTCTTGCCCGCGATCGTCCCCGCCACGTGCGAGCCGTGCCAGTAGCAGTCGCCGGCGTCGGTATCGTTGTCGAGTGAGTCGTAGCCGTGACTCGCCCTGCCCTCGAACTCGGGGTGCTGGGTCTGCACCCCGGAATCGATGACGTAGGCGGTCACACCCTCACCCGAGTTCGGGAAGGTGTATTTCTTGTCCAGGGTGGCGGTTCGCTGGTCGATCTGGTCCAGACCCCACGACGGCGGACTCGGCTGCTCACCCGCGGCCCTGGTCGTGCCGTCCTGGTGCACTGCCTTGACCGACGGGTCTGCGGCCAGTCGCCGCGCCTGCCGCTCGGTAAGGTCGCGGACCGAGAAACCGTTCAGTGTGACCGAGTACGTGCCGGTCACCTCGCCGCCGTAGCGCTGGGTGAGTGTCGCGGCGTGACCGTCCGCCGCGGCACGGGCGCCACCCCCGAGCACCACGATGTACTGCCCGGTGTAATGCCGATCGGCTTGGACGACAGCCGCTTCCGCCTGCTGCGCCACGGCCACGCCCGCGGTCGCCACCACTGCCGCGGCGGCGACCGCGACGGTGAACAGGGTTGATATCCATCGCGTTCTGCACTGTTGCATCGATTCCTCCATCGTGCGTTCGAACGGCCGTAGGGCGGGGTTGTGACATCAAGCCGCTCGGGGAATCACCCTTCGTCCTGGGAGGCAGGGGAACAAGTGTGGTCGCGACCCGTATCGGTACCTGATCCTGTTTGGACGCAAGTGCCGTACCTCGCGGGGTTATGGCACCCGCGTCCGCCGACCTACCATGTCGGGATTCCTCTGCAGGCGGATCACCGACAGGAGCGAGCATGGTTGATGGCCGCGTGAATTCCCTCTCCGTCGGATCCTGCTCGCTGCCGATGATCGGCCGGGACACGGACCTCACCGCGATGCTCCGTGCGGTGAGGAACCCGCCGTCGGCTGTTTTCGTGGAGGGGCAGGCCGGAGTGGGCAAGACCAGACTGGTCTCCGAATTCGCCGCCGCAGCCGCCCGAGAGGGAACCCCGCGTGTGGTCATGGGTTCGTGCCTGCCGTTGCCCGAGCCGTTCCCGTACGGAGTGCTCCTCGACTGCCTCAGCCAGTGCGATGCCCTGCTGCTGGGTGAGCCCGGTCCGGTGACCGGTGCGCTGCGGGACTATCTGCCCGAACTCGCCGACCGTCTGCCGCCGGCGCCACGCGCCCTTGGCGATCCAGAGGCCGAGCGGCACCGAGTTTTCCGCGCCGTGCGCGATCTGCTCCGTTCACTGGGGCCGACCGTGCTCGTGCTCGAGGACCTGCACTGGGCGGACGAAGAGACCCGCCGGGTGTTGCGATTCGTGATGGCGAACCCGCCACCGGACTTGTCGATCGTGGTGACCTACCGCCGCGAGGACCTCCTGTCGGGGGCACCACTCGGCCACGCCTTCCATGTCCCGCACGGAGTCACCGGCGTCAACCTGATCCTGCGCCCTTTCGGCGCGGCGGAGGTGCGCACCATGATCGACGCCCTCGTGGGGGCCGCCGCGACGTCGCGGGGGTTCGCCGAGGCCGTCCTGCACGAGACGGCGGGGATCCCGTTCGTGGTCGAGGAAACGGTGCGGGCGCTGAGTGACCCGGTGCGGGACGTGCGAGCCGAAGGTGACCTCGCCCGGCGCGTCCTCGACGGGATCGACGTGCCGGCCGCGGTGGCGGACGCGGTCAAGGAGCAGCTGGGAACCCTGCCTGAGGCCGCGCGGATCATCACCGAGGCCGCAGCGGTGCTGGGCGTCCCGGAGACGCCCGAGGTACTGGGCGCCGTGGCGGGTGAGGCGAAAGCGGCACACCTGATCGCGTCGGTGGAATCCGGTGTGCTCGTGGAGGAAGCGGCCAACAGGTACGGTTTCCGGCACAACATCGCCAGGCGCGCGGTGTATGGTTCGCTGCCCGGTCCGCTGCGGCGGGACCTGCACGAACGCGCGATAGCCGCGCTGTCCGCCCTCGATCACGCGCCTGTCGCTCGCCTGTCCGCGCACGCCAAGGCGGCGGGTCTGAAGGGCGAATGGTTGCGGTACAGCGAACTCGCCGCCAAGGCCGCGGAGGACGTGAAAGACGTGTCCACCGCGGTCGACCTGCTGTTCGAGGTGCTGGTCGATGCGGAGACCAGTCCCGAAGCCACGAACCGGTTGGCGACCAAGCTGTGTGACTACGCCCTGACGGGACTACCCGGCGGGGTGATCACCGCGCGAGTCGAAAGCCTGCTGTCGGACCCGCGCCTGGCCCCGGACGTGCGAGGGCAGGTGCATCTGTGGTTCGGGCTGCTGCGTCAACGTGAGACCGGGTCGGTCGATCGCGGTGCCGAGGAGATCACCCACGCCATCGACCTGCTTGGTGACCAGCCGGAACGTACTGTGCGCGGCATGGCGGCCATGGCCGGACCATACCTGGGGACGGCGTCGGTCGCTGAGCACCAGACCTCGCTCGACCGGGTCGAGAGCGTCATCGACCACCTGCCCACCCAAGCCTCGCGCACCGCACTGCTGGCCACGACGCTCGGCGGGCGGCTCATCATCGGCGACCCGAGCACCTGGGAACGCATCGCGCAGCTGCCATCCCCGTCGGATGTGCAAGACCCTGAGGAACTCCACCACCTGGCTCGGGCACACTGCAACCTGGCGGACGCGTGCTCGTGGATCGGACACTATTCCCGAGCACGCGAGTTCCTGCGCGACGGGATCGCCTTGGCCAAACGAGTCACCTCTTCCTACGTCGTCGGCACCGCCGAGGCCACGGCGGTGCGGCTCGACTGGCTCAGTGGGCGATGGCAGGGATTGGAACAACGCATCGACCGCTTGATCGAAATCTACGCGGACCTGTTGCTGACCACGGATTTGCACCTCACGCGCGGTTGGCTGGCGGCGGCACGCGGTGAGTGGGTGCGGGCGGAGGAAGCCTTCCAGGCGGCGGCGGGGTCGTATCCGACAGCCCAGGTCTTCCCGGTGGGCATATCGGCGGCCGGCGGAATGGCGGGCATGCTTCTCAGCCGGGGCAAGGCCGCCGCGGCGGAGGAACACGTGAGACGCGGCGTGGCGCTGTTGCGGTCCAAAGGTGCGTGGGTGTGGTCAGGCGACATCCTGCCCCAGGCCGTCGACTACTACCTGACAGTCGGGGATGTCGACGCCGCGCGGCTGCTCGTCGCGGAAACAGCCCTTGGTCTGAGAGGGGTCGACGCCCCACTGGCCCAAGCGGGGCTGACCGCCTGCCGCGCGCGATTGGCCGCGGCCGCGGCCGACCGTGACGTGGCCGACCGGCTCTACCGGGAAGCGATCGACCTGCACTGGAACCTGGGCCTGTCCTACCGAGCCACCCAACTTGCCGAGCAGGCCGAAGGTGAAACCCTTACCGACGCCACGGTGCTCGAAGCGCTGACCCAGTCCTACGACTCCCTGGGGGCCACGGTCGACGCCGCCCGCTGCCGCCATCGCACCCGCAGCACCGGCGTGGCCACCCCCTCACCCCGCGGGAGGCGCGGCTACGGCAGCGAACTCTCCCCGCGTGAACAGGATGTCGCCCGCCTTCTGGCAGGCGGCCACACCAACCGCGACATCGCCCAAGCGCTGTTCCTTTCCCGCCGCACGGTCGAGGAGTATGTGGTCAAGGTCCGCCGCAAGCTGAACGTCTCCTCCCGCCACGACGTCCGCTTCTTATGAGATGCCGGGTGGGGTCCGGTACGGCAGTTCACCGTCGAGACTCGACGCAGCACGAACGGTCGCCGCGATGGCTGCCGGGCTCATCCCACGATCTTGGCCACCAAGCCGTCATCACTGGTGCA
This sequence comes from Amycolatopsis sp. NPDC041971, assembly GCF_055588925.1. Lineage (NCBI taxonomy): Bacteria > Bacillati > Actinomycetota > Actinomycetes > Pseudonocardiales > Pseudonocardiaceae > Amycolatopsis > Amycolatopsis sp. NPDC041971. The sequence goes on along the minus strand of NZ_JBVJCE010000029.1, from coordinate 18,925 downwards.
CGCACCGATCGACCAACGACACACACGAACGAGGTGGGGCCAAGTCAGAGTGCCGGACCACGTCGACAACAACAGTAGGTGGAGCCACAACAAGATGCCGACCGATCCTGCAACCCGACCGCCGGGGCCAGTTCAGAATGCCGGACCGGGGCCGATTTGACTTGCGATGCCAGAACTGAGCCGCGGCACGCGCGGGTGAGCGCGATGCCCACCCCGCGCGTGCCGGTCGAGGGAAACCCGTGTTGACGCCGTAACCGGCAGGTTCAGCAGGCCTGCTGGTGGGATGCCCAGCTGATCTTGCTCGTGGGGCCGAGGTAGCGGTCATCGCCGGGGGGAGCGCAGTACCACTTCTCGTCCTGGCCGTCCCAGGTGTCCACCCAAACGCCGACAGGGATGGCCCCGCAGTGCTTGTAGTAGGCGTGTCCCCCCGCTGTATAGAAGCCGCACACCTCCTCCACCGTGTTCCCGGTCGCGCCGGCCTGTGCCGCGCCGGAGATCAGCAAAGCCGTCGCTCCCAGAAATACCGCGATTCCTCTGGTCAGGGTTTTGCGCATGTGAATTCACCTTTCTTTTCTGCTCGGATCAAGGGTTCATGCGATGTGATGGACGCAGCTCCAGTTGGGGTAACGTCAGTGCGTTCCTTGGTGATAGTCCTTTCGCCGGTGTCGCCCATGACGTTGCTGTAGACCTGGAGTTCGCTGCCTGTGGTGATACCCGTCAGGTCGGGTAGACGTTCCTGTAGTTATAGGAATCGAACTAGAAGGAAAAATCATAGGCAGGCATCCCCGCCTACGTGTTTTACGCTCGCAGCGAGCAACTGCTCATCGGTTTCGTGGATGCGAACCCGAGTTTAGCGGCGAACAGCGCCCTTGGATTGGAAAAATGCAAGGCCGCCGGTTTGGTTGGCGCTGGACGCCCGTCTGTCTCCGCGGTTGCAGCGGCGCCACGGGCCCTCGATCCACTAGTGTTTCGTGATTCTGTTTGGTTTACGTTGGGTTGACGGGGCGTGGTGTTGGCTGGGGTGGTGGAGTTGACGAAGGTGCAGCGTGCCGAGTTGCGGGCTCTGGTCTACAACTCGGACGTGGCTGCGACGGTAGCGACGAGAGCCCGGATCGTGCTGTGGTGCGCTGATGGCAGGCAGAAGAAGGACGTCGCCATGCTTGCTGGGGTGTCGCGGCCGACGGTGGATCTGTGGCTGGATCGCTACACGGCAGAGGGAATCGCGGGCCTGCTTGACCGGCCACGGGGCGCCAGCCGCGAGCAGGTCCCGGCCTCGATCCGAGCCCGGATCTTGGCGCTGAGCCGGACCAGTCCGCCGCCTTCAACCGGCCTGTCGCACTGGTCGAGCCGGGAGATGGTCGCGTTCATCGCCCGCGCCGAAGGTGTCTCGGTGTCCTACCACTATGTCGCGAAACTGTGGCGGGAGAACGGAATCAGACCGCATCACCACGGCACGTTCAAGCTCAGCAAGGACCCGGAGTTCGCCGAGAAGGTCGCCGACATTGTCGGGCTGTATCTGGACCCACCCGGCGGTGCGGTGGTGCTTTCGATCGACGAGAAAACCCAGATCCAGGCCCTGGACCGCACTCAACCGCTGCTGCCGATCGACTTCGACGTGACCGAGAAACGCACGCATGACTACGTCCGCCATGGCACCACGAACCTGTTCGCGGCGTTGAACGTGGGCACCGGAGAGGTCATGGGCGAGTGCGCGCCGATCCGCGATGGCGTGCAGTTCCTGGCGTTTCTGAAGAAGGCCGTGACACCGCACGCGGGCAAGGACGTTCACGTTGCGCTGGACAATCTCTCGACCCACACCACCCCGGAGGTCATGGCCTGGCTGGCCGACAACCCGCACGTGCGGTTTCACTTCACACCCAAGGGATCCTCCTGGATCAACCAGATCGAGAACTGGTTCGGGATCATCACCCGCCAGTCCATCCGGCGAGGCACCTTCACCAGCGTCAAGGTCTTGATCAAGCAGATCCGTGACTACATCGCGCACTGGAACTCCACCGCCAAGCCCTTCACCTGGACCGCCACCGCCGACGAGATCCTGGCCAAGGTCAAGCTCGTCCAGACCAACATCAAGAAACTCGTCGACAACAACGCCAAGTAACGACATCAGGATCACGAGACACTAGTTCATCCGAGCCGGCCGTGGTCGTACCAGGTGTCACGACCACGGGGTTGGATGCCTCCTTTCGGTTCAAACACAGCCAGGAAGCTCCACCGGAGCACCTCTACTGCCATGCTTTTCGAGGTACGGATGTCGCTCCTGGCATTGCCGGAACCGAGGGGAATAACGGTGGGGGAGACTTTGTCGTCTGACGCCGAGTTCTGGAAGACTCGGTCGCCCGATCGCCGCCTGGCGCGCTGGGTCAGTTTCTACTGGCTTTCCAGCGAACCACCCGTGTTCCGGAAACACCTACGGTGGCGGCGTTTTCCCCGTCGTCGGGCTTTCGAACAAGCCGATGACCTATACGCGGGTGGGCCGGGAGCGAGGGATCGTCATCGAGTTGACCCCGCTGGGCGCACGAGCGCTGTTCGGTCTGCCGCTGCGGGAAATCGGCCGGACCAGTGTGGGATTCGACGATCTCCTGGGCGCACGAGCCAGAATGCTTCGGGATGAGCTGCGTGAGGCGCGGGATTCGAACCATCGGTTCAGGATTCTTGACCGGCGGTTGTCGAGCTGGCTCTTGGACGAACCGGTTCTGTCCAAGTCACTCGACCGCAGCTGGCGCAGCCTGACGATATCGGGCGGTGCCGTGACGGTCGACGAACTCGCGAACAAGCCGGCCTGAGTCGTCAACATCTGGCCACCCGCTTCCACCGGGAAGTCGGCCTGCCACCGAAAGCTGTCGGGCGGATTACCCGTTGTCACCACGCGATCCGGCTTCTGACAGGCACGAACCCGCCGCCGCTATCCAGGCTCGCGGCGCTGTGCGGCTATACCGATCAAGCGCACCTCAATCGTGACTTTCGTCTATTGATCGGTCGCACCCCGACGGCGTTACTCCCGCCCCGGGAGCGCGATCGACCTCTATCTTGGCAGCCTCATCAGCCTGCGCCCCTCACCACGGACCGGCACCAACCTGGAAGCTGGCTGCCCGCTTCTCTAGCCGGTAGAGGGCACCAGACGGCTACGGCGCTGAATATGACAGTCTTCGACGCCGAACTCCAGTTCACCAGTTGTCGAGCGACTTCACGGGATTCCCGCCGTGCTGATCCACGGGTGCTACGACGCCAGCAGCCCGCTCGGGATCGCCTGGTCACTGCACCGGGTCTGGCCCGGAAGCGAGCTCGTCGTTTTCGACGACACCGGTCATAACGGTGGCGGCATGACCCCCGCGATCATCGCCGCCACCGACCGCTTCGCCCAGGACCGGGAGTAGTAATCGCTGCGGCAGGCAGCCATGCCAACAGACGCTGGGAGATGCCGATTATCGCTTGTCGTCGCAACTTTGCTCTGTGTACTGGTGCCGTGCACATACACGGTGAGGTGCGGGTGGTCAGCTCGGTGTGGTGTCGGTGGAGGTTATCCGGGTGGCGATCCGGGTGCGGTTGCTCACGCCGAACTTGGTCATGATGTTCTGCACGTGTGTTTCCACCGTGCGGACGGAGATGACCAGTTTTGTGGCGATGTCCCGGTTGGACAGTCCTGCGCCGACGAGGGAGGCGATCTCGCGTTCGCGGATGGTGAGCGATTCGCCCGGTAGGCCCAGGTCTGCGGGTGGAACGCTCTTTCCGAGCGCGTAGGCCATTGCGGTGTCGTCGGGTAGGGCCTCGCCGGCGGCGCGGGCCTGGTTGAAGCGGGCTTCGCCAAGGGCGTCGCGGGCCTTGTTCAGGTGGTCGAAATGGGGCACGGCAAGAGATCCTGCCGCCTCGGCAGAGGACCCGACGAGGTGCCAGAGCCTGGCGGCGACGCCGAAAAGAATCGCCGACCGCAGGTGTTCGTCCTGTCGTGCGGCCAGCCACGCCAGAATTTCGGTGTGGTGGGCGGCGCCGAAGCGGTTGCCGATGCGCAGGGAGGCTCGCAGACCCGAGTGCGACGCTTCCATGGAGACTGTGGCGTCGCCATAGAGTGCCTCGACGCATGAGCGGGCGTACTCGGCCATACTGAGGTAGTACGCTTCGCCCGCCGACTTGGTCAGCGTGAGCATTCGTCCCGCGACCTCGCGCGCCCGGTCGAGGTCTCCGAGTGTGGAGATGCTTACGGCGAGGATGAACAAGGGGTGGAATTCGCGGCGAAGATCTCCTTGGGCTCGGAAGGATGCCGCGGTGTCGGTCGACAACGTGACCGCAGACTCGAAGTCGCGCTGCAACATCGCACCCAGCGCGCGTACATGCTTGACGAAGGTCTGTGCTGGTTCGGCTGAGGTCGCCGTCAGCAGTGTGTCCGCCTCGGTCAGCAGTGTCTCGGCGTTCTCGACGTCGAACTGCCATAACGCGTGCAGCGCGCAGACTCCCAGTCCCATCGGGCGGTCAGGATGGTCGGCAGGTGTCTTGGCGAGCGCTCGTTCGAGCCACGTGCGGGCTTCGGCGAGCGATCCGCGTAGCGTCCAGTATTCGTCGAGCCTGGTGGCGATCCGCAACGCGACCAAAGCCTCACCTGGTTGCCGCAGCGCCCAGTCCAGTGCGGCCCGCAGATTCGCGTGCTCCTGATTCAGTCTGGTCACCCAGCCGTCCTGTGCGGCGCTGACCCATTCCGCTTCGGCCGTCGCGGTCAGCCTGTCGTACCACTGACAGTGGCGCCGCATCGTCTCGGTCAGTTCACCGGACTCAGCGAGCAACTCGTGGCCGTACTCGCGCAGCGTCTCCAGCAGCCGGTACCGCACGACGTCGCCGTGTTCCTCGCGCAGGAGCACGGATTTGTCCAGCAATCCGTCGATCAGGTCGAGCACGGTCAGAGTGTCGGTCCCCGCGCAGACGAACTCGGCCGCGGCGAGTTCGAAATTGCCGGCGAAGACCGAGACCTGCCGCCAGACCGCCTGCTCCGACGGCGAGCACAGCCGATAGCTCCAGTCGATGGTGGCGCGCAGGGTGTGGTGTCGTTCCGGGGCGGTGCGCGGGCCAGTGGTGAGCACGGGCAGGCCTCGGTCCAGCCGGTCGGAGATCTGCCGTGGTGACAGTGCGCGTACCCGTGCCGCGGCCAGTTCGATGGCGAGCGGTAGACCGTCCAGCCGCCGGCACAGCAGCGCCACGTCGGCGAGTGTGCCGTCGTCGACCAGGAGAGAGGGCACCACCGCACGTGCCCGGTCCAAGAACAACTGGACTGAGGGGAAGTCCGCAAGCGCGTCGGACCCGGCCTCTGGAGGGACGGAAAGCGGCGGTATCGGCATTACCCGCTCACCGGGGATGTCGAGGGACTGCCTCCCGGTGGCCAGCACGACGACGCCCGGACAGGTGTGCAGGATGGCCTCGACTACGTCGGCGCACGCGCTGACCACGTGCTCGCAGTTGTCCAGCACGAGCAGAAGCGCCTGATTCCGCAGGTGGGCGAGCACGGTGTCGAGGGTGGTCTCGCCGGGCCGGTCGTGCAGGCTGAGGCGGTCGGCGATGAGATTGGCGATCAACGCGGGGTCGCGGAGTTCGGCCAGACCGACGAACACCGCGCCGCCCGCGTAATCCGGCGCGGTCTGCCGCATCACCGTGATCGCCAACCGGGTCTTGCCGACTCCTCCCGGTCCGGTGAGGGTGGTCAGCCGTCCGGTGTCGATGAGCCTGCGTACCTCGGCACCTTCGGCGTCACGCCCGAAGTAGCTGGTAAAACGGCCTTGGCCGGTGTCGTCGGCACGTCGGGCGAGCCAGTACATGCGGCCGAATCGTACGGCACCGTGAAGCAGACGACAGGTCCGCGACCGGATAGCCGACGCCACAAGCGACCTGGCGTCTTCTGCTGGAGAGGACGAACCTGCTCGTGGCGTTGTGCTGTGTCAACGCCGGGGTTGCGGACGCGGAGCCGTGCCCCGATCGGGGACGGGGGCATGGATGGCTTCCCTGATCAGCCGTGCGCCGTCGGCGGGGGTGAGGTACCGGGCTGTGACCAGTCCGGCGGTGCTGGCGGCGACCTGGCGGACGTAGTGGTCGTGGGTGGGGTAGAGCTGGGCGAGGGTCGCGGCGGGCAGCGGGGTGACATGTCCGGCGATGGCGCAGAAGGAGGGGCCGGTGGAGGTTCCCGACCACGTGGCGGTGGGCACGTCGAGGTAAGGGGAGCGCAGGCCGCCCATGACGTTGCCGAATCGGTCGGTGGCCGGCGTTCCGTTGTGGACGGTGATGGGGGCGGCGCGAGGCGGGATCGTTTTCCCTGTGACCCAGTGGTCGAGGTTGCGTAGTGCGGCGTCGAAGAAGATCTGGCTGGGGAAGGGGCTGCGGGGCCCCTGATCGCAGCCGGGGGCAGGCACTTGCCGTCCGGCTTTGACGATGTCGGCGGGTTTGGCGGATGCGTGCAGTTCGTCGGGGGTGGCGTGGCCGGCACCGGCCATCTCGTAGCCGCGGTATTGGTCGCCGGGCAGGTCGCTGTCGGGGCGACGGGAGTCGATTCCCCTCAGGTAATCCGATTGGGACATCAGGTGCAGGATCGGTGTTCCAGCGTGGTCGAACTGCCTGCGGGGGTCACCGATGGGTGGCGCGGGGTCGCATTGGTTCATCGGCGCGGCACCCACGAAGGAGCCCCCGGCGACCGCGACGAGGTAGCCGTCGTAGATCGGGCGTCCGGTCGCGCGGACCACGAGGGGCTGGATGCCGTTGACATAGTTGTAGAGGTAGCCGCCGGTTTGCGAGTAGCCGAACCCGTACAGCCGTTGGACCGGTGGGTTGTGATGTTCTCCGTACCGCAGAGGGTTGTCGGTCCGGTTGCCGCGCAGGAGAGCGCCGATCTGGCTGTAGATGTCCCACGCCAGGCCGTTCTCGGTCGCTCGGGAGCTGTCACCGGGAATGAGTGTGAGCGGGTTGGCGCAATTGGCCGGATCGGTGACCGGTAGCGGGTTGGCCAGGGAGAGCGGCGCGTAACGAACAGGATCGAAGTTCTGGAGCGCGGCGACGGACACGGGCTTGATGGTGATCCCGACCCAGGCGTCGCCTTCGGCGATGAGCTGACGGCGCAGCATCGCCCAGCCGATGTTGAGGTCGAAGAGGTTGGAAGGATTGAGCATCTCGACGACGACCTTGCCGCTGAATCGCTTGCCCTTCGCGGGTTTCCGTACCAGTAGCCGCGTCGTGTAGGGAGCGTTCGGGGTGCGGACGGCGGCCGGGCCACCGGCTGGCCAGGTGTAGACGTTCGCCCGGCCGCTGAGGAAGTACTCGGCCTCGGTGTATCCGCTGGCGGCGAGGTTTTCCGGCACGGACTGGTGGGCCGCGGCGCCGAAGGCATGAGACCGGTTGTCCTGCGCGATCGGGCCGGTCACCCGGGGCAGGACACCACCCGGGGTGGCTGAGGCGGGAACGGCGATCAGGCCGGCCAGGACTGGTGCCAGGAGGCCGGCTGCGATGCCGCGGCGGAGTGCGGATCTGGGGCGCATGGGATTCCTTTGATGCGGTTGTGGTCGGTGTCGTGAGGTGGGGTGGCGGCTCTGCGGCGGCAGCGAGGTCAGTCGTCCTCGTCGATCCAGTCGAGGCTGCGGCGGACGGCTTTGCGCCACTTGCGGTAGCGGCGTTCTCGGAGCTGTTCGTCGAGGCGGGGGTGCCATTCGGCGGCTTTGTGCCAGTTGCTCCTGAGGACCTCCAGGTCGGCCCAGTAGCCGACCGCGAGGCCGGCGGCGTAGGCGGCGCCGAGGCAGGTGGTCTCGGCGACGGTCGGCCTGCTGACCGGTATGCCGAGGGTGTCGGCCAGGAGTTGCATGAGCAGATTGTCGGCGGTCATGCCGCCGTCGACGCGTAATTCGGTGAGGGTGGTGCCAGTATCGGCGCGCATGGCGTCGACGACTTCACGGGTTTGCCAGGCGGTCGCCTCCAAGGCGGCGCGGGCCAGATGGCCGGGTTTGACGTAGCCGGTGAGGCCGGTGATCACGCCGCGGGCGGTGGCGTTCCAGTGCGGGGCGAACAGGCCGGAAAAGGCGGGGACGATGTAGCAGCCGCCGTTGTCGGCGACGGTTGCGGCGAGGGTTTCGATTTCGGCGGCGGTGTGGATGAGGCCGAGGGTGTCGCGGAACCATTGGACCAACCCGCCCGTGACCGCGATCGACCCTTCCAGCGCGTAGGACGCGGGGTGGCCATCGAGCTGGAAGGCCACTGTGGTCAGGAGGCCATGCGCCGATCGCACCGGTTCGCGGCCGGTATTGAGCAGGAGGAAGCTGCCGGTGCCGTAGGTGCTTTTGACATCTCCGCGGGAGAACGCGGTCTGGCCGAACAGGGCGGCGTGCTGGTCGCCGAGTGCGGCCGCGACGGGCACGCCCTCGAGGACTCCGGTGGCGACGCCGTAGGGATGTGAGGACGGCCGGATGGCGGGAAGCATGGCTCGGGGAATCCCGAATTCCCGCAGGATGCTCTCATCCCAGTCAAGCGTGGTGAGGTTCATCAGCATGGTGCGGCTGGCGTTGGTGACGTCGGTGACGTGTAATCCGCCGGTGAGGTTCCAGATCAGCCAGCTGTCCATGGTGCCGAACAGCACGTCGCCCTGTTCGGCGCGCGCGGCGAGACCGGGGATGTTGGCCAGTAGCCACGCCAGTTTCGGTCCGGAGAAATACGTTGTCAGCGGGAGACCTGATCTTTCGCGGAAACGGTCCATATCGGACTCTGCCGCGAGGGTCTCGATCGTGGTCGAGGTTCTGGTGTCCTGCCAGGAGACGGCGTTGTGCACCGGGACCCCGGTGGCTCGGTCCCACACCACGGTTGTTTCGCGCTGGTTGGTGACACCGATAGCGGCGAGCGAGAGAGCTGTTGTCCCCGCATAGGCCAAAGCTTCTTTGACGCTCTGTTCCACACAGGTCCAGATCTCCCGCGGGTCGAGTTCCACCCAACCCGGCTGGGGGAAGATCTGGCGGTGCTCCCGGCGCGCGAGGGAGACGATACCGCCGCGGCGATCGAAGATCATGCAGCGGCTTGAGGTCGTGCCCTGGTCGATGGCCGCGACATACCGACCGCGTCGGTCGGCTCGGACGGGGGTCATGGCTCCTCGCAAGGGGTTTGCCCGGACAGAGAGAGCATCAGCCTTCCGGCCGCGCGGGGGTATCGGAATCCGGAAGGCTACGGAGATCGCCACGTACGTAGTGGACGTGGTGGCTGCCCGCCACCTGCTCGGCGGGCAGCCGCCAACGAGAGTCTGCGAGGTCAGGACATCGGACAGGTCGCCTGGAATTCGCTGACACCATTGCCGGTGGTGGCGGGGCACAGGAACTGGTTGTAGCGGGTGTCGTTGTCGATGAACCGCTTCATCCAGGCTTCGGTGAACTTGCCGATCACCGGGTGTTCCCTGGTGAAGGTGCCGTGATCGGCGCCGGTGACGTTGATCAGACCACGTTCACGGGCGCTGGTCATGCTGGTGTACATGGGGCGGGCATGCTGCGCGATGCCGGCGACGTTGTCGGCGGTGCCGGCGAGAAGCAGGGTGGGTGTGGTGATGGACCCCCACGTCTTGTCCTGGTTGTAGGGGGCCAGCGGGACGCCGGCCTTGATGGTCTTGCGGACCGATTCCGCGTAAAGGGTGCCGCCACCGCCCATGGAGTGCCCCATGACGCCGAGCCGGGTGCTGTCGAGGCGCTGCCGGACCTGGGTCGGGGATTTCTGGGTGAGGTAGTCCAGCGCGGCGAGCAGCTGATTACCGCGGGAGGTGGGCTGGTCCTGGGTGTTGATCGTCGCCATGGTCATGACCACGAAGCCGCGCGACGCCAGGTGCGGTCCAAGCCACGCGATCGCGCTCTCGGGCGAGGTGTACCCCGGGACGACGGCGATGCCACCGAAGGTGCCCTGACTGGTGTCGGTCGGGTAGTGGATCGTCCCGCCTCCGAACCCGGTCACCTGTGAACGCGCGATCGTCACCGACGTCACGGCGAACGTGCCCCGCGGGGCACGAACCGATTCCTCGGTCGGTGCAGGGCCGCGTTCATAGGCGTTCGCGGTCACCGAGGCGGTGAGTCGTGGCGCTGTTGTCGCGCCGTCGGCGGTACCGCCGATCACGGCACAGGCCAGAACCGCCGACAGGACGGCAACGCTCCTCCGGGTCGTGAGCTGAAGTCGCATGAAGTTCTCCTCGTTGAGTTCACCTGACTGCGCAAACCCGGGCTTCCGGCTCGCAGCCTCGTACCGGCGGGTGGCATGAACCTGCCATAGCGGACCTTCGCCGCCAAGAAACTTTGTTCGACAATGTCGAACATTTGAATCACTCAAGGCCCAGTCTCGACTACAAAGCTGAGTCTGACGGGATTTATGGGTCAAAGCCAGATTTTCGGGAGTCTCTTGTTCGGCATTGCCGAACTGCGTATGGTTGCGGCGGCTCGCGTCCCCAAGCGAGCGACATCGGGAAATGAGGACATCACATGGTTCAGCGACGAACTGTGCTAGGCGCTGCGACGGCCGCGACGGCCGCGACCCTCTTCGGCAACGCGAGTGCCGATGCCACCGGCCGAGCGAAGGGGGAGACCGTCGCCCTCCGGATGCGGAGCCGGATCCTGGGTGCGGACGTGCCTTATTCGCTCTATACGCCGCCTGGCTACCGGCGCGGCGGGGCACGGACCTACCCGGTCCTGTACCTGTTGCATGGTCTCACCGGGGATCACGCCGAATGGGTGCGGCTCGGCCGGGTACGCGAGATCGTCGACGCGGCGATCGCGGCCAGACGGCTGCCACCGACCTTGGTCGTGATGCCCGACGCGCGCCGCGATACGACCAGACCCTCCACCGATCAGTTCGTGACGTACTACATGGACGACGCCGACGACGCCGACGGCGCGTTCCGCTACGCCGCCATGTTCCTTGACGAGTTCATTCCTTACGTGGAGACCGCCCACGGCGCAGGGGGGAGTGCGGCGCGCCGTGGGATTTGCGGCCAGTCCATGGGCGGCTTCGGCGCCCTGTCGTTCGCGTTGCGGAGACCGGGTCTGTTCGCCGCGGCGTTCGGCTTCAGCGTCGGGCACCGCACCGCCGAGGAGATGAAGGCCTTGCCCGTCGCCGAGTACAATTGGCGCTTCGCTCGTGCCTGGGGCGCGGATCTGCAGGGGCGGGCCCGGCTCACCAACCCGCTCTACCGGCAGTGGAACCTGCTCGACACCATCACCCGGTCGGCGACCGCGGACATGTCCCGCACCGCCTGGTTCCTCGATTGCGGCTCGTACGACCAGTTCTTCCTCGGCAACGTCGAGCTGCACACGGCCCTGACCCGCAAATCCGTGCCCCACCACTTCATCGCACGCGAAGGCGCCCACGAGTGGGCCTACTGGACCAGCGGACTGCCCGCGGCACTGGACTTCATGGCCGCGTCGTGGAACGGACGCGCACAATGACACGCTCGGAGGCAAAGGTGTCTACAACGCCCGAGGCGGCGCCGCGTCGCCGAGACAAGATGCATTACCTGTACCTGGCGGTGATCGCCGCCGTGGTCCTCGGCGTCATCGTCGGGTTCGCCGCGCCGGGCCTGGCCAGGGAACTCAAACCGCTCGGCACCGGTTTCGTCGACCTGATCAAGATGATGATCTCCCCCATCATCTTCTGCACCATCGTCCTCGGCATCGGATCGGTGGCGAAGGCCGCGAAGGTCGGCAAAGTCGGGCTGCTCTCACTCGGCTACTTCCTGACGATGTCGACCTTCGCGCTCGCGATCGGCCTCCTCGTCGGCAACCTCCTGCACCCCGGCGAGGGCCTGCACCTCGACCCGGCCGCCGCCGCGAAGGCCCACACCCAAGCCGAAGGCAGCGAAGGCACCATCGACTTCCTGCTCGGCATCATCCCGAAGACCATGGCCTCGGCATTCACCGAAGGCCAAGTCCTGCAGACACTGCTGATCGCCCTCCTCACCGGATTCGCCGTCCAGAAACTCGGCACCAAGGGCGAACCCATCCGCCGCGGCATCGAGCACATCCAACGCCTCGTGTTCCGCATCCTCGCCATGATCATGTGGGCCGCCCCGGTCGGCGCCTTCGGCGCGATCGCCGCCGTCGTCGGCGAAACCGGCTGGGGCGCGCTACGCAGCCTCGCCGTCATCATGATCGGCTTCTACCTGACCTGCCTGGTGTTCGTCCTCGGCGTACTCGGCACCGTCCTGTGGCTCGGCGCACGCATCAACATCTTCACCCTGTTCCGCTACCTCGCCCGCGAATTCCTGCTCATCCTCTCGACCTCGTCGTCCGAATCAGCCCTGCCACGCCTGATCGCGAAAATGGAACACCTCGGAGTCTCCAAACCCGTCGTCGGCATCACCGTCCCCACCGGATACTCATTCAACCTCGACGGCACCGCCATCTACCTGACCATGGCCACCCTGTTCATCGCCACCGCACAAGACCAGCCACTCACACTCGGCGAACAGATCTCCCTGCTACTGTTCATGATCATCGCCTCCAAGGGCGCCGCGGGCGTCAGCGGCGCCGGCATCGCCACCCTCGCCGGCGGCCTCCAAACACACCGGCCCGAACTGGTCGACGGCGTCGGCTTCATCCTCGGCATCGACCGCTTCATGTCCGAAGCCCGCGCACTCACCAACTTCGCCGGCAACGCCATCGCCACCATCCTCATCGGAACCTGGACCAAAGAATTCGACCGCGAACAAGCCCACCGAGTCCTCACCGGGCGAGCACCGTTCGAGGAGGTGCCGGACGGGCCGTGAACTTCCAGTCGCGCCGGCGGCATCGTTAGGGTGGCAGCGTGCCAGAACGGATCCAGTCGGTCGAACGCGCGGCCACCATCCTGCGACTGCTCGCCTCGGGGTCGCGCCAGCTCGGCGTCGTCGAACTGGCCCACGCGATGAACCTGCCCAAGGGCACGGTGCACGGACTCCTGCAGACGCTGCAGTATGTCGGGTTCGTCGAACAGATCGGTGCCGGCGGGAAGTACCGGCTGGGTCCGACGCTGCTGCACCTGGGCAACGTCTACCTCGACGTCAATGAACTGCGCTCCCGAGCCCTCAGCTGGGCGGACTCTCTGGCCACCCGATCGGGCGAAAGCGTCCGGATCGGCATCGTGCACGAGAACAAGGTGCTCATCATCCACCATGTCTTCCGCCCGGATGACAGCCTCCAGATCTTGGAAACCGGGGCGCTGCTACCACTCCACGCCAGCGCGCTGGGCAAAACCCTGCTCAGCTTCGACCTGCGCGGTGACGTCCTGGCCGACAGCATCGACCTGCCCGGCAAGACGCCCGCTACCATCGTCCAGCGCGACGAACTACGCCAGCAGATCACCCTGATCCGGGCAGAGGGCTGGGCGATGGATCGCGATGAACTCGTCCACGGCGAAGCCTCCATCGCCGCGCCCATCCACGACGAGCGCAACCTCACAGTGGGCGCGATCGCGATCACGGGCGCCATCGAGCGGATCTGCGATGAAGACCGACAGCCCCGTCGCGACCTCGTCGCGGCCGTTCGTGAGACCGCCCGCTCGATCTCCCGCAGCCTCGGTGCCCCGACCTGGTGACCAGTACGCACGCCAAGACGGATTTCACGGTGAGTCTCGGCTTTCGTCCGCGACCGAGATTCCGACGTCGCCCGCGATCTCCGGAAGAATCCCGGGCACGACGAACTCCATCTTGCCCGTCAGGAAGACATCGACGGCCAGTACGTAGATCACGAGCGGCAGACGGCCGGTCTTCGTCGCGTGCAGAGTCGCAGTCGACAGGGCGTGAGAATTGCTTCCGGTGGAGTGAACTGGTGCCATACCAGGACAACAAGGTTCACTGGTCGCAGGGACCCCCACGACCAGTGAACCTCGGCGTCGATGCTGGGCATGTGGCCCACGGCGGCGAACAGCCGGCGAGGGCTCAGATCCCGGGCCCGTGGGATAGGCGAGCTTCGAGATATGAGGTCCAATCGTGTGCCGCGCGTTTGATTCCACTTCACGGCGGTCTCTGTCTCGATACCTGTGAGGGGGGCCAGGATCGAGGCGGGTGGTCGGCGAGCTTCAGGAAGGTATCCGTTGTTGTCGTGGTCACGTGGTCGTGGCGAAGCCGCACGATCGTCGTGACGAAAAGTCCATAGAGGAGGGTGAGAACGCCTGTGACACGAACCGTGAGCGGGATGTCTTCCTCGTCGAGACACCGGCGCATCTGAAGCAGGCATTCGTCGTCGTCGAGCAGCGTCAGCCGTGGCGGGTATTGCGGGAAAGGGACGCGGATCCCCGCCGGAATCAAGCCGTGGGTCCGGGCCCAGGTGATGAAGGGATACAGGTACCGGTAGTGGCCGCGGCCGCTGTCGAGCCATTCATCCACAAGCGACTGCGAAAGGCCGGAGAGCGCGAAGTCCTGGCTGTCGAGCCAGTACAGGAGCCGGGAGGCGGCCAAGACCACCCTGACCGTGTTGGGCTCACTCAGTCTCTCGCCGGAGGCCACCCGCACAATGTGATCACCAAATCGCCGGACGTCCCTACCGCGGCGACGCCACCGCCCGGCGACAACACTTGTGTCAGCCCGCCAGGTCATCGTGAGCGCCACAGACGTCGGTCGCGCGTTCAGGGAGCCGATACGTACGTGCCCGGTGTCGTGGAGGTGTCTTGAGCTGACAACACCGGTGGGCGAACTGCACGGGGAGGTGCGGCTCGCCGGGGACTTCGCCGGGGGTCAGATCGCCCTATCCGCCGCGATGGGTCTACGTGACCAGCACAACGTCACCCTGCCGAGGACACCCTGGTCGAGGACACACCGGTCAACGTCTGGTCGGTCACCGAACCATGATCAACGAAACCACCGGGTGACAAGACTGCGTTCGAGCGGGCGTGCGGAGCTGCCGTAGCGGTTTACGGGGTATGTCGGAGCCGAGTTGCTCGACGGGCTTAACGGAGAACTCGGCAGGGGAGCCTTCGGCGGTCGAGTCGAACCAGGAGGCGCAAGATTGCCTTCTTCAACGAAGGCTCCTGGTGATTTTTCTGAAGAGTGTTCAGGAAGTGAACAATCTGAGTCACGGGGCCGGGCTTCAAGCCGGTCAGACCACATGTCGAGGTCAGCTTCGAGTCCGAACCGCGATCTCCCCTGCGAAAGCCCGCGCCCGGCCGCTGTCCTCCGCATGCCAGACCACGCCGAGCACCGACTCCGGCAGCCCGGTGAGTGGCACGAAGACGACCGAATCCCGGTGTCCTTGGTGTTCGGCCGTCGAGCGGCACAGCACCATGCCGCCCTGGCCTGCCGCGGCGAGGCCCATGCCTTCCTGCAGTGTGCCGACGGTCGGTCCGCGCGGTATCCGGCGACCTCCGGGGGTGATTTCGGGGGCTTGGGCGCGGCGCCAGTATTCCGGGGCCGGGCCGCGGATGCCGATCAGAGGGCATTCCGCCAGCTCCTCCACGGTGACGGATTCCCTGCGGGCAAACGGATGCCGAGGCGAGACGGCGAGCATCTGCGGCTGACGAGAGAATACCGGGCCGAGCATGAGATCCGGCTCTTCCACCGGAAGCAGCACCACCGCGGCATCGATCTTCCGACGGCGGAGCGAGCCGAACGGATCGGCCAGCGGGATTTCGGTGAGTTCCACCGCGCAGTCCGGATGGTGCTTCTCGAATCCACCGATGGCGTTCGCGAGGTGGTCGTCGATGATGCCCTGGAAACCGATTCGCAGCACCCCGCCGATCCCTCGCGCGGTGGCGCGCGTGTGATCGACGGCGGTCCGCAGCGCCTCATATGCCGGACGCAGTTCGGCGAGGAACTTCTCCCCCAGCGGAGTCAGTTCTACCCGGCGGCTCGTGCGCTCGACGAGCGTCGCGCCGATCCGTCCCTCCAGTGAGCGGAGCAGTTGACTGACCCGGCTCTGGGAGACGTACAGGCGTTCGCCTGCCCGGCCGAAGTGCAGCTCCTCGGTGAGCACCAGGAACGCCTCCAGCTCACGGATCTCCACACCACTCATCGGGTCTCCTCCATCCCCCTGGATCCAGTAGTCTCGCTCATAGAAGGATGAGACATCAGCCGTTGTTCCCGGCAGCGGACGACGGTTGCCTAGAACATGTGGCGTCAGAGGAAACCGGACAAAGGAAAAACGGCTGGCCGGCGGTGAGCTCTCTCGCGGGGGCGACCTTCACCGTGGTCACCTCGGAAATGCTGCCTGTGGGTCTGCTGACCCCGATCACCCGTGACCTGCAGGTCACGAAAGGCGCGGCAGGCCTGACGCTCACGGTCACCGGCCTGGTCGCGGCCGTCTCCGCTCCTCTGCTGATCCCGGCGCTCAGGAATTTCGATCGGCGGGTCGTGCTCTGCGCGTTGATGGCCCTGCTGGCGACAGGGAACTTCCTGGCAGCGTGGTCGCCCGGGTTCAGCGTCATGCTGGTCGCTCGGGTCCTCGTCGGAATCGGCATGGGCGGAGTGTGGGCGATCGCGGCGAGCCTGGCCGTGCGGCTGGTTCCACCGCGGTCGATCGGATCCGCGACCTCGCTGATCTTCAGCGGAATCGCAGTGGCCTCCGTGCTGGGTGTACCGGCAGGCAGCTACCTCGGGGAATTGGCCGGCTGGCGGGCCGCGTTTGTAGGGGCCGGTGGTCTTTCACTGGTGGTACTGGCCGCGCTGCTGATGTCACTGCCGTCGTTGCCGACGGAAGGGGCCGTTCGCCTGGGCGAGATGGTGCGGCTGGCAGGCGTGCCGCGGGTGCGCCTCGGGCTGATCGTGGTGGCGCTGATCGTCACCGGGCATTTCGCCGCGTACACCTATGTCCGGCCGGTACTGGAAGAGGTGTCCGGGGTGAGCGCGGGGCAGATCGGAACGCTCCTCCTGGTCTACGGGCTCTTCGGGGTCGCGGGCAATTTCGCTTCGGGCGCCGTAGCGGCGCGATCGCCACGGGCGACCCTGCTGGTGCTCGGCGGGACTTTGTCGGCGACGATGGCGCTGGTTCCGATCCTGGGGCTGACCACGCTAGCGGCGGCGGCGCTGTTGGTGGTCTGGGGCTTGGCGTACGGCGGTGTCTCGGTGGCCTCGCAATCATGGATGCTGGTGGCCGCCCCGGAGGCCCGTGAAGCGACGTCGGCTCTGTTCGCTGGAGTGTTCAACGCGGCGATCGCGGCCGGGGCGTCGGTCGGCGGACTGGCCACGGACGCAGCCGGGACCACTGCGGTGATGTGGCTCGGTGGGGTATTCGCAGCCGGGGCGGTGCTGGTTCTTGCTACCGTCGGTGGCCGGTCAGCCTAGCTACGCTTAGACGGCGGGTTCGCCGCCAAACCAATCGACGCTAGCGCCCGACGATCACCAACCGCGGCTTGAGCGCAGTCCTTGCCCGCTCAAGCCGTCTCCGATTGGGCGTACGCGTTGACCTGCAGGAATGGTCAGAATCCGGTATCGCGCGACACTCGCTGACACGGCGGCGGAGGGGACTCATGATCCCTTGACCGTCGGTTCGAGCCCGACCCGGCCCACCACCTGGGAGCACTGCGGTCCATTGTGGACGCTCCCGGCTCAGAAGCGGGGAAGCTCCAGCAGGTTGTTCTTCCAGATCCCGTCCGCCCGCGTGCGCAGGAATTCCGGGCCGAAGGTCGGCTTGAGGATCTCCACGGCGACCCGGTGGATCCCCTCGTCCACGTAGGCCTTGCCGTCGTCGTCCTCGATCCACGCCACGATCGCCGAAACGAAACTCTCGCCGGTTTCGCCGCTGCCGGGATTGACCCAGCGCAGTTTCGTGATGCTTTCGTGGAATTTCCCACCTTCGAGCCGCGCTGCGATGATCTTGATGGCCATGGTGCTACCTCTTCGGCTGGATGCCCTCGAAGCGAACAGGGGTAATGCGGTACTCGCCCCCTGTCCGCGCCTCGTTACGCCGTCCGGTCGCCGTGCCTCGAACGTTACGAGTTCGAGCGCGGAGCGTCCGTTCTGAGTCATATGACGCAGACCGCGCACGTTCCGCCGTGTCAAGGTCCTCGAACCGGCCGGGAAAGCCTGCCGGAGGAGAGGGGAAACGAACATGTGCGCTGCCCACAAGAAGACGGCCGGGATCCTGGGCGCGGCGGGAATCGCGCTGGCCGCGACGGTACTGGCCGGTTGCGCTCCGGACCCGGCACCGGCGGCGGCACAGGCGTCGCCTTCGCCGTCCGTCGCGGAATCGGCCGCGGCGGTGGCCTGGATGAGCGGATTCTGCGGCGCGGTCAAGGATTTCGTCGAGGGCAACAACAAGATGACCTCGGCGACCGGCGAGACCGTCGAGGCCATCAAGAAGAGCACGAGCGACCAGCTCGGGCACTACGCGGCCATTCTGTCCAAGACCGTCGACGGCCTCGGCGCATTGCCCGCCGCGCCGGTTCCAGCCGGAGAGACGGCGAAAAAGGAGTTCCTGGGGAAGTACACCTCGGCACGCGACAAGACCGTGAAAGCGAAGGCCGATCTGGACGCGTCGGGAAAGAACGACACCGCGGCGCAAGCCCGTGCGGTCGAAGGGCTCATCTCTGCCCAGAAGGACACGCACGGCGCGCTCGACCCGGTCGCGGCCATCCTCGGGGCACCCGAACTGAAGACGGCCGCCGCGACCGCCGAACGCTGCCGCCCGTGACCCGTGACCGGCAAGTCCAGCCGCGAGTCGTCCCTCCAGTCACGCGTGTTCGCCTTCCAGTCACGCGTGTTCGCCTTCCAGTCACGCGTGTTCGCCTTCCAGTCACGCGTGTTCGCCTTCCAGTCACGCGTGTTCGCCCTCCAATCACGCGTGTTCGCCTTCCGCGCACCGGCAAGTCACCTATCGAGGGGTAACGCAAAGGTGTCGTGTCGCGGGGTTTCGCTCGCGGCCGTGGGCGACGGTGTCGCGAAAGCCACAGTGATGATGTGTGTGGACGGAGACTTGGCGGGGTCTGGCTCGGAAAGCCACTGACGCCCTGGTTGGGGTTGTCTTGCGAA
>NZ_JBVJCE010000028.1:31598-68240 GCF_055588925.1 Amycolatopsis sp. NPDC041971 | reverse complement strand
TGAACGCCTTCGCCATCACGTTCGGTGACCGCTGGCCGGGAGCCGAAACCTACTGATCAACAACGCCGGAAACACCGATCACGGGATAGACCCGCGACTGGCGGCCTAGTGCCTCATCAAGAACGTTGACGTTGTCATCGTGTCGCGTGGACATCCGGGGTGGTAATCGCGAGGCTGGCTGTGGAGGTGAGGCTGGTGGCGCGTCAGCCGGAGGTGTTCGCGCGGTCGTGGAGCCGGAGGAAGCGCAGCGGCTGGTCAAGATCACGCGGTCCACCCGGCATCGGGTGCGGCTGCGGCGGTCCGGGATCGTGCTGGCTTCGGTGCAGGGCCGGTCCGCGCGGGAGATCGCGGTGATGTTCGCCGCGACCGAAGGTTATGTGCGGGAGATGATCCACGCGTTCGACGATTCCGGGTTCGCGGCGTTGTCCCCACGACCTGGAGTCTGCCGAAGCTGGTGGGCTATCTCGCCGCACACGCATGGATCAGGGCGAGTACCGAGAGCGTCCGGGGAGTCCTGCGCGAGGAGGGCGTGTCGTGGCAGGCGACGAAGACCTGGGAAGCCAGCAAGGCCCCGGACTTCGTGGCCGAGAAGACCCGCGTCCTCGATCTCTACGATCACCCACCCGCCGATGGGCGAGTGATCTGTGCTGACGAGTTCGGTCCGCTGAATCGAGTGCGAGTTCACCGCATTGCGGTACTTCACCCTCGACGGCAGCGACTACCCCAGCCACGCCGCCCAGGAAGCCGCCATCACCGGCTGTCTCCGATGGCACAACCGACACTGCCACCCCAAACGCCACTTCGCAGTCAACGCGTAAATCCGCAGGCCCGATTACCTACCCAACGTCGCATGACGCGGCACTAGCCACCTGTCTGGCCGGCCGGATATCCGATCCCAGCAAGTTCTCGGGGACCGCATCCCGCGTGTGTTCTGCACCGAGGTCGCGGCACCTGCGCGAAGGGTCCCGGTTAGAGGTCGACGATAAGCTCCAGGACGAGTTCCGAAGCGTTGTGCATGAAGTTGTGTGTGGTGTCCCAGGCATGCACAGTGACCTGTTCGTCGGCGCGTGCTTTCGCCGTCACCGCCGCGAGCGGGGATTCGCCGGGCCACCCTGTTGCTTCGACATAGTGCTTGATCGGTACGCGGCGCCACGCCCCCGTGAGTTTCGAGGCTTGCATCAGGGTGGCCAGCGGGTGCGGGCGTGCACGCTTATCGAAAAACGGCAAGGGGTCAACGAAAGCTCCGGTACGGGTCGACCCGTCGACGTACCAGGCATGTTCCTCTTCGTTGGTCATCGACCAACTGGAATCCCCATTTTCAGGCATCAGAGCGTCCAAATAGACCAGTGCTCGGATTCGGTCGCATTCGGCGTCCGCGACACCGCTGATGATGCTTCCGCCGTAGCTATGGCCGACGAGGACCGCATCGCGCTTGCCGTCCGCCTCCGGGGGAACTGCCCGCAGTGCCTGGATGGCCTGGTGGACGTGGTCGTCCAGGGTGATCACCTGTTGTGGCGGGTTTGCGTCCGGATCCAGGCCCAAGGGAGTGAGCGCGATGACGGTGTGCCCGGCCTCCTTGAGAGCGGGGACTACGGGGTCGTACCACCAGCCGCCGTGCCAGGCGCCGGGTACAAGCAGATACGTGGTCACGGGTGGATTTCCTTCCGGTGCGGACCAATAGTCAAGATCGGCATCCTTGCAGACGACACCGACAAGATGCGCGGAGTCGGCCGGTCGCCGTGCTCCGATCGACCACGGCGAACCCGGCTTTGCGTTGGTGTTTGAGCAGGTAGAGCTGTATTCGCCGCAGTGGGGGGCGATCTGCTCGGTCGCGGTGAAGGTGAACGTGTCCAGCGGCCGAATACCTGGGCCTCCGGGTCATGATCCACATCCTCACTCACACGAGGAGCCTCCATCAAACCCGGAGCGGTTCACGAGTCCCTGATGGCGCACATCAAGCCCCACGTTCAGTTTCACGACGTGGGGCTTTGTGTTATGTGGATGCATTTCTTCCACTTCTCGCTGTCTATTGTGGTCTCATCCGCGCCCCAGACGAGCCCGAGCTGTCGCACAGCTGTCCGTGGGATGATCTTGGCGGTCGCTTCGGCGGGCGGTAGCTCCACCGACGACGCCACATCGACCGTCAAAAGCCCGCTCCGCGGCGACGTGCGCGATCGGGTGCGTCTGGCGGCGCCGCACGAGACGGCGACAGCCTTCGACGGACAATGGGGCGTCGACATCCTCACGACCCGCGACAACTAGTTCTTCCCGCGCCGGTACTCGCTGGGGCTGCAACCGTGTTCTCTGCGGAAAGTGCGCGAGAAGTAGAACGCGTCGTTGTAGCCGATGGTCCTGGCGATCTCCGAAATGTCGCGGGACGTGGTGGCCAGCAGCTCGCGCGCTCGGGCCATCCGCAGGCGCTTGGCGTATTCGACCACGCCGCAGCCCGCTGCCATCCGGAACAGGGCCGCGAAGTGCGAGGGGGACAGACCCGCCGTGCGCGCCAGCTCTTTGACGATCACCGGCTTCGCGAAGTTGTGCCGCAGGTACTCCTGCGCCTGGCGGACCGGCTCGGTGGGCTGGTGGGCTTCGGTCAGCGCGTCCGCGGCCAGCTGCGCCAGCAGGGTCCAGCCCGCGCCGGAGGCCGAGATAAGGTGCGGGAAGGTCTGGTCCCGTTCGAGGAAGCCGATGGCGTCGTCGATCGCCGAGACGGCCCGGTAGGCGTCGCGCACCTCGATGATGGCTTCTCCGCCGTCCGGCGTGACGACCGAGAGCAGCTCCGAGACCTGGGAGCCCGCGGCGTGCAGCCACCAGATCGTCCAGGGGTCGCGCGAGTCCGCCCAGTAGAAGTGCGGGAGGGACGGGGGCAGGACGAGGGCGTTTCCCGGCCTGATCACGCTCACCCTGCCGTCGACCTCGCAGTGCCCGACCCCGTCGGTGCAGACGATCACGATGGCTTCCGGTGCGCTGCGCGGGCGGTGCATGCCGTGGTCGGCCGCGCTGGGGAAGTACCCGGCGTCGGTGACGAGCAGGCCCGAGGTCGGGGCTCTGCGCAGGGCCGACGCCACCAGCGGCCGCGGCAGTACGCGCAACCGCTGACCTGGGAAGCCATCGGGCAGCAGCATCCGCACACCGTACAGCGGGCCGTCGAATCGTCCAGGTGACTCGGTCGATTCGGCCATCCCGCCGAACGGGTGCCCGGGCATAGCGTTGCCGCATGTCACAGGGTGAATCGACGCTGATCCTGCCGTCCCGCCCCGCCGAGCACGCCGAGGCCGGGGTCGCGGCGTGGCGGGCGGGGGTGATGATCGACAGCTACCTTCCCGAGGCGCCCGACCGCTATCCCGCCTACCTGGACCGGCGTGTCTACCAGGGCTCCTCCGGGCGGGTGTATCCACTGCCGTTCCATGACCGGATCAGCCCGGTGAAGGCCCCGGCGGAGTGGGACGCGGTGCACCTGGAGAACCGCTGGCTGCGGCTGATGGTGCTGCCCGAGCTCGGTGGCCGTATTCACGTTGCTTTCGACCGCACCCGGAACTACGACTTCTTCTACCGCAACCCGGTGATCAAGCCCGCTCTCGTCGGCCTGACCGGCCCGTGGATCTCCGGCGGAGTCGAGTTCAACTGGCCGCAGCACCATCGCCCCGCCACGTTCCTGCCGGCCGACGTCGAGATCGAGCACGAGCCCGATGGCGCCGTGACCGTGTGGTGCTCCGATCACGACCCCTTCGACCGGATGAAGGGGATGCACGGCGTCCGGATGCGGCCCGACAGCGCCGTCCTGGAGTTGCGGGTGCGGCTGTACAACCGCGGCGAGCGGACCCGGACGTTCCTGTGGTGGACCAATATCGCCGCGCGGGCGGATGAGAACTACCAGTCGTTCTTCCCCCGTGACGTGCGGGTGGTCGCCGATCACGCCAAGCGCGCGACGACCGGCTTCCCCGCCGCGGATCGGGCCTACTACGGGGTCGACTACCCGGCCCGGCACGACGAGGTCGGCACGGTCGCCGGTGGGGTGCGGGTCCGCGGCGACCGCCTTGACTGGTACCGCAACATCCCGGTGCCGACCTCGTACATGTGTGTGGGCAGCAAGGAAACGTTCTTCGGCGGCTATGACCATGCCGCGCGAGCCGGATTCGTGCACGTCGCCGATCGGCAGATCGCCGTCGGGAAGAAGCAGTGGACTTGGGGCGCTTCGGAGTTCGGTGACGCGTGGGGCCGCAATCTCACCGACGACGGTTCGGCCTATGTCGAATTGATGGCCGGGGTCTTCACCGACAACCAGCCGGACTTCTCCTTCATCGCGCCCGGGGAGACGAAGGTATTTTCGCAGTTCTGGTATCCGATCCAGGAGATCGGCCCGGTGCAGGCGGCGACCGTGGACGCCGCGGTGCGGGTGGACCTCCAGGGAACGAGCGCGCGGGTCGGAGTCACGGTGACGGCTGACCGCCCCGGATGCCGCCTGTCGCTCGTCGACGGCACTGGGGCCGAGGTCGCCGAGGTTCGCGCCGACATCGCGCCGGGCAAGCCCTTCCAGGAGTGCATCCCGCTGACGCGGCCCGCTGATCGACTCGTGCTGCGCGTCCTCCACGGTGACGAGCTGTTGGTGGAGTGGGATTCCCTGGTCCCCGGTGCGGACGATCAAGTCACCCCGGCACGCGAGCCCGCCGCGCCCGAGGACGTGCCGACCGTGGATGAGCTGGCCGTGATCGGCGCGCACCTCGATCAGTACCGGCACGCGACGCGCTCACCGGAGCTGTACTGGCGTGAGGCATTGCGCCGTGATCCCGCGCATGTCGCGGCCAACGTCGGGCTCGCTGGGCGCGCGTATCAGCGTGGTGACTTCGTTGAGGCGGAGAAGTTGTTACGGATAGCCGTTTCCCGGCTGACGACATTGAACCCCAACCCGGCCGACACGACCGCGCTGTACTGCCTCGGTCTCGTGCTGGAGCGACTCGGCCGGGCCGAAGAGGCTTACGACGTATACGGTTCCAGCTCCTGGGCGCGTGCGTGGCGGGCGCCGGCGGGCTATCGCATGGCGCGCATCGACGCCGCACACGGGCGGAACAGGGAGGCGCTGGCCAGGCTTCAGGATGTGCTGCGCACCGAGCCGGAGCACCTGCAAGCCCGTGCGCTCCGGGTGATTGTGCTGCGTCGTAACGGAAAAGACGGTCAAGCGGCAGAACTTGCCGAAGCCACCCATGCGCTTGATCCCCTGGACTGGTGGACACGCGATCTGCTCGGCCTGCCTCTCACGACGGACGCGCAGACCTGCCTCGACATCGCGCTGGAGTACGTCGGCGTCGGTGAGCACGATGCGGCGCTGCGGGTGCTCGACGTCGCCCGCGAGCGGGAAGGTTCTCGCGCGATCGGACAGACAGCGGCCGGGCCGTTGCTGGAGTACTACCGAGCCGAGGTGCTGCGCAGCCTGGGCAGAGACCACGAGGCGCGTGAAGCCATTGAGGCGGCACAGAAACTCGACGCGACGTGGTGTTTTCCTTCGCGGTTGGACGACGCGTTGACGTTGGAGCGGGCGGCGAACGCCGATGACACGGACGCGCGGGCTCGCGCGCTGTTCGGACACTGGCTCTACGCCAACGGACGCCCTGATGACGCGTGCACGGCTTGGAATGCCGCTGCGGCGATCGACCCGGATGATCCCGTGGTGTGGCGAAATCTGGGGCTCGCGGCCTTCAACCATCTCGGTGACGCCGACCAGGCATGCGCGGCCTACGACTCCGCGCTCGCCGTCGCGGGGGACGACGCCAGGTTGATCTTCGAGCGTGACCAGCTCAGCGCGAGGCGCGGCGTGCCGCCCGGGCAACGGCTGGACTGGCTCCTGCGGAACCGCGCCCTGGTCGAGACGCGGGACGACGCCACCATCGAACTCGCGCACCTGCTGATCACCGCCGACCGGCTCGACGAGGCCCGCGAACTGCTGCTCGGCCGCACCTTCCAACCGTGGGAGGGCGGTGAGGGCGACGTGCTGCGCGTGTGGGACCGGCTGTGCCGCTCGCGAGCCACAGTGGACGACGCGTTCGCGCCACCGGAATCCCTCAGCGAGGCAAGGCATCCGCTCGCGAACACCGCGCAGCTGCACCTGATGCGGGGTGACGCGCTTGGCGACCGGGCGGCGTGGGAGCTGGCCGCCGCGCAGCAGGGCGACTTCCTGGGGATGCGTACCCAACCCTACTCCGAGGCGACCTACTCTTCGGTGCTCGCGCTGCGCAGGCTTGGCCGCACCGAGGAAGCCGACCGGCTCACCGAGGCATTGCGCGCCTTCTGCGACACGCTGGAGGCGAGCCCGGCGACCGCGGACTACTTCGCGACTTCGCTGCCGTCGATGTTGTTGTTCACCGAGGACCTGGCCGCCGCGCAGCTGCGCCGAGTCGGTTTTTTGCGGGCGCAGCTCGACATTCTCGACGGGCAGCACGCACGCGCGGGTGACCGGTTGGCCGCGCTGCTGGCTGAGGACCCGCACCACGTCGACGCGCTGGACCTCGCCCGATCGATCCGGACTCCGGCGCCGTGACGGCGTCTGTGCACCGTCACAGCGCGCGGAATTCCTTACACATCAGGGATATCCGCCACGGTTCCGGTCGCGGCCGCGTCGGCGTAGTGCGCGAGGCGCTCGGCCATCGGAACCCCGGCGCGATGGGCTCGCCGGCCGGTGCCGCCGCGCTGCCAAGGCGCCGGGCCGGTCAGCGGGCGGAACTCGACTCCGGCCGCCGCCAGCCGGTCGAGGTGGCGAGGCAGCCGCCCGTGGAGATCCTGCGCGCGGGAGCCCCAAGCGATCTCCGCGAAGGCACACGTTCGCGGGTACAGGAGGTAGTCGACCAGTCGTGGGTCCTCGACGAACTCGGTCCACATCTGACACTGGATCCCTTGCACACGAGCGCTTTCAGCTTCGGACCAGTCTTGCGGGATCGGCTCCCACGAGGTGACGTCGCCGAGGGTGACCGGGCCGCCGATCGCGAGCGGCTCGTCGGGGTGGGCCTCCTGGAAGTAGTCGAAGTAGGTCGGCATGACCGGCGAGAGCACGACGTCGTGACCGGCCGCCGCCGCCCGGCGGGCGACCTCCGCGCCACGCCACGCCATGACCAGCGTGGTGGTCGATTCCGCGTCGGCGGCGGTTCCTTGCGCGGCGAAGCTGTCGTCCCATGTGACCGGTGTTTTGCCGTGCTCGGCCAGCATCTGCCGTACTTCGGCCATCAGGGCGGCGAAGATCTCGGCGTTCCCGGAAAGCCCCCGCTCGTCGGCGAACGCCCGCACCACCGGGTCGTTGTCCCACGCCCGCAGGACGGACTCGTCGCCACCCACGTGCACGTAAGGGGAAGGGAACAGCGGGAGCAGCTCGTCGAACAGGAGGCGCAGGAACTCCAAGGACCGCTCCGACGGAGCCAGGAGCGCGTCGTGCACACCCCAGTTCGTGTGCACCGCGCGATCCGGCACGGCCGGGGACCCGAACTCCGGGTAGGCGGCCAGCAAGGCACCGGTGTGGCCGGGAACGCCGATCTCCGGGATGACCGTGATCGCGCGGTCCGCCGCGTAGGCGACGATCTCGGCGAGGTCGTCGCGGGTGTAGTAGCCGCCGTGCGGTGTGCCGTCGTGGACGACCTCGTCGGAGTAGTGGCTGACCTGGCTCGTCGCCCGCCAGCCGCCGACCTCGTGCAGGCGCGGGAAGCGAAGGCTCTCCACCCGCCAGCCCTGGTCGTCGCTGAGGTGCAGGTGCAGGGTGTTCAGCTTGTGCGCGCTCATCAGGTCGATGTGGCGCAACACCTCCCGCTTGGGCAGGAAGTGCCGGGCGACGTCGAGGAGCATCCCGCGCCAGCGGAATCGTGGGCTGTCCTCGACGCGGATGACCGGTGCGACCCACCGGGTGTTCGACGGCGCGGCCTGCCGGAAAGCGGCGTCGGGAAGGAGCTGGCGCAGGGTCTGCACGGCATACACGACCCCGGAACGGTCCGCCGCGGTGATGGTCACTCCGGCTTCGGTCACGTCGAGCACGTAACCCTCGGGAGGAGTCGCGCCCGCCCGGAGGAGCACCTGCAGACCTGCGGGTTCGGTGACGACCTTGCTGGTCATGGGCAGCAGCGCGATCGCCCGAAGGACCGCCGCCCGTTCCTCCGCCGGCACGTCCAGGCGCACCGGGAGTTCGGCCGGAAGCCGGAGCACCCCCGCGCCGAGCAGCACCGAGTGCGGTTGGGGAACGAGGTGCGCCGCCCGTTCGCGCGCGTCTTCGTGGCTCATGATCGCTGCCTCCCTGTATGCGTGCACATGTTTCTTTCTGTTCAGTCACCATCTAGAGTGAGCATTAGTGCTCAGCTGAGGGGCTAGTATGCGCATAAACGAACGAAAACCACCACGAGAGGCGCCGATGTACCTCCCGATCGCCGAGGTTGCCTGCGTGCCGGCTCGGGCGCGCGTCTTCGAGCAGGGCTGGCAGTCCTGGAGTCCCACCGGCACCTACCCGGGGGACGCGACCTCGCCCCGGCCGTCCTCGGCGCAGATCGCGGCGAGCTGCTTCCGCTTCGACCGCCCGATGCCGGAGTCCGGCTTCCAGGGCGAGGGACTCATCGTGATCGACCCGGGCGACGGCGGCCCGGTGCGGTCGTGGTCCGCGGTGGATCACTCCGCCGAAGTCCCCTCCATCCGCGTGCGGGCGCTCGGGGACCGGCTCGTCGTCTCCAGCCTGGGCACTGTCCGGGAGACCGAGCACGCCGACCTCCCGCGCGCGCTCGTCGCCTGGGCCGAGGAGGTGGCGGCCGGCGGTGGCGTGACGGCGGTCCGTCCGCTCGGTCCGGGGTGGAGCAGCTGGTACGGGCACTGGAACAAGGTCACCGAACAGGACATCGCCGACACCCTGGTGCACGCCGAACGACTGGAGCTGCCGCTGGAGATCATCCAGCTCGACGACGGCTACCAGAGCGCGATCGGGGACTGGCTCGACATCCGGCCGGGCTTCGGATCCCTTGAAGGAGTGGCGAAACGCGTCGCCGACACCGGGCGGCGCGCGGGCATCTGGCTGACACCGTTCTTCGTCGCCGCCGACAGCCGGGTGGCGACCGAGCATCCGGACTGGCTGGTCCCGGGCACGCCAGCGATGCGCGAGTGGGACCGGGACATCGCGGTGCTCGACGTGACGCACCCGGACGCGGCGGAGCATCTCGGCGGCGTGTTCAGATCTCTTGTGGCGACCGGGTTTTCGTTTTTCAAGATCGACTACATCTACGCGGGAGCGCACCCCGGCCCGCGGCACGCCGACGTGTCGGGGCACGACGCCTACGTGGCGGGGATGCGGATCATCCGCGAGGCGGTCGGGCCGGACTCGACCGTTCTCGGTTGCGGCGCACCGATGCTGCCCAGTGTGGGACTCGTCGACGCCATGCGCGTCAGCCCGGACACCGCGGTCGCCGTCGAACCCAAGTCCGGGGACGTCAGCCAGCCCTCGCAACTCGGCGCGCGGCTGGCCGGGGCCGCGCGGGAGTTCATGCACGGCCGGTTGTGGGTCAACGATCCCGACTGCCTGCTGGTGTCTCCGCGCGTGGAAGACCGCGCCGGCTGGGCGGATCACGTGGCCTCCAGCGGTGGGTGGAGGTGCTCGAGCGATCGCCTCGCCGACCTCGACGAGTGGGGAGCCACGCGCACCCGCGAACTGCTCACGCCGTCAACCGGTCCTACCTGATCTCTCCGGAAGGGAGTCCACCATGGCTCAGGTCCTCACGGTGCCGACCCCGCCGACACCGGTCTCGACCCGGCCGGTGCCGCCACGGGGACGTCGTCGGCGGGCGCGGGAGACCCTGACGGCATATGCCTTCGTGGGCCCGAGCCTGTTCGGCGTCGTCGCGTTCCTGTTGCTGCCAGTACTGATCGTCGCCGTGCTGAGCCTGTTCGACTGGAAGCTGCTGGGCGTGCCGGAGTTCGTCGGGCTGGCCAACTACGAGCGGCTTTTCGCCGACGGCGGGATCGGCCACTCGCTGCTGGTGACCATCGCCTACGTGGTCCTGACCATCCCGGTGCAGACGATGCTGGCCCTGTTGCTCGCGCTGCTGCTCAATCAGCGAGTGCGCGGCGTGAAGATCTTCCGCGCGATGTTCGTCCTGCCCTGGATGGCTACGCCGGTGGTGATGGGCCTGGTGTGGGGCTGGATCTTCGACCCTGCCAACGGCGCGGTCAACTCCTTCCTGGAGATCTTCGGGATCGACGGGCCGAGCTGGCTGTCCTCGGCCGGCCTCGCGCTGCCCGCGGTGGCGTCGACGCAGGTGTGGCAGTTCGCCGGCTACAACATGCTGTTCTTCCTCGCCGGGTTGCAGTCCATCCCCAAGGACTTCTACCAGGCGGCCTCGCTGGACGGGGCGTCGCCGGTCCGGCAGTTCTTCTCGATCACACTGCCGCTGTTGCGCCCGACGCTGTTCTTTGTCCTTGTCACCAACGTGATCGGCTCGTTCCAGGTCTTCGACACCGTTTTCGTGATGACCAACGGCGGTCCCGGCAACAGCACCGAGGTCATCAACTACACGATCTACCAGACCGCGTTCCGGCAGTTCGAGTTCGGCTACGCCTCCGCCATCGCGATGGTGCTGTTCCTGATCATCCTCGCGGTCACCATGGCGCAGGTCCGCTACTTCAACCGCACCACGACCTACGACCTGACCTGAGAGGGGCCGACCGTGACCACGACCACCCGGCGACGGCGGCCTTCCCGCCGCGCCGCCCTCTACGCGACGCTGATCATCGGGGCGGCCATGTCGGTCTTCCCGTACTGGCTGATCGTCTCGACCTCGTTGAAACCGCGCGATGAGCTCTTCGAGGCGGCACCGTGGGCGCCGCCGTCCTCGCCGACGCTGGAGAACCTCGGCGCGCTGCTGGGCTCGGACTTCGCGCAGTCCATCCTCAACACCTTCATCTTCGTCACCGTCCTCACCGTGGGACAGCTGATCTTCACCACGCTGGCGGCGTATGCGTTCGCGCGCTTGGACTTCCGGGGCCGCAACTCGCTGTTCTGGCTGTACCTGGCCACCCTGATGGTGCCCAACGTGGTGACCCTGATCCCGCTGTTCCTGATCATGCGCGAGCTGGACCTGGTGAACAGCTGGTACGGACTCGTCGCGCCGTACGTCTTCGGCACGCCGTACGGGATCTTCTTGATGCGCCAGTTCTTCCGCAGCATCCCGCGCGAGATCGAGGAGGCCGCGCGGATGGACGGCGCGGGGCACCTGACCATCCTGTGGCGGATCATCCTGCCGCTGAGCAGGCCGATCCTGGCCACGCTGGCGATCGTCACGGTGATCTCGTCCTGGAACAACTTCCTGTGGCCGCTGATCATCACCAGCAGCGCGGACACCCGCGTGGTCACCGTCGCGATCGCCGCCCTGCGCTCGGAGATCGGCATCGACTACACCCGGATGATGGCAGGCAGCCTGCTCACGTTGCTGCCGATGCTGCTCGTCTTCGTCTTCTTCCAGCGCTACATCGTCCGGTCGGTCGCCCTGACCGGACTCAAGTGACACGAAGGAGTGTCCCCATGAAGCTCTCGACTTTCCGGCGGAAGATATTCAGCGCGCTGACAGTCGGCGCACTGGTCGGGCTGGTCGCCGCCTGCGGCGGCAGCGGCGACAGCAACGGCAAGACGACACTGACCTACCGAATCTGGGACGAGCAGCAGCAGAAGGGCTACGAGAAGGTCTTCGAAGCGTTCAAGGCCAAGCACCCCGACATCGACGTCAAGATCGAGCTTCAACCCTACGACCAATACTGGACCAAGCTCGTCACCGAGATGGTCTCCGGCACCGCGCCCGACGTGTTCTGGATGACGCCCGCGAACTTCCCCGAACTGGCGGCGCAGGGCGCGTTGATGGACGTCTCCGCCGCCATGGAGCAGTCCGGCCTTGCCAAGGACAAGTACCACCCCAATGTCGTGGATTCCTTCACCTACAAGGGAAAGATGTACGCCGTCCCCAAGGACTGGGGCGTACCGGGGATGCTCTACAACAAGCAGGTCTTCGCCGAGGCCGGCGTCGAGATGCCCACCGAGCCGCTGACCTGGGCGCCCGACGGATCCGGGACGTTCCTGCCGCTGATGCAGAAGCTCACCGTCGACGTGAACGGCAAGCACCCCAATGAAGCCGGCTTCGATCCGGCCAAGGTCAAGCGGTGGGGCTTCGCCTCCTGGAACCACTCGGGCACCCAGTGGCTGAACTGGATCCCGAGCAACGGCGGCACGACGATCACCAAGCCCTACGGCACTTTCAACTTCAACGAGCCCTCTTCGGTCGAGGCGTTGCAGTGGGGCGTCGACCTGATCAAGAAGTGGCACGTGTCCCCGCCCGCCGAGCAGACCAACCCGCCCGCGGGCCGGGCGACCGAGATGTTCCAGCGCGGCGAGGTCGCGGTCTTCCCTGCCAACAACGCGCTGCTGCCCTTCGTCGCTCCCAGCTCGGCCTTCCCGATCGGCACCGCGTCGCTTCCCGCGGGCAAGGCAGGCCGTGTCGTGATCATCAACGGCCTCGGCGAGGCGGTCTACTCCCGCACCGAGCATCCCGACCAGGCCAAGCAGCTCGTGTCGTTCCTGGCCACCCCGCAGGCGCAGGCGATCATGGCCGAGGGCGGCTACGTCTTCCCTGCCATCAACGACCTCGCCCCGCGCTACGTCGAGCATTGGAAGGCCAAGGGCATCGACACCCAGCCGTTCCTGGACGAGGCGCGCGGCAAGACGGTGAACTTCCCGATCGTGTCCGGCTTCGCCGCGGCGGAACCCAAAATCAACCAGATCTTCAATGACATGTACCTCGGCTCGGTTAAGGTCTCCGACGCCGCCAGCGCGGCCGTCGAACAGGGCAACGCCCTGCTCAGCCCCGAGAAGTAAGGAGGTCGGCAATGTCCGCATCAACCAAGAGGTGGCGCGCGGCGGCGATCGCCACCGCCGCGTTGCTGGCCGTCTCACCGGCACCGGCCGCGGCGGCCGATCCCGCGCCCGGGGTGCCCGTGCAGCTGCTGTCGATCACCGACCTGCACGGCTACTTCGGCGAGTACACCACGACCGTGCCCGGCTCACGTGCCGGTGAGCCCGCGAAAACCGTTGGTGGCGGAGCCTATCTCGCCTCGCACCTCAACCGGCTGCGCGCACCGAAGAACTCCGTGCTGTTCTCCGCGGGCGACGACTTCTCCGGCTGGCCGGCAGAGACCGCGTGGTTCTGGAACGAGCCGACGATCGAGTACATGAACATGATCGGCGTCGAGTTCTCCACCGTGGGCAACCACGAGATCGACCGGAAACCGGCTTACCTCGAGCACATGATGGAGGGCACCTGCCAGGGCCGCCCCGACCGCGACCTCTGCTTCACCGACTCGACCGGGAAACGCTTCCAGGGCGCGGACTTCGACTACTACTCCGCGAACGTGATCAACGAGGCCACCGGCCGCCCGCTGGTCAAGCCGTACCACGTGCGGCAGGTCGACGACGGTCGCGGCGGCACGCTCCCGGTGGGATTCATCCACGCCACGACCACCCACACGCCGGAAGAGCAGCTCTCCTACTGGCCGAGCGAATTGAAGTTCCTGCCCGAAGTGGAGACGATCAACCGCTACGCCGAGGAGCTGCGCGGGCGGGGCGTCCAGGCCATCGTCGCCGTTGTGCACGAAGGGTTCTCGCAAGCGAACGGGGCGGGGTACAACGACTGCACCGCACCGTTCGGCCCGCTTGCCGACATGAACAAGCAGATCAGCCCGGCGGTGGACGCCATCGTCGGCGGGCACTGGCACGCGCTGGTGAACTGCATGCTGCCCGACCCGGCCGGTAATCCCCGCCCGGTGGTGGAAGCGGCGAACCACGGCAGGCTGATCAACGAGATCAACCTGGAGCTGGACCCGGCGACCGGCGATGTCCGCCGAGACCGGACGAAGTCGGTCAGCCACGCCAACACCCGTGATGTGGCACCGGACCCCGAGGTGCAGCGGATGGCGAAGTACTGGAAGGACCGGCTCCCCGCGCGGGGTGATAAGCAGGTCGCCACGGTCACCGGCGATCTCACCCGCACCTCCGGCACCGACGAGGAGTCCACGCTCGGCAACGTCACCGCCGATGCGTTCCTCTGGGCGGCCAACAAGGACGGAAAGGCCGATCTCGCGGTCGCGATGCCGGGAATCTTGTTGCGCGACATACCTTTCGCCCCCAATCCAGCCAATCCCGCGGACGCGCCGGGACGGGTGCTGTTCTCCGAGCTGGTCTTCGGCACGGTTTACGAGAACGGCATCGGCCCGGCCGTCGTGCGCGGGACGGTGACCGGCAGGAAACTCGACGAGCTGATCGAGAGCCAATGGCAGCGGGGGGCCGACGGTGTCGTGACGTATCGGCATATGGCCGTTTCCGGCAACGTTTCCTACACCTACGACCCCGGCGCCCCGCTCGGGCAGCACGTCGACATCAAGAAGATCCGGATCAACGGGAAGCCGGTGAAGGCCGACCGCGAATACCGGATCGCGACTCTGGCCAACAACTTCTTCGCCCGCAACGCCACCCCCGGGTTCACGGCGCTTTTCGAGGCCAGGAACCAGGATCGGAGCATCTACTCCGGTGCGGACGCGCTCTGGAGGTACCTGGAGGCGAGGTCGCCGGTCCGGCCGCCGAAGCTCGACCGGGTCCGGCCCGCACCCGGAAACCGACCGGCGTAATCCGGTGCCGGCTCATCTGAACCGGGACGGAGGGGTTGACACGTGTTCGCTCATCGAGTCGAACTTGCGGACATAGGTCAGCCCCTCCGGGATCTCGACGCCGGTCGTCGAGGTCCAGCCCCGGGTCAGGGTGGGCCAGTCGGGCACGTCGGGGTGGAAGTGCGGCCGGAACGGCTCGTAGCCGTCGATGAAGGCGGCCGGTTCCGACTTCGCCTGCCACCGGATGTCCGCCGACAGCCGCAGCCGGTCGCTGAGGTTGGGGCGGGCCCCGTGCACGGTGAGGCTGGTGAACATGAGCACGTCCCCCTGGCCGAAGTGGGTGCTGCGCCAGTCATCCACGCCGCTGCCCGCCACCTGCGCGGTGACCCCGCCGGGGCCCTCCGCCCGGGACACACCGAGCACGCCGAGCCGGTGCGACCCGGCGAGGACCTCCAGCCCGCCGGCGTCGGGAGGACAGTCGGCGAGAGGGATCCACATGGTCAGGGTGTCGACCGCGCCCTGGATGAGGCGGTAGTCCTGGTGAGCGGGCGTGGGGGTGGCCCGCGGCGTCGGCGCCGTGATGCGGGCGATGTGCATCGGGTGGCAGAAGACCTCCTCGCCGAGCAGCCG
Organism: Amycolatopsis sp. NPDC041971; assembly: GCF_055588925.1. NCBI lineage: Bacteria > Bacillati > Actinomycetota > Actinomycetes > Pseudonocardiales > Pseudonocardiaceae > Amycolatopsis > Amycolatopsis sp. NPDC041971. The sequence goes on along the minus strand of NZ_JBVJCE010000028.1, from coordinate 52,961 downwards.
CTGAGCCAGGCCGCGCAGCTCCTCCCGTTCGCTGAGCTCGTGGAAGGACTGCGTCGCCTGCACGGCGGAGTACATGCCGAAGAAGGTGGACTTGCCCTCCTCGACCGCCCGGTCGGACGCCCGCAGCTCGTGCGGCTCGGTGCCGGAGGCCAGCCACCCGCTGTCGTGGAGCACGGCCGCGATGTCGGCACGAACACCGGTGACGTAGTCGCCGGGCAGCAGCCGGGGGAAGTAGAGGTAGCCGTCCTCGGACATGCGCTCCCGTAGCGCCGCGACGTCGTCGGCGATGTCGCTGGAATCGATCAACTGTTTCATGTTCTGCCTCCACCGTGGGGGTCTCGTCGGATTCGACTGTAGGAAGGGCGGGGCATCACGGACATGGCTGAACCTGCCGGGGAGATGACAGATCCTGCTGCGACGCCCTCGCCGCCGGCCGGGTTGCTCGTCGTCGGCGAGAGCACCTTCACCAAGCGCGTCGAGGCGATCCGGCCGACCGGCTCGCCGAGCTGGCTGCTCATGCGGACAACGCGGGGGCGCGGCGTCGTGCACCACGGGGACACGGCCCTGACAACCAGCGCTGGGCAGCTCGTGCTGATCGAACCCGGCGTGCGGCACACCTACGGAGTCGCGCCCGACGCCGGGGAATGGTCGCTGCTGTGGGCACATTTCCGGGCACCGCGAGGAAACTGGCTCGGGACGAGTCGTCATCTGACACCGTCGGCGCGCGGGGCCGCGGAGGCCATCGACGCCGCCTTCGACCGGCTCCGCCGTTACGCCCGGCTCACCGGTGAGCACATCCCGCCGTCGCCGGTCCACCTCCCGGCCTTCGCCACCCGCCCCGAACAGCAGGCCCTCGCCATGTGCGCACTCGAAGAGATCGTGCGCCTGGCCGACCTCGCCGGTGCTCCCGCTACACCGCCGGGCCCTGACCCGCGCATCGCCCGTGTACGGCAGCTCATTGCCGAGACACCGGAGGCCCCGCACACCCTGAACTCGCTCGCCGCCATCGCCGGGCTGTCGCCGTCGCGCTTCAGTCACCTCTACGCGAGGGTCACCGGCCACAGCCCCATGCAGGAGGTGCGCACCCGCCGCCTGCACCGCGCGGCCCGGCTGCTGACCGGCACGGGAATGTCCGTCGCCGCGGTCGCCGGCACCGTCGGCTACGTCGACCAGTTCCACTTCAGCCGCGCGTTCCGCCGCGAGTTCGGCCTGCCGCCGAGCGGTTACCGGCACAACGGCGAGGTTCCCGGTGGGGACTGACGTGTGCGGAATCCGTGCGGGCGTCCCCCAACACCGACCCGTCAGGCAGGGGACTACTAGGGGGACGCGTGGACCAGCCGTTCGGCGAGGCATTGCGGAGCTATCGCATCGCGCGGGGCTGACCCGGAGTGCGTGGTGAGCAGGCAGTGTTGAGCGCGCAGGCGGTGGGCGCACTGGCGCCGGAGCATTCAGGAGCTGGGACGGCACTGGCGACCGCGTCCGGCCGTTCAGCGCCGGCTGACGGCTGGATCCGCTACCCGGGCAGGGCGGCTCTAAAGCCCTTATCCAGCCGTGCTGTCAGTGAAGGCCGCATTGGAGACGCTCAGTGTCCTTGATGCGACATCGGGGACATCGGGGCGCCGAGGCGACAGGGCCCGATTCCTCCATCGTCGCGAAGGCGCGCCGACCGCGGTCGCGGTCACCCAAAGTCAACCCCGTAGGCCGACCCGGTAATCAGGCCAGGTCGATGAACTCACTTCCGTAACCCTTTGCGCTCATCCGGTTGACCGGGGTAACCGGAGACCCTAGTTTCGCCGGAGGTCTCCACCGCGCGCAGACCGATCGGCTGGTTCAGGTAGTTCCGTGACTATGGGGTGGAGATGCGAGGGCCGACGAAGACGCTCGTCGTTGTCACTGTGCTCGTTTTGGGCATGGTGTTCGGGCTGACCGGCTGCGCTGGTGAAGAACCGGCGGGGATGGCGGCCAAGCCGATCCGGATCGCGTTCGTGCCGAAGGTCGCGGGCATCCCGTACTTCGAGGCGATGAACACCGGCGGGCAGGCCGCGGCGAAGCAGCTCGGTGTCGAATGGACCTCGACGGGTCCGCCCACGGTGGACCCGGCGGCGCAGGTTTCGATCCTGCGTGGCCTCGTCGACCAGCAGGTGGACGTGATCGCGATCGCTCCGAACGATCCCAGGGCGATCGCATCCGCGATCACCGACGCACGGGCCAAAGGCGTCCATGTGATCACTTCGGACACCGACGCGCCCGGCACCGATCGCGAACTGTTCGTCAATCAGGCGACTCCGGAGGGCATCGGCAAGGCGCTCACCGACGCGCTGATGAGGAAGATGGGGAACGCGGGCAAGTACGCGATCGTCTCCTGTGGCGAGACCGCCGAGAATCTCAACGCGTGGATCGCCGTCCAGCGTGCCTACACCGCTTCGCAGTATCCGCGAGCGCAGCTGGTCGAGACGGTCTACGCCGGTGAGGACAAGGACACCGCCACCGCGCTCGCCAAAGGGCTGATGACCAAGTACCCGGATCTCACCGGTCTGGTCGGCGAGTGCACGACGTCCGCGCCCGGGGTCGCCGAGGCGGTCCGTTCGCAGCAGAAGATCGGCCGCGTCTTCACCGTCGGGGTCGGGACACCGCAGGCGATCAAGCCGTATCTCCTGGACGGATCCGCGTCGCTTTCGGTGCTGTGGAACGTCGAATCGCTCGGATACCTCACGGCTTGGGCGGGCAAGCAGATCGCCGAGGGCAAACCGCTCGGCCCGTCGAACAAGGTCAATCTCGAACTCCCGGCGATCAAGTACGAGGAAGGCACGAAGACCGTGCTGCTGGGCGACCCGCTGCTGATCACACGCGAGAACGTGGACCAGTTCAAGTACTGACTCACCGGGCCCGCCGGACGGCACCCGCCGCCGCGGCACCACCGAGGATCAGGACCAGCGCGGTCATTCCCCACCGCCGCTTCTCCTTCGTCCGGGCGTGCGAATCGGTCTCCGCCGCCTCTTCCTTCCGTTCCCTCGGCGACGCCGAACGAGACGGCTTCGGCACGGCGACGGGCGGCGGGAGCACCTTGGCGGCGGAAGTGGGCGCGGGACTCGACGAAGAACTCGGCGTCGGACTCGGACTAGAACTGGGCGTAGGGCTCGGCGACGGGGTCGCGCTGGGAGACGGGATGCGAGGAGGAGCGGGCGCGGGGGCTGGGGTCGGCGTGGGCGTGGGCGTGGGGGTAGGGGCAGGGGTCGGCTTGGGCGGTTCCGGTTTCGGCGGCTCGGGGACCTCGGCCGCGGTGAGGCAGCCCGCGGCGTCCGAACCCGCCAGCGGCGGTCCCGAACGCACGGCGGTCACTCGCCCGCTTCGATCCAGCCGGTAGAGCACGCTGCGCCCGCCGATCCGGTTCGCCGTGGCGTACATGGTCCCGTCACGGCCGAGTACGACCGAGCCGTAGACGTCGGCGGGCGGGAAGCGCGCGTCTTTGGCTTCGCGGACCTTGCCGGATTCCGGGTCGATGGTGATCACGGCGCCTTTTCCGCGCCAGGTGGTGGAAACGCCGTAGAGCAGTCCGTTGTGGTACGCGAAATCGTTGACGTCGTGGGCGAGGGTGATCGGCCGCAGGAACACCGTCTTGATCACCCGCAGATACCGCTCCCCCGGCATCAAGTCCACTGTGTACAGTGTGCCGTTCCGGAGCAGGTACCAGGAATTCCCGCCGATCGCGCCGGCGGTCACCCCCGTGACGGGGCTCCACACCGGCAGCCGGTTCCCGGCGCGGGTGATCGGGCCGAGGTCCTTGACGTCCCCGTCACGATCGATCGTCACCGCGTGCGCGCCCCGGCTGAGCCCTTCGGCGACACCGAAGACCCGGTCCCGCGTCGCGGAGTAGCCGAGCGCGTTGAGCCGGTAGCCCGAATCGGTCACTCTCGACGTGGTCCCCGAGCCGACGTCCATCCAGCGCAGCTTCGACTTCCCGTGCGACCCGGTCTCCGCCTGCACCACCAGGCAGGACTCGGCGGCGCGCGCGGTCATCGGGGCCAGCAGCGCCGACGCCCCCACCAATCCGGCGACGGCCACCGTCGCCGCCGTCCGGGTCACCCCGTCCACGGTGCGCACCGGCTCAAGAGATCCTCGCCAGCGCGGAGGTGAACGCGTCGGGCGGGATCCCCACGCCGCCGCCGAACGGGTTCTGCAGCTGGTAGATCGCGAACAGCAGCAACGTGACCGTACCTGCCAGCGTCGACACGATCACCAGGTGCGCGGCCAGCCGGGTGCCACCGAACAGGTTGGGCAACAGGACCGAGATGAGGCTGCCGAGGATCAGGGCGAACCAGACCACCCCGCCGACCTTGCCGCCCTCGACCGCGTTGAGCCGCTCCTGCCGGGCCTCGTAGACCTGCCAGAGCTGGGTGGCCGCCTCGGCCTTGCGCTCTCGGACCCAGTCGTCTTCGGTGGGAGCCTTGTCCACCGCCTTGCGCAGCTGGTCGAGCTGCGTCCAGCCGGTCTGGGGGACGGTCTCCTTACCGCCTGCCATCTGCGGCCATTCCTTCTTTTCGACCGTGGAGATGTACTCCACGCCCAGCTTCCGCACCTCGTCCTTGACCTCGGTCCCGAGGGAATCGGCGGCCCAGACGGTGGCGACCAGGCTGTCCGCCTCGTGGTACGAGCCTTCGCGCGCGGCGCTCGCGGAGTCGAAGAGGGAGATCAGGATGAACGCCACCATGACGGCGTGCAGGCCGCCGACGATGGTGAACACCTGACCGGCGGCGTCGTTGTTGTCCGGCCGTCCTTCGTCCCAGCCGAACCGGCGGACGAGGTAGCCGATGAATCCCGCCAAGGCCGCCGCACCGACGATCCAAGAGATGCCGGTCAGGTAAATTCCCATTCGACTCCTTCCGTGCGCAGAGTGCTGAACCTAGTTCACGCGGAGACGAGTGGAGAAGACCGCTCGGATCAATTCATACCGGTGGCGGACGAGCATGGGTCGATCATCACCTTCTCGGCCCAATTCCTCGCAGTTCGAAGCGTTTTCCGATACACGCGGAAAAGGCCCGTCACCGGTCGGAGAACGCGGCTTCACGAAGGGGTGAGAGGCCACCACGGGACGTCACCGAACTGGCCATATACTGGTATTTCGCGTAGCTTTCGCGCCCGAACTGCCACCCTGGAGCAGCGCGTCGAGGCCAGTCCGGCAAACAGGTGAACCTCTCAGGAGACCCGATCGAGTTGTTCGTCCGGGCATTACCGCTTGCTATGTTGACTTCGCGCCCACCCCACTCGAATGGGTATCCACGAATTGCGACGACCGCGGTTCACCTGGTCGGCCACCGGTTGTGCGATCCCGTCGACCGCGAGACCGAAAGGGAGTCTGTTGACCACCATCGAGACCCATACCGGTGCCCGGCCCGCCGTCGAAGTACTGACCTGGAGCCGGCACCTTCTCGAGCCGGCACTACGCGAGGCCGTCGACGGCCTGCCCGAATCGATGCGGCTCATCGCCGGCTACCACTTCGGGTGGTGGGACGAACACGGCCGTCCGTCCACTTCGGACAGCGGGAAGGCTTTGCGGCCCGCCCTCGCGCTGCTGTCGGCGCGGGCTGTCGGCGGCGACGCCGAAATCGCCGTCCCGGTGGGGGTCGCGGTGGAGCTGGTGCACAACTTCTCCCTGCTGCACGACGACGTGATGGACTCCGACACCACCCGGCGGCACCGCCCGACGGCCTGGACCGTTTTCGGCACCGGCGCGGCGATCCTCGCCGGGGACGCCCTGCTGTGCCGGGCCTTCGAGGTGCTGTCCCCGTTCGGGCAGACCGCGCTGCGCGTGCTCAGCACGGCCGTGATCGACCTGCTGGAGGGACAGAGCGCGGATCTGAAGTTCGAGGAACGCGGTGACGTCGACACCGCCGAATGCGTACGCATGGCCGAGGGGAAGACCGGCGCGTTGCTCGGGGCGTCCTGCACGCTCGGCGCGCTCGCCGGGGAAGGGAGGCAGGATCAGGTCGACCGGCTGACCGAGTACGGGAGGGCACTCGGGCTGGCGTTCCAGCACATCGACGATCTCCTCGGGATCTGGGGCGATCCGGCGGTGACCGGGAAACCGGTCCACTCGGATCTTTCCAACCGGAAGAAGTCCCTGCCGGTGGTGGCCGCGCTCCACTCCGGGACGGACGCCGGGCGAGAACTGGATGCCTTGTACCGCAAGGAAAACCTCGACGCCGCGGAATTGCCCCACGCGGCGGAGCTGGTGGAACGGGCGGGCGGCCGGACCTGGAGCCAGGAGCAGGCCGACGCGCTCCTGACCGGCGCGCTGCACCATCTCGCCGTCTCGAATCCGGTGCCCCGCCCCGGCGCCGAACTCGCGGCCCTCGCGAAACTGGTGGTGCGGCGACGATATTGAAGGCGGGCTCGGAAAGGCCGGGGGGCGGGGAAGAGCCCATCCCTGTCCCGCCGGGTCAGCGTCCGGGCCGGGTCAGCCCCTGCTCACCGGCGCCGCGGCTGAGAACGACCTCGTCGGTGGCCTTGAGCGCTTCCGCGCCGGCGTTTCCGCCCTGCCCCGCGGTCAGGTCGAGCAGCCGGATCGGTGGGCCGAGCTGGACCAGCGTCGGAACGTACTCGGCCTTGTCGACCTTCCAGCGTTCGCCGTCCCGCACGAACCGGAACCGCGCGGCGGCACCCTGTTCGGTCGAACCCTTCGGTTCCGAATGCCGGGCGACGCTGTTGCCGAGGCCGTAGGCGACCCACTTGCCGTTGATCTGTTCGAAGGGCTGCACGACGTGCGCGTGGTGGCCGATGATCAGGTCGATCGAGTCGTCGCCGAGGAGCTTCTTCGCCAGTGAGCGCTGTTCGGCGGTCGGGTCGTGCTGGTATTCGGTGCCCCAGTGCAGGCTCGCGAGGACGACCTGTGCGCCCGCCTTCCGCGCGGCCTTGGCCTCGGCGATCACGTCTTCGGCGTCGATCTGGTTGACCAGCCAGGGTTTGCCCGCGGGCACCTTGATCCCGTTGAATCCGTAGGAGAAGGAGAGCTGAGCGACCCTGACGCCGTCGACGTCGACAATCAGCGGCTTCTTGGCCTCCTCGGCCGAACGGGCCGAACCGGTGTGCTTGATCCCCGCCTCGTCCAGTGCGTCGAGGGTCCGGGTCGCGCCGTCCACCCCCTGGTCGATCGTGTGGTTGGAGGCCGTCGAGCAGTTGTCGTATCCGGTGTCCTTGAGCGCGGCGACGATCTCGGGTGGCGCGCTGAACGACGGGTACCCGCTATAGGGGCCACCCTTCGGCGCGAGTGGGGTCTCGAGGTGGCAAATGCCGAGGTCGGCCCCGGAGATCAGCGGTTTGATCCCGGCCAGCAGCGGGCGGTAGTCGATGTTGCCGTTACCGTCCTCCTTGGCCTGGTCGGTCAGCGCGGGGTGGATCAGGACGTCGCCGGTCGCGACCACGGTGAACGACCCCTCAGGCGCCTGACTCGACGACGGCGCCTCGGCCGCGGCGGGCGGCTGTCGCTGCTGCTCAGGCGTGGCAGCGCACGCGGCGAGCAGGACGGTGGCGCCGAGGAGGGTGGCGGTCTGACGGGCGCGGGAGCTGAGCATCGATTCCCTCGATCGGGTGACAGTTCTGCCCATCCTGCCTTACGCCGATCGGGTATGACACCCAACCGACGCCGCGTGGACCAAAGGGACAATCCACCATGGCCGTCCTGAACGATCAGCGGAACGCTCAGTCAGGTGACCAGCGTGAACTTCGTGACGGTGTGCCGACTGAGCCGTGGTAGAGCGGCGCTCCCAATGCCACAATCGGGCGGCTCAGCCGTGGAGAGCGGCGCGGGCTCGCCGAGCCGCCTCAGACCAGGCAGTCACCGGGTTCGCCCCGGCGCAGCGCCGGATCCTCCTGTGGGAAGGTCCGCGCCACCCCCGGTCCGCTGGACCGCGTCTCGAACCGGACGGTCACCCGCCCGTGCCCGGCCCCCTGCACCCACCCGGTTCCATACGCCTCGTGCACGACGTCGTCCCCGGGCCGCCAGCTCGACGACACGACGGGAACCGGCGCCGGCGCCGGGGCGCGCGCGACCACGGGCACGTCCGACGCCGGGACGGAGAGGGTGAACAGCGGATCCTGATGCGGCACCGAAAGCCCGGAGAACGCGACCCCGGCGAGCCGTACTCCGCCGAATTCGGTCGGATCGATGAGCAGTCGTTCCGCCATCGAGGCGAGCTGGTCGAATTCGTCGGTGGGCGAAGCCATCGTTTCCGAGCGGGTCACCGTGCTGAAGTCGGTGTGCCGCAGTTTCACCACCACCGTCCGCGCGACCCGGTCGGCGTTGACGAGCCGCCGGTGCGCGTGCACGGCGAGGTCGCGGACCTCGCGGCGCAGGCTCGTCAGGTCGATCAGGTCGCGGTCGAAGGTCGTCTCCGCGCTGACCTGCTTGAGTTCCGCGCGGTCGGACACCGGCCGGTCGTCGACGCCGGTGGCCAGCCGCCGCAGGTCCCTGCCGACCACACTGCCCAAAGTGGACACCGCGTCGGCGTCGGAGAGCGCGGTCAGCTGGCCCAGGGTCCGGACGCCGATCGCGCGCAGCTTTCCTTCCGCGACGGGGCCGATCCCCCACAGCACCCTCGTCGGCAGCGGCGCGAGGAAATCGCGTTCGGTGCCCTGGTCGACGACGAGCAGCCCATCCGGTTTCGCCAGATCCGACGCGACCTTCGCGACCTGTTTCCCCGACGCCGCCCCGATCGAGGCCACCAGGCCGATTTCGGACCGGATGTGCTCCCGCAGGCGCGCACCGAATTCCCGTACCTCGTCCGAGGAAGCCCCGGCAAGTGAAGGCGGCTCGGCGAAGGCCTCGTCGAGGGAGATCCGTTCCAGCACGGGGGCGTACTGCGCGACGAGGTCGAAGACCTGGGTGCTCAACAGTTCGTACAGTTTGAACCGCGGCGGCAGGATGACCCCGGTGGGCGGCAGCAGCCGCCGGGCCTGCGACATCGGCATCGCCGATTTGATCCCGTGTTCGCGCGCCTGGTAACTCGCCCCGGCGACCACGCCGCGCGGACCCGCGCCGCCGACCAGCACCGGCCGCCGCGCCAGGGTCGGCCGGGTCAGCTGTTCACAGGAGGCGTAGAACGCGTCCATGTCGAGGTGGATGACCCACCGGTCAGGCCCGCCCATCGCCCGGAACCTCGAGAAGACGGTGCAAGGCCTTCGTGTACTCCTCGAACGCGGCCCGGCCCCGGGTGGTCAGCGCGACCAGCGTCACCGGCGTGCGATGTTCGAAGGCCTTGGTGATGTCGACGTAGCCGGCGTCCTCGAGTTTGCGCAGATGCGTCGACAGGTTGCCCGGTGTCATGTCCAGCAGTTGCTGCAGGCGCGGGAAAGTGATGCTGTCCCCCGGCCCGAGGCTCGACAGCGCCACGGTGACCCGCAGCCTGGCCTGCGCGTGGATCACCGGATCGAGCTGGGGCAGCCCGTCTTCGCTCATCGCGCCCGCACCAGGAAGACCAGCGACGCCACCAGGAAGCCACCGCCGCCCGCGACGCTCAGCACGAGGAAGTTGTACGGTCCCCCGGCCAGCACACTGGCCGCACCGCACGCGATGATCCACCCGCCGAGGCCGTACTGCAGTTTGCTCTGCCACAGCATCCCGCCGGCGAGGTACATCAGTCCGGTCAGCACGAGCGAGGTTCCCGACCACAGCAACGGGATCAGCTCGGTGTCGAGGCCGAGGCGGATCAGCGCGGTGTTCACCACCGTCAGCCCGCCGAACGCGATCATCCAGCTCCACCCGTACATCGCCCCGACGAGCCGGGACGGCCCGCGCACACCGCGGCCTGCCCGGATGCCGTAGACCGCCGAATACGCCATGGCCCCGGCGAAACCGGCGACAGCCATCACCGCGGCCGCCCACAACGGCAGCAACGCGGTGGGCGGGGCGGAGACGTAGACGAGCCCGAAACCGAACAGCCACACCAGTCCCCAGACGGCCAGCAGCACCGCCGGATTCGGCCCGATCTCACGCCGGGTCTTCTCCGACTGCGCGGCGATGAGCGCGAGTGACTCCTCGGGCGTCATCGACCGCGCGTCGTCGTCCCGTTCATCCTCCACCACTTCGGAAAACTAACACGCGTTCACAGTCTCGCCGTGTCGAGCCGGAACCTCGCCATCACCACGAGCGCGGGCACCACCAGCCAGGCCGCGAGCACTCCGACGGCGGTCCCCACACCCGATCCGCCGAGCATCGGTGCGCGGCCGATCTCACCGAGCCAATACGTCGGCATGAGGTGCCCCGCGGTGTTCATCCAGCCGGGCAGGACCTGCAGCGGGATCCACAATCCGCCGAACATGCCCAGCGGCAGCATCAGCGCGCCGGTCACCGCCTGGACGGTGTCGCCCTTGCCGAACAGGCCGATCATCAGCCCCAGTACCGCGAAGGGCAGCGTCCCGAGCCAGAGCGTGCCGAAGATCGTCAGCCACTGCCCGGTTTCGAGCCGGATACCGCGGATCATCCCGGCCGCGAAGATCACCAGCAGCACGGGCAACGCGACGAACAACCCCGCCGACACCTTGACCATCAGATAGCCCGGCGCCCGCATGGGCGTCAGCCGCAAGGTGCGCTGCCAGCCGTCGGTGCGCTCGGTGGCGACACGGGTGCCGGTGAACAGCGCAGCGGTCATGGCGCCGTACGCGGCCATGTTCACCATGGTCACCGTCGCGGTCGAAATTCCAGGAGCGATGTCGCGGGCGCCGAAGATCCCGCCGAACAACAGGAACATCGCCAGTGGCATGCCGATGGTGAACAACGCGAACTGCGGGCTGCGGACGATGCGCTTGATCTCCAGCGCCAGGTAGTTCAGGTTCATCTCAAAGCTCCTTCGGCCGCATCGGCGGTCAGCGCGATGAAGGCTTCTTCCAGTCCCACAGCGGTGATTTCGATGTTCGAGGCGAGCGGGAACTCACGCAGCAGGCCGCGGACGGCGGCGTCGGAATCTGCGCAACCCAGCTCCGCGTGCCCGGCCCGCAATACCGCTCGCGACACCCCGGGCAACGCGGTCAGCGCGGCTTCGGTGGCGTCCGGGACGACGGCGCGCAGGACCCGTCCGGCGACCGCCGCCCGGACCTCGCCGACCGGACCGTCCGCGACGACGCGGCCGTGCCGCATGAGCACGACGCGGTCGGCGTAGTCCTCGGCTTCGGCGAGGTAATGCGTCGCGAAGAGGACCGTCCGGCCGGTCCTGGTGTACTCGCGCATCGACGCCCAGAAGCGGCGGCGCCCGTCGACGTCCATGGCCGCTGTCGGCTCGTCGAGCACCAGCACGTCCGGATCGCCCACCAGCGCGAGCGCGAACCGCACCCGCTGTTGCTCACCGCCGGAGAGCTTTCCGCAGCGGCGGTTCGCGTATTCGGTGACACCGGCGCGCTCGAGTACCTCACGGACCGGCAGTGAATTCCGGTGCAGCGAGGCGAACAGGCCGACGAGTTCCGCGACCGTCGCGTCCCTCAGCAGCGTCCCGTTCTGCGCCATCGCGCCGACCATCCCCTGGTCCATCGCCTCGGCCGCGCCGAGCCCGGCGACCCGCACCTGGCCCGAATCCGGCCTGGTCAGCCCCAGCAGCATGTCGATGGTGGTCGACTTGCCCGCACCGTTCGGCCCGAGCAGCGCCACCACCTCCCCCGGTGCGACCCGCATGCTGACGTCGTCGACGGCCAAGACGTCACCGAAGTGCTTCACCAGCCCTTCGAGGCTGAACGCGTCCACCATGACTTTCCCCCTTCAAGCACTCTGAACCACAAAGTCCACTTCCACTTTGTAACACAAAGTGCCCTGTCGCGGAAACTCCAGAAGTCCGTGAAGGCCTCCTTGAGGGACTCTGGGTCCCTCAAGGAGGCCTTCACGGACTTGGGTTAGGCGGGCACCCGGGAGGTGGCCGAGTCAGGGACCGAAGCCGGTGCCGGAGGTGGCACCGGGAGGGGCAGGGGCGCGCATTCGACGTCGGCCGTCCGCCCCGGCTTGCGTTCGGGCAGCGCTCCGGTCGCCAGGTAGTCGGCGATCCGGTTGTCGACGCACGCGTTGCCGCGGGGGGTGATGGCGTGACTCGTGCCGCCCGGCTCACCGATCAGGCGAGCACCGGGGAACCGGCTACGCACCTCGATGCTGCCTTCGTACGGCGTCGCCGCGTCGAGCGTCTCGCCGATCATCAGCACGCTCGGCACGTTCGAGCCGTCGACCTTCACCGGCTTGCCCGGCTTCGCGGGCCAGTACAGGCAAGGCCCGTTGAACCAGGCGTTCTGCCACGTGAAGTACGGCGCCTTCTCATACGTGCGCCAGTTGTCGCGCTTCCACTGCTGCCAGCTCTGCGGCCACTTCACGTCGGTGCACTGGACGGCGAGGTAAACGGCGTAACTGTTGTCGTCGCCGCGTCCGCCGAAGCCCTCGAACAGCCCCTTCATCGTCTGCCAGTCACCCTTGTTGACGAACTTGGCCAGCGCGTCCCCGAGCAGTGTCCAACGCAGCTGGTAGTAGGAAGCCTGCTGGAAGACGTCGAGGAACTCGTCGGGCCCGATGTAACCGCCTGCCGGGACCGCCGCCAGCTTCTTGAGCTGCTCGTCGAAGACCTGCTTCACCGCGGCCTGGGTCTTGCCGAGGTGGTAGACGGCGTCGTGCGAAGCGACCCACCCGAACCAGATGCCGAGGTTGACGTCGTACGCGAGGTCCTGGTTCAGATTGGCCTGGTACCAGACGTTGCGAGGGTCCACAGTGGAATCGAGAACCATCCGGCGGACGTGCTGCGGGAACAGTGTCCCGTAGACCTGGCCGAGATAGGTGCCGTAGGAGTACCCGTAGAAGTTCAGCTGCTCCGCGCCGAGCGCCTTGCGGATGCTTTCCATGTCCTTGACCGTGTCGGTCGTCTTGATGTTCTCCAGCAGCGCGCGGCTGTTCTTCTCGGCGCACGCGTCGGCGTAGGACTTCGAACGCCGCAACCAGGTCTTCTCCAGCTGCCGCGTCGTCGGCACGTAGTTCGGCCGGTTGTAGTCCATGTAGTTCGGGATGCACGAAAGCGCGGGCTTGCTGGAGCCGACGCCGCGCGGGTCGAAACCGACCCAGTCGTAGGCGTCGCCGGCGTGGTTCGGCACACGTGACCCGCGGGTCGCGAGCAGCAGCCCGGAACCGCCGGGACCGCCCGGGTTGGTGAGCATGACGCCTTGGTACTGCGCGTCGGGCGTCTTGTGCTTGACGCGGCTGAGCGCGAGCTGGATCTTCTCGCCGCGCGGCCTCGAGTAGTCCAGCGGGACCGGCAGATAGCCGCATTCCGCGCCGGCGTTGATCAACGTCTGGTCGGTACAGCCGCCCCAGGTGATCGTCTCGGCGGGCTGCGCCTCTTCCGCGGCGACGGCGGGCGCGGTCACCGCGACCGACGCGAGCGTGGCAACGGCCAGCGCGGTGATGAGAACACGTCTCAAGGTTTCTCCCTTTCCCTCCGAAGGTGAAAGCCCCGAAACCCTATCCACGTCCGTGACCCGCGAAAGCCTTCCGGCGAAGGTCCCTACCAACGGCGGGTCCCGATCGCGGCAAACCGGGCAACCGGTTGATCGGTTGGGGCGGCCGCGAGCGGCACGCTAGGATCTCGATCATGATCTGCCACATCCGCATGCGCACCGCCTGAGACGGCGTGACCGCAGGGCCGCCCGCGACCGGGTGGCCCCCTTTTTGCGCGCCGTCTGACGTTCCTTCCCGGATTCAGACAGGACATCATGCAGAACAAGCACATCGCCATGATCGGCAGCACCGCGCCGAGTCACATCTACCCGTCGCTGGCCGTCATCCGTGAGCTGGCGCTCGCGGGCACCGGGTCAGCTACGCCGTGGGCGAACCACTCACCGGGTTGATCGAACCGACCGGGGCCGAGGTCGTCTCGCATCCGTCGATCCTCCCGCTCGGCGATCAGTCGGGGTGGCCGGAGGATCCGGCGTCGCAGATGCGGGTCTTCCTCGACGAGGGCATCCAGGCGATGCCGGTGCTCACCGATTTCTACGACCGGAACCGCCCGGACCTGCTGCTGTACGACATCGGCGGGCTTCCGGCTCCGCTGCTGGCCAAGCGCTACGACGTTGCGGCGGTGCAGCTTTCGCCGACCTATGTCGCTTGGGAGGACTACGAAGAGGACATGGGCGAGATCTTGACCTCGATCCGGACCTCACCATCCGGAAAGGACTATTTCGTCACGTTCACCCGGTGGCTGAACGAGAACGGCATCGAGGCCGACGCCTGGGACTGGATCTCCCATCCGCCCCAGGTGCTCGCGCTGCTGCCGAGGGCGATGCAGCCCCACGTCGAACGGGTGCCGTCGTCGGTCCGGTTCGTCGGCCCGGCGCTGGACCCGGAACGCCTCGCCGACCGGAGCTGGACCCCGCCGTCGAACGGCAGGAAGGTCCTGCTGATGTCGCTCGGCACGGCGTTCACCGACCAGCTGGACCTGTTCCGCGCCTGCGTGGACGGGTTCCGCGACTCGGACTGGCACGTGGTCATGTCGATCGGCCAGACCGATCCGGCCGCACTCGGACCGCTGCCCGAGCACATCGAGGTGCGTCCGTTCGTCCCGCAGCTCGCCGTGCTGGAGGCCGCGTCGGCGTTCATCACGCACGCCGGCATGGGCGGCAGCACGGAATCGCTGTGGTACGGCGTGCCGACCGTCGCGATCCCGCTGGCCACCGACGGTTTCGGCAACGCGGCGAAGCTGGCGGAACTGGGCGTCGGTGAGCAGCTCCCGGCCGACGAGGTCACGGCCGCGACGTTGCGGGCCGCCGTCGAGCGGGTCGCCGGGTCGCCCTCGGTGGCCGCGCGGCTCGCCGAGGTCCAGGCCGAGACGCGCGGGAACGGCGGCATCGACCGGGCCGCCGATGCCGTGGAGTCCTTCCTGACGTAGCGCCCACTGACGCTATGAACGGTCCGTTACTTGCAAATTTTGCAAGTAACGGACCGTTCATGGCACGCGCGAGAGCGTCAGGTGCCCCGGATCTCGTTCAGGTAGTTGTAGATCGTGTACCGCGTGACGTCGAGTTCCCCGGCGAGGTGGTCCACCGAATCCTTGATGAGGAAGAACCCCGCCTCGTCCAGTTCACGGACCACGGCCGCCTTGTGCCGTTTCTTCATCAGGTCCACCGGGATCCCGGCCTTCGCCACCGCGCGCCCGACCAGGAACCGCTGCAGGCTGTCGACGTCCGGTGGGAACGTCTCGGGTTCGTGCCCGTCGGCTCTCGGCGAACCGTCGGACAGCCGGTTGACGCACAGGCAGCCGATCGCGACGCCGTCGGCGTCCCGCAGGAACAGCGTCGAGGAGCGGATCGCCCGGCCGTCGGGGCCGTGGGTCTCGTAGTTCGTCAGGTCCTGCGTGGTGCCGCGACGGACCAGGCCCAGCAGCAGATCCGTCATCGGCCCGCCGACCGTCCGGCCGGTGAGGTCACCCGCGATGGCGACGATCGAGTCCGGCAGCCTGCTCAGGTCGTGCAGCAGGACTTCGTTACCCGGCCCCAGCATCGCCGCGAGCGCGTGCACCGCCGGAACGAGCGCCGTGAGCAGGTCACCCGACGCCACTCCGACCGCGGGAACGCCGGAGAACACCGTGACCGGTTTGTTCAGCCGTTCCAACGCCGTCCGCACCTGTTCCGCCGCGCTCGCCGGAGTGGACGCGTGCGGGGACAGCCGGACGTGCTCCGGCCGCACGGTCGCGGCGATCCCGGCGTTCGCCAGCGCGACCCCGACCTGTTCGGCGGCCCGCCCCTCACACGTGAAGGCGAGGATCCCGGCCCGCCGGTCGACGGCCGAAACCACCTTTCCCCCGACGGATTTCACGACCTCTTCGAGTTCGCCGACGCGTTCGGTGATCCGCGCGGCGATGGCCTCGACGCCCGCCTCTTCGACCAGTTCCAGCGCGGCCGCGAAGGCGCCCGAGGTGATCGGGCTCAGGTTCGAGATCGACCAGGCGGCCGCGGTCTCGTCGGCCGGGTGGATCTCGTCGTCGAACAGTCCCGGGTCACGGGCACCGGTCCAGCCGGACAGGATCGGTTCCATCCGCTCCAGCGCCCGGTCGGACAGGACGGCGAAACCGGTGCCCCAGCCCGCCCGCAACCATTTCTGCCCGCCGACGACGAGTACGTCCGCGACCTCCCACGGCGCCTGGGTCACCCCGAAGCCCTGGATCCCGTCGACCACGAGCAGCCGGTCGCCCACCACCTCCCGGATCGCCGCCAGATCGGCGCGATACCCGGTGCGGAAGTCGACCGCGCTCACGCTGACCAGCGACGTCTCCGGCGTCAGCGCCGTTTTGACCGCGTCCGCCGTGACGTTTCCGAGCGGCAGCCGCCGCACGGTGAGCCGACCCGCCTGTTCCGCCCGCGCCCACGGGTAGGTGTTGGCCGGGAACTCCGCCGCCGACACCAGCGCCTCACCGCCGGGAGCGTTGAACGCCGCCTGGAACAGGCCGAGACTGGTGTGCGGCAACAACACCGTGTGGTCGGTGTCGCTGCCGGAAAGCCGTGCGGCGGCGGCCTTGGCCCTGGTCTCCTGCCGCATCAGGTCGTCCACAGTGGACGGACCGGCCTTGGTGGAGGCGTCGAGCAGGCTCGCCGTCGTGTCGAGCACGGCGTGCGACGGCGGACCGAACCGCGCGAAGTCGAGGTACCCGGACGGCTCGTCGAACTGCAGCAGGTACCGCGGGGAGATCCGCGTCATGCGAGGACCCGTGCCAGGAACTGCTTGGTCCGCTCGTGCTTCGGGGCGCTCAGGATCTCCCCCGGCGGCCCGGTCTCGACGACCATGCCGTCGGCCATGAACACCACCTCGTCCGCGGCTTCGGCCGCGAACCCCATTTCGTGCGTCACCACGACCATCGTCATCCCCTCCGCGGCCAACGTACCCATCACCGCCAGCACCTCACCCACGAGTTCCGGGTCGAGCGCCGACGTCGGCTCGTCGAACAGCATCAGCTTCGGTTTCATCGCGAGCGACCGGGCGATCGCGACCCGCTGCTGCTGCCCGCCCGACAATTGCGCCGGATAGGCGTCGGCACGGTGCGCGAGGCCGACCCTGTCGAGTAGTTCGAGCGCCTGGACGCGCGCCTCCGCCGGGTTCAGTCCGAGGACCCGCACCGGCCCTTCGACGACGTTCTGCAGCGCCGTCCGGTGGCCGAACAGGTTGAACCGCTGGAACACCATGCCGATGTCACGCCGCTGCCGGGCGACCTCGCGTTCCTTCAGTTCGTACAGTTTGCCGTTGCGCAGCCGGAAACCGATGGGCTCGCCGTCGACCCAGACCTGTCCGGCGTCGATCGTCTCCAGATGGTTGACACAGCGCAGGAAAGTGCTCTTCCCCGCGCCCGACGGACCGAGCAGGCAGACCACTTGTCCCTTGTGGACTTCGAGGTCGATCCCGCCCAGTACCTCGGTGTCGCCGTAGCTCTTGCGGACGCCGACGGCTTTGAGCAGCGGCTCAGCCACGTTCACTCCTCACCAGCGGCGCGGTGCGCAAGGCCTTGGCGGCACGGGAGAACGCGCTCCGCGACCGGTCCTCGGAATCGAAGGCGCGCTCCAGGTAGTGCTGCCCGACCCCGGCGACGGTCACCACGATCATGTACCAGACGGCGGCGGCCAGCAGCGTCTCCATCACCAGGAGATTGTTGGACGAGATGTTGTTGGCGGCGTGGATCAGTTCCGTCACGCCGATCACCGACGCCATCGACGTCCCCTTGAGCATGTTGATGAAGTCGTTGCCGGTCGGCGGGATGATCACCCGCATCGCCTGTGGCAGCACCACGCGGCGCAGGGTCGCGCCAGGCGACATCCCGATCGACTTCGCCGCCTCGGTCTGTCCACTGTCGACACTGTTCAGCCCGGCGCGGACGATCTCCGCCATGTACGCGCTTTCGTTGAGCGCCAAGCCGAGTAGCGCGGCGGTGAACGCGGTGATCAGGACATTGGTCTGCTCGTGCAACAGGTAGCCGCCGAACGGCAGCGGGATCGAGATGAATTCGAAGACCAGCGCCAGGTTGTACCAGATCAGGATCTGCAGCAGCACCGGAAGCCCGCGGAACAGCCAGATGTATCCCGCCGCGAACCAGCGCGCCACCGGATTCGCCGAGCGGCGCATCAGGGCGATCACGATCCCGATGACGATCGCCGAACCCTGCGCGACCACCGCGAGCAGCACGGTGTTGAGCAGACCGACCGCCATCACCCGGTACCACAGGAACTCCGGGACGGAGTCCCATTGGATCTGGGCGTTCCCGAGCGCGATCCCGAGCAGGACCAGCAGCGTGAGGATGACGACGGCGCTGACCCAGCGGCCCCAGTGCCTCAGCCGGACGATCGGCAGCGGCTCGGTTGTCGACCGCCTAGCTTCCGCCATTGAGCTTCGCCTCCTTGACCGCGCCCTGCTCGACGCCCCAGGCCTGCAGGATCTTGCCGTAGCCGCCGTCGGCGATCAGGGACTGCAACGCGGCGCGGATCGACTCCGCGAGCGGTTTGTTCTCCTTGTGGACACCGATGCCGTACGGGCCGCCCTCGATCGGCTCGCCCGGCACGACCTCGAAGAACTTGCCCTCACCCGCGGTCCGCGAGATGTAGACCGCGCTGGGGAGGTCGTTGAGGATGGCGGCGACCCTGCCGGTGCGGAGCTGGTTCTGGTTCTGCGTGTCGGAGTCGGTCGCGGTGATCTTCACCGCGGGCTTCCCGTTCTGCGCGCATTTCGTGGCCTGCGCGTGCGCGAACTTCTGGTGGCTCGTGCCCTGCACGACGGCGACGTCCTTGCCGCACAGCGTGTCCGGACCGGCGATCCGGTCGGGATTGCCCTTGCGGACCATGATCGTGATGCCGGAGGAGAAGTAGTCGACGAAATCGATCTGCGCCTGCCGCGCCTTCGTGTCGTTCATCGCGGCCATCGTCAAATCGACCCGACCGGACTGGAGACTCGTGATCAGCGAACCGAACGCCATGTCCTGGTGGTGCACGGTGACGCCCAGCTTCTTGCCGATGGCCTTGGCGAGGTCGACCTCGTAGCCGATCGGGGACTTGCCGTCGGCGGCGTAGAAGTTGTTGGGCGCGGATTGCAGATTCGAGGCCAGGTGCAGCATCCCGGCCTGCGTGTACTTCGCGGGGAGGGTGCCGGCGACGGCGGCGTCCTTCTGGACGGACTCGATCAACGCGGTCGTGTCCGGGATGGCGGCGGGTGCCCCCGGCGCCGCGGCTTCCTGGCCGCCGGCGCCGTCGGGCCCGCCTCCGCAGGCCGCGGTGACGAGCGCGGCCAGGCCGGTGAGCACGGCCAGGCGCCAGGTTCGGGTCAGGGTGAACGGCGTCGACGGCATGAGGGACCTCCACGGGCTTCGGATGGTCGCCGACGCTACAACTGACTGTTGAAGAGGTCAACTCTCAGTTGAAATCTTGTCCGGTGGAGGTCAGGAAAAGGGTCGTTCAGGACAAATTTTGTCCTGAACGACCCTTTCCTGACGCTTCAGCGAACGAGCTCAGACCGCGATGTAGTTCCCCGAGAGAATGATCAGGACCTGCACGGTGATGCCGGTGCCGTAGTAGTCGTCGGCCTGGGGCGACCAAGTGGTGATCGATGTCCACAGCTTGTCCAGCCAGGCCTGGCTGCCCGGGTCGTTCATCGCCGCGATGGCGAACGACGCGGTGAAGCAGGGGTGCTGCCCGGTCTCACCCGGCAGCTTGGAGCCGGACAGCGTGTAACCGGTGGTGATCTTGGCCGGGTTGCCGCCGGTGTTCTGCTGGATCCAGGTGTTCATCTTCCGCACCTGACCCTGCGCGGGGCTGCCCGAGACGGTGATCCCGTCGACGCCGAGCCGCCACGGGTCACGGCAGGCGTTGTAGGCGTAGTGCGGGTCGTGATCCTCGAGGAAGCCGTCCGGAGCGGGCTTCGGCGTGGAGTTGGTGTTGACGACGAAGTCCGGGATGAGGCCGGTCTTCGGCGCGTACTGCTGCTGAAGCTGGGTGACGGCCTTCTCCTGCCGCGTCCGGACCTGGCCCCAGAAGGAGTCGCCGGTGGCCCTTTCGAACGCACGCAGGTGCCCCGGCATCCAGTCCGAGGACCGGGAACCGTTGATGTACTTGCCGCTGTCGGCCCAGTCCGCCAGCCGCATGAACTTCGTGTCGGGGTTGACCTCACTGCGCTTGATCGCCTTGATGATCCGCAGCGCCTCGGCCTTGTAGTTCACCGAACCGCCGCTGCCCCAGACCTTGTCAGCGAGGAGTAGACCGTAGGCGATTTCCAGGTCGCCGTCCGTCGCCGCGTCGCTGCCGTTGACGCTCTTGCAGCTCTCGTCCTGCTCGGCGGCGTGCAGATCCTTGTCGATCACCGACGGATGCGCCTTCACGAACTTGAGGATGCCGTCGAAGACGGTCCGGGCTTGCGAGTCCTTGCCCGCCATCATCGCCGCGATGGTCATCCCGTAGCCCTGCCCCTCGGCCACGAAGGCGTGGTCGGCGTCCGGCGCCTTGACCGCGTAGGTGCCCGCCCCGCACCTGGTGGTCAGGAAGTTCTTCTTCCAGAAGTCGTAGTACTTGGCGAGTGCCGCGTCCTGCGTCGCCTGGGACACCGACGGGCGCAGAACCCCCGGCAGGTAAGGGGTTCCCTGAGCGGTCACCGCGGCGGCGGGGGCGGTCGTGGCGACCAGCCCGGCGGTCAGCGCGGCCGCGGCCAGCACTGTCCGAACGGTCTTTCTCATGGCTCCTCCGGAAACGTCGTTGGTGGCGGCGGCGCGTTCCGAGAGTGACATCCGGGTCGGCCAAAAACAAGAGAGTTAAGAAAGTTTCCTTACTATTACCTCAAAAGACGCGTTCGTGAAGGGTGGCCTAGCGTAGACCGCATGACGATCGATCTGAGCGCGCGCGGCGAGCCCTTCCGGGACTTCTGGACCGAGCGGCACCTCGCCACTCTGACCACCGTCCGGCCGGACGGGACCCCGCATGTCGTCGCGGTCGGGGTCACGGTGGACTTCGAGGCCGGGATCGCCCGCGTGATCACGTTCCGCTCGTCCAAGAAGGCCCGCATGATCAAGGAAGCGGGCGAAAAGGGCATTCCGGTCGCCGCCTGCCAGATCGACGGGCCTCGGTGGTCCACTTTGGAGGGACGCGCGGTGCTTCGTGAAGACCCGGAGTCGGTGCGCGACGCCGAGAACCGCTACGCCGCGCGCTACCGGCAGCCCAAGCCGAACCCGGAACGCGTGGTCATCGAGATCACCGTGACCAGGGTCCTCGGCAACGCCTGACGCCCTGCCCGCCGTGGGGGGGGGGGGGGGGGGGGGGGGGGGGGGGGGGGGGGGGGGGGGGGGGGGGGGGGGGGGGGGGAGGGGGGGGGGGGGGGGGGAGGGGAGGGAGGGGAGGGGATAC
>NZ_JBVJCE010000028.1:15974-31588 GCF_055588925.1 Amycolatopsis sp. NPDC041971 | reverse complement strand
GTTTTTCTTCGTTGAGGTCCGGCGGCGACACTAACACCCACCGCATCAGGAGAACAAACCCCGGGGTTGGCGTCAAGCCACGAACAGGCTGAGCAGGCCCTCGACCGAACGCACGATCACCCGGGCGGCGGCGCGTTCGGCGTGCGCGGCGTCGGCCCGTTCCGCCTCCTGCCGCCAGCGGACGAGCGCGCTTTCCGCGGTCGCGTGGATCTCGGCGGGATCCGCGTCGGGTTCGAGACCGAGCCGCTCGGTGGGCGCGAGTCCCTGCGCGCCGAGCAACCGGACGGCCTCCTCGGTGATCTCCCTGGACAACGCCGTGCGGCCACCTCGGATGCCGGCGATGAGCCGCAGTTCCCGGAAGTCGTGCGCGGCCGCGGCGAATCGCTCCACGCGAGCGGCCAGCCGGTCACCGCGCGGAAGCGGTTCGGCGGCGAGCAGCCCTTCCAGCCGCAACACCGCCGTGCGTGCCTTCAGCGCGTCGGCCCTCGCGACGAAGCATCCCGCGAGCGTGTCCCGCAGGTCGCCGAGGCCGCTGCGGTGCACGAGTTCCGCCGAAAGCTTCAGCCTGCTCTCGCAGCCGGTGCGGATGAGGGTGATCGCCAGCCGGACTCCGTAGAGACCGAACCGCGACACCAGGTGTTTCCTGGACTCCCGCGGGACGCGCACCGGGAACGAATCGTCCACAAAGGAATCCACGGACAGGAGGTACCGCTCCAGCTCCGGCCGGGAGACCGACGCCAGCGCGCGCAGTACCTCGAATTCGTCGTCGAGGAGCGCGCGTCCCGCGTACCCCAGTTGCCCGGCGACCGCGATGACCCCTTGGAACCCCGCGCAATCCGGCTCCTCGCGCCAAGCCCGTCGTGCCAGCTGTTTCGCGGTGAGCAGGGCGTCGATCCGGCCCGCGCCGACCTCGTCGGCCCTGCCGAGCACCAGCACCGAGTTCACCGCGGTCCGTCGCGCGAACGGCGAACCGCCCACCGGCCGGGTACCGGCTAGTTCGTCGGGTTCGAGGTGCCGCACCAGGCGCACCGTCGCGTCGACGTGTTCGGCGGGCGCCGGGGTGTCGAACAGGTCGAGTTCACGCAAGGCCCTGGTCGGCCATTCCGCCAGCGCGGAGACCAAAGTGGACTTCCCGGTGCCCGGCGTGCCGACGAAGCCGACCCGTAGCGGTTCTTCCAGTCGCTCCAGGCATTCCCGCAGCATCGCCACCGCGTGCGGGCGGCCGCGATAGTGCGCCGCGGCCTCGTTCAGGAATTCACGGACATCAAGTGCGGTGTTCACGCCGCCTCCGCGGGAAAGAGGACGTCGGCGGTCACGCGGAGAGCTCCCGGCGCGGCGCGGTGCCACTGCCGAGTGCCCCCGCCTTCCGGTGCAGTGCGGCCAGCCGGTCGATCTCCTTCTTGACCCGCTGGGTGCGCCGGTCCCGTTCGGCGGAGCCGGCGATGATCAGTTCCCGTCGGCGGGTCAGCTCTTCCGCGAGTTCGTCGGACAGCGCGGCGAAATGGTCGCGCAGGCGCCGCTGGACCTGACGGACCTCGTCCTTGATCTCCTTGCTGAACCGGATGAACACGTCGTCGACGTGGCGCTGTGCCGCGGCCTTCGCGAGCGCCTGGCGGCGCTGCAACCGCATCCCGCCTTCGTCACGCACACTCTTGGTCGCGAACGCGACACCGGCGCCGAGGGACACCGGGTTGATCAGCGGCAGCCCGGCGAGACTGGTGACCAGGCCGAACATCAGCACGCCGCCGTAGGAGCCGCGCAAGCCGGTGAAGAGTTTCTGCCCGATCTTGAACCGCTCGATCTTGGGGGCGCCGACCTCGGGGATCGAGTCCACCCCGGACCCGGTCAGCGGCAGTTCCGGGGCCTGGCCGTAGCGCGGCCCGAAACTCGTGGCGACCGCGTGCGCGATCCACGTCGCCCGGTCGGACACCCAGTTGTAGTTCGTCTCGACGGCTTCGGCGAGGTTCTCTTCCAGCCAGGTCTGGAAATCCGGCCAGATCTGCACCGGATCGCCTTCGTCGAAGGTGCGGTCGACATGCCGCACGATCACCCTGGTCCGCTCGCGCAGATCGTATTCGGCGTCGGAGATCAGGTCGGTGATCTCGTCCGACAACAGGTTCTGCCAGCGGACGTTCTGCCGCCGCAGTTCCTCGGTGCGCCGTTGTGCCTGGTGCAGCAGGGTGACCTGGTCGGCCCCGGTGTCCTGCGAGACGGCGTTGAGCCGCGCCTGCAGTGTCTCGACGAGTTCGACCGCCGCCGCCCGCACACTCACCGCGGCGGCGAGCGCGCGAGTGCGTTCGATCGGGCGCACGGCCTGTTCCCCCACCCAGTTCAGGAGTTCCGGGAAACCGGAACGTCCGTTCAGGCCGGCGTCACCGGCTTTCGCGGCGGCCTGGCGCACCGTCGCGGACACGGGGAAGACGTCGGCGACGACACCTGTCTCGGAGAGCGCGGCGCGATTGCGGGCGGCGAGTTCCCGCCAGTCCGGGCTCACGTCGATCTTGGTCAGCGCCAGCACCAGTGCGGGACACCAGGTCCGGATATGCCTCGCCAGCGCGAGTTCGGCGGGCTGGAGTTCCTGCGTCGCGTCGGAGACGAGGATCACCGCGTGCGCGTCGGCGAGGACGTCGAGGGTGGCCGCCGTGCGCGGCGATCGGGGGTCCCCTATCGCCGGGGTGTCCACCAGCACCAGTCCCGTGCCGAGCAGTTCGCGCGGCAGGCCGACTTCGACCCGGCGCAGCGAACCGGGCGGCCGTACCTCGAGTTCCTTGGCGAGATCTCCCACCGGCACGCTTTCCCTGGCGTACCCGACCAGCGTCGCGGCGGGGTCGGCGGCGTAGCCGATCTCCGTGGGCACGGCGGGTGTGCTCGCGTCCCCGACCGCGCAGACCGGCGCGTTCAGCAGCGCGTTGAGCAGGTAACCCTTGCCCTGCTTGGGAAAACCGACCACCGCGATCCGGGTGCCCGGCGCCCGCTGGTCTCGTCTGCGCCGGAGGCGTTCGGCCAGGTCGGCGCGACCGTGGGCGGCACAGGCGTCCAAAGTCTCGTTGAGCACGTCGAGCCAGGCTGGGGCTGTCACGGGGATGCAGTGTTCCCTTAACCAAGCGCGGAATCAATCTGGCATGAGCCAACACGGGCGTGCGGGCCCCGCGACCTGGTGCGG
The DNA here is from genome assembly GCF_055588925.1 of Amycolatopsis sp. NPDC041971. Taxonomy (NCBI): domain Bacteria; kingdom Bacillati; phylum Actinomycetota; class Actinomycetes; order Pseudonocardiales; family Pseudonocardiaceae; genus Amycolatopsis; species Amycolatopsis sp. NPDC041971. The sequence goes on along the minus strand of NZ_JBVJCE010000028.1, from coordinate 28,425 downwards.
TCGCGGGGCCCTGACACAGAGCTGAAAAATATTCAGGTCAGCCGATGTGGAGGTCGTTGCCCGAACCGATGTCGCCGGTGCCGATGTTGACGTCGTTGAGGTTGCCGATGGTGTGGCCGATGTTGTTGCCGACCTCGGAAACCGTGTCGTGGACCTCGGTGACGCCCGCGTGGTTCGCAACGTTGGCGACCTCGTTGGCCACGTTGCCGGTCACGTCGCCACTGTTGTGGGCGATGTTGTTGGCGATGTCACCGTTGCCGTAGTTGTTCGCGATGTCGTGCACCTTGGTGGTGACGTCCGCGAGGGCCGTCGTCTGGCCGATGACGCTGGTCAGGTCGCCGACCGTGGACAGGAAGTCGGGCGCACCGCCCGCGACACCGTCGACGCGCGGCAGGTCGCTGGTCAGGTCGCCGACGGCCGGAACCGAGTCGACGGCCGGGAGACCGGCGACGTCCACGGCCGGGACGTCGTGGACCAGGTCGGTCGCGGTGACGGCACCGTTGGCGACGTCACCGACCTGGCTGACGGAGGCGGCGTCGAGGCCATGCGAAAGGTCGCCGGTCAGGCCGAAGCTGCCGACGGTGTTCTGCGCGAGCGCGGTCACGCCGGCGGCGGCGTTCGACACGTCGGTCACGTCGGAGACGGCCGGGACGGCGGGCAGGCCCGGGACGTCGATCGGCAGGTCGCCCACGGCGGGGACGGTGGGCAGGCCGCCCAGCTCCGGCAGACCCGGAACGGCCGGGAGACCGACCTCGGGCAGGCCCGGGAGCGCGTCCGCACCGGGAATGGCGACCGGCAGGCCGGCGGTCAGCGCGGTGAGCTGGTCGATCGCGCCCTGGACGCCGTCGGCGCACTCGCCATCGGTGCCGTCGACGACGCTGGTGATACCGCCGAAGCCTGCCAGGTTGCCGGCGGTGGCGGTGTCGACCGGGACGAAGTCGAGCACCAGCGGGACGACCTCGTGCACGTCGGCGGCGTTGATGTCACCGAGGCCGGCGTCGGCCAGCACCCGCTGCGGGTCGTTGGCGAACGCCACCCGGGCGGTGGTGTCGTTCAGCAGGTTCAGCGTGAAGTCGTGCAGGGTCTGGACGGAACCCATGGAAGGACTCTCCTGGAGGTCTAGGTCGGTGGGGCAGGCACAGCGGCCGGAGGGCACGGCTGAGCGCAGGCCACTGAAGTTAGTGAGCCGGTGCCACTGGGCACATCGGGGATCACTCCTGGTTGTCACTCACTCAGCCAATAGGGGATCGGTATGACATCGTTAGGGTGTTAGGGGCTGAACCGAGACGCGTTCAGTTGGGTTTAATGCCAACTCTCACCCAGACGGGTCAAGCCGTTCAGGTGAGTGGCCCTATTTGGTCCTTAGGGGCTGGTCAAGCGAAGGAGGATGCTCGTTGCCCTACGTCCTCGGCATCGATATCGCCTCGACCCGCACCACCGCCGCCACCTGCGTGAACACCGGCGACGGCTGGGGCGTGCCCGAGCCGACGTGGCTCGGCGCGCACGGTCCGGCGGCGGCGTCCGCGGTGTTACTCGACGACGACGGCTACCTGCTCACCGGCGACGCCGCCGTCGAAGCGGGCCGATCCGCCCCCGCCCGGCTGCTGACCGGGTTCCACGAGCGGGTCGGTGACGACGTCCCGGTGATCGTCGGCGGTGAGCGGTTCCCGGCCGAATCCCTCAGCGCGGTCCTGGTCGACGCCGCGGTGGATCAAGCGGCCGAACGCTTCGGCGAGAAGCCGCGGCACATCGTGCTCACCCACCCCGTCGGCTGGGGTTCGTTCCGCCGGGATCTGCTGCGCCGGGCCCTGGCCGAAGCCGGTTTCCCCCGCGCCGCGCTGGTCGCCGCGCCCATCGCCGCACTGCACGCCCACCTCGCCCCGCAAGGCGACGTCACCGCCGGTGTCTGTGAATTCGAGCCCGACGGCGCGGTCGTCACGATCGCCGCGGCCGGCGTCAACGGCTGGCAGCCGGTCAAAACGGTGGAAGGCGTCGAGCCCGGTGAGGCCGTCGGCAAGGTGTTCGAACTCGCGCACGGCGCCGGAATCCCGCCGCAAGCGCTGGCGGGCATCGTGCTCTGCGGCGACGCCCCACCGGTTCCCGGCCGGACACCGTGCCCCGTCTTCGCGTCGAGTGATCCGGTGCTGACGGCGGCAACCGGTGCGGCCAACATCGCCGCGCGACGTGACCTTCCTCCAGCCGGCGGCCCGGCGTCGAACGCCCTCGCGACCGTCGAAACCACCCTTCTTCCCCGGGTCGACGTGCCAGGAGAGCTCACCGAGCGGCCCGAACGACCGCCGGTCGACATCACCCCGTTCCCCTTGCCAGAACGCACCGGGACGGCGAAATTGCTCAGCCGACGCAAGCCACTCGTCGCCGGTGCCGCGGTCGTGGTGCTGGCCGCGTCCACGCTGTTGCTCACCTTGACCACTCGAGAAGCCACCGCGGACAAAGGTCCCGAAGCCCCTCCCACCACTTCGAGCTCGTGCGCGCCGGTCACCCCCGGCGTGACTTCCTCCCCCGAAGGTCGCTGTTGAACGCGCTGCTCGACAAGCCCGGCATCATCCCTCCGGGTGCCCGGCGCCTGCTCGACGAGGTGACCGCCGCCCCGGAACTTCCGGTGCGGGTCACCGTCGTCGCCCCCGGCGGGCACGGGAAGACCCATCTACTCGGCCTGCTCCGACGCCACTATGACGACGCCGGGGTCGAGGCTGTGCTGATCGACGACGCCGACCAGCTCGGCGACGCCGAGATCGCGAAGATCAAGGCGCTGGCGGAAGAAACGAGGGTGCCCGTCGTCCTGGCCTTCCGGCCTGCCGCGCGGACCACCACCTTGCGCGCCCTCGCCGATTCCTTCGGCAGATCGGTGACCTTGGGCGCGTTCGGCGTCGACGACGTGCGACGGCTCGTCGAGCACGCCGGCGGCGACCCGGCCACGGCGGCGGACGTCCACGCCAGGACCGCCGGCGTGCCGGGGCTGGTGGTGCGGACGGTCACCGGCAGGCTCGCGGACTTCCGCGGTGAGCTGGAGCAGCTGGACGACGACGTCCACAGGTATCTGATCGCGGCCGAGGCGGGCGCGAGCCGGAACCTCGACCTCCTGGCGGCCCTGCTCAACCGCGATCGCGAGGCCCTGCCCGAAGTCTTCGACAGCGCCAGGGCGACCGGTCTCCTCGGCGAGGACGATGTGCTGCTGCCGATCGCCGCCGAAGCCATCCGCACCTGGGGGTCGCCCGGGCGGCGGCTGACGGTGCTGCAACGGCTGGTGGAACTCCAGTTGCGCGACGGGCTTCCGGTACTGGACCTCGCCCGATCCTTGCTGGGAACGGGAAGTTCGGGCGCGAGCGCGGCGGCGGCCTTCGAGGCGGCCGCCCGTGAGGCGATGCCCGACGACACGAAACTCGCGGCGCGGTTCTACGAAGCCGCGTCCGAAGCCGGTGGGCGCGGCGCGGCGCTCACCGTCGGTTGGGCGCACGCCGCGGCGCTGGCCGGGGACCTCGACACCGCCCTCCGGCTCGGCGACGGGATGCTCGGCAGCACCTCGGATACGGACGCCAGGGCCGCCGGCGCCGAAGTGGCCGCGACCGTGCTCGCGCATCGCGGCGAACTGGCGCACAGCGCGGAGCTGTACCAATGGTCCGGCCGGGCCGGGTCGAAGGCGTTCGCCGCGATCGCGTTGCTGGGCACCGGAAAACTCGAAGCCGCTCGCGGCGTGCTGGAAACCCCCGAAGTCCCGACCCTGTTCGCGGGCGCCGCCTCACGGATGGCGCGCGCGATCACCGGTTCGGTGTCCGGCTGCGGCGCCGAAACCCTGTCGGCCCTGTTGGGCGCGGCTTCGATGCTGGAATCGGCGGGGGCGGCGGCGCCGCTCCCGGACAGCCCGGCGGCGCTCGCGGCATTGGTGGGCCTGCATTCCGGCGAACTCGCGCTGGCCGAGTCGGTGTTGAGCCGCGCGGTGAGCGGGCGGATCGGCGGCGACCTGCTCGCGAAACGGCATCGGCTGCTGCTCGGCTGGGTCGCGATGACCGCGGGTGACCTCAAAACGGCGTCCGAGGCCTTGATGCCGCCGGACGGTCTCGAAGCACGCGACGAACTTTTCGCCGCCACCCTGCAACTGGGCCTGGCGCGGCGGGCAAGTGATCTTCCCGGCCTGCAACGGTCATGGGACCGGGCGTATCAGGCTTCGATGCGACTGCAGCCGGACCTGTATTCGCTGCTGCCGCTGGGAGAACTCGCGATCGCGGCCGCACGGGGCGGCGCGAGCGCCAAACTGGCCGGGCAACTCGAGCGAGCGCACGCCGTACTCGACGCGCTCGGTAACCCTCCACTGTGGACAGCCACCTTGCGCTGGCACGAACTGCACGCCGCCATCACCGTCGAGAACCACTCGTCGGCCGCGGAACATCTGGCCGCACTCAACGATTTCGCGCGCTGCGGACGCTATCCGGCCGCACTCGCCGCCGCCGCGACCGGTTGGCTCGCGGTGTTGACCGGGACCTTCGACCCCGAAGAGATCACCGCGTCCTCCTCGGAACTGCACGAACTCGGCCTATGCTGGGACGCTTCCCGCTTGGCAGGCCAAGCGGCGATCCGGACTTCGGACCGCAAGGCGATGGTCCAGCTGCTCGAAGCGGCCCGCCAGTTCCAAGGGCGCGCTCCGGAACCCGCCACAGCCACCGGGCTGAGCACGTTGAGCGAACGGGAAATGGAGGTCGCCCGGCTGGTCGTCGACGGGCTGACGTACAAACAGGCCGGGAGCAAACTGTTCATCTCGGGGAAGACCGTGGAGCACCACATGGCCCGGATCCGGGGGAAACTCGGGGCCGGGGACCGGCGGGAACTGCTGACCATGCTGCGGGAATTGCTTCCCGCGGGCGAGGGCTGAACCCACTCACAGCGTCTCGACTGTTCCAGGGACTTCCGGCGCCCGTTCGTGTCGCGCTGCTGCCGGGCGGCACGGATCGCCACCTCCGCGTCAGATTCCAGAGAAGACACCGTCTTCGCCCCTGACCTCGTGACGTCCGCCCAGGCCATGTTCCCCGGGTTCATAGTGCTTTCGACACTCGACAGGCGAACGCCGGATCGGTCCGCCTGAGCTTTTCGGCAGCAGGCCGCGCGCGCTCAGATCCGGCGACCCGTGGCCGCCTCCCACCATTCGGCGTGCCAGGTCTCCTGTTCCGCAACGGTCACGATCTGATCGAGTTTCGCATCGGCCAGCGTATCGACGAGGTCGGCTGACGAAGTCTTGTGGCCGGCCCCCATTACGTAAATTCGCATACCGCCGCCCATATCCCTGCACATCCCGCTCGGATAAGTATCGCGGCGGGCCCCTTGCACGGCGATCGCCCAGCCTCCGGGTTCCAGCTGACGACGCAGCCGGACGAGTGCCTCGAACATGTCCATGGCGGTGGCCGTATACCGGTCATGGTCGAGGAAAAGTTCGATCCGATAGAGCGGTCGTGGCCCGTCGTAGCCGTCAAGCCAGCCCCGCAGCCGCGCTTGTCGTCGCTGAGCGGCTCGCGCCACCAGCACTTCTCGGTCTTCCAGCAGTCTCGGGTAGTCCTCGCTCACTCGTCCATTCAAGCAGGCAGCCGGGCTGTCGGTCGCGTTCGGCATGAGCGAAAGCCGCCGTTCACTCTCCGCGTAAATCCGATCACACCTTTGCTCGCGTTCGAACGTGAGTTCGAGTATGATCATGGCCATGACCACAACTCTTCCTTATAATACGAAAGCCGCTCGCTTTCTTGGCACCGCGTTCGACGAAGAGCTTTCGCTTCGCCGGACACAGGGTCGTCAGGTACGAGCGTTAGCCGACTTCGCCACTTTCGGTGGTTCGCGAAGATCGGTGACCGAGGAGGTCGCCTTGCGCTTCTCGGTCACCCGCAATCACGCTTTCCTGCTCGTCGAGACCTCCTGCGCCCTGGTCGCCCGCCTGCCGAACACGCTGGCGGCGTTGGAGCGTGGCGATATCGACCTGTACAAGGCTTCCAAGGTCATGCAGCTGACACGGGAAGTGTCGGACGAAGTGGCCGCACAGGTCGACGCCTGGCTGACCGAACGCCTCGCCGATCGTGATCCCGGCGCGATCCGGCGCTCGGTGAGTCACGCCGTGCAGAAGTTCGATCCCGACGGCTATCGCGAACGAGCCGCCAAGAAACGCGCGTTGCGGCATATCTCGTTGGAACAAAACGACGAGACCATGTCCACGCTCACCGGCCATCTCCCCACCGAAGTCGCCAGTTCCATCTACGCTTCAATGAGCCGAGCCGCGCGGGCCCGGCGGAACAAGGACAAGTCCCGGACCCTCGACCAGCATCGCGCCGATATCTTCGCCGAACGACTGCTCGCCGAGGACGGATACGGCAAGCCGCGTGCGCACATCCATGTCTATGTCGATTTCTTGACACTCGTCGGCGCGCGCGACGACCCCGCGACCCTCGCCGGGCACGGGCCCATCCCCGATTGGCTGGTCCGAGAGATCGCCTCTGACCCCGACTCGACCTGGTCGCGGCTGATCACCGACTCCGCCACAGGCCAACTGCTCGAAGCCGGCGCCGACAGATACCGGTCACCGGCGTCCCTGGCACGGTTGATCAAGGCGCGAGATCGCGAGTGCACGCAACCTGGCTGTCATCTTCCGGCCGAGTTCTCCGAGATCGACCACATCACCTCTTGGGCTCGCGATGGCAAGACCAACCAGCACAACTGCCACAGTCACTGCAAAAACCACAACCTGCTTCGCGAGGAGCCCGGGTGGTCGGCCGTGCCCACCGGCGACGGCGGCATGATCATCACCACGCCGAGCGGCCATACCTACGAGACAGCACCAGAGCCGTTCCACGAACCACGCACAGGTCCCGAGGACGACGATGAACCTCAGGCCTGAGCACGAGAACGGATGGTCGCAGAGGCTCGATACCGACACACGACGGCAACGAAACTCAGGCCCGTGTCCTCAATGCCTTCAAAGCCGCCCTGACCACCCGTCGCGAAGAATCCTCGACCATCGACCGCACCGTCTCGACCGGAACGGCATCCAGAATCCGCAGCGCCCCAACGGCTTGAGCTCGCACCCTGGCCACGGGGTGCCTCAGCAACGGATGCAGCAGCTGTCCGTCCTCTGCCCGCCCCGACTCCGCAAGTCCCGCGATGGCCCCCAGGGACGGGTTCGCACCGGAAACAGCGGACCGATACCAAACGACAGCGTCGACACCCGTACGCCGGGCGGCATCTCGTGCGAGCGCGCGGATCAGCGTGGAACGGTCGTCCAGCAGGCCGGCGATTTCCTCCCAGTGGCCGAGGCGCGCAAGTCCGGTCAGTGCGCTGATCCGTACCTCGCCGTGGCGGCAAGCGGCCAGCTTGCGCAGGACGTCCACGCGACCGGTCCAGACGGCCTCGCGAGCGACCGCCTCACCTGCTCGTGCGCGGATGCTCTTGTCGGAATTCGTCAGAGCGAGCCTGCTCAGCTCGTCGAGTTTGAGATCGTCACGCCGGGTTCGGACCTCGAACGCGAACTTCTGCACGGCGAAGTTCGGCGAGCACATCAGCTGCTCGAGCACTGTCACGGGGGCGTCGTATGCGGCCGCGTACAGCTGTCGCACGCCGAAGCCGCCGCGGCGACGGCGTCCCAGGTGAAGCATCATCTCGGCAGCCGGCCGCAGGTAGGGCGCCGGATCATCGTGCAGCAACCCGATGACACCCGCGCGGGCGACGTCGCGGACCGGAGACGCCCAGTCCGTCATGCGCAACAGCAGGAACGGAAGTGTCTCCGGGCGCGGTTTCGCCAGCAGTCTCGTGACCGCCAGTTCCCGGACCCGACCGTCGTGATGCGAAGCCGCGATCACGGTTGTCAGCAGTCCTGCCTTCCTCGCCCTGAGTTGCGGAGCGACTTCATCCAGAGCCCGCCCGTACCGCCTGTACCGCCAGTACTCGTCGAGAGTCGCGACGAGTGCCGGTGTCTCAGTGATCATCTTGAAGGCCGCCGCGAGTTCAGCGGCATCGCCGGACTTGTCGACGCGCACGAGCGCATCCACGAGCACGCCCGCACGGCGCCCCCGGCTCTCCATCGTTTCCTGGAGTGCCTCGGCCACGGATTTCTTTCTCCCGAAGATCACCCGGTGATCCTCTCCCATCTCCCACCCACCGCGCTCATCCTTTTCGCGGGTAGACGCCCGATCACAAGGCGCGTAGGAACGGTGAATGGCTGAGGAAAGGTCCAGACGAGTATTCCTGTCCACGTCGGCCGCGCTCTCGGCGGCTGCTCTCTCATCAACGGCACTGTCGTCAACGGCACTGTCATCAACGGCACTGTCATCAACAACCGCCCTCTCACCAACCGCCGACCCCGAGGCCGGAAAGCCAGGCGATCAGCTCACCGGCGAACGTGGCCCCGGCGAACGTCTTACCCCGCAACGACCCGACGCCGAACTCCGGGCGATCCTGCGGGAAATCGACGAACACCGGATCGAGGCCACCGTACGCAGGCTCGCGGCCTTCGGGACGCGGCACACGTTGTCCTCGCAGACCGATCCTGTCCGCGGCATCGGCGCCGCCCGCGACTGGATCTTCGCGGAGATGCGCAAATCCGCGGAACGATCGGGTGGCCGGATGAAGGTCGAGTTGCAGTCGTACCTGCAACAGCCCGCTCCGCCCAGGATCCCGGTCGCCACCACGATCACCAACGTCGTCGCCACGTTGCGCGGCTCCACCAGTCCCGAGCGGGTCTACGTCGTGTCGGGCCATTACGACTCGCGGTGTTCCGATCCGCTCGACGCGACGAAGGACGCGCCGGGCGCCGACGACGACGCCTCCGGGGTGGCCGTCGCGATGGAGCTCGCCCGGGTGCTCGCCACCCGCCGTCCGGCCGCGACCATCGTCTTCGCGGCGGTCGCGGGTGAGGAACAGGGGTTGTTCGGCGCGCGGCACATGGCCACGCTGTACAAGTCGGCGGGCACGAACGTGCAGGCGATGTTCACCAACGACATCGTCGGCTCGAGCCGGGCGGACGACGGCACGAGGGACCCGCGCACGATCCGGTTGTTCGCCGAAGGTGTGCCGACGTCGGAAACCCCGGCGCAGGCTGACATCCGGCGCGCGGTCGGCGGTGAGAACGACTCGCCGTCCCGTCAGCTGGCCCGGTTCGTGCGCTCGGTCGCGGAGAACGACGCGACCGGCATGGCCGTGCGGGTGATCCACCGGCGCGACCGCTACCTGCGGGGTGGCGACCACATCCCGTTCCTGGAGCAGGGATATCCGGCCGCGCGGTTCACCGAACCGCACGAGGACTACGCGCACCAGCACCAGGACGTCCGGGTGGAGAACGGCAAGCGGTTCGGCGATCTGCCGGAGTTCTGCGACTTCCCGTTCATCGCCAGGGTCGCGCGGGTCAACGCCGCGACGATGTGGTCGCTGGCGACCGCGCCGGGCACCCCCGAAGACGTCCGGATCCGGACGAACCGGCTGACGAACGACACGGATCTGGTGTGGCGGCGCGGAACAGATCCGGATCTCGCCGGTTACGAGGTCGTGTGGCGGGAGACGACGGCGGCCGACTGGACGCACGCGATCAAGGTCGGCGACGCGACCGAGGCTGAAGTGGATCTGTCGAAGGACAACGTGTTCTTCGGTGTGCGCGCGGTCGGGAAGAACGGCCGCCGTGGTCCGATCGCGTTTCCGACACCTTTGAGCTGATGCCACGATGACGATCACGCCCGACGACCTCGACGCGGCACTGGCGAGTGTGGTCAGTGGACTGCGTCCGGCGTCGGGCCGTGATTGGTCGTCGGCGCCGGGCACCGGCGAACTGAACGCCTGGCGTACGGCCGAGCATCTCGGCGACTGCCTCATCTCCTACGCGGGACTGCTGATCACCCGGCCGTCGACGCCGCGTTTCGTCTGCTTCGAATCCGTCGCCGACCGGGCAGCGACGCCGTCGGAACTGCTGGAGTTCGTCACGGTCGGCGGCGGCATCCTGGGCGCCACGCTCCGCACGACGGACCCGGACGTCCGCGCGTACCACCCGAGCGGCCGTGCCGACCTCGAGGGCTTCACCGGAATGGGCTGTATCGAGGCCCTGGTCCACGGCGAGGACCTGGCCAGGGGTCTCGACGTCACCCTCGACCCACCACGCGACGTCTGTTCGCGAGTACTCGCGCGGATGTTCCCGGAGGTGGACGCCGCCGACGTCGATCCCTGGACGGCGTTGCTGTGGGCGACGGACCGGGTGGACCTTCCCGGCCGCCCCTCGCGCGCCGGCTGGCAGTGGCGCGGCGCACCCCTGGACGGCTGACCGCGCAGTCGGCGAACCCGGAAATCGCTGTCAGAACGGGCCCGCACGCGTCGCACGGGTCCGCGGACAAGTTTCACTACGGGAGGCACAGCGCCGTTCACCGGGGCTTGCAGGCCACCACGGCGGCCTGAGCACCGTTCCGCCAAGCCACGGCCGCCTCACCGACCTGCCCGGCCTCCAGCGCCCGCAGGTGCCACGCGGCAGGCGGATGCCATTCGGCCGAAGGCGAATCGCCGAACAGCCGGGCCCTTTCGGCCACCGCCGGGCCGAGTACCGGGTCCTCCGCGACCTGGCTCCACCAAGTGCCCCAGAGGTCTTCACCGTCCTCGACCGTGGACGCCATCACCTCGCCGTCCGGCATGTCGTCCACGTTGGCCACGAATCCGCCCGCCCGCACGAGCGCGCCGAGTTCGGCGTACAGCTCGGTCAACCGGCCGGGCGGCAGATAGTGCAACGCCATGACCGCCAGAACGGCGTCGTAACCGGTATCCGGCAGCAGGGCGGCCCAGTCCGGCTCCCGTAGATCGGCCCTGACCACCCGCACCGAGGGCGGCAGGGACGAGCCGGCGATCGTCAGCAGCACCGGGTCGAGATCGACCAAGGTGACCTCCGCCCCAGGCACGCGTTCGAGCAGGCGGGAGCAGAGGGTGCCCGTGCCGCCTCCCACGTCCAGCACCCGCGGCGCCGGACCTTCGCACCGCGTCGCGACCAGTTCGATCATCCGGTCGATCGCTTGCGCGCGCCCTGGCTGATATCTCGCCATCAGGCGTTCCCACCCGTCGTTCCAGTCACTCACCATCATGATGGTAATGATAATCGATATCACTTTGCGAGCGCTTCGTCACGGATCACCTCCGGGCAGTGGCCGCGGTACGGCCAATCGGCGCAATTTGGCTGCTGAAGCGTTTGTCACGACGGAATCCGGGAACTTTTCCGGCATGTCCAGATGGCGAACCACCAGTAGGAGCAACACCGCCGTGCGGGTCATCACCGGCATCGGTGCGGTGTTCGCTTTCATCGAGCTGCTGTACATGGTGATGGTGCTCGCAGGAGCCAACGCGGGCAACGGCTTCTTCATCTTCATCCAGGCGCTGGCCAAACCGCTGGCGTTGTTCTGGCCTGGCCTTTTCCCGGTGAGTGACCCGAATCTCGCGGTCATTCTCGACTACGGCCTGGCCGCGGCGTTCTGGGTGATCCTGGCGGGTGTCATCGCCCGTTTCGCGGCCCGCTGACCCCCTGCGGCGGCGATCGGCGTCCCGTTCGGCGACACTGGTCGGATGAGCGACGGCAGATGGTTCGACCTGAACCCGCTTCCCGAGCTGTTCGGCCTGGCCGCCGCCGGGCGGGCGCTGTTGCCGAACGTGCCCGTGACCCCGGCCGCGGTGCTGAAGACCGTAACCGAACAGCTGGTCGGGCGGCGGCTGACGGCCAGGGTGGACGGGCACGACGTCGGCCTCACGCTGACCGCGCTCGACTACCAGGCCGACAGCCTCAGCCTGGCCGCCACCGGCCGGATCGGCGACGTCCGCATCATCGCCGACGACGTCGACTGGCCGGAGACGCCGCTCGAACGCATCACCGTGCTGGCGTCGAACGTCCGTCTCCGCTCGCTCCCGTCCCCGGCCGCCATCCCCGAACAGGTACGGATGGCGATCCGGGTTTCGCCCGAAGTACTGCAGGCGCGCGTGGCCGAAGCTCGGCCGGGCATCATCGTGACCCCCGGCGACGACGGGCATTTCCACGTCCGTTGGGAAAAGCGGCCCCACTGGGGGCATCTCGCCTTGGAGTCCACTGTGGAGAGCGGCGAGGTGGTCCTCCGGCCGATGGCCGTCCACATCGGACGCCGCCGGTTCGGCCCGCCGTCCCGCCTCAAGCCGATCGTGCTACCCCTTCCCGAACTCCCGCAAGGGGTCCGGCTCACCGCCGTCGAGGCGCACGACGGTCACCTCGTCCTGCACGCGCTGGCGGAGGAATGGCCGGAAAGGCTGTCCACCATCCCGCTCGGCGATCTGCTGGGCTGGGTGACGACGGCGGTGACCACCCTGACCCTGCCGAGGGGGGGGGGGGGGGGGGGGGGGGGGGGGGGGGGGGGGGGGGAGGGGGGGGAGGGGGGGGGGGGGGGGGGGAGCAAAAAACTCGACCCCCCACAACCCCACCCACAAG
>NZ_JBVJCE010000028.1:161-15964 GCF_055588925.1 Amycolatopsis sp. NPDC041971 | reverse complement strand
TGGGTTGTGTGCTGTCTCGTATTCGCTCAGTCCCGCCCCCCCCCCCCCCCCCCCCCCCCCCCCTCCCCCCCCCCCCCCCCCCCCCCCCCCCCCCCCCGGACCACTTGTCCAGCTGTAGAGCGGTCCCCGCGCGACGCGCACCACGGGCACGGCATCGCCGGGGTACCGCCGGCGAGGCACACCACCACAGCGGCCGCCCGATGTCCGTACTTGCGCACGTCTGAACTCCCTCTCCGAAGACGGAAACCGACCACGACCGGATCGGCCGTCACGCAGTCCACCACCGGTAAACGGGCTCGCCCACGCAGAACGGCCGGCAGATTTGGTTCGTTTGCCGATGATCGGACGCCTAGGCCGATTCGCCTCGCTCGCGCAGATATCGCGTGTGGTCTGCCTGCTGGTGGACGTCGCCTGCGTAGAACCGTTCCGCGATGCGATGCGCTTCGGTTTCCAACAGCTCCAGTTGTGCCAGGAGTTCGTCGGACGCGCTCGGCTCACCGCTCGCGCGCCGTTTGGCGGCGAACCACCACGGCAGGTTGAGATAGCTCTCCACGGAAAGCGGCAGATCCGTCCGTGCCAGCCGGGTGACGGCGTGCTGGACGTCCGGGTTGGCCGACCATCGCTCCGGTCGCGAAAGCAGGTCGTCGAGCACCTCGGCGATCCGCCGGACACCGTCCACAGAGGACTTCGGCATCCGTTGCGCCCGCGCGGTCACCTTGCCCACCAACGAGCCGAGGTCCGCGCGCAGTTGACCAGCCTCGGCCACGGCGGCAGGCGAGACCAGCCGGACCCGTTCGGATGGCGCCAGCAGGGCGAACACCGCGTACAGCCCGGCGACCACCACCGGCCACAGCGCGGCGACGACGCCGGTCAGGTACAGCGCGAGCCCGATCAGCCCACCGACGCAGCCGGCGAGGTTCTTCGTGGAACCGAGGTACCGGATCACTGGTACCCGCGGATTTCCTGGAACACCTTGGGCAGGACGTCGCCGCGCGCGTCGAACACGTTGCCGCCGGTACGTTTCGCGACCTCGCCGAGTTCGGCGGAATTTCCTTCGCCGAAGATCACGGTGAACACCGGGATCTGCCGCATCGCTTCCGGCAACGACGGGAACCTCTGCTGGAAATCCGAGAACGTGGCGCCGTTCGCGTTCTGCCCGTCGGTCATCAGCACGATCGAGGTGAACCGATCGGGATCGCGGGTGACCAACGGACCCATGATGTCGTACGCGCGCTGGAGGCTGTCGTAGATCGCCGTACCGCCGTTCGCGTCGAGGCCCTCGGCGAATCGCTTGATCTTGTCCAACGTGGGCTGTGGATCGCCTTCCGGGACGGCGAAGGTCTCCGGTTTGCCGGGCACGGTGTCGAACGGCAGCATCGTGACCTCTTCGCGGCTGCGGAACCGGCGATACCGGCCGGTCAGCGAGCCGTCGGCGCCGGTCAGCCCGGTCAGCGCGGTGCGCAGCGACTCGATCCGGTCACCCGACATGGAACCGGAGGTGTCGAGCACGTAGAGCGTGCGCGACGGACGCCGGATCTTGTCGAAGTAGGCACCCAGCAACGCGTCGACCGCTTGCTGGGTCGCGGGGAACGGCAGCTCGACAAGGTCCTTCTGCGCGAACTGCCGCCCGAGCTGGACACCGGGCACGACGGGGCGGCGCTGCGTGGTCTCCATGATCTTGCGCTGCGTGTCCGGCGTGCGCAGCCGTTCGGCCAGTTTGCGGTGCGCGTCCCGCGCGTCGGGATTCGCACTCTGCAACAGGGTCAGCGGGTAATCGGCGGTGACGACGCCGTCGGAGGGATACACCAGCGTCAGCGGTTCGGGGAGCTTTCCGGTCGCGTTCATCGACAGGAGGACGGACTCGTAGTTGACCAGGCCGTCGACCTTCTTGCCGGGATCCTGACCACTGGCCCGCCGTTGGTAGGCCTCGGAAAGCCACCCCGACGAGCCCGCGGACATCGCCTGCGCGCTGAAGAACTCGGTCAGTTTCGGGGTGACGGTGGCGATCTGCCGCGCGTCGACGGCGTTGCCCGCGCCCGCGAGCGCCGACGCGACGCCGACGAGCGCGGAGAAGCCGGAGTTCGACGCCGACGGATCGGTCATACCATAGGTGAAGGCCTTCTTCCCGGCCTGCTCGGCGATCTCGCCCCAGCCCACTGGCCGCCCGGTCCAGCCGAGCCGCCGCGCCGCCGACGCGGACAGGCCGAGCACCACCGGCGAACTCATGATCTTCACCTGCTCACCCAGCTGTTTCGCGGCCTCCGGAACCGCCGCGGGGTACCGGTTCGACGAGAACCAGACGGCGTCGTACTGGCCGTCCGCCTTCCCGTTGGCGAGCGACTCGGTGCCCTCCAGCGTCCCGGTGAACTGGAATTTCACCTTGACCCCGGTCGCCGCCGCCTCCTGCTCCAGCAACGGCCGCATATCCGCCAGCTCACTGCCCGCGAGCACCCTCAAGATGCCCGGTTCGGCCTCCCCCAGGCCACTCGTCCCGCCTTCGCTCGAATCGCAGGAAACCAGTGACAGCGCGCAAATCGCGCTGAGCGCCAAGACCGTCCAGCGTTTCACGATGCCCCCTCGGCCGTCGCCGTCTCGTGAGAGCGGCGCAGATGGTCTTCGGCTCGCCGGATCTCGCCGGACAGCGCCTCCACGGTCGCCGCCATCGTCGAGACGGCCCCCGCCTTGAACTCGTCGATCGCGTCGATGCTCCGGTAGATCCGCTCGAACGACTCGCGGATCGTCGCCACCGCCACCGCCGGATCACTGCCCGCACGCTGGATCTCGGCGCCGCGCAATTCCAGCAGTTCGGCGTTGGCCCTGAGCAGCCCGTCGGTCGTGGCCTGCACGGCCTGTACCTCGTCGAGGACGTCGCGCTGCCCGGCGAGCGCGCCGCTCACCAGCAGCGCGACCCGCAGCGCCGCGACCGTCGTCGACACCGCCCGCTCGATCCCCCGGATCAGCTCGTCGTTGTTGCGCCGCACCAGATCCAGCGCCAGATAGCCCTGTGCGCTCACCGCGAGCTGGGTCAGCAGATCCTGGTGCCGCTGCCGGATCGGATGCAGTGCGTCGGCCCGCAGCGACCTGGCTCGCGCGGGATCGGTGAAGTCGAAGATCCCGGCCTGGCGTTCGACGGCGGTGTCGACGGCCTCGGCGAACGCGGCCGCTTCCGACAGCTTGCCGAGCGTCACCCACAGCCGCTCGCGCTCGCCTTTGAGCGCGGCGTTTTCCCGCCGCAGGACGTCCTGCCGCGCCCGCAAGTCCAGTACCAGCGCGTTCACCGGCTCGTTGGCCGCGCGGTAGCGGTCGAGCGCTTTCTTCGCGCTGCCGGCGACCGGGATCAGCCCCATCAGTTTGCGGCCGGTGAGCGGCAGTTTCGCCGGGTCGATCTCCGCCACGGCTCGCCGGAGGCCTGCCAGGCTGACCGTCGCCTGCTGTTGTGGTGACCCGATTTCCGCCAGCGCCCGCGTCGAGCGGTCCAGCAGCGCGCCCGCGACGGTCGCCGCCGCCCGCATGTCGGACTCGCCGACCGCGAGCAGTTCGTCCAGGACACGGGTGAACTCCGGGGATCGGACGTCGAGCGCTTCGAGGCGCCGCGCGAAGCCCTCGGCGCGCTTCGCGACCTCGGCGTGGACCTCCGGCGCGAGCGTGACCAGGCCCGCGGCCCGCTCGGCCGGGATCGCCTCCACCGGTTCGGGTGGAGTGAGCGTGAAATCTTCCATCAGTACTGTTTCTTCACGGCGTCGAGCAGGCGCTCCAGCGTTTCGAACGACGGCGGCTCGACGGCGTCCACCAGATCCGCGGGCACCGGCGCCTTGGCCGCGGCGACGACGTCGGCGAACAACCGCGGGTCCCCGGTGCGGAAACCGAAGGTGGCGGCGAGTTTCCCCAGTTCCGGGTCGGTCGCCAGCAGCCTGCCCACCTGGTCGCCGTTCGGCTTCAACGGGACCAGCGTGTGCTTGGAGTACACCGTCGGCGCCATGTAGAGCAGGCGCATGTCCGGCCGGATCGAGCCGTCCGCGCGGACCAGCCTGTCGACAAACTGCGATTCGTAGATCAGCGCCAGCGGCGTCTTGCCCATACCCGCCGCGAGGTAGTCCTCGAACGGTCCTTCGGTGCTGTTCTGCGTGTAGCCCTGATCGATGAACAGCTTCGACACACCGGGCAGCACCTTCGCCTCGGCTTCCGGCGTGCTCACCACGTTGTTGCCGTTGGCGACGAAGGAAACGATCGACAGGTACATCGCCGCCGAGTTCGATTCGCGCGGGTCCGTGGTCGTGACCAGCACGTTCTTGCGAGCCGGAAAGACGGTATTGCCGGGAAGCTGGTCCCAGCGCGTGCCCCGCTGCGTGAGTTCGAGGTACTTCGCGATGTCGAGCACCTGGTAGTCCCCGGCGCCCTTGCGCACGATCTCGTTGGCGCTCAAGAGGTTCACGATCGGCTCGAAGGTCGCGACCGCCATCGGCGACTGGAACGGCGTGTGCACGCCGGTCACCTTGTGGTCGCGCTGGATCCGCTGCGCGGCGGGCGACGAGGACGGGAACGCGAACTCGTACTTCCCGAGGTCCATACTCGCGATCTGCCGCGAACCGGCGGTGTCGACCTCGACCTTCAAGCCGTGCTTGGCGAACGCGTCCACCACTCGCTTGTCGGAGAAGAAAGCCAGCTTCTCCGAACCGATGACCCCGCGCACCGTGGCCAGATCCGTACCCTGCGCGGTGTTGTCATCACCGCCGCGGCCCCAGACGATCACGGCGACCACGGCCAGCAGCAGCACCACTGCCAGGCCGATCGACAGACGGCGTTTCACCGGCCCACCCCCCTCGTTCACCAGCTCGATCTTTCAGCCCGTTCGACTCTTTTGACGCGCGGGTGAGCCATTTCGCAATGAACGATCGATGAACGAAAGAAGTCGTCAGTTGCTGGCGAAGCGTTGGGGTAGAGGGAAAATCAGATCACGGACTGCTCCGAGACCGGCAGGCACACGGTGAACCGCGTGTCGCCCGGCGCCGAATCGACCCGAAGGTCGCCCTGATGCCGTTCGACGACGATGCGCCAGGAGATGTCCAGGCCGAGCCCGGTGCCCTGCCCCACCGGCTTCGTGGTGAAGAACGGCTCGAAGATCCGCTGCCGCACCTCCGCCGGGATCCCGGGCCCGGTGTCGCCGATCTCGACGTGCACGTGATCGTTCACCCGGGACGTCCGCAGGGTCAGCGTGCCCTCGGACCCCATGGCGCCGAGCGCGTTGTCGATGATGTTCGTCCACACTTGGTTCAGCTCACCCGCGTACGCCGGGATCCTCGGCACCGCGTGGTCGTACTCCTTCACGACCTGGATCCCCGGCCCGATCTTCCCGGCGAGCATGACGAGGGTGGAGTCGAGTCCTTCGTGGACGTCGATCCACTGGTGTGGCGCGCGATCCATCTGGGAGTACTGCTTGGCCTTGCCGACCAGCACCGAGACGCGGGTGGTCGAATCCTCGATCTCGCCCATCAGCATCTCGGTCTCGAGCGCGTACGCCAGCCAGCGGACGGCGCCGTCGAGGAAGGTCTCCCCCACCGATTCCAGCAGGCGATCGAGATCGGGCACGGTCAGCCCGGCGCGGACGTAGATGTCGGCGAGGTCCCAGCCCTGGTCGATGCCGTGGCCGTCGAACCAGTCGCCGATCTCGTCTTCGCGGTCGGCCTGCTGTATCGCGGACAGCTTCGGCGCCGAGGCGACCTGTTCGACCAGCTGTTCCTGGATCTCGAGCAGCTGCTCCAGCAGCGCCGGGTCGACGTTCTTCTTCGCCAGCATCGCGAGTTTGTGCCGCATCCCGGCGACCCGCTCCCGCAGCGACGCCGTCGCGCGGACCGCCGCGGCGGCCGGGTTGTTGAGTTCGTGGGTCAACCCGGCGGAAAGCTCGCCCAGCGCCAGCAGCCGCCGCCGCGAACCGATCACGGTGTCGCTGTTGCGCCAGCCGAGGTACATGCCCTCCAGCAGATGCGTCGCCATCGGGAACCAGCGGCGGAATTCGGTGGCGAACTCGGCCGCGGGCAAGGTCAGGAAGGTGAGGTCGCTGACCGCGTGCACCGAAGCGCCGTAGGTGTGTTCTGTCTCCTGGTGCACGAAGAACTGCGTCGCACCGCAGTAGGCGCCGCGTTGATCGGACCGGATCGTCTCGACCTCGGTGCCGCCGACGAGCCGCGTCATCCGCAACGCGCCCGACAGCAGCAGGTAGAAGCAGGTGGCAGGCTCACCCTCGCGCATGACCGTGGTGCCGCCGCGATACTGCTCCAGCGCGGCGTGCTCGTCGATCCAGTCCAGCTGTTCGTCGCTGAGATGCTCGAAGAGGAAGAGCCCGCGCAGTTCCTCCCTTGGCAGAACGCTCACTGTTCCTCCAGGTAACGGTGAACCAGGGTGACCGCCATGGCGCCTTCACCCACGGCCGACGCGACCCGCTTCACCGACGCCGCCCGCACGTCGCCCGCCACGAACACGCCGGGAATGGACGATTCCAGGTAGTGCGGGTCGCGGTCCAGCGGCCAACCCGGCGGCGGACCGCCGTCGGTGAGCAGATCGGGGCCGGTCCGCACGAAGCCGTGGTCGTCGCGCTGGATCTCCGTGCCGAGCCAGTCGGTGCGCGGCGCCGCGCCGATGAAGATGAAGAGGTGACCGGTGGGCACGGTCTCGGTGGTGGAGCCGTTCTCGCACAGGGTCAGCCGTTCGAGGTGATCGTCGCCGTGCGCCTCGACCACGGTGGTCCGGGTGCGGACATGGATGTTCTCGATCCCGGCGAGCTGCTCGATCAGGTAGTGCGACATCGACGCTTCGAGCGACTGACCGCGGACGAGGATGGTGACGTCGGCGGCGTGCTTGGAGAAGAACACCGCCGCCTGGCCCGCCGAGTTCGCGCCGCCGACGATGTAGACGTGCTCGCCCTTGCACTCGGGCGCTTCGGTGGCGGCGGAGCCGTAGTAGACACCGCGGCCGGCGAGCTCGGCGACCCCGGGCGCCTCCAGCGCCCGATAGGTCACGCCGCTGGCCAGCACCACGGAATGCGCGACGATCTCGGTCCCGTCGCCGAACGTGACCACGCGCGCCGAACCGCGCGCTTCGAGGCCGACGACGTCGCGGGCGGTGAGCACCTCGGCGCCGAACTTGAGCGCCTGCCGCCGCGCGCGGTCGGTGAGCTGCGCGCCGGAGACGCCGTCCGGGAAGCCGAGATAGTTCTCGATGCGGGAGCTGGTGCCCGCCTGCCCGCCGGTCGCCTTGCGCTCGACGATGACGGTGCGCAGCCCCTCCGAAGCGCCGTACACGGCCGCCCCGAGCCCGGCGGGCCCGCCGCCGATCACGATCAGGTCGTAGAACTCCTGCGCGGGACGGGTGGACAGGCCGACGGCGTCGGCGAGTTCGGGGCCGGACGGCTGACGCAGCACCGTGCCGTCCGGCGTGACCAGCACCGGGATGTCCTGCGGCGCCGCGCCCGCCGCGTCGAGGATGCGGCGGCCCTCGTCGTCGTCCACGGAGTACCAGCGGTACGGCACGGCGTTGCGCGCCAGGAAATCGCGCAGATGGAACGACGGCGACGAGTACCGGTGGCCGATGAGCTTGAGCTCGTCGACCGGCCGCTCCCCCACCGCGCGCCAGGTCTCCACCAGCGCGTCGATGACCGGGTAGAGCTTCTCCTCCGGCGGATCCCACGGCTTGAGGAGGTAATGGTCGACGTCGACGACGTTGATCGCCTGGATCGCGGCGTCGGTGTCGGCGTAGGCGGTCAGCAGCGCGCGGCGGGCGTGCGGGAACAGGTCCATCGCCTTCTCGAGGAAGACGATGCCGTCCATCTGCGGCATCCGGTAGTCGGCGAGGATCGCGGCCACGGCGTCGCCGCGCAGCTTGATCTCGCGCAGCGCTTCGAGGGCGTCGGCACCGGAATCGGCCCGGATGATCCGGTAGTCCTTCCCGTACCTTCTGCGCAGGTCACGGGCGACCGAACGGGACACGGCGGGATCGTCGTCGACGGTCAACAGGATCGGCTGGCTCACCGGATCAGCCTAAGCCCTACTACGTTCGGGCCGTGCTGACCGAAGCCTAAGAAGTGATCCACGCCCGTGCCCCCATCGCGTGTGAAGCGGCCACCGCGGCCGGCCTGCCCGGCACCTTCCGCGTGGCGCGAGGACGGGCTGCACGTGGTCCTCGCCACGGCGCTGGAGCTGCGATTCCTGCGCACGATCTCCGGGGTCACCAAGGAGAACCTGCCGCGGGCCGAAAGCGGCGACGCCGTGACGTCGTTCATCGCCGCCGAGCACGCCGATCCACGGCTCCGGCTATCGCTGCTCATCGAGAACGGTGTGCCGATCTCCGCGTCGGCACTGAGCGCGCGTCGTCCTCGGCGGATCCGCCACGCCACGGGCTCATCGCGGCAGAGGAGCGCGGGCACGGCCTGACCGCGGCCGCCCGCGAAGGCCGCCGTTTCGCCGTCGCGACCGCGGTGGAAGATTCGCCGAGCCTGGGTCGCGCCGGGGCACGGGTCCATCCGCGGCAGGCGTTCAGGCCCGGGTGAGTTTACGCAGGCGAAAGGCCAGGACGAGCAGCATCACGCCGTACAGCAGGGCGTAGATCCCGACCAGGAGCGCGATCCCGTAGGCCCCCGCGATCGGATTGAACACGATCACGATGCCCGCGATCAGCGAAAGCGCGCCCGCCGCGACGAGGAACGCCTCGCCCTCGATCTGCTTGCGCAGCCGGATCGCCGCGACGATCTCGACGATGCCGGTGAAGATCGCCCAGAAGCCGACCAGGAGCGCCAGCACGAGCACCGTGATCCCCGGCCAGATCAGGACCAGGACACCGGCGATGATCCCCAAGGCGCCGAGGACACCGTAGGCGGCGCGATGAGCGGCGTCACCCGGCCGGAAAGCCTGAATCAGACCGCCGATGCCGTCGATGATCGCGTAGACGCCGTAGATGATCGCGAGGGCCAGGACCGTGGCTCCCGGCCAGATCAGCGCGAGGATGCCGAACAGGATGGCGAAACCGCCGCGCAGGGCGGCGAGCGGCCAGGCCAGGCGGGGTTCGACGACGGTGAGACCGACGAGAGGCATTTCCCGAGTATCGGAGCGCCGGAGGGCTCGCGCGCGGCACGCCACTCGTTCGGGGGAGGTCGCCGACGGGGTGAGGCCGGTGCGCGCCGGGGTATCAGGGATAGGCGACCAGGTTGGCCACCGTCGATCCCGAGTTCGCCGGTCCGCCGCGGTCGTTGATGACCCGCGCGATGGTCCTGTTCCCGCCGAGGGAGACGGCGACCATGCTGCGGAACCGGACGTTCGGGTTGTTCGGCCCTTCGATCGCGCGATTCGCCACCACGCTCGGATCGACGTTGAAGTAGCAGTAACTGCCGAACCCGTACGCCTCGTGGCCCGCTGCCCGAATGACGCGGAGGACCTGATGGGCGAGCTGAAGCGGAGTCCAGCGGAGACGCGGCGTAGCGGGCAGGGACCTCGGCGTTACGATGATCGAAAACGTGACCACGGGCACATGCCCAGTCGATACACGGCTAAAAATAAGTTGCGAAGATGCAGGTCAAGACTGCTTCGCCAGCTCGACGCAGCACAGAGTGACCCCCGCGCGAACGGCCCGATCGGGCGGTGTAATGTATGGACACACGAGATGCGGAGAACAACCCGCTTCGGGGCTATGGCGCAGCTGGTAGCGCACCTCACTGGCAGTGAGGGGGTCAGGGGTTCGAGTCCCCTTAGCTCCACAGTGACGAAACACCGCCCACCTGGCAACTTAGCCGAGGTAGGGCGGTTATTTCGTTCCACCTCACTTTGAGAATTGGTGTGGCGAACTTCAGCTACCGTTCAGTACCTGGGCACGCCCATGACCCCGTTTCAAACGGGGTCACCAACCTGCCCCAGCAGGCTGACCGCACCGATGGCCTGCGCCGCCGTGCCGTGCGCGGCGACGGGGTACTCGGCGGCCACCGCCGCGGCCCTGTCACCGAAATGGTTGTCCAACGCCTTCCGGTAACCCGCCTCGGTGAGTCCGGGGAACATCGACGGCGAGAACAGGGTTCCTTCGTCCCTGGTGACGCCGGTCAAGAACGGCACGCGCTGAAAACGTCCGGCGGGCACGGCGACTGCGGGATCCTCCGGAAGCACGGCGTTGCCATAGGCCGGCAGAGGCAGGACCGGCGCGACCAGCAGATCCGCCACCGGCACCTGCCTCAGGCAGTCCAGTGTCGTGCAGCCGAACCGGGTCGCCAGGTTCTGCCCGTGTCCCTGCTGCCACTCCGGTGGCACGAAGTACGACACGTCGAGCAGCGACCCGCCAGAATCGAATGCGGGCGTGCCCGGGCTGAGAGCCGAGACTCACCGCGAAAACCGCCTTGACGTGCTGGGTCACCAGGTCTGAGCACCTGTCGACCAGGCTGTCGCTGAGCTCGAGCGTCTGTTCGACTGTCAGTCTAGCGCCGGAGCATATGGCCGCGACCGCATCGGCTTCGAAGCCTCCGGAGAACACGGACACCCGGGTCCAAAGCAGCCGTCCGGGCCCGGAGCACGGCTGATGGCTCCAGTCGATCATCGCCCGGAGTGTTCCGTGCCGCTCCGGACCGTGCCTCGTCGCACTGATGGTCAATAGCGAGAGACGCTCATCCAGGCATTCCGTGATCTGCCGGACCGTCACAACCCGATACACTTTCTGACCGCGATCGGCGTGAACCGGTGCTCATCGACGTGCCCGGCGCGACAAACGGTGCTCGTGCCGACTCCTCCGTTTGGGCTCTCGGGACTTGCGGACCACCTTCACCGAGCCCCACCAGGCGAACCCGGTCACGCGCAGTACCGGTGCACCTGGCATGGCTTGCCGCTCTGTCGTCCTCCGCCCGCCGCCGAAACCGCCCATCAACCCGACACCGCGGACATCCACGACGACGTCCTCGGGGACCACGATCTTAATACCGCCCATGATCGCCACGGCATTGATCGTGCAGACACCGTCGGCGAACTCGGCCTGCCGCAGGTCAAGGCGGACGCTACCCCAGAAGGCTCGGCTGACGTGTTCCGCGAGCACCGTCCCGTCGAGCAGCCGCGTGACACCGGACATGACCGCGAATGACCTCCTCGGCCCCGAAACACCTCCATCTTGGCGTCCCGCATGAACGGATGACGTGGCAGGGAGATCCGCCACGGCCGGTTCGAGCTCGGCGAAAGTCTTCGCCGAGTAGACGAGGTCGAGTCTGCTTTCCAGCTCGGCGGCGCTGAGCCGTCCGACCCCCATGGCTTTGTAAAGCAGCTGCGCCACTTGCTCGCGGTCGGAATCGGCTACCCGCATCGCCGATCGCTCCAGTTCAGGCATAACAGCAACTATAGAGTGTTCCTCGGCTCCTCTGGCCTGACAAGCGAGAACCATCTGCCGATTTCTCCGCCTTCAAGGAAACTCAGAGGAGGCACTATAACGAGCATGCGCATCTATAGGACGAAGAGACTCACGGCGGACACAAGGCCGGGTGCGCCATATTATGCACACATCGCGATGATGACGTCCACCTGCCGTTTCGTCTCGATGCGGATCAGCTCCTATTGACCAGTTACCCGGGTGATCGATCCTGCCACCGGCGGCGTTCAGTCACCCGCGAGGCGACCAGGCCGCGAGGCTGACCGCCGACAGAAGTCGGCGCCTGCTTGTCGGCTCCGCCGTAGGTCCAGGCCAAGACATCGACGCATCCGGCGGACTGCGCCCCGTCGTTGTCAAGTAGACAGCCGTACATAAACACCAACCCAGGTGATCCCGCGGAATTTGACCACCTGGAACTCGACCGAGTCCGGCCGTTTACCTTTGCGCTTCCACGGCCCGTCACAGACAGTCAAGCAAGCTACACGCCCCCGACGGTTGCTCCGCTGCAGAGACCCGGAAACTGGGCACCGGCGCGGCGTGAAGCGCGCCGCGCCGGTGCCCTGCTCACCCTTACCTGCGACGAATTGGCGGTACTGGAGCGGCTATTGTCCAGTCCCGATCGCGTGATGTCCCATGTGGATTGCTGCAGCCTCGAACATCTGCGACGCTGAGGCCCAGCTACGCCGAAACTACGGGAACCGGCGGCTATCCATACGGTCCGCGCTTCGGTTGTCCCTGGACCGCCCAGGTTTCGGCAGGACGGAATCGGGACGTGGAGCGGCCGAATCTTTTCCCGCTTGTGCCGCTCCCAATCCCACCCGTCATTGCCTCAGCTTGCGCGTGATCTCCAGATGTCGATCCAACTCCGTTGTCAGGCAGTCGAGCCAAGAAGGCCAGGTTTCTTTGATCTCTTTGGTGCCCTCGACGTAGAAGTGAACCGGCTCTGGCGATGGCCCCGATTCAATCCAATAAAGCTGATACCCCTGATGCATTCCAGCCAGCACCGAATCCTGCTTTACCAGAGTTTCTATTCCATTTTCCTGAACCAGATCACGCATTTCGTCGGCGAGTTCGACGATCTCTGGATAGAAGACCGAGCTGCCGACGAGCAGCTTTCCTGCGTGTCGGCCCATCGTCAGGAGAAACTGCTGGTATTGCTCCGGAAGCCGAGCGACGCCCTGCGCCGATCGCACCTCTTCGACCTCCTCCGGCGAGCACCCGATGAGCGTGTCCGGTGTCGCGACGCCGAGCGCTATCAGCCGATCAGCGAACTCTCGCACTGTTCCCACTGCCCCTCCAACCCCTCTGTCAGTTCTTTCGCCCAAGGTCACCGAAAACCACCTTCACGTTCGGAAAACGCTCCTCGAACTGCTTGACGACATACTGACAAGAGTCGCATACAGGACGTTCCGAGACTATCCGGATAATACCACGAGCGGCCGGATCCAGATTCTCCGCCAGTTGCTCCAAAATCTTCCATTCGGAGTCCGATTGCTTGAAGGTCGGATCGAACTGCCGGTTCGCGGGAAGAGGCGCGGATCCCTGATAGTGATGCGCACCGCTCACACCGATCAGCTGACCTGCCGTGCCGTCGATCTCGTATTCGGCGACCGCTATGTTCTTGCCCTTTCCCACTTTTTGCGCGGCCCGGTACCCATCGATCGTTTCCTGGTGGCGTGCCACCACGGCGGGTTCGACGCCTGGCCTTGCCTTCTCCTGGGCAGCAGGACCTGTCGGCCTGGACTTGATCAACGCGTCGTCGTAGAAGAGGCGACCACGCCGGAGCAACTCGTCGGACAGGGCTTGTTCGCCCGGTGTGAGAACCGTCTTACCGCCCGCTCCCGGCGTGCCGAGATTGCGGCGCAGCTCGTAAAGCGGATGCTCGAAGGCGTTCACCTCATCGAACGGCTTGAGCGCGATCTTGAGCTCGGCGACGTGCCGGTCCGACATCCGGACGCTCAGGAGGATGTCCCGGTAACCCGGCCCGTCAGGATGTGGGGCCGCGATGCGGTCCTTGATCCGTACGATGTCGAACGCCTTGTGCTTGGCGATCTCGTCGAGGGCCTTGTAGGCGTCTTCGATGCGGTTGACCACGACCGTTCCACCCGCGACATCGACCAGTTTCGAAGCGTTGCCCTGGTAGTCCTGTCGAATCTTCTTGTCGGCTCGCGGAAGGTCCTTCGGGCCGGATCGTGACAGGTATTGACCGCCGAACCGAGCCGCCAGTGGTTCGCCCACGCTGCGCAGTTCCGCGAGTGCCCGATCCGCCTTCGCGGTCGTCTCCGCCCACAACCGCTCGCGTCCCGGACGATCGTTCGCCCATTTGACGAAGTTGATCGGCTGCTCGTCCGCGCCTGGCGCGAGTTTGCCGACGGTCGCCTTCGTGCTGGCCGCGATCGCGTACTCCTCCGGAGTGATCCGCGGATTGCCCAGCTTGGGCAGGTCCGGACCGACCGCGCCGGGGCGCACGGAGCGGACCGCGTCGCGCAGGATGGCCTGCGACTTCGGGTGCTCCAGCAGGCTGGCCAGCGTCTTCGGATCCCGCTGGACGGCGTCCTTCAGTGACTCGTTGCCGCGTGTTTCCAGCAACCTGGCCAATTCCGGCCGCCGGGGCAGATCGGCGCGTATCCGGTCGATGATCGTCTTGGCGACTTCGGGGTCGTCGAGCGCCGCGATCGTACGAGGATCCTTGAGGAAGTTATTCGCGTTCCAGTCCTGCCTGAGCGCCTTGCCGGCGGGAAGGGCGGCGAGCCCGTCCAGCGCGGCGAAACCGCAATCCGCGGCATGTCCTTCGACACAACCGGGACCGTGGTCGTACAGATTCGTGAGACCGCGCCCCCGGATTCCGTCGAAGGCCAGCAAACCCGCCCCGGTGACCGCGGGTCCACAGTCACCACCATCCGCGCAGACATCGATGCGCTTGATCTCGTCGCGTCCGTTGTCGACGTTGTGCGCATACATCGCATAGCGCGCCTGAGGCACCTTGTTCGCCGCGGAGAATGCCGCGTTCAACGCCGCCGGAGCCGCCCGCACCACGGGTGCGACCGCGTTCACCACCGGCCGCACGCCCGGCGCCTGCGCGAGCGCCGTACCACCGGTCTTGAGCGCACCCGCGGTGGCCGCCACCGGCGGGAGATGTGCCACGGTCCGCCCTGCTGTCGCGGCCGCCTGGCTTCCCTTGCTTGCCGCCGTTCTCGCGGCCGCCGAAACCGCTTCGGTCGCCGCGGGTGCGACCGCGCGAGCACCAGCCCCGCCCAGTTGCGCCAAAGCACCAGGGAGTTTCCCGATCGGAGTCACCGCGACCGCCGTCTTGAGTCCCTCGGCGACCGCGTCCCCACAGCCCTTTCCTTCAGCGCAGTCCTTGCCCGCTCCGTACGTGTTGCCCTGCCCGAGACCAACAGAGACATCCGTCAGGACGGCGGCCGTGCCGACGACCGCCTGGCCGAGCTCGCCCGGATGAAACTGGCCATCCTTGCTGACGTCGCCCCATTGCTTGCCCAAGTCCTCGATGTTGGTCTGCAAATGCCCTTGAGGACTGATCAGCGTGACGACCTTCCCGCCTGGTGCCCGCGCGGTCGTGTTCGACCAGTTTCCCCCGAACTTGGCGTTGGCGGCCGGCGAAAGCGCCTTGTCCGAGAGAACGATCCGCCGCCCGTCATCGGTAGTGCCCACGGCTACCGCCGCGCCATCGTCGCCGGTCTTGAATTCCCAACCGCTGACGGTCGGCGACTCGGTGTAAGTCATCCCGCCGCCTTTGCTACCACCCTTCGAGGACACACGGTAAGTGATCTCCGGCGGCGGAAGCGCCTTTCCCCTGTCACGAACGGCTTCGAGATCCTGTGCCTCGCGCTCGGCCTCGGCGGCAAGTGTCGCGCGCGTTTCCCACGCACGAACCGAAGTGGAGGTTCCACCGTCATGCTTGAGTCCTCGCGCCAGGTCGTCAGCCGTCGCCCTGGCCTTTCCCGCGGCGCGTTCGTTTTGCATGATCCGGGTTTGCTCGCGTGTCGCGGCTGCCTGGGACGCGAATTTCCGGTTCTCGCGATCGGCTTCTTCTTGCTGTTCCTTGGCCTTTTGCGCGGCGCGTTCGTTTTGCATGATCCGGGTTTGCTCGCGTGTCGCAGCTGCTTGGGATGCAAACTTCCGATTCTCCCGATCAGCCTCCTCCTGCTGCTCCTTGGCCTTTCTCGCAGCCTGATCACGCGACGCAGCCGCCTGAGACGCAAACTTCCGATTCTCCCGATCAGCCTCCTCCTGCTGCTCCTTGGCCTTTCTCGCAGCCTGATCACGCGACGCAGCCGCCTGAGACGCGAACTTCCGATTCTCCCGATCGGCCTCCTCCTGCTGCTCCTTGGCCTTTCTCGCAGCCTGATCACGCGACGCAGCCGCCTGAGACGCAAACTTCCGATTCTCCCGATCAGCCTCCTCCT
>NZ_JBVJCE010000027.1:0-108978 GCF_055588925.1 Amycolatopsis sp. NPDC041971 | reverse complement strand
GCGCAGACGAAGGCCCACCGCGGCGAGCCACTGTCGGAGAACCTGGCCCACCTCGCCGCCGAAGGACCCGCCGCCCAAGAAGCCAGCTCATTGCTGGCCAGATAGGAAGGAGGGCAGATCAATGGCGATCAGCGTCTTCGACCTGTTTTCGATCGGCATAGGCCCCTCCAGCTCCCATACGGTGGGCCCGATGCGCGCCGCGCTGACCTTTGTGGACGGTCTGGCCGCCGACGGTGACCTGACGGCCACGACCCGGGTCCAGAGCGAGCTTTTCGGCTCGCTCGGCGCGACCGGATTCGGGCACGGCAGCGACAAGGCCGTGCTGCTCGGGCTGTCCGGGGAGCGTCCGGAGGAGATCGACACCGACACGGTCCCCGGAAAGATCGCCGACATCCGGGAATCCTGTCTGCTGAAGGTGCGCGGTGAGCACGAGATCGTGTTCACCGAGGACACCGATCTGACGATGCACCGGCGGAAGTCGTTGCCCGCGCATCCGAACGGGATGATCTTCCGCGCGTTCGACGCCGACGGGAAGGTGCTGCGCGAGCGGACCTACTACTCGGTCGGCGGCGGGTTCGTGCGCGATGAGTCCTACGAGACCGACACTGTCGTCGTCGAGGATTCGACTCGGCTAGAATTCCCGTTCCGCACCGGCGCGGATCTGCTGAAGCACTGCGAGGACACCGGGCTGCCGGTCAGCGAGATCATGCTGCGCAACGAACTCTCCTGGCGCACGCGCGAGGAGGTCCGCGAGGGTCTGCTGGAGATCTGGCAGGTCATGGTGGAATGCGTGCGCAACGGCTGCGAGCACGAGGGTGTCCTGCCGGGCGGGCTGAAGGTGCCGCGCCGCGCGAAGGCGTTGCACGAGAAGCTGCTCGCGGAAGACGGCGTCGGCGACCCGCTGTACGCGATGGACTGGGTGAGCCTGTACGCGCTGGCGGTCAACGAGGAGAACGCCGCGGGCGGTCGCGTCGTCACCGCGCCGACCAACGGCGCGGCGGGGATCATCCCGGCTGTCCTGCACTACTACCAGCGGTTCATCCGGGGCTCGTCGGACGACGGCATCGTGACGTTCATGCTCACCGCGGGCGCGATCGGCTCGATCCTCAAACAGACGGGTTCGATCTCGGGTGCCGAGGTCGGCTGTCAGGGCGAGGTCGGCTCGGCCAGCGCCATGGCCGCCGCCGGGCTCACCGAGGTCCTCGGCGGCTCGCCCGCGCAGGTGGAGAACGCCGCCGAGATCGGCGTCGAACACCATCTGGGGCTGACCTGCGACCCGGTCGGCGGGCTGGTGCAGATCCCGTGCATCGAACGCAACGCCGTCGGCGCGTCCAAGGCGATCCACGCCGCGCGGATGGCGATGCGCGGCGACGGTTCGCACGTCGTGACCCTGGACAAGGCGATCAAGACGATGCGTGAGACCGGCGCCGACATGAGCGTCAAGTACAAGGAGACCGCGCGCGGCGGTCTCGCCGTGAACGTCATCGAGTGCTGACCCCCTCTCGCATTTAGTCCTCTGGATGCGGTACTTGCACACGCAAGTACCGCATCCAGAGGACGAATCGCGGGCGGCCTAAACTCGAAGGGTGGAGTCGAGCACGGTCGCGAACGCGGGTGACGCGCTGTTCCGCCCGGTGCGCGCGGGCAACGCCTTCGAGGAGACCGTCGAAAGGCTGCTTCAGGCGATCCGGCTCGGGGTGGTGGGCGCGGGGGAGCGGCTGCCCTCGGAACGTGAGCTCGCCGAGCGGCTCGGGGTCAGCCGGGTGACGCTGCGCGAGGCCATCCGAGCGCTGTCCGACGCGGGCTACGTCGAGTCGCGGCGTGGCCGTTACGGCGGCACGTTCGTCAACGACGTCCTGCCCGACCCGCCCGCCGCCGACGGGCGGAAGGTCGACAACGCCACCCTGGAAGACGCGCTCGGCCTGCGGCACGTCCTCGAAACCGGGGCCGCCGAGATGGCGGCGTCACGTTCCCTCAGCCCGGCCGACCGGCAGCACCTGACCAGCACCCTCGCCGAAGCCGCGGCGGCCGACGTCGGCGACTACCGGCGTAAGGATTCACGGCTGCACCTGGCGATCGCCGAGGTCACCGCGTCCGGCTCGCTGACCACGGCGATGGCCGACGCGCGGATGCGGGTCAACCAGCTGCTCGACATGATCCCGCTGCTGGAGCCGAATCTGGAGCACTCCAATGCCCAGCACGAGGCCATCGTCGACGCGATCCTCGCCGGCGACTCCGAGGCGGCCCGCCGGGCGATGACGGAGCACGTCGAAGGGACGGCTTCACTGCTTCGCGCCTTCCTCGCTTGAGGGTGACGTGCGGTGGTTCGCGATGCCAACTACCGCATTCAGAGGACGAAATGCCGGAGTCCGAAGCACGATCCGGTGATTTTCCCACAACCTTTTCACTCGTTCGGGCGTCTTACCTGGCGTGGAAAACCCGGATGAGGCAGTCGCACCCGAGTCGGAGACCACGGCCATCCCCGAGCCGAAAGGGAAGAAGAGCAGGTGGCGCCGGATCGCCGCCTGGACGCTCGGCCTGCTCATCGGCATCCCGGTGGTCACGTTCGGGATCGCGTACGTCCTGCTCGACGTCCGCAGCCCGGAGGAGGTGCTCGCCGGGCTCGACAAGACCGTCATCCTGCAGCACACGGACGGTTCCGAACTGCTCAAGGTGATCCCGCCCGGCGGCGACCGGCTGTTCGTGCCCTACGACGCCGTCCCCGCGAAGCTGCGCGACGCGATCGTCGCGACCGAGGACCCGACCTTCTGGGACAACGAGGGCTTCGATCTCACCGGCCTCGGCCGCGCGCTGGTGACCGGCGTCGGCGGCGGCTCGGGGATCACCCAGCAGTACATCAAGAAATCCACCGGCAACGAGGACGCCACCCTCACCCGCAAGTTCTCCGAACTGGTGCTCGCCACGAAGATCACCCAGCAGCAGACCAAGAAGGAGATCTTCGAGAGCTACATCAACATCATCTCGTTCGGCCGCGGCACCTACGGCCCGGCGTCGGCGATGAACGCCTACTTCGGCCGCAAACTCGACGACTCGATGACCTGGAGCGAGGCTGCCTTCCTCGCCGGCATGATCCAGTCGCCGTCGGTGCACGACCCGTACGCCTCCACCCACGAGCACGCCATGAAGCGTTGGTCCTACGTGGTGAACAAGCTGGTCGCGCGGGGTTACGTCAGCCAGGCCGAGGCGGTCGGCCTGACCTATCCGGAGGACGCGATCCAGGCGCCGTCGGAGACCCGCGCCGGTCGCGTCACCTACGAGAAGTACCACATCAAACAGCAGGTCCTGGCCGAGCTGGAGCAAGTCGGCTACCCGCTGGACCGGCTCCGCGGCGGTGCGATGAAGGTCGAGACGACCATCGATCCGCGCGCCCAGGCCGAAGCCGAGAAGGCGGTCAAGGAACGGCTGCAGGGGCAGCCGGAGCACTTCCGGGCGTCGCTGGTCGCCGTCGAACCGGGGACCGGCGCCATCCGCGCCTACAACGGTGGCGGCTGGAGCGTGCACGACTACGCGGGCACCCCGTACGGCACCGGCTCGGCCTTCCAGCCGTTCACCCTCGCCGCCGGACTCGAACAGGGTGTCGACGTGGACGAACCGCTGAAGGCGCCCGCGCAGATCGACTTCCTCGGCGAGACCTTCAAGTTCCGAGACCAGTGCGGCGAGACCGGCAAATGCACACTTCGCCAGGCGATGGGCCGGGACGCGCCGGGCCCGTTCGTCGACCTGGCGAAGAAACTCGGTGCGGAAACGGTCCGGAACGGCGCTCGCGCGGCCGGGATCCCCGAGGCCGTCGACGGTGCCGTCACCCTGCGCGAGAAGGACGGGTTCCTGATCGGACCCGGGATCGCGGTCGGCCGGTATCCCTTGCGCCCCGGTGACATCGCCGGCGCCTACGCGACTTTCGCCGCGGACGGCATGCGCGCCGCCCCGCATCTGGTATCGAAGATCCGGGACGAGACCGGGGAAGTCGTCTGGGAACGGCCTTCGGACAAGACGCCCGCGTTCCAGGGCGACGAGGCGCTGAGCCGCCGGATCGCGGGCACGATCAGCCAGGTGCTGGCCACCGGGCTGAAAGACCGGCCGGCGGCGCTGAAGACCGGCGACTTCCAGTACAACGAGACGGACGACAACGCCGGCGGCTGGGCGGTCGGGTACACGCCCCAGCTCGCGACCGCGGTCTGGGTCGGCTCCGACGAACCACGCCGGATGCGGGACGCCGCCGGCGAGAAGCTGACCGGCAGGACGATCCCTGCCGGGATGTGGCAGCGCTTCATGAACGGCTTCCACCAGGGACTGCCGGTGCGGTGGCCCGCCCCCGCCGCGACCACGGCGGCACCCCGCCCGCGCTGACGCAAGGTGGTCGTGAGTGGCGATTCGGGTTCTAACCCGAATAGCCACTCACGACCCCGGTGACCCAGGGTGCCCCCGTTGTCGTGCTGGGTGGCGTGTGAGCGGGGAGGGTTCCGGTCGACGATGTAGGAATCGGGACACTCAACGTCCCGATTCCTCCATCGTCGACACCCGGCACACGCTGAGCGGTCAACCCTCGTGCCGCGTCGGTCGGGTGGGTCGTGAGTGGCGTTCCGGGTTCGGGCGGGCCCTCTCGTAGGTACCTACTGTGTGACCTGCGGGGTTGCAGTACATGAAGGACCCCTTCTTGTACCTAGGCGCAAGGATGGGGGCCTTCATGTACTGGGGAGGGGTGTGGCTAGTGACGCTACTGAGGCTCGAGGTGTCGTTCCGGACCACCCGCAGTAGGTACCTACCCTTGGCCCTAGTCCGAATCGCCACTCACGACCCCCGCGCCGAACCGCGCATACCGGCATCTATCGGACATCCAGCTGCAAGGGGCCGTCCTCTGTGGACACTCAGGACCCTGCAGGTGCCCCCTCCGCGGTCAGGACCACGCCACATCGGCCACCCCATGGTCTCGGCGCCTCCGCTTGACGCGGGACTGAATTCGGCCCGCGAACTCCGACTCAGGGCACTAGCGCACCGGGTGTTCGGCCAATGCCTTCTTGACCGCTTCGAGGAAACCGGGGTCGATGAACGCGAGCTGACCGCCGGCCACACTGCGCTCCACGGCCTCGATGACCACGACGTTCGCGTTCACGAAAGCGTCGACGGCTTCGGCCCGCGACGTCTTCTGGGTGAAGTGCGCCAGCATCGTCAGGTTCGTGAACGCGCCCGACAGATACCGCGAAGACGCCTTCGTGAACGAGTCACCGTAGACCAGGATCTTGTCGTCCACGGTCCCGATCAACGGGCTCGCCGTGCGGTAGACCGGCCGGTCGATGTCGCCGTTCGGCTCGCCCGCGCGCTCGACGACGCCGTCCGGGCGGAGGCTGTACAGCGTGTTCGTCTTCGTGCCCTGCTTGCTGATCAGCGGCGGCAGATCGGCCACGGTGTCGTACTGGCCGACGGGAACGCTGACCCAGGTCTGCGTGACGCCCGGTTTGATCGCGTTCGCGATGGCGCGCGTCATCACCAGCGCGCCCTCGTCGGCCCAGTGCGTGTCGTTCGACGGGTACACCGGCCGCTGCACCCGGCTTTCGGACGCGCGCAGCTCGGGCCGCAGGTCGATCGCGCGCGCGTCCTTGAGCATCCGGTGCCAGGTGGCCGCCTCGGCCGACCGCGAGCAGTCCTTGCCGGGATAGGTGTCGGGCAGGAACTGCGGGACCATCGTCGACTTGTCCGGCGCGACGACGAGCTCGAACCGCCTCCCGGACTGCTCGACCGCGCGCCGCAGCTCGTTGATCTTGGCGATCGTCTCGGTCAGCGGACGGGACGGATCGCATTTCGCGTCCGCGTCGTAGCCGTAGTACAGCCAGCCGTCGCGGCCCTGCACCACGCGGCGGTAGCCGGACGCGACGTTCGGCGTCGGCCCCTGCATGGGCGCGGCCTTGGACGGCGTCGGTGCCGGCGGCGCGGGGATCGGGCCCGCCTGCTGCTGTGGCGGTGGCTGGTCGAGCGGGGCGCCCTCGCCGAAGACGCCGCGGCTGATCGCGTCGGCGGCGGCGATCGCGCCCGGCCGGAACGACAGCTGGTCGATGGCCCAGGTCGGCAGGTCGGTGAAGAACCCCCAGCCCTTGTCCAGGCCGGGGAAACTCGCGAGCTTGTGGTTCTCGATCTCGCCCGGCCGTACGCCGGACACCCAGAGCAGCGCGGGGGTCGTGAAGAACAGGAGCGCGCTGATCAGCGCGGTCAGCTGCCTGCCACCGTGGCGGGGACGGTGCAACGCGTGCTCACGCGGAAGCCACGCCTCGTGGACGGCTGGCAGTTGCTGGGATTCGGACGCCACCCCACCACCGTAATCATCCCGTGTCTCCCGCACGTGAGAACCGCCCCCAAAGCGCGTTTAGCAGGCTGAACGCGACCAGTCCACCCGCCCGCGTCCCCCGCCCCGGATCGCGTTTAGCGGGCTGAACGCGATCCGGCGTCAGTGGAGCATCAGGAGAACCTGCAGCTCACCGACCAGGAAGCCGATGAGCCCGCCGACCGCGATGAGCTTCCACTCGTCCTGCCGGAACGCCGGCCTCAGCAGCCCCTCGAATTCCAGCGGCGTCAGTCCGAGCATCCGTCGCTCGACGATCTTCGCGACGTCCATCGCCTCGGTCAGGTAACCCTCGGCGTGCCGGATCGTCGGCGGCAGCCGCTCCAGCGCCTTCCGCGCGGCCGCCTGTTTGATCTCGCTCAGCCGCTGCCCGCCGACGGCCATCGCGACCATCGGTTTCGCGACGCTCACCTGCTTGTCGACGGCCCGCGACACGAGCCGTTCGACCAGCGCGTACAGCCGGTCCGACCGCGGCCCGCGCAGGACGGCGTCGAGCAGGTTCGGCACGGTGAGGATCTCGTTCGCGATCAGTTCGCCGTACTGATGCGCGACCTCGGCCCGCCGCCGCTGGAACTTGCCCTGCAGGGTCACCCGGCCGACGCGCACCGGCTCGCGCGGTACGAAGATCAGCTTGATCGCCAGCCAGTCGGTGAACAGCCCGATGCAGCCGCCGAAGATCGGCAGCACCCACGGCTCTTTCGTCAGCGCCCAGACGAACGCCTGCACGACGCCGAGCCCGAAGCCGAAGTAGATCCCGGTGCGCGCGATGAACGCCATCTCCGGCCGCGAAGTCTCGCGGATCAGCCGGACGAGCAGCTTCTTGTCCCTGGTGAGCCGCCGCACGGTCATATGCTGGAAGTCGAGCACCTCGTCGAGGTTCGCGGTCAGCTCTTCCATGAACTCGCGCACCAGCCGCGGCGTCGCCGACTGGACCTGCTTGATCAGCAGTTCCTGCGCCATCGTCGGCATGACCTCCCAGAGCCTGGGATGGTGCTTTTCGAGCACTTCGCGGGCGACCTCGTCCACGGCCCGCAGCAGCGGCTGCTCGATTTCGCGCGTGATGATCGCCGGGTCGATCCGGCGAAAGACCTCTTTGACGTCCAGCAGGTTCGACGTCAGCAACTCGGTCGCGACGGCGGCCATCCGCCCGCCGTGTTTGGGCACCACGCCCTGCCAGCCGAGGAACGGCTTGATCCCGACGAACTCCAGCGGTTTGAACATCATCTCGATGGCGACGCGTTTGGTGACGTAGCCGATCAGCGCGGCGACGAACGGGATCGCGGCGTACAGCCACCAGTGCCGCGCGAGGTCGTCGAGGACCGCGTCCATCGGACCTCCTCGCTCGTACTCCGGGGATGGGGAACGGTATCGGGTACCCGTCAGTGAAGCAGCAGAAGCACCTGAAGCTCACCGACGAGCCCGCCGATCACCGCACCGACGGCGATCAGCTTCCACTCGTCCTGCCGGAACGCCGGGCGCAGCAGCTGCTCGAATTCGAGCGGGCTCAGCCGTCGCATTCTGTCCACAATGGTGTTCCGGACGTCGAGCGCGTTGACCGCGTAACTCTCGGCGTACCGGATCGTCTCCGGGATCCGTGCCGCCGCCTTCGCCGCCGCCGTCTGCTTCATCTCCTGGAAGCGCCTGCTCCCGACGGCCATCGCGACGAACGGCTTCACGACACTCGCCTGCGCGTCGATGGTCCGCTGCACCTCGCGGGTGATCATCGTGAACAGCTTGTCCGACTTCGGCCCGCTCAACACGGCTTCGAGCAGGTTCGGGATGGTGATGATCTCGCGCGCGATCATGTCGCCGTAGTCGGCGGCGACCTGGTCCTTGCGTTTCTGGAACACGCCTTGCCAGGTGTAGAAGCCGAAGAACCGTTTCGGCTCACGCGGCAGGAAGATCATCTTCAGGGCGATCCAGTCGGTGAACCAGCCGATGCCGATACCGAACAGCGGCAGCACGATCGGCGACTTCGTGAGCGCCCAGACGAGTAGTTGGACGCAGCCGAGGGAGAACCCGAACACGATCCCCGACCGCGCGATGAACCGCATCTCCGGCCGCGAGATGTCGCGGATCAGCCGGTTGAGCAAGGCCTTGTCACGCGCCAGGTTCGTCACGACCATGTGCTTGAGGTCGAGCACGTCCTCGATGTTCTCCGCGATCTCGCCCATGATCTTCGTGATCGCGCGCGGCGCCTCGGCCTGCACGCGTTTGAGCAGCAGGTGCTGAGCGGAGTTCGGCAGCACTTCCCACAGCCGCGGCTGGTACTGCTCCATGACCTCGCGGGTGACGTCCTCGACGACACGGAGCAGCGGCTGTTCGATCTCCTTCGCCACCTGGGCCGGGTCGAGTCTGGCGAAGATCTCCTTCGGATCGACGAGGTTGCTCGTCAGCATCTCGGTGGCGGTGGCCGCCATCCGCTCGGCGTTCGCCGGCAGCACCCCCTGCCAGCCGAGGAACGGCTTGATCCCGACGAACTCCACCGGTTTGAACATCATCTCGATGGCGACGCGTTTGGTGACGTAACCGATCAGCGCCGCGATGAACGGCATGGTGACGTACACCGGCCAGTGGTCGCCGATGTCGGCGATGACGGCGTCCACTCGAAACCCTCCCGCGTCTCGCTTGAAGGGAACCTAGCCGCCGGTCCTCAATGGAGGAGTAGCAGGACCTGAAGTTCACCCACGAGCCCGCCGATCACCGCGCCGACCGCGATCAGCTTCCATTCGTCCTGCTGGAAGGCGGGGCGGAGGATCCCTTCGAACTCGAGCGGGGTCAGCTGCCGCATCTTCGTGACGATGATGTTGCGGACGTCGAGCGCGTCAGTGGCGTAGCTCTCCACGTGTTTCACCGTTTCGGGGAGATACGCGATCGCCTTCGCCGCCGCCTTCTTCATCTCCTGGTACCGCACGCCGCCGACGGTCAGCGCCACCAGCGGTTTCGCGATGCTCGCCTGCGCGTCGACGGTCCGTTGCACCTCGCGGGTGATCATCGCGAACAGCTTGTCCGACTTGGGCCCGGTGAGCACGGCCTCCATCACGTTCCGCACGGTGAGGACCTCGTCCGCGATCAGCGCGCCGTAGTCCTTGGCGACCGCCTGGCGGCGTTTCTGGAACATGCCCTGCCAGCCGAAGAACAGGAACCGGCGCGGCTCACGCGGATAGAAGATCATCTTCAGGGCCAGCCAGTCCGTGACGAAGCCGGTGACGAAGCCGAAGATCGGCATGATCAACGGCTGCTTCGTCAGCGCCCACGCGACGAACTGGATCAGGCCGATGGCGAAGCCGAACCAGATACCGGACCGGGCGATGAAGCGGAGTTCCGGGGTCGCGACCTCCTTGATCAGGCGGCAGGTCAGCGATTTGTCGCGGACCATCGCGTTGATCAGCATCTCGTCGACGTCGAGGACCTCGTCGATGTTCGTCGACACCTCGCGCATCAGCCGCGCGACGACCTTCGGCGCCTGCGCCCGGACCTGGTCGATCAGCATGCGCTGCGCCCTGGCCGGCAGCAGTTCCCACAGTCTGGGCTGGTACTGCTCCATCACCTCGCGGGTGACGTCCTCGACGGCCTTGAGGAGCGGCTCTTCCAGTTCCTTCACGACCTTGTCCGGATCGAGCCGGGAGAAGATCTCCTGCGGATCGACGAGGTTCTTGGTCAGCAGGTCGACGGCGGTGGTCGCCATCCGGCGCGAGTTGGCGGGAATGACCCCCTGCCAGCCGAGG
Source organism: Amycolatopsis sp. NPDC041971 (assembly GCF_055588925.1). Lineage (NCBI taxonomy): Bacteria > Bacillati > Actinomycetota > Actinomycetes > Pseudonocardiales > Pseudonocardiaceae > Amycolatopsis > Amycolatopsis sp. NPDC041971. The sequence continues at coordinate 98,898 of NZ_JBVJCE010000027.1, read as the reverse complement.
AAGGGTTTGATCCCGACGAACTCCAGCGGCCGGAACATCATCTCGATGGCGACGCGTTTCGTGATGTAGCCGATGAGCGCGGCGATGAAGGGCATCGTGGCGTAGACGTGCCAGTGCTCACGGATGTCTTCGAGGATCGCCGAGATGTCCAACCGGGCCTCCCCTGCTTACGACCTGTCAACAACGCAGGATGCCATGTGATCGACCTGTCGTACGGCGAGTGCAGCCGTTTGGCGGTACTGCCCGACGGGCCCTCGCTCATTAAGGTGGCCGCCATGGTCGCTCCTGAGAAGACGGCGCCTCAGGCGCCCTCGGCGAAATCGCCCCACTTCGCGGGCTCCGTGCGTGGCTACGACAAGCGTCAGGTCGACGAGCGGCTCGCCGAACTGTCGACCGAACTCAAGCAGCTCTCGCGCAACCGCGACGAGGCCGTGGCGACCGCCGCCGAACTCACCAAGGCGCTCGGCCACGCCCAGAAGGAACTGGACGAGACCAAGGCCGCGCTCGTGCGGATGAGCTCGAGCCCGTCCGGTGCCGGCGCGATGGCCGAACGCGTCCGCATGATGATGCAGCTCGCCGAGGAGGAGATCGCCGACCTCAAGGCCGCCGCGGAAGCCGACGCCAAGTCGACTCGGGCCGAAGCGGACAAGTACGCCCACGAGACGCAGCGCGCGAGCGACAAGGTGGCCAAGGACGCGCAGGCGGAACGCGAGAAGCTGCTCGCGGACGCCAAGGCCGAGATCGAGCGGCTGAACTCCGAGGCGGCGCAGAAGCGCAAGGAGCTGGACCTGGAGAGCGTCCGGACTCGCGCCGCGGCGGACAAGAAGGCCGAGGAGGCTTCGGCGGCTCGTCGCGGGGAGGCGGAGAAGGCGTCCGCGGACAAGATCGCGGAAGCCGACCGGGTGTCGGCGGAGAAGCGTGCCGAAGCTGAGCGGGTCTCGGCGGAGAAGATCAGCAAGGCGGAGAAGTCTTCGGCGGAGGACATCGCCGCGAAGCAGGAGCAGGTGGCGGAGGCCCTCACCGACGCGAAGACCCAGCAGGCCGAGGCTCAGCAGGCTCGGAAGCTGTCACTGGAACTCCGGTCGAAGGTCGCCGAGCGGCTTTCCGCCACGGACGTCGCCGTCCAAGAGGCCATCCGGCTGCTGTCGCCTGCCCCCGACGCCGAAGCCGCCAAACCGGAAGTGACCAAGCCGGAAGCGACCAAGCCGGAGGCCACGCAGAAGCCGGCCCCCACCAAGACCAACGGCCCTGGCCCTGGTCGTGCGACGCCGTAGGACGGTCACCTTGGTCGTGGGGGGGGGGGGGGGGGTGTGTCCCCCCACCCCCCCCCCCCCCCCCCCCCCCCCCCCCCACAGCCCCACGGAGACGGTGGCTTGCCACCGCCCCCACCCCCCCCCCCCCCCCCCCCCCCCCCCCCCCCCCCTCCTCTCGCCCCCCCCCCCCCCCCCCTCCCCCCTCCCTCCCCCCCCCCCCCTCCCCCCCCCCCCCCCCCCCCCCCCCCCCCCCCGACCCGCTGTACCGACGCCTCACCCTTGCCGATGATCCTCGCCGAAGAACGCGCGGCGGTCTGCGAATTCGCCCGCCGGATGACCGCCGACGGACTCGTGGTCGGCACCTCCGGGAACGTCTCCGCGAGGCAGGGCGAGCTGATCGCGGTGACCCCGACAGGCGTCGATTACGCCGGGCTGCGGCCGGAAGACGTGCCGGTGGTCCGCCTCGACGGCGAGATCGTCGACGGCTCGCTCGAACCGACCAGCGAACTCCCGATGCACCTCACCGTGTACCGGCGGGCCGCTGATCCGGACGGCAAACCGGTGTCCGCCGTGGTGCACACGCATTCCGTGCACGCCACGGCCGTCTCCACCCTCGTCGCCGAGGTGCCGCCGATCCACTACCTGCTCGCCGCGATCGGCCCGACGGCCCGCGTCGCGCCTTACGCGACGTACGGTACGGAGGAACTCGCCAAGGCCATGCTGGAAGCCTTGGACGGCCGCCGAGGCTGTCTGCTGGCGAACCACGGCACCACCACCTTCGGCGACAGTCTCGGTTCCGCGTACAGCCGGGCGCAGCAGCTCGAGTGGGTCTGCCAGGTCTGGCTGACCGCACGATCGGCGGGAACGCCGAATCTGCTCCCCCCCGCCGAGATCGAGCAAGTCGTGGAGAAACTCCGCGGCTACGGCCAGCGCTGACGGCACGCAAGCAGGCTCACGCGCCCCTAGGAAGCGGCGGGTTCGGCCTCGAAGTCCGTGACGGCCGTGACGTCTACGGCGTGCACCGCGTCGAGGAGCTCGGCGACCGTCGGGTCGTCGACGGCTTCCTTGATGCACTGCCACAACTGAAGATTCGCCAACGCCCATCGGGAGTAGTTCTCCGCGGCCTTGGGGTTGTAGAAGTAGTAGCCGCTGTCGTGGACGTCGCGTTGTTCGCCGACGATCTTGTGCGCCAGCTCGCGGAGGCTCAACCCGTTCTCCCGCAGATAGCGGTGGGCGAGGACGACGGGCGTCACCGGCAGCGCCTTGAACAGGGTGTCGGCGTCGCTCAACGCCTGTGCCTCGAGCGAGATGTGCCGTCCCCTGGTCGCCATCTCGGCTTCGTCGACGATCTCGTCGACCCATCGGGCCACGGTCTCCTCGACACCGCATTCCCGCAGGATGTCCATCCGAAGGTCTCGCCCGGCGGCCGCGGGGGAGTTGCGGAGCACGATGTAGTTCACATCGTGCACCAGCGCCGCCACCTCGACGACGGTGCGATCCGCCCCGTTGTGCTCGGCGAACCCCGCGGCCTTGGCCCGGACGAAACTCACGTGATGCCAGCCGTGGAACTGCAGTTTGTCCGCATAACGCCAGCACAATCGCCGGACGCGATGCTCGACGGCGTCGATGGTCTGGGAAGGAATCGTGTTCTTTCGCGCGCGCATACACCTCTCCGATCCCGTTTACGGACGGGTGGAGTAAGGGTATGCGCCATCGACGGCGGTGTGTAGTTAGATGCGGTCGGCGAGGTCCCCCAATCGGACCTCAACCGGAACGTGACGATGCCCTATACCGGTCTTCGGGTCATAGGAAAGACTGAACTCGCTTACGGGGCGTGATTTCACCAAAAACGTCATAGTCCCTTCGGTGGCCTCGGGAATCCGATGGAACTCGTCCGCGTACATGACGCCTACCGACCCCGTCTGACACAGCGTGCTACGTCGTAACCGAACCGATGTGATCAATCCGGAAAGTTGGTCGCGCAGGGTCGAATACCGTTCGTGGACATAGTTGCCACGGAGGAGCGTGGTGCAGAAGTGATATCTGTGATTGTGCACGGAATCGGCGTACCCCTCACGCCAGTCCTCCGGCGCCTTGTACTCGTGCAGCCAGACCGAAAACGGGTCGGTCGGGCAATCGAGCAGGCACCAGGCGAAATGGGTGGTGGTCTCCCGCGATCGCGCGAGTACCGCGCTCGCCTCGTCCGGACTCAGCGAAGCCAAGTGCCGCCGGAGATCGTCGCGCAGCTCTGGTCTCGACGTCCAGTCGCGGAAGATCTCGTCGACGATCTGCCAGTGCTGCGCCAGCGGCAGATCAGTGGTTCGGAGCAGCGCGGAGAGCTGGATGAGGGGGGACAAGCGAGTGAGCAACTTCAGCTCCTCAAATCTAGTGCTGCGACGCCGAGCGGTCAGGGGTTCAACTCGGCGAGTGTGGTGAACTCCTTCCGGAAGGCGTGGAATTTCCCTTCCAGTTCGAGGAAGTTCTCTTCGGACAGGGGAGAGCCGGTGATCTTTTCGTACAGGGCGAGGAAATCCGCCCTCGTCGTCGTGGTGGAGATGCGGAAGTGCCGCCCGGACCGGGATTGGGACACGCGCAGGAACTCCGAGCGTTCCTTGTTGTACAGGAAAGAACCTTCGCTGAACCGCAGTGTTCGCGGATAAAGCGTGGTCGCGCCGCGGATATCGCTGTACAAGGTCACCCAAACGCTTTCGTCGAAGACCTCCAGCCGGTCCAGCGGCGGGTCGGCGACGACGGTGATGTCCACCAGTGAGCATCGGCTGCGGGCCAGGAACAGCCCGACCAGGCCGATGCTGATCTCGTCGTTGAGCCGCGTTTGGATCGTCTCGTAGTCCATGCCCGCTTCTTCGCTGCGGAGGAGATAGCGCGCCCTGCCACTGATCGCTCCCTCGTCACGCGGGTCGGCGATGACCACGCGCAGCTCCCTTTCGGTGCGGGACAACAACAATCGGGCCGCCGCGTGCCTGCCGGAGAACCCGCGGAAGAAGTAGTGCCTGGTCACGTCGAGGTCCTCGGTCATGACCCGGTTGAACAACGGATCCGGATCCGTGGTCGCCTCGAAGACGTGGGTGGGGAAGAATTCCTTGTTGAGCGAACGGTATTCGGCGCTGAGCGCTTCCAGCGCGCGGCGGCTCTCCTCGATCACCGGGGTCACCATCGCGCGCTGTGACGCGGTGGCGGTGATCAGGGTCTGGCCGAAGCCGACCACCGCGGAGATCAGGGTGCCGGTGCCCAGCGAAGTGAGCAGCGTCTTGCCGGCGCCGGGATCCATCATGCTGGAGATCCACAGGCTGAGGCCCGCGACGACGACCAGTACGGTGAGCAGCAGGCTTGTCCTGGTCCAGAAGATCTCTTGCAATGGGGCACGGCGGAGCCGGCCGGCTTCCGCGGGCACGAGGGTCACCTCCTTGATCAGCACTCGAACGGACGAACGCATTGCGTATCTGTTCGAGTGCGGGGAGTTACTCTACGCGCCTGGTGACAATGTCGAAATAAGAAATTCGGGGGAAAGACACCAACAGCGAATGTGACGCACGGCGATACCGGTTTCGCATCGGAGGTTTCGCCGGATCGCGGAAAAACCACTCACGGAGCGTGCGGAAGGATTCCTTCGTACCACGCGGGTCCGGGCTTCGCCGACGACAAGGTTTCGACGACGGCCGAAGACGGTGTGGGGTGGACCGTGGGGAAGTCGATCTCGCCCCTGCCGGGGTCCAGTGTCCACGCGAGCCGCTCTTCTTCCAGCAGAAATTGCGCGTCCGCACCATTTTTGTTGCCTCTGGGGTCGAGCCGGATCCACCGGTCCGGACCGGCGAGATACACGCCGTTGAGCCCGTGCAGGACGCCGATCCGCTGATAACAGAACCCGGCCGGGATGCCTTGGCTGCGAAGCAAAGCGGCCAGCAGATGAGCCTTCGCGTAGCAGAGCCCGACCCGCTCGCGCAGAACCTCGGAGGCCATAAGAGTGATCCTGGAATCGGCCGCGTCCACCGTATGGGCGATCTCGTCGCGCACGAAGTGAAACATCGAACGAATCACGTCGACTTCGGTGCCGCCGGTCGGTGACAGCCTGTCAGCCGTTTCGCGGATCAGCGGATGATCGTGATCGACGACCTCGTCGGCGACGAGATAGTCCTCGAGCCGCTCGGATTCGATCTTCAGCGTGATTTTCACGTGGCACCGCCCAGTACTGTGTCGACAGCCTTTTCGAGAAATTTCGGACCGGCTTCGCCGCCGCGCAGCAGCAGCCGGAACCAGATCGCCCCCGCGAGCAGATCCATCACCAGGACCGGATCGACGCCGGCACGCAGTTCCCGTCTCCTGGTGGCGCGTTCGAAGATCGGTTCTTCGCGGGCCATGCGGTCGGCGAAGAAACTCCGTGACACGTCACCGAGTTCCGGACGCCGAGGCCCCGCCGTCAGTGCCGCCGTGACGACCGGCGCGGTGTGCTCCGAAGTCAGCAACCGGTGGATCTGTGTCGCCACGGCGAGGAGGTCGCCGCGGAGGTTGCCGGTGTCGGGTACGTCGACGGCGAACAGTCCCGAATCGCGCAGCGCGGCGGCCAGGAGCGCGTCCTTCGACGGCCACCATCGGTACAGCGTCGTCTTGTTGACGCCGGACCGGGCGGCGACCGCCTCGATGGCGAGCTTGTCGTAACCGTGCTCGGCCAGCAGTTCGAGGGTGGCGGCGAAGATCGCCTCGGCCTTGCGGGGGCCGTTCCGGGTGCGCACCGGAGAAGAATACAACGCACCGTTGCGTTGCATTCTGCTCACCCGTACTTTGCAACGCAACGGTGCGTTGCATTCAGGAGGTACGTCATGGTTCCCCTCGTCTTCGTCCACGGCATCCGGCTCAGCGGGGCCGCCTGGTCCGAACAGCTGGAACGTTCCACGCGTCCCGCGAGAGCGGTCGACCTGCCGGGGCACGGCACCCGCCGGGCCGAGCGGTTCTCCTTGGCCGCGGCGGCGGACGCGGTCGTCGAAGGCATCGACGAACCCGCACTGGTCGTCGGGCATTCCCTCGGTGGTTTCGTCGCGATCGCCGCGGCGGCGAGGCATCCGGAGCGTGTCGCCGGGCTGGTCGTCGCGAGCTCGACCTACCTGCCCGGCCGGACACTGGAGACACCGTTCCGCGTGGCGCACCGCTTGCTCATGCGGCTGCCGGACCAGGGCGAACGGCTGAGCCGTCGGCAGTTCCGGAGCGTGCTGCCGCCGAAACTCGCCGAAGCCGTGATCGACGGCGGCATCGCGACCGAAGTGATCCCGGACGTCGCCGAGGCTCTCGCCGACTTCGACGTGCTCGCGGAACTCAGGACGTATCCGGGGCCGACATGGCTGATCAACGGCTCACGCGACCACTTCCGCCGCCACGAACACCGCTTCCTGGACGCCTGCGCCGACGGCAGGTTGATCAACGTCCCCAAGGCGGGGCACTACCTGCCGATGGTGCGTGGCAAGGAATTCGCTCAGCTGGTGCACGACGCGGCCCGAAGCCTGTCGATCTCCGCCGTCAGCTCGGAACGCGGCGAGCCGCGCTCAGGGCCTGACGAAGCCGCCCAGTTCTCCACCGGATGGAGCCAGACCGGACGCCCGACCAGGTCGGCCGGTTCCCAGTCGTAACGCGGCCAGACGTGCGCGTGCAGGAACGGATCCGTGTTGCCGAGAATCTCTAGATTCACCCTGCGGAAGCCGGAATCCCTTCGCGTGCAGACGTTTTCGACGGCCTCGCCGAGCAACTCCATATCCGCCAGGAACTTCAGCCGTCGTGGTCGCGGCAGATCGGTCAGCCTGCCGACGGCCGGGGAATCGGTCAGCAGGACGCAGTAGCCCGGGAGGAACTGCGTATCACCGATCACCGCGAAGCCCGCGTCGAGCCGCCGCAACACGGTCGGGTTCTCCCCGCGCAGCGCCGAGCCGATCCGGTCCCGCTTCCAGTCGTCGGTCATGAGGCCAAGCTAACCGACCGGGAAGATCGAACCACCCTTGCCGGTGAACTGGGTGGTCAGCCGGACAGGCTCCGGATGCGGAGCCAAGACGATCGAGGCGAACGGGGTCGCGGCGGCCTGCGACCCGTAATTGGTGTGCAGATGCGCGCTGACGTGGACGTTCCGGTCGGCCGGGATCTCGAAGGTGACCGCACCCCAGGAGACCACGAACTGTCTGCCGTCGATGCTCACGAGAGGCACGTACGGCACGGAGGAGGAAGGGAACGGGCGTAGCTCGATGGTGAGCAGCCGGCGAGGGCCGTCGTGGTTGTCGACGTACGGGATCACACCCGGCAGCTTCGCCAGATCGGTCGGTTCGGTCATCCTCGGGCTCCCTCAGAACTGGTAGTAGAGGAACGGGCTGAACGTGCCGGTCGCGATCAGGATGGCCGCGTACACCAGCCCCACGGTCATCACGCCGATCCGCAGGGCGGTGGCCGGACGGCTTCGCGAGGACTCCAGCAGCGGCCCGGTCACCGGATGCGCCGGCAGGAACACGATCGCGAGCGCGCACAGCAGGATCAGCAGCCGCTGGTTGGTCACCGCGCTCTCGACGACGTCGGTGAGGCCCGTGAAGTCCGGCAGCACCATGTGCCCGATCATGCCGAGCGCGTGCGGCAGGTCCTCGGCGCGGAAGAACACCCAGCCGAAGACCACGAGCACGAGCGTCAGCGCGCGGCGGCCGATGCGGGCGGCCTGGGTCTTCGGGGTGACGTCGTAGCCGAAAGCGCGTTCCACGATCAGCAGGGCGCCGTGGTAGATGCCCCAGATCAGGAAGGTCCACTGCGCGCCGTGCCAGAAGCCGGTCAGCACGAACACGACGCACAGGTTCCGGTACGTATGCCCGGCGCCGGTGCGGTTGCCGCCCAGCGGGATGTAGACGTAGTCGCGGAACCAGCGGGACAGCGACATGTGCCACCGCCGCCAGAACTCGGTGATGGTCACCGACGAGTACGGTCTCGCGAAGTTCTCCGGGAGCCGGAAGCCGAGCATGCGGCCGAGCCCGATCGCCATGTCGGAGTACCCGGAGAAGTCGAAGAACAGCTGGAGCGTGTACCCGATCGCGCCGAGCCAGGCGATCGCGAAGGTCATCTGGTCCGCTGGCGTGTCGAAACACGCGTCGACCATCGGGCTGAGCGAGTCCGCGATGATCGTCTTCTTGCACAGTCCGAGCGCGAAACGCGGGAAACCGGCGGCGATGTCGTCGAGGCGGTGCGACCGCTGCTGCGGCAGCTGGTCGGCGATCTCGCGGTACCGCACGATCGGTCCGGCCACCAGCTGCGGGAACATCGCGATGTACGCGGCGAACGACACCGGGTTGCGCAGGGCGCGGCGTTCCCCGCGATAGATGTCCACCACGTACGAGATGTGGTGGAACGTGTAGAACGAGATGCCGATCGGGATGACCAGGTCGGCCACCGGGAAACCGCCGCCGAACCAGTGCGTCACGGCCGCGATCTGCTGCGTCGCGAAACCCGCGTACTTCCAGATCAGCAGCATGCCGACGTTGAGGCCGATGACCCCGAGCAGCAGCCGCTTGCGCCGTTGGTTCTGCAGATCCCACGCGTTCGGCTCCAGCGCGGGCCCGGCCAGGAAGTTGACTACCATGCAGCCGATCAGCACCAGCGTGTACGGCCCGGCGCCGGTGGCGTAGAAGAGCAGGCTGCCGACCGCGACGATGCCGTTCCGCCAGCTGCGCGGGCACACCAGCACGGCGAACAGTACCGCCGGCATGAAGTACCACAGGAACAGCGGTGAAATGAACGACATCGGTGCGGGGTCCCCCAGGGCGGTTACGCGTTATCCGCTGGTGACCTTAGCCTGAGAGCCCCGCCCGGTGTGACGAAGTGCGGGGTCAGACACGTCCCGCGAGACGACGACGGCGCGCCACCTCGGCCAGCAGCACACCGGCCGCGACGGACGCGTTGAGTGACTCGACACCGGCCGCCATCGGGATCGACACGGTCGCGTCGCAGGTTTCGCGCACCAGCCGGGAGAGGCCGCGGCCTTCCGACCCGAGCACGATGACCAGCGGGTCCGACGCGACGTCCAGTTCGTCGATGTCGACCGAGCCGTCCGCGTCGAGGCCGACGACCATCAGTCCGTCGTCCTTCCACGCCTTCAGCTGACGGGTCAGGTTGGTCGCGACGGCGATCGGCAGCTTGGCGGCGGTGCCCGCGGAGGTCCGCCACGCGACCGCGGTCATCCCCGCGCTGCGCCGCTCCGGCAGGAGGACGCCCTGCGCGCCGAACGCGGCGGCCGAGCGGATCACCGCGCCGAGGTTGCGCGGGTCGGTGACGCCGTCGAGCGCGACGAACAGCGGGGTCTGCCCCGAGTCCTTCGCGACCGCCATCAGGTCACGCGGGTCGGCGTACACGAACGGTGGGACCTGCAGGCCGAGGCCCTGGTGCATGGCCCGGTTCGTCTTGCGGTCGAGTTCCTCGCGCGGGATCTCCAAAATCGAGATTCCCTTGTCGCCGGCGAGCCGGACGGCCTCGTTGACGCGGTCGTCGATCTCGATGTTGATCGCGACGTACAGCGCGGTGGCGGGCACGTCGGCGCGCAGCGCCTCGACGACCGGGTTGCGCCCGGCGATCAGTTCCGGCTTGTCGGCCTTCTTCTGCCGCGCCTGGTCCTTGCGGTCACGCGCGTTGGCCATCCGGTACGCCTTGTGCCCTGGCCGGTCCTCGGCCTTGGGCGTCGGGCCCTTGCCTTCGAGGCCCTTCCGGCGCTGGCCGCCGGAGCCGACGACCTGACCCTTCTTCGTGCCGGGCTTGCGAATAGCGCCCTGGCGCCGGGAGTTGCCTGCCATCAGTGAGAATCCTTGAGCTAGAAACCGAGTAAGTGTCAGACGTCCTTGACGGTCCACTGTGGACCGTTCGGGGTGTCTTCCACCACGATGCCCGCCTGTTGGAGGCGGTCACGCGCGGCGTCCGCACGGGCGAAGTCCTTCTCGGCGCGGGCCTGCTGCCGTTCGGCGAGCAGCCCCTCCACGAGTTCGGACAGCGCCTGCCGAGTGGGCGTTTCGTTGCCGCCCGCCTCGGACCAGCGCGCGGAGAGCGGGTCGAGGCCGAGCACGTCGGTCATCGCGCGCACGGAGGCGGCGATTTCGAGTGCCTTGGAATTGTCGGCCGCGTCGAGCGCGGCGTTACCGTCGCGGACCGTGTTGTGCAGCACTGCGAACGCCTGCGGAGTGGCCAGGTCGTCGTCGAGCGCGGCGGCGAACCCGTCCGGGACCTCGCCGAGGTGGACCGCGCCGGCGATACCCGCCGTGCGGCGGAGGAACTGCTCGATCCGCCGGTAGCCCTGCGCGGCTTCGGTGACCGCCCCGTCGGAGTACTCGATCGTCGACCGGTAATGCGGCTGGACCAGGTAATACCGCAGTTCGGGCGCCCGGTAGTCCTCGAGCATCGCCGGGATCGAGACCGTGTTGCCCAGCGACTTGGACATCTTCTCGCCGGACATGGTCACCCAGGCGTTGTGCAGCCAGAACCGCGCGAACCCGTCGCCCGCCGCGTTGGACTGCGCGCGCTCGTTCTCGTGGTGCGGGAACACCAGGTCGACGCCGCCGCCGTGGATGTCGAACTCCGCGCCGAGGTACGCCGTCGCCATCGCCGAGCATTCGAGGTGCCAGCCTGGACGGCCGGAACCCCACGGCGTCGGCCATGACGGCTCGCCCGGCTTCGCGGCCTTCCACAGCGTGAAGTCGCGCGGGTCGCGCTTGCCCTCGCCGAGGCTCTCGCCCTGCTGGACCTCGTCGAGCTTCTGGCCGGAGAGATCGCCGTAACCGTCGAACGCCTTGACCGAGAAGTACACGTCGCCGCCCGAGGCGTAGGCATGCCCGCCGTCGATCAGCCGCCGCATCAGTTCGACCATCTGCGTGACGTGCCCTGTCGCCCGAGGGGCGATCGAAGGCGGCAGGCAGCCCAGCGACTCGTACGCCGATTCGAAGGCGCGCTCATGCGTGGCCGCCCACTCCCACCAGGGACGATCCGCGTCCGCGGCCTTGGTGAGGATCTTGTCGTCGATGTCGGTGACGTTGCGGACCATCAGCACGTCGAGTCCACTGTGGACGAGCCAGCGGCGCAGGACGTCGTAGTTGAGCGCGCCGCGGACGTGACCGATATGGGGAACGCCCTGCACAGTGGCACCACACACGTACATGGACGCCGTTCCGCTACGGGCGGGGTGGAATTCCCGCACGCTCCGGGTCGCGGTGTCATAGAGGTGTAGTGCCACCCTAAAAGGGTACGGGGTCGGCGTGAGCGGTGTCGCAGTGACCGTATTACAGCACGTTATGGGTACGCATGACGTTGAGCAGGGCGTCCGGTCGTTCGGCCGTCGGCAGTGGCTCCACCAGCGCGAACGCGCAGCCGATCTCGCGTGCGGCGCCGTCGGCCTCCTCGCTGTCGCCGACCATGAGCGTTTCCGCCGGGTCGACGCCGAGCCGCTCGACGGCCGCGCGGAAGATCTCCGGCTCCGGCTTCACCGCGCCGACCTCGAACGACAGGATGAACTCGTCGACGTAGGCGTCCCAGCCGCGGCGGCTGAACGCCGGCCGGATGTCGAAGGCGATGTTGCTCAGCACCCCGAGCTTCACACCCTTGCCGGAGACGCCCTTGAGGACGGCTTCGGTGTCCGGGTACGGCGTCCACTGGGTGGGATCGATCAGCCGGGTGTAGAGCGAGACGGCCTGCTCGGCGTGTGGCACCCCGGACTGCTTGAGGACCTCGAGGTACACCTTCCGGTGCAGCACCGGGTCGCGGTCGCGGTGGTTCCAGGCGTGCAGGTGCTCCTCGTCGAGATCGACGACCTGGCCGACCGGCGCGGTCATCCGGCGCATCAGCTCGGTCTGGGCCTCGATGTCGAGCCGTTCCCCCTCGTGGTCGGTGAGGTCGGCGAGCCAGGTCTCGTCCTGTTCGAGGCGGAAGACCGTGCCGGAGAAGTCGAACAACACAGCGCGAAAGGTCACGAACCCCACATTAGCCACGATCGTGGGACCTTCGCCGCTCCCCGCTCGTGAGAGGAACGGTCCGTTCCTTGCGAAATTCGCAAGGAACGGACCGTTCATGGCGCGGGGTCAGGCGGTGTTGCCGGTGATCTTGGCCGGCGTGATCCGGACCAGCACGCGGACGACGTCCGCCGGCTCCTCCGGGTAGTCCTTGCCGAGATACTTGTGCGACAGCTCGTTGATCAGCTCGCGTCCGCCTTCGTCGGTCATCTCCACGGTCCCGCGGATCTCGACGTAGTCGTACGGGTTCTCCTGGTCGAAGACCGAGACGGACACCCGCGGGTCCCTGGCCATGTTCCGCTCCTTGAGACGGCCGCGGACGGTCGCGAAGATCACCGTGTCGCCGTCCCGCTTCGCCCACAGCACGGAAGTCTGCGCGGAGCCGTCGGCGTTGATGGTCGCCAGCACCGGGAAGTTGTTGCCGTCGAGGAGCTTCTTGGTCGCGTCGTTGAAGGTCACACCCATGTCCGAATCCTAAACAGCCTGATCAACGAACGTTCCCGGCGATCCTGTCCACTCGCAGGCGGACGATCACCCGCTCGACCTCCGGGCCCTCCGGGGGCGGATCCTGGCCGAGGTACTTGTGGCTCAACGCCTTCGGGAGTTCCTTGCCGGGGTCCGGCGTGATCGTGACCGTGCCCCGCAGTTGCGTGTGCCGGTACGGGTTCTCCGCGTCTAGGATCGACACGCTCGCGCGCGGATCGCGCCGCAGGTTCCGTACCTTCAACCTGTCTTCGGTGGCGCTGAAGACCAGATCGCCGTCGTCGATGCCCACCCAGATGACCGAGGTCTGCGGGCCGCCGTCGGCGTCCAGCGTGGCCACGGTCGCGAAGTTCTTGCCGTCCACCAGCTCGCGGACCGGTTCGGGAAGTGTGACTGCCATGACAACCCGAACCGGCTCCGGGCGACGGCTATTCCTGCGAGGGCAGGAGTAACGCCGTCGCGAATGCCGCGACGCCCTCGCCGCGCCCGGTCAGGCCGAGTCCGTCGGTCGTCGTCCCGGAGACGCTCACCGGCCCGCCGACGGCCTCGCTCAACACCTTCTGGGCCTCTCCGCGGCGCTTCCCGACGCGCGGCGCGTTGCCCACGATCTGGACGGTCGCGTTGCCGACGGTCCAGCCGCTCGCCTCGACCAGGCGCCGAGCCTCCGCGAGGAACTCGACACCGTGCTTGCCCGCCCACCGCGGATCGCCGGTGCCGAACACCGCGCCGAGATCACCGAGCCCGGCCGCGGACAGCAGCGCGTCACACAACGCGTGTGCCGCGACGTCACCGTCGGAATGTCCCGCGCAGCCGTCGACGCCGGGCCAGAGAAGACCGGCGATCCAGCATTCGCGGCCCGCCTCGACGGGGTGGACGTCGACGCCGTTGCCGATCCTCACAGGGTCTCTCTTTCTCTTCGCCTGTTTGCGCGCGACCGCGATCGCGTCGCCAGGGCGCACGTTAGCGAGTCACGTCCGGATCCGGGGATGGCGCCCCGCCGCCGCGATAGCGGGGCCTGGCGGCCGCCCGCGCGCTCTTCGGCCCACTCGGGTGCCGCGGCGCGAGCAGGTCACAGCGCTGGCTCTTTCTCTTCGCCTGTTTGCGCGCGACCAGATTAGATCCGGCGGTTCATGGAAGGGGTGCGCTCTTCGGGCCGCTCGGGTGCCGCGGCGGGAGCGGATCACAAGGCCCGTTCCCCTCTCCCGGCCACTGCGATCGCCTCGGCCAGTTTCAGTTCGAACGCGTTGGTGACGCGCATCGCGTCGGGATGCCCGGCGACGGTGTGCGCGCCATCGAGAGACGGCTTGTCGGCATACGAGAGAAAAGTCTCACGGGTGAAGCCGAGCGGGGTTTGGGCCGTGCGCAGATATGCGCGGTCTTCGGTGCCTGTGATCACTTTCGCCGTGTCGGTCACCTTCACGGTGTCCGCCATCGGCAGTACGGGAGCCACGAAAGGCGAGCCCGCACGGACCGAGTCCACGACGGCACGGACCGTGTCCGCGGGAGTGAACGCGCGCAACGCGTCGTGCACGAGAAGGACGGGGTTTCCGGCGATTTCGCTTTCGACGATGTCGAAAGCATGCTTGAGCGACGAGCCAGGTACTATCCGGCAACGCTCCTCGAAGCCGCTCAAAGCGGCCGAAAACAAGTCAGCACACCGCTCGGGGGCCGCTACGACCACCAGATCGAGATCCGGCAGCGCGAGCAGCCCCCGCACAGTGTGCGTGAGTAACGCCTCACCATTGACCGGCGCGAGAACGAGCTCCGCGTCGGAGGCATGGTGGTCGACGACAGTGACGAACACGATCGTGCTCATATGGACGGTGCTCATATGTGCGCGATCGTAGAGGTATCCCTCGCAGCCTCACCTGGCGTGGGACACCCGCCGGTTCAGACTGCCGCGGTTTCCAGAACTTCGTCGAGGAGGACTTCAGCCTTGTCCTCGTCGGTGCCCTCCGCGAGCGCCAGCTCGCTGACCAGAATTTGCCGCGCCTTCGCCAGCATGCGCTTCTCGCCGGCTGAAAGTCCGCGGTCCTTCTCTCGCCGCCAGAGGTCGCGCACCACTTCGGCCACCTTGTTCACGTCGCCGGAGGCGAGCTTCTCAAGGTTGGCCTTGTACCGACGAGACCAGTTCGTGGGCTCTTCGGTGTGCGGAGCACGCAGAACGTCGAAAACCTTGTCCAGTCCTTCTTGCCCGACGACATCACGAACACCGACGATCTCGGCGTTGTCAGCGGGCACGCGAACCGTAAGATCCCCTTGCGCGACTTTGAGGACGAGGTACTTCTTCTCCTCGCCCTTGATCACGCGGGTCTCGATGGCTTCGATGAGTGCGGCACCGTGGTGCGGGTAGACGACGGTCTCTCCGACCTTGAAAACCATGTGTCCTCTGCCCCTTTCGCTGAATTCATCTTAGCACGTGCCGCCGAGGCCCACCTAGCGACCCGCGATCGTCGTCGCAGGTCAGCGGCCTGACGGTGGCCCGCCCGGGGGTTGACAAACTCAATTCGCCCATGCTCACGCTGGTGAGAAGCGAACGATTTCCAAATCCTTTGTGGACGGTTGATCTTGGGCACGTCACCGCATTGGTGGCGTGTCAACACGCACCGGGTTCTCCGGTCGCGAAGGCGCCCGGCTAGTCTTCGCGGTGAAGAGGCCGTGAGATGGAAGGACTCCGACGTGAGGCTGCAGAATCGTCGCGTGTTCGGCGCAGGTGTGCTGGCGCTCGGCGCCGCGCTCGTGCTCGCCGGCTGCAGTGCTGGTCAGATCACCCAGACCGACTCGCAGCAGCCCGCGGTCAACGGGACGTACGCGCAGGCGAAGGACTTGGTGCTGCGGAACGCCGCACTCCAGTTCCCCGCCGAAGGCCAGGCGTACCCGGCCGGTGCCGCCGCGCCGCTGACGCTGACCATCGTGAACCAGGGCAAGCAGGACGACGAGCTCGTCTCGGTGTCCTCCGACGCCGCCACGGGCGAGGCCAAGATCACCGGGGCCAAGGTCATCGTTTCGAGCCACGCGCTCGTGATCGGCCCGTCCGACGCGGTCGAGTCGACCAAGGAGGTCGCTCCGACGAGCGCCCCGTCCTCCGCGCCTTCGTCTTCCGGCGCGCCGTCTTCCTCAGGCGCCCCGTCGTCGAGCGTCGCCGGGACGGTCACGCCGTCCGCGGGTCCGGAGACGACCAACGCGCCGGATCAGGTGGGCAAGGCCACGATCGTGCTGCAGGGGCTGAAGCAGCCGGTGTGGGCAGGCCAGACGATCAAGGTCACCTTCGTCTTCAAGAACTCCGGTTCGATCACGCTGGACCTGCCGGTCGCGGCGCCGTCGCACCCGGGCAGCCGGGCACCCGCCCCGGAGAAGCCCGAGGCCGAGGGCGGCGGGCACTAAGTCTCCGTAGTACATGAAGGCCCCCTTCCTTGCGCCTAAGTACAGGAAGGGGGCCTTCATGTACTTGCGTCGTCGCCGGGTTTGCCGGGGTTTGTCGGTGGGGGCCGCTAGCCTCGCGGGGTGGTCAAGAAAGGCAGTACCTACCGCTGCGGTGAATGCGGGTACGAGGCGCCGAAGTGGGTCGGGCGCTGCCCGGAATGTCAGGCGTGGGGAACGCTCGAGGAGCGCGGCGACGCCCGCCCCGCGATAGCCAGGGTCGCGGCAGGCGCGCCCAGTGCCCCGGCGCGCCCGATCGGCGAGGTCGACGTCGAGACCGCGCGCGCCAAGCCCACCGGCGTCTCCGAACTGGACCGCGTGCTCGGCGGCGGATTCGTGCCGGGCGCGGTGATCCTGCTCGCCGGCGAGCCCGGTGTCGGCAAGTCGACCCTCCTGCTGGAGGTCGCCTACCAATGGGCGGCCACCGCGGGCCGCGCGCTGTACGTCACCGGTGAGGAGTCGGCGGGGCAGGTGCGTCTGCGCGCCGAGCGCACCGGCAACGTCCACGACGAGATGTTCCTCGCCGCCGAGAGTGATCTGTCCGCGATCCTCGGCCACGTCGACGCGGTCAAGCCGGGGGTGCTGATCGTCGACTCGGTCCAGACCATGGCCTCGCCGCAGGTGGAGGGCGCGCCGGGCGGGGTCACGCAGGTCCGCGCGGTCACCGCCGGGCTGGTCGCGCTGGCCAAGGAGCGCGGGCTGCCGATCGTGCTGGTCGGCCACGTGACGAAGGACGGCTCGGTCGCCGGGCCGCGCGTGCTGGAGCACCTGGTCGACGTCGTCCTGCAGTTCGAGGGTGACAAGCATTCGACGCTGCGGATGCTGCGCGGGATCAAGAACCGCTTCGGCGCCGCCGACGAGATCGGCTGCTTCGAACTGGTCGAAGAGGGCATCGTGGGCGTGCCCGACCCGTCCGGGCTGTTCCTGAGTCACACCGCCGAGCCGGTCGCCGGCACCGCCGTCACGGTGACGATGGAGGGCAAGCGGCCGTTGCTGGGAGAGGTGCAGGCGCTGGTCTCGGCCACGCAGTCGCCCCAGCCCCGGCGCGCGGTGAGCGGTCTCGATTCGGCGCGGGTCGCGATGGTGCTGGCCGTGGTGGAGAAGCGGGCGGGTATCAAGGTCGGTGACAAGGACGTCTACGTGGCGACGGTCGGCGGTATGAAGATCACCGAGCCGGGGATCGACCTGGCGGTGGTGCTCGCCCTGATCTCGTCGGCGACGGACACCCCGCTCTCGCCCAAACTCGTCGCGATGGGCGAGGTCGGGCTGTCGGGCGAGGTCCGGCGGGTGCCGAGCGTCGGGCGGCGGCTCGCGGAGGCCGCCCGGCTCGGCTTCACCTACGCGCTGGTGCCGCCGGACTCCGGCAAGATCCCGCCGGGCATCCGGGTGCTGGAGGTCTCGGACGTCGGAAGCGCGCTCAACGCCGCCAAGCACGCGCGCTAGCCAGGCGGGGGGCCGCCGTCGTCGGTGATCCCCACCGTGATCGTCGTGTCGAACAAGGTCAGCCGCGGCCAGCCCTCGTCCTGGCCGGTGGACCGGACGGCGCGGTTCCCGGTGACGGACGCCGTGCCCCTGTCGACGACGAACGTGCGCGTCTGGTCCGGCAACGCGACCGTGAAGGACACCGCGGGCCGTCCGCCGGGACCTGCCACGCTTTCCACGGCGATGCCGGGCATTTCCGCGAGCGCTTTGCACAGTGCCACGCGCAGCGCGCCGAAGCCCTGGGAAGACCGGAGGACGTTGAAGGCCATCTCGAACATCTCGGGCGCCGAGTTCGGCTGCACCGGTGAGCGGCCGTCCGGCCAGAGGCCGTCGCGGCGGAGCCGCTCGGACAGCTTGGCCGGTTCGGTGGGCAGTTCCGAAAGGAACTCCGGGGTGGGGTGGGTCCACCCGCTTTTCGACGGCAGCCGATCCCGGGACGGGACGGGCGGCTGGGCCTCGGAGGTGTTCAACGGCGGAGGCGCCGGTGACGTGGTGGTGGTTCGAGGCGGCTTCGCCTCGTCCACGGTGACGTGGGACGACGGGCCCGGAAGCGCTTCGCCGTAGGACATAGCCGTCTGGTAGTCGCCCTTGACCCAGCGGATCTCGCCGGTTCCGGTGAAGCGCGTCTTGATCGGCTTCGAGCCGTGCGGCGGCAGCCAGCGCTCGAGGATTTCGTGGGTTTGGTAGACGAGCCCGGTCTTGGTGACGTGCGTGGTCCAAGTGGATTCGGTGACGAGCCGGTACTGGTCGTCCCCGATCGGGAAGTCGTCGCCGTGGAGGGCTTCGAGCGCGTCTTCGCCCCGGGTGAGGGCCGAGTGGGCCGCGGGGTCCGAGCCGTCGTCGGCGGTGAGGACGTTCGTCGCCACGATCCCGCCGCCGGACACCAGCGCCGCGGCGGCCGCGGCCGCGATCCATCGCCACGAGCCCGGCCGCTTCTTCACCGGCGGCGCGGTCACGGGGAGGAGTTCGTCCTCGACGTCGCCCGCGGCCCGCAGGAGTGCCGCCCTGGCGCGGGACAGTTCGTCCTGCCGGGTTTCCGGTTCGGCGTGGAGGCCGGCCAGCGCCTCGTCGAGTTCGGCCTCGGACCACACCTTCCTGATGCTACCGCCGTGCACTTTTCCCCTCCTCCTCGTGACTCGAATTGTCCTTTGTGGACTCCGGTGCGTTGGCGCGCAGCCATCTCCGGATCCGGTGCAGCCGCGATCTGACCGTCCCGGCGGGAATCCCGAGCGCCTCGGCGACCTCACCGGGTTCCAGTCCCGCCCAGGAGACCAGCAGCAGGGTGTCCCGGTCCGCGACGCTCAATTCGGCCAGCGCGCCAGCCAGCTGGGCGGCGCGGGACTGCGCGTCGACGCGCTCGGCGACACGGCCGTCGTGCCCGGCCGAGACCGTCTGATCGGCGGACGCGAGCCGGGCCGTCGCGGCGAGCGCACGGGTCTCCGTGCGGACGTGGTGCCGCAGCAGGTTCGTCGCGATGCCGTACAGCCACGCCCTCGCCGTCCCGGCCTCGGGGCGGTACGTCTCCCGCCGACGGAGCGCCACGAGGAACGTCTCGGCGACGAGGTCGTGCGCGGTCTCCGTGCCGACGCGGCGCGCGAGGTAGCGCTGCAGCGGGGCGGCGTGGGCGTCGAAGAGCATGCCGAAGACGGGTGCGGGGTCGGGACCACCGAGATCCGGCCTGTCCTGCCCACACGAGCCGGCCTGCTCGTGATCGTCTTTCATCACCTGCACGCTCGCTATTGCCCGATGAGCCCCCGAGCGTTCATTTCATCCTACTTTCGTCGTAGGCCGATCAGGGAAGCCGCAGGTGAGGGCGCAGACAAAAGCCGCTGGACCGGCGATCATGTTCACTATTCACCGATCCGAAGTGAAACTGGGGAAGGATTACCATGCGTCGATTCAGGACCGCGGTCGTCACCGCGCTCGCGGTGTCCGCACTGATCACCGCTCCGGCGGTGGCCGTCGCTCAAGGTGAAAATGTCGTACCCGCGCCCGACTTCGTGAAATCGATGCCCGCGCCCGCCAAGGTCGAAGGGGTCAGGGCGGCCGCGGAACTCAACATCCAGTACCAGGTCCAGCAGACCGGGTACTGGTGCGGTCCGGCCGCCACCCGCATCGCCATCTCGGCGAAGAACGGCAACCCGCCGAGCCAGCAGCAGCTCGCGAACGAGCTCCCGACCAGCACCAACGGCACCGACTGGATCGGGCAGGTCACCCGCGTCCTCAACAACCACGTCGCCGGTGGCTGGTACGAGACCAAGGAGATGCCGAACGACCCGCCGACCCAGGCGCAGCGCGACCTCCTGTGGCGCGACATCGTGCTGGACATCGACAAGGGCTACGCGATCGTCGCGAACATCGTCGCCCCGGCGGACAACCACCCGCCGGGCTACCCGAACTACACGATCTACCACTACTTCACGATCATCGGCTACAACAGCGGCAACATGACGGTGAAGATCGCCGACCCGGCCAACTTCGGCGGCAACCAGATCTACTGGCTCACCTTCAACCAGCTCGCCACCCTGATCCCGCCGAAGGGCTACTCGGCCTGACCCCTGCCGCGTTTCGTCCTCTGAACGCGGTCGTTGCACGCGCAAGCACCGCATTCAGAGGACGAAACGCGCGAGTTTGTACGAATCTTGTACGTAAGGGTTCGAAACTTCCGGGTATGCGCATCAAAACGCTCGGTCTGCTGGCCGCCTCAATGCTGGCCCTCATCGCCGCGCCGGCCCAGGCCGCCGACGGCAACCCCCTTGAGAAGACCAACGGCTTCTACGTCGACCCGAACTCGAACCCGGCGGTCTGGGTGAAGGATCACCCGGGCAGCACCGCCGACAAGATCAAGGCCGCCATCTCCACCAAGGCGGGCGCCCGCTGGTTCGGTAACTGGAGCGGGAACATCAAGACCGCCGTCGACGGCTACACCTACGCCGCCGACGTCGCGGACAAGCTGCCGATCCTGGTCGCCTACAACATCCCCGGCCGCGACTGCGGCGGTCACTCCGGTGGTGGCGCGGGCAGCCCGGAGGCGTACCGCACCTGGATCTCGAACTTCGCCGACGGCATCGGCGGCAAGCCCGCGGTCGTCGTCATCGAGCCGGACGCCCTCGCGCAGGTCGACTGCCTGCCCGCCGGCGAGCGTCAGACCCGCCTCGACCTGCTCAAGTACGCCGCGGAGCAGTTCGCCGCGAAGGCTCCGAACACCTGGGCCTACATGGACGGCGGCAACTCGACCTGGATCCCCGCCGCCACCATGGCCGACCGGCTCAACGCCGTCGGCGTGAAGTCGATCCGCGGCCTCGCGATCAACGTGTCGAACTACAAGACCACCACCGACTCGGCGAACTACGGCAAGGCCGTCAGCGCGGCGCTGTCGAGCAAGTACGGCTACACCAAGCCGTTCGTGATCGACACGAGCCGCAACGGCAACGGCCCGCGGGGTTCCGAATGGTGCAACCCGGCCGGACGCAAGCTCGGGGCGACCTCGCAGGTCGGCGGCGGCGCCGAGATGCTGCTCTGGGTCAAGGTGCCCGGTGACTCCGACGGCAAATGCGGGATCGCGCCGAACGTCGAAGCCGGTAAATTCAGCCCCGATCTGGCCCTGCGCCTGATCAGCGGGACCTGACCTCTCCCTCCAGACCCGTCGCGCCGGCTGTTCGTCTGTGACTTTCGTTCTCCCGAGAAGGCGAAGGCCACGACCCCTTGGACAGCAGCCGGCGCGACACCTCCATTCCCCCGCGAAGGCCCCCTTCACTCGGCCCAGCCGAGTGAAGGGGGCCTTCGCGCGCTTCCGGTAGTACGGTGCGAAGTGACCTGAGTCACAAGATCGACCGAGGAGGCGGCGCCGTGGAGTTCCAGCTGGGGATCGGCACCAGGAAGGGTCTGTTCCTCGCCCGG
Source organism: Amycolatopsis sp. NPDC041971 (assembly GCF_055588925.1). Taxonomy (NCBI): domain Bacteria; kingdom Bacillati; phylum Actinomycetota; class Actinomycetes; order Pseudonocardiales; family Pseudonocardiaceae; genus Amycolatopsis; species Amycolatopsis sp. NPDC041971. The sequence goes on along the minus strand of NZ_JBVJCE010000027.1, from coordinate 77,348 downwards.
GGTGCGGACAGGGAGAGCTGGGAACTGTCCGCACCGAAGTTCCCGATGGAGGCCGTGCGGGCGGTGGCGATGACGCCGTCCAGGGTCTACGCCGCCGCGGTCAACGAACACTTCGGCCCCACGATCGCGACGTCCGACGACTTCGGCGAGACCTGGTCCGAACCCGATCACGCCCCGGTGGCCTTCCCCGCGGACACGGAGACCGCGCTCGAAGGCATCTGGCAGATCGTGATCGCCGGTGACGTCGTCTACGCGGGTGTCGAACCGTCGGCGCTGTTCCGGTCCGAAGACGGCGGCGAGACCTTCGAGCTCGTCCGCGGCCTGTGGGACCACGAGCACCGTCCACACTGGACTCCCGGTGGCGGCGGCCAGATGATCCACACGGTCCTGCCGCATCCCTCGGATCCCGGCCGGATCACCGTCGCCATGTCAACGGGCGGGGTCTACCGCACCGCGGACGGCGGCAAGAGCTGGACGGCGGCCAACCGGGGGATCAGCGCGGATTTCCTGCCCGACGAGGAGCCCGAATTCGGGCAGTGCGTGCACAAGGTCGCGATGCATCCGTCGCGTCCCGAGCGCTTCTTCCTGCAGAACCACGGCGGCGTCTACCGCAGCGACGACGACGCGAGGACGTGGAAGTCCATCGCCGACGGCCTGCCGAACGACTTCGGCTTCGCCATGGTCGTGCATCCGTCGGAACCGGACACCGTCTACAACTTCCCTTTGGTGGCCGACGCGCTCCGCTTCCCGCCGGAAGGCCGCTGCCGCGTCTATCGCAGCGAGGACGCGGGCGAGACCTGGACAGGGCTCGGGAACGGCTTGCCGGACAAGGATTTCTACGCGGGTGTGCTGCGGGATGGGATGTGCGTCGACGCTCGGGACGGCATCTACTTCGGCACCCGGTCCGGTGAAGTGTGGGCCAGTCCCGACGAAGGCGACACCTGGCATCAGGTGGCCGCGCATCTGCCGGACGTGCTGTGCGTGCGGGCGCAGGTGGTCTAGGTGGTCCGGGTCCTGCTGCCCGCGATGCTGCGACCTCTCGCGGGCGGCGCGGGAACACTGGAGGCCGACGCACCGACGCTCGACGCGGTCCTGGACTCGCTCGGCGCCGAGTACCCGGCGCTGGAACGCCGTCTGCGCGACGAAACCGGCGCGCTGCGGCGCTACGTGAACTTCTACGTGGACGGCGAGGAGTGCCGCCGTCTCGACGGCGCCAAGACCTCCCTCACCGATGCGAAGGAGGTCCAGATCATCCCGTCCGTCGCCGGTGGCTGAAGGTCAGGAAAGGGTCGTTCAGGACGAAAAATGTCCTGAACGACCCTTTCCTGACACTTGAGCGGGTTACCGGGAGAGCAGGTTCGCGCAGCGGATCAGCCCGATGTGCGAGTACGCCTGCGGGTGGTTGCCCAGTGAGCGTTCCGCGATCGGGTCGAACTGCTCGGGCAGCAGACCGGTCGGGCCCGCGGCGTCGACGATCTGCGTGAACAGCTCCTCGGCCTCGGTACGCCGCCCGGTGAGCAGGTACGCCTCGATGAGCCAGGCCGCGCAGATGTGGAAACCGCCCTCGCCGCCGGGAAGGCCGTCGTCGCGGCGGTAACGGTACACAGTGGACCCACTGCGCAGTTCCGCCTCGATCGCGGTCACCGTGGACTGGAAGCGGGGATCGGCCGGGTCGATCAACCCGGTCAGCCCGACGAACAGCGAAGCGGCGTCGAGGTCCGTTCCGTCGTAAGCGGTGGTGAAGGCCTGGACCTCGTCGTTCCAGCCCTTTTCCAGGACGTCCGCGGCGATCTCGTCACGCAGCGAAGGCCACGCGCCCGGCACCGCCCGGCCGTAGACCTCGCCCAGTTTGATCGCCCTGTCGATGGTCACCCAGCACATCACCCGCGAGTACACCCGGTGGCGCGGCACGTGCCGCTCCTCCCAGATGCCGTGGTCCGGCTCGTTCCAGCGCCGCGTGACGGCCTCGGCCATCGCACGCACCATCTGCCAGTCCTCGTCGCGCAGTTCGCCGCGCGCCTCCGCCAGCGTCTGCACGAGTTCGACGACCGGGCCGAACACGTCCAGCTGCACCTGGTGGTTCGCCAGGTTGCCGACGCGGACCGGCCGCGAACCGGCGTACCCCGGCAGCGATTCGATGACCGCTTCGGCGCCGATGACGCTGCCCGCCAAGGTGTACAGCGGGTGCAGCCGTTCCGGGCCGGCCAAAGTGGACAGCACACCGTGCAGCCAGCGGAGGTAACCTTCGGCCTCTTCGGTCGAGCCGAGGTGTACCAGTTCACGCACGGTCATGGCCGCGTCACGGATCCAGCAGTAGCGGTAGTCCCAGTTGCGGACACCGCCGATCTCTTCCGGCAGCGAAGACGTCGCCGCCGCGAGCACACCGCCGGTGTCGGCGTTGACCAGTCCGCGCAAGGTCAGTGCCGAGCGGCCGACGAGGTCGGTCTGGACGCTGGGCAGTTTGAGCGTCTGCGACCAGGTGCTCCAGTAGTCGCCCGCACGCGAACGTCGCTCCACTTCGGACAGTTCGTGCGCGCCGAGATCCGAGGTTCCGCACCGGAGTTCGAGCACCACCGGGGTCTCCCGGGACGGGGTGACGAGCGCCGTCGCGGTGTCGTTCATCCCGTCGGAGCTGATCTCCCACTCCACACCCGGCGAGCGCAGCGCGAACGGTTCCGAGGTGCCCTGAACCAGGATCCCGTCCTCCTTGGCGACCAGTTTCACCGGCACGCCGCCGAATTCGGGGCGCGGCGCGAAAACGATCTCCGCCGCCGCCTCGCCCGAGATCACCCGGACGAGGTCCGTGCGGTGCGCGGGGCTCTCCGGCTCGAGGTAGTCGGTGACGAGCAACCGCGACCAGCGGGTCTCGACCGTCATCGTGTTCGGCAGGTAACGCTGCCCGAGCGGCAGGCCGTTGCGGTGCGGCTTGATCGAGAAGTGGCCGGCGCCGGCGCCGCCGAGCAGATCCGCGAAGATCGCGGGCGCGTCGGGGCCGGGGTGGCACAGCCAGGTCAGCCGGGCGTCCGGCGTGACGAGCGCCACCGAACGTTCGTTGGCCAGCATGGAAAGCCGCTCGATCGGCGGTGCCTGCTCCCCGTAGAGCCAGTTGCGGCGCTCTTCGAGCAGGAAGGCGAGCGCCATCGCGACGTCGACGGTGTCCGGAACGCGGTACTGCGCGAGGCTTTCCCCGTCACCGACCTTCACGCCGAGATCCGGGCCGGTGATCCGGGCGAACGCCTTCTCGTCGGTGACGTCGTCGCCGAGGAAGACCGCCGCCGTCGCGCCGACCTGGTGACGCAGGGTGTCCAGCGCGCGGCCCTTGTCCGTCTGGACGACCGCGAGCTCGACGACCTCCTTGCCGTCGGTCGTGGACACGCCCTCCCATTGCGCGGGTCCATTGTGGACATCACGCAGGACCTGGCGGCCCGCCTTGTGCTCGGCCCGGCGGACGTGCACGGCGATGCTCGCGGGCTTGACCTCGAGCGAGACGCCCGGCACATCGAGCACCAGGTTCTCCAGTTCGGCCTCAAGCCGCCTGTGGAGCTCGCGGGCCTTGTCGTCGAGCGCGTGGATGAAGCCGATGTCGAACTCGGAGCCGTGGCTGCCGACCAGGTTGACCTCGGCGGGGAGACGGGACAGGGTGGCGAGATCGCGCAGCGCGCGGCCGGAGATGACCGCGGTGGTCGTCTCGTGCAGGCCGGCCAGCGACCTGAGCGCGCCTACCGATTCGGGCAGCGGCCGGGCTTCGTCCGGATTGGCCGTGATCGGAGCGAGCGTGCCGTCGTAGTCGCAGGCGACCAGCAGCCGCGGCGTGCGCGCGACCTGGACAATCGCGCGCCTCAGCTCGGCGGGCAGTGCCTCGGCGGTCAACGAATTCTCCTCAGGGACTATGCGGGGTATGGGGAACTAGTCGGCCGGTTCGGCACCGAGCGCCTGGAGGAACGAGCGCGCCCAGCGGTCGACATCGTGCGTGAGGACTTGGCGACGCATGGCGCGCATACGGCGGCGTCCCTCTGCGGGGTCGAGCGTAATGGCAGTCTCCAAGGCGTTCTTCACCCCATCCAGGTCATGGGGGTTGACCAGGAGAGCACTGGTCAGTTCCGCCGCGGCCCCGGCGAACTCGGACAGCACGAGCGAGCCGCCGAGATCGTGGCGGCAGGCGACGTACTCCTTGCAGACGAGGTTCATCCCGTCACGCAGGGGAGTGACCACCATGACGTCGGCCGCGGAAAAGAACGCGGCCAGCTCCGTCCGGTTCACGGACTGATGCAGATAGTGCACGACCGGGCGGCCCACGCGGGCGAATTCGCCGTTGATTCTTCCGACCATCTGCTCGATGTCGCCACGCATCCGCTGGTAGTGCTCGACGCGCTCGCGGCTCGGCGTGGCCAGCTGGACGAACGTGACGTCCTCCGGGCGGACGCGGCCTTCGTGCAGCAACTCGTGCAGCGCCTGCAACCGCAGGTCGATGCCCTTCGTGTAGTCGAGCCGGTCGACGCCGAGCAGGACCTTCTTCGGATTGCCCAGATCGCGCCGCAGCTGGGCGGCGCGTTCGGCGACGCCCTTGGTCTTGGCGAGTTTGTCGAGGCCGATGGCGTCGATGGAGATCGGGAACGCGCCGACCCGCACCGTGCGGTCGCCGACCTGCATCAGACCGGGGCGGGTGCGGATGCCGACCGCGCCGCGGCTCGATTCGAGCCCGGCGAGCTGCCGTGCCAGCCAGAGGAAGTTCTGCGCGCCCCCCGGCCGGTGGAAGCCGACGAGATCGGCCCCTACCAGGCCGCGGACGATCTCGGTCCGCCACGGCATCTGCATGAACAACTCGACCGGGGGAAACGGGATGTGCAGGAAGAACCCGATCCGCAGGTCGGGTCGCAGTTCGCGGAGCATCGCCGGTACCAGCTGCAACTGGTAGTCCTGGATCCACACGGTCGCGCCCTCGGCGGCGACCTTCGCGCTCGCCTCGGCGAAGCGCCGGTTCACCCGGACGTAGGACTCCCACCAGCTCCGGTCGAATACCGGCCGGGCCACCACGTCGTGGTACAGCGGCCAGAGCGTCGCGTTGGAGAAGCCCTCGTAGTAGTCGCGGACCTCGTCCGACGTCAGGGAGACCGGGTGGAGGACCAGGCCGTCGTCGTCGAACTCCTCGACCTCGACGTCGGGCACGCCGGGCCAGCCGACCCAGGCCCCCTTGCGGGAGCGCAGGAACGGCTCCAGCGCCGACACCAGCCCGCCGGGGCTCGCCGTCCAACGCCTGCTCCCGTCGGCGGTCCGTTCGAGGTCCACCGGCAGCCTGTTCGCCACCACCACGAAATCCGCGGAGGCCGTTCTGCTCGTCTCGGCAATCACTTCGTCCACCAGCCGCTCCCTCGATTCGCGGGTCGCTGCCCTAAGCGGAAACCCTATCGCGCGAGGAGGCCGCCGCCCGTTGCCGAGCGATCACTCCAAGCGTCGTTCGGCGGGTTCCATCGGACCCGCCATCCGTGGCCCGGCGAACTTGCGTTCGAGCCTGCCGAGCCCCGTACGCACCGGTTGTGCGAGGTATTCACCTAGTACCACGCCCGCTGCCAGGGCAAGCCCGATCGCGACCGCGGTCATCAGCGTCGAGATGTTCCCGCCGGGTTCGACGCCCAATTGGTATAGACCACGATAGGTGGAGAGACCGGGGAGGAGGGGGGTGATGCCGGACACAGCCACCACGAGCGGCGTCACCTTGAGCCGCCTTGCGAGCACGCCACCACAGAAGCCGACCAGGGTGGCGGCGACGGCGGACGAACTGACCGCCTGGAAGTCGGTCAGCATCAAGGCGCCGTACACCGCGCCGCCGATGGCGCCCGCCGCACCGGCGACGATCATCGCGCGCATCGTCGAATACGAGGCGAGCGCGAAGCAGGCGGACGCGCCGATGCTGCCGACGACGATGATCGGAAGTTGCTGCGGCGTCGAGGAGACGACCTCGGGCAGCGGCGTCAGCGGCAGGCCGAGCAGCACCGCGATCTTCAGCGCGAGCACCACCCCCGCGATCAGCCCGGCACTCATCAACGCGGTTTCCATCGTGCGCCCGGCCGCCGTGACGTAATAGCCCGTGATGGCGTCCTGCACGGCGGAAACCGTGGAAAGACCGGACAGCAGCACGGTGACGGCCGCCGCGACGACCAGCGTGGGCTTGTCCGTGGTGAGCAGATCGCTGCTGACTATCGCCATCGCGGACAGCGTCGCGACCAGGCCGCCGATCACCTGCTGGAAGAAGAACGGCAGCGCGAAGCGGTTCAGCAGGCGGCCGAGCCGGTCGATGACCGCGCTGATCACCAGCGCGACCAGTGCGACGTCGATGCTGCCACCGAGGATCAGGGTGATGAACGCGGCCAGCCCGCCCCAGGCGGCCGTGGCCACCCAGCGGGGGTACGGATGCGGCGCGGTCGTGATCCGCTGGAGTTCCTGCTGGGCCTCTTCGGCGCCGATGTTCCCGCGGACGATCCTGCGGACCAGTGTCTCCGTCTGGGTGAGCCGCGTGTAGTCGAGGCTGCGCGAACGGACCACGCGCAGCGCCGTCACCGGTGCCAGGTCGGTGCCGCGGTGGCAGGTGACCGTGATCGACGTGAAGATCACGTCGACCTCGCAGTGCGGGAGGCCGAGCGCGGAGGTCAGCGCGATGATGGTCGCGGTGACGTCCGAGGCGCCGGCGCCGCTCGACATCTGGACCTCGCCGATGCGCAGGGCGAGGTCCAGGACGAAGTTGACCGTCGAGTCGTCGGGCGGCTTCGGGCCCATCGCCTCGTCGCTCTCGACGGCGGGCTGCTCGGCCGTCGGCGCTTCGAGGATCTGCCAGGCACGGCGGCGCAGCAGATTCGGCCGGTGCGAGCGGGTCTGGTGGATCGATCGCTCTCCGTCACGCTGGCGCGGCGCTTCCAGCAGCCATTCGCCACGTTCGGGTGTTTCGTCCTGGTTCTTTTCGGCACCGTGTTCGCTGTGTTCGCCGCGCTGGGCTCCCTTGGTGTGCTCGTTGATCTTCATGATCGATCCACCTCCTCACTGTTTCGCCGGTTCATTCCCGAGGAGCATCGGGGGCGGCGGCCCGGCCGTTGCAGGAAACCCGAAGTGGCGTCCACCACGTCTCGGGAAGATCATCTTCACTCGGTCGGTTTGCGGCACACTGCATGCCATGGTGTCCTCTTTGAGCAGGCGATCCGTCCTTCGTGCGGCCGGTTTCACGGCGGCCGGGACGGCGGCGACTTTCACCCTTTCGGGGCCATCCAGCGGGGCGGAGGCCCCGGTTTTCGCGCACGGGGTGGCTTCCGGTGATCCGATGCCCGATTCGGTGCTTCTCTGGACCCGGGTCACGCCCTCGCCCGAGGCCGTTCCGGGATCCGGAAAAGGGGCACGGGTGGACGTCCGGTGGGAGGTGGCGAAGGACGCCGGATTCGCCGACGTCGTCGCTCGCGGTCACGTCCGCACCGGGCCGGAGCGTGACCACACGGTGAAGGTGACGGCGGATGGCCTGTGTGCGTCGACGGTGTACTGGTACCGCTTCACGGCTCAGCGGAAGGTCTCGCAGACCGGGCGGACGCGCACCGCGCCTTCGCACGACGAAGACGTCGCGAGCCTGCGGTTCGGCGTTGTCTCGTGTGCGAACTGGGCTGTCGGTCACTTCGCCCCCTACGGCTATTTGGCCGACCGTGACGACCTGGACGCCTTCATTCACCTGGGTGACTACCTCTACGAGGGGAATCCCAACCCTGCGGGTGATCTTCGGCCCTCGGTACCGCCCAACGAGTTGATCACCCTGTCGGACTACCGGCAACGCCACGCGATGTACAAGACCGACGAGCATCTCCGGCGGCTCCACGCCCGCCACCCGATGATCGCGACCTGGGACGATCACGAGGCCGCCGACAACGCCTGGTCCGGCGGGTCGCCGTCACACGACCCGGTGACCGAGGGTGACTGGGCCGACCGGATGCGGGCCGCGCACCGGGCGTACTTCGAATGGATGCCGGTGCGGCATCGCGGCGACCGGCTGTACCGGCGGCTGAAGTTCGGACGGCTGGCCGACCTCACCATGCTGGACCTGCGGACGTACCGGACCAAGCAACCGGACCCGCGGAGCGGACGGACGGCACGGTCCTCGGCGCCGAGCAGCGGCAGTGGTTCCTGGACGGCCTTTCGCGCGGGACGGCGGCCTGGAACCTGATCGGGAATTCGGTGATGGTCACGCCGATCAAGGTCCCCGCGCTGCCCACCCGCGAACGGCTCGCGCTCGGCGACCTGCTCGACGGCCAGCCCACCACGGTCAACACCGACCAGTGGGACGGCTACACCGAAGATCGCCGCCGGGTCCTCGACACGATCGCCGCGCGGGGCCGGGGCAACACGGTTTTCCTGACCGGCGACGTCCACTCGTCTTGGGCGAACGACGTGCCGCGGGACGGGGTGAGTGTCGCGGTGGAGTTCGTCTGCCCGTCGGTCACCTCGGACAATCTCGACGAGCAGCTCGGCGTCCCGCCGCGGACCGGCTCGCTGCAGGTCGAGGCCGCGATCCGCGCGCTGAACCCGCACGTGCGTTTCGTGGAACTCGACTCGCACGGCCCCGGCGTCCTCGAAGTGACCCCGGACGCCGTCCGGATGAACTGGTACTACGTCGCCGACCGCCGCGACCCGGCGACCACCGTGACGTTCGCGCACGCCTTCCGGACCTTCGCCGGAGAGCCCTGGGTGCGCCCTGCGAAGAGCTGAACGGGCGCCGATATACTGGGTTCGCCCGGGCTGCCCTGGGTGAAGCCGCTATAGCTCAGCTGGTAGAGCATCTGTCTTGTAAACAGAAGGTCAGGGGTTCGAGCCCCCTTGGCGGCTCAAGATCAACATGGCCTTTGACCTGCGAATTTAGCGGTCATACAGGCGTTATTCGCATTCGGCTTGGCCCCATTGGGCTCCGTTTCGTCTCCGTTTTCACTGCCGTGCCGAAAGTTGTGGGTGTGGGTGCCTTCGGGGACAGGGTGGCGATCCAGCACGCGTGATCGCCTCGGTGACATCGCGGCCACCTTTAGTGAGGGTGGTCAAGGCGTCTCGGGGCGGCCTTCGGCGCACGATCCGGGTGGTTCGGGCTCTTCCGCGGCACACGCTGGCGCTAGCAGGGGTCTCTTCGGCGAACGGGTTCGGCGGGGGTTGACTCGGTGTTTGTCGAACGTTTGGATTCGTTGGGAAAGCGACCGCGTTCGGCGATCGCGGTCCGGTCGAGCCCGATCAACGGCTTGAAGGGGCTCGAAGCAGGTAACCGGAGGGTTCTTGGTTCGAGTCCAAGCGGGGGAGCTTAAGCCCAGGTCAGACGACCTGGGCTTCTTCGTTTCGGGGTCTCGGGGCGATTTAGTGTCGATTTTGACGTCTGTCCAGCGTTTCCCCTGATGCGCCGCCTGCCTGGCTGAATCATTGGCGTCGGTCGGGTCACCTGGCGCCGGGTTCCCAGCGAGGCGAGCGAGGCGCGGTTGAGATCGCGGCTACGGCGGCGCTCACCGCGTGGTACTCCGGGGTAGCAGGATGCGACGGTCCGCATCGTTTCAGGGAAGCGAAGTCGTTTTAGGAGAGTTTCCTGAACTGCGAGAACAGCACGCCTGACCCCCTCACTGCCAGTGAGGATCAAGCAAGGCGCTGACCTGCGGTTATCGAGAACCCGCTGGTCGGCTGGAGCAGTTGTGCTCTTATCGATGCGGTTCGGCGTCGTTGGACGCTGTTGTAACCGACGTCGTGCTCCAGGATTGCTCCAGGAAAATTAGTGTGAGAGTTCGAAATAGTCGTTTCGATTGCTGCTGCGGAGCGACGCGTCGTCGCTGGAGTGCAACCTAAGTGAGTTGACAGGACATCCTCGTGACGTTCAGGTGGCCGTTTGAACGGTCGGTGCGGCGGAGATTCAGCAGGCGCGTCGCTCATGCCAATGAGCGGATGTCCACCTCCGCGAACGTCGTCGATCGCGACCGGATCGACCAGCTCGTCGCCGACAACCGCTGCCTCCATTCGCAGGGTGGCAAGGCCGATGATCTGCTCTACGAAGTGCTCCGCCAGTTCATCGGCCGCCGCACCATCGGCACGAGCTTCCTGTCCGCCCGCGTCGCCCCGACGACGGCACCGTCCTCGCCTGCGACGTCGACCCAGCCAGCCGCCGCCGGCGCTGTAACAACAAGTGTTCAGCACCGTGACCGCGCGGCGCGTGTGACCAGGTCAGAGGGTTGCGCGCGGCAAATCCGCGAGGTGCTGCCCCTGTATGCGGGTGGCGGTGGCGACGAGAACGCGCATGACAGCGGCATCGAGACACTAGTGCCGTACCCAGTCCGACGTCAGGTAATGCTGCGGCTGGCCCACGCGACTAGTTAAGTGATCCGACCCGGATGGCTGAGTCGAGGAGACGTCAGTGGAATTGTCTGCACTCAGTACCGACCAGTTACACGCCGTCGCTGCCCATCTGGCACTGGCCGAGGTCATCATCCAGACCCGGCTTCCCGCCGAAATCAAGCCTGAAGAGCGACGTTACCGGCTTCGCGTGGACGGCAAACTGGCGCAAGTAATCTCCCGCCGCTCCGGGGATTGGCAGGTCACAGACGTCCACCGCCCACTCCTGCCAGACACCGACGTGGTGATCTTCGTGGACTTCATACCTGACGACGCCGAGTTCTACCTTGTTCCGGCTGATCTCTTCTGTCAGGGCGTAGCCGAGCGTCACGCGGAATTTATGGCGCGCGTGCACGAGCGGCCCAAGAACCCAGACAGTCGCCATCACCGGGTTCGCACGAGTGACGTGGAGCTATGGCTCGGGCGTTGGGACATACTGCTGAAACCCGCGTCGTGACGGGGACCACCGCGTGATCAGCGAGCACAGCACGAACTTCCACATTCGGCGTGCCGCCCTCGATGACTGCGGCAGCATCCTTGAAGCATGTGAAGCCGACGTGGTCGATTTCGAGACGCGGGATCTCCTGTGCGGCAAGATGCCGTTCCCGATCTTCTTGGCTCTCGATACACGAGAAGTGGTGGTTGGCGCGCTAGAGGAAGACCTCTTCTGCAAGAACGGCGACGGTTGGGCCTGGGTTTTCAACATCGGCGTGGCTGAGCACGCCGGAGTCACGGTGTGGGGACGGCTCTTCTTCGTGCCTTCAGCGAGGCCGCGTTCCAAACTGGGCGCACACACGTTGCTCTGCGGATTCAAGGCGGTGACGGCATGGAAGCCCGTCGCGCGTTCTTCCGCCGATGCGGCCTGAGCAGTCCTGATACCGACGACACCCTTGCAATCAGCGTACTCGCCAGCCTGGAGTGGTAGATCTTCGGCATGTATCCGCGTGCCGGAGCGTCGCGCGTACGGACCTACTTCCTCGGCCTTCAGAATTTGCCTAACCTCCGTGATCGATCGCGGAGACTGACTTTGCTGCAACAGCAAGTGTTCAGCGCTGTGACCTCGCGTCGCGTGCGACCACACGTCGACCTGTACTACTGCACCATCCTGATCCCCACCATCGACACCATCGCCGTCGACGAACGGTTGGGGCCCCGGCTTCAGCCGGGGCCCCACGCCCATCAGCAGCCGGGAACGCCGGTTTGGTTCTCGACCAGCGACGAATGAATGTAGCCAGTGCCGACGGGCGTGGCGGAACGGAACCAGCGGTTGGACGCGTAGTCAGAGGTCGGCGGGGAGACCCACTGGCTGTCGACCCAGCACAACATGGTGACACCTGTACCGTTTCCCAGGTATCCGTACGACCCGCAGCCCGTGTTCGGGCACGAACGGACGTTGGCTCCACCGGAATTCGAGCCGATGTAGCTGCCTGCAGCAGTTGATGCACTGGCTGAGCCGGTGATGGCCAGAGCAAGACCTGCTGCGGTGATGCTGGCGACGACTACTCGACGGACGGCGGTTCGTGTGGGTTCGGACATGGGATGCTCCTCCAGCCGTTGGGTGGGCGACGTGATGTCGCCCGAGTCCATCGTCGCGACATTCGTGTGAACCTCCTTCCAACCTGTGGCCGGATTTGGCGCGTGGAGGTTGTGCCGTTCCGTTCGCACTAGGGGTGGGTGGGCTGAACGGTCGTGGTTCCTTCTCCGCCCCACATCTAGTGTCGAAGCATGGGATGTCCCTTCTGCGGCCATGAGATGACCAAGGTTGTCGACACGCGTATATGTCGTGGCGACCGGGTGCGGAAGCGTCGGTGCGCCGGATGCGGTGGCCGTTTCTCCACTGCTGAACGGATCACCGTGGAGTACATGCGAGTACGTAAGCGCGGAGGCCAGCTGGAGCCTTTTTCCCGCGCTAAACTCCGTGCTGGGCTGGTGAAAGCTGCTATGGGGACTGGTCTGGCCCACGAGGACGTTGACGTCCTCGTGGGCCGGGTGTTGGCGATACTTCAGCCAGAGGCCCCCGATGTCCCCGTTCCCAGCAGGGAGATTGGTGAGCTCGTACTCGATCAGATGCGAAGCGGCCCCTTAGGAACACAGGTGGCTCGGGCGCGTTACGCAATGGCTTTCTTCGGCGGTTCCGGAAAAGCACATGGCTGCCGCGGGCTAGCTGATTTGCTGGACTGGCTGGAACACGAATACGGGTCGCCCCGACTTTCCGCCTTGGGGCCAGCCCCGATGACGGTGGTGAAGCGGGACGAGCGGACCGAGCCGTTTCAGCAAGGCAAGATCACAGCGAGCGTCGTCGCGGCGGCCAAAGGACAGGAGTCAGGCAGCACGATCGACAAACTCGCTTGGCTGGCCAGCTCCGGCACTGTCGAGGGGTTGACGGGACAGTCGATCGTGACCAGCCAGCAGATCGCCGCCGAGGTGTTGAAAGTGTTGCGTTCGCGCAACCCAATTGTGTACTTGCGCTATGCGGCAGCGGTGAAGCGTTATCAATCCGTTGACGATGTCTGGCGAGACGCCCTGGCGGCTCGCGAAGCTCGCTGAGGCAGCCGCGCGGGCCCGACCGGCGACCGGATACCAGCGTGGTTCGCGATCCGGGCAAGAAGCCTCTTGACGTCGAAACGATCGAGCGGCAGGCCGTTCGCCGCGATAATAAGCGGTCCTTCGGCGCGTTTGCCGAGGTACTCCCGTACTGCGCTCGCGGTGTCATCCGTCAAGGTCACCGCTTCCGGTATGCCCCTGTACGCCGTCGCCAACGTGGCAGTTTGTCCGTCGCCGAAGTCGGAAGCCTGCGCTGCGCATAACTGGGATACCGACAGGCGGCTGAACAGCAGGGACAGCACGGCGGCATCCCGCGCGTTCGAGCTGGCTTTCAGCATGCGATCGCGTTGGCGTGAGGTCAGCAGTGTCGCAGTAGATCGCCTGCGGGGTGGGCAGGGACGGCGTTGGTGAACGCCTATCACCGGCGATAGGTCACGTTCGCCGATGTCGACGAGGAAGTCGTAGAAGCGGCGGAACGACGTGATGTACCGCGCGATCGTGTTCAGGCTGTACTGCTGTTCCCGGAGGCTCCCAAGGAACCGGGCAAGGTCTGAGGTGCCGGGTGCAAGCACGTCGACTTCTTCCTGCAGGCACCACAAGAACAGCGACTCCAAATCCCCCCAGTACGCCATCAAGGTCGCGGTCGTGATGCCGGCGTCGGCCAGGTCGTACATGAGCGACTCACGCAGCTCGGCGAACCGCTCGTATTGAACTGGCTGCCCGCCGATGAACGGATGACCGCTCTCCGGGAAGTAGTCGCCGGACTCAGCCATGATCTTCATAGTAGCACGCTTCGCGCTATTGTGCTTATGCTTTCTTGCCCTCTACCTGCACATTTACTGTTCACTCCATGATTGAATCGATGCTTACGCAGCAGGCAGGTACGCCGCTGCGGAACCGGCTCCGGGCGGCGGGCTCGCTGGACAAGGCATCCATGCAGCTCTTTACCGAGGTCGACTTCCTCGCCGAAGGCAGTGCCGACTACTGCCGCGGCCGCGGCGTCACCCCCCTCGCGTTGGAGTTCCGCCGGGTGGTTGTCGACCCCGTCCGTGGGCTGCGTATCGCGGCCGCCTATCTGGAGGCGCCCTCATTTGACGAACGGGCAGTGGCGAGCTTCGAGGCCTTCCGCGATGAGACGCGCCTGCAGTTTGAGTACCTGACGTCCTCGACTATGTTGGGTGGTCTCGGTGTACGGGTCGAGCCAGTCTCTACCGACCCGTACCAGACCTCCGTTTGCATGGCCGAGGAACTGCGTGCACACCGCAAGCTCCGCGTCTACGCCAGCAACGCCTCGGACAACCCGCACCCTCTGCTCACCGACGACGAAAACACGATGTTCCGAGCCGTCCACGACGCCCTGGCTCACGCTGCTATCGGCCGCGGGTTCGATCACCACGGCGAGGAAGCGGCATGGCTTAAACACGCCTCGATGTATTCACCCTTCGCCCGCCGCGCGCTGACTACCGAGACCAGAGGGCAGAACAGTGCCATGATCTTCGGCTACCGCGGTGACAGGTTTCCGGAGCAGAAGGTCGCGCTCCTGCCCAGCCGTTACTCGGACCTCGCCGACGTCACCCTCCTCGACCGCACACCTCACGCGACCTGACGTCGCCAGATGCCTCGTCGTAGCTACGTCTCGGCGTGTGCCCACCAGGGATCCGTGCTCCGTGCCTACTAACATCTGTAGGCGCAGTTAGGCACTCAGTGGGCCGCTAGCGCGCTGTGGCGGGCGTTGCGCCTGGTCCACCCGTCGGCCCCGCCCTCTTTGTCGAGTGGGCTACCTGCGAGGATGCGGAAGCCGTCGCCCTTCGCGTCCTGCGGGCGGCCCTGACCGAACTGCGGGATCGTCGTGGCTTTCTGTCACCGCCAGTCACACTCGCCGGTCTGGTTCAGACATAGAGAATCGCCCACTGAGCGGGACAACGTTGTCGCCGATTGGGCTCTGTTGCCGAAGTAGAGCCTGGTACGACCCGACATGGCCTGACACTCGGATGGGTAGGAGCTCCGCGTTGACCTGCACGAACGGTCAAAATTCGGTATCACGCGACACTCGCTGGCACGGTGGCGGAGGGGACGCTGTCTCCGAGGGAATCTGCAGTTCATCGACGTGGGTGGGTCCGCACGCTGCGGTGTGTGCGGGGAGAACTACCCGGACGTCGAACGGGCTCTGCTGCACGATGCGGACCACACGGCCGAGGCCGTCCTCGGTCGCCAGGTCCGCGACAAGAGCCGCATGCCCCTCGCCCAGCCCGTCGATGACCTCGCGTAGGCGCGTTTCGTCGCGCGCGACGCCGGTGACCGCATAGCCTTCCGCGGCCATTGCGCGGGCTATCGCGCGGCCGATGCCCTCACTCGCCCCGGGGCCCAAAACCGTGCGCCGGACAGCCGGAACGGTCACTTCTGCGCGGCCGGGATCGTGCCGGGGGCTGTCTTGAAGGAGATGGGTTCCATCAGCGGCTTGCGCCGGGTGTTGTGAAAGGCCGCGACGCGCCACTGCCCGTCCGCCTCGCGCACGAACGTGCACGTCTGCACTTTCGACAGCCTCGACGCCCGGGGCGTCGTCGCGCCCTTAACTCGGCCAACCTTTGGGAGAACCACACGGCATCGGCATACTCGGAGAAAACGCAATGACTCGCTCACGAACAGTCAGATTCGGCGATCTCGGTGCGGTAGGAGCTGGCCTGGTCATCGCCACCCATGCACCGGTCCTGGCGACCCTCTCCCTCGCCGTCGTGCTTGGGCTCGTGACCGTGCTGGCGCTCACCGGCGGGCTGGCCGCACGACGCAGCCGGCGCGACGCCGCGTTGCGCGTGCTCGTGGTCCTGCTCTATTTCCTGCGCACCACCGAAGGACGGATGACGCCCACCACGACAGCACCATGCGAACGACGGGTGGCGAAAATTGAGCCGGTCAGACGTCGGCTGCGGATGCCAGAAGGGATCCCCTCACTGCGTAGGCATCTCCTGCTGATACGAGCCAGGGTCGAACGTCTCGGTTACCTTTTCGGGCGCACCCTGTCGGCGACGTTGCTCGTCGCGTTCGGCGTGCTGGCCATCGTCCCGAGCATCGTCACCATCCCGCTGACGTTCGTGCTTTTCGGGCTGGCCTTGACCGCAGTGCTGCGCAACGTGTTCGCCGTCGGCCGCTACGTGCACATCCTGGGCATGACACCGAATCCGGACGGCGAGTGGACTACGCAACGGATCCGCAACCTCGTGATGGATCTCGGTGATCGAGGCGACGACTTCAAGTTTCTCATCCGGGACAGGGCTGGCCAGTTCGCGGCCTCGTTCGATATCGTCCTGGCCGCCGTCGGCATGGAGGCGGTGAAGATTCCTCCGCGTTGCCCGCGGGCGAACTGCTACGCGGAACGGTTTGTGCTCACGGCCAGAACCGAGCTCGCCGACCGTATGTTGATCGTGGGCGAGCGGCATCTGCGCGCCGTGCTCGCCGAGTACATCCGGCACTACAACGGTCGACGGCCGCATCGTTCCCGCGAACTCTGCCCACCACGGCCGACCCACCCCGTGGCAGACCTCAACTCCCAGCGGATCAAACGACAGCAGGTGCTCGGGGGCCTGATCAACGAATACGAACGAGCCGCATAGAGCCACTGGTCAAGACCGGTAACCAACTTATGGAACCCCACACGTCGGCTGGCGGTTTGAAGTGCCGAGCCGCTGCACCGTCATCAAGTGGCTGAACCAGATCGCCGAACTGGCTGGATTGGTCGACGCGGCAAACCAGCCGTTGCAGTGCACGCCCCACGACTTCCGCCGCATGTTCGCGCCCGACGCGGTCAACAACGGGCTCCCGATACACATCGCCGCACGCCTGCTGGGACACAAGCACCTGGACACCACGCAGGTCTACACCGCGGTCTTCGACGAGGAGCTGGTTCGGTCTTATCGGCGCTTTCTCGACGAGCGGGCGAGCGCAGCGCCCGCCCGCCGAATACCGCGAGCCGACCGAGGAGGAGTGGACCGAGTTCCAGCAGCACTTCCAGGCGAGGAAGCTCAGCTTCGGCGAGTGCGGCCGCCCCTACGGCACTCCTTGCCAGCACGAACATGCCTGTTTCTCTGAACTACGAGTTGATCAGCTTGGGGCGGGCGAGATGCGACGCGTTGGGCCATCGTCACGTTTTCCCGAGCTTGAGTGCTCGTGCGCGCTCTCCGGCGTTCTCTGGGCGGATCCGCTCGGCTCGGCAGTGCCGGTGGGTGATGACACTGTGGCTTCCTGGGCCGTCGTTGCTGCGCGCGTCGAGGACGAGGGCATCGCCGCCTGGACTTACCGTGGTCTGTTCACTGCAGAAGTCGCAGGGCCAGGCCAACGATTCCAGATCGGCAGGGCGGATGCTGAGACGCACTGACACCGGGGGATGCCAGCGATGGATCTGCTCAATCACCGCATCAATCTGCGAGCCGATCGGTGGAAAGCGCGTGAGTAGTTCATCATGACTGCTCGTGACTCGGGAGAACTGCTCAATCATGTCGAAGGATTCGCCGACGCGCTGATGGTGCGCGACGCCGGGGATGCGGGCGCGCTGCGTGGGGGCCATGAAGGTGGCATCGTCTGGACTGCTGAGGTTCTCTCTTCGGGCCGGACACTTTGAGCCCGGACAGTTGGCCTGGGTAAGGATGTTCTGGTGTTGAACTCCCCTGGTTGTCCGGAGACCAGGGGCAACGCCAGAGCCGCTACACGCTTCATACCTGTCACTGTTGCTCCTTGTCACCGAGCACGCTCGATGGTGCTCATCGAACGACCTGCCGTCGGGTAGAAGTTGGCTGGCGACTCTCGATCGAGCTGGCTCGACAGGGATCAGTGGCGGCGTTCCCGCCGAGTGGCGTCCGGGGTGGAAGTGGCCCCGGACGCCACTCGTCAGGTCATGATCAGTGGCAGCCGGTCAGGTTGCCTTCGGGCACCCAGCCGTCGACTCCGCCGTTGCCGTGGCCGTAGTACCACCACACACCGTCGGCGTACACGGGGCCGTCCACGATGCGGAAGCCTCCGCCCGCCGGAATCGTGTAGAGAACCTCAGTGCTGTACCCGGGCAGTCTCCGCACCCAGGTGTTCTGGTTGGTGTTGCACAGCGTCTGCACGCTCGCAATGGTCATGGCGCCGACCGGCTCCGCTGACGCCACCGGCGTCGAGACGAGAGCGACGGAACCGGCGAGGGTCAAGGCCGCGAACGCCGTGACGGCGGCGCGGCCCATTGACTTGATCGAGAACAAAACAGTTTCCTTTCGTTGAGATGACTGAGCCGGGTTCACCGGGGGTGGCCGCCGGGTCAGTGAAGGCAGTCGCGCCGAAAGAATGCCCAGGCAATGCCCGCGACGAAGCAGTTGACATGCCACTTCGCCATGCCCCATTGCCGGTCTTTCGTCATGAGTCGGTGGCCGGCGGATTGGCGGTGCCGGAGCCTGTGCCGGTCCGCGCGTTCCATGTCGGCGGTGAATGGTGCCGCGCAGGTGGACTGGCCTCCTCCACGACCGCTGCCGTTGACGGTCGTGGAGGAGGGGCAGCAGAACCATGGTGACGCCGCAGATCGTCAGGGGCGAGCGGGGGAGTTCTCACGGTGCGCTCCGATTGGAAGGGAATGACGAACCGAAATCCACGTGGGAGTGATGCGCATCACCCAAGCGAATAGTAGTCAGTCGCCTGGAGCGGCACAGTAGCCCATTCGAATGGAAAGGCATATGACCCCCGAATGGGCTATCTCAGTCACGGGATTCGCAATGCGAATGGCCTAGTTTCTATGTGGTTTTCAGGTCACTTCTGGGTCGTGGACTGATAACCATGTCGGACACTCCCCCAGTGGCGAGAGCGAGTTCAACGCAGGGGTCGTCGAGCGGTGAGCACCGAAGCCGGATGGGCGCTTGACGAGGCGACTGCGTCGATCCTGGCCACCAAAGGTCCTCAGGTTTGCCGTGACCCCGCGCATGAAGGAAAACAGGCCGACTTCACCCGAATTCTGCGATCTGCTGATCTGATCGACCGTAAAACTACTCGATCGAGTGGCTACAAGGGTTATGAGGCGCGATGAGTGTCCTTGCCTTTCACTGGCGTGGGCTATTGCCGGGTATTCGGTTAAAAGGGGTAGTGGACGGTCGGCAAGTGTAAAGGCGCCCGGCGTCCGCGCGGATGACAACCTTGACCGTCGTGGGCGAACTGGATACGTGCCGCCGACGTCGAGGACGGCAAGCGGCCCGGCGTGACGCAGGATGAGTCCTCTGAGCTACGTGAACTCCGCAAACGCAACTGGCTCCTCGGGCAGGAGAACGAGGTTCTGCGCAAGGCGGCCGCGTATCTCGCGCAGGGCAAACTGCCGGGAAAATAGCCTTCCCGCTCGTCCGTGCCCTGGCCGCGCGGTCGCGCAGATGCTGGCGGATCGCTCGGGACGATGAGCTTCGTCCCGAAGCCGGTCAGGCCGGGTTCGGGACGGCCATGCCCGTTCCTACGGTATACCAACGTAACAACGGTGCTGCTGCGGCGATGGCCACCCACGCCGACGCGAAGACCGGCGAACCGGAGTAGAACGAGGACACGGTGGTCGGCGAGGCATTGCTAAATGTCTTGGTCGCCCGACTGGAGGGCCACGGCAAACCGGTTTTCGGCTCCAACTCCCAGCTACGGGCGCTTTCCGAGGTCTGCTCGGGCCAGAGCGCCCGCGAGCGGTTCGCCGCCGACTTTGTGAAAGCTTGGACCAAGGTCATGGAGCTCGACCGGTTCGACCTCGCCTAAGCGGGCTTCTCGACGGGCCCGGCCGGTCCATGAGCGATCGGCAGGGCCCGCGCGGAGTAAGGCGCTGTCAGCCCGTTTCGGCGCGACGGTCAGAGTTTCAGTGCGACGCCGGATGCCCCGAATTCCGCTTCCAGGATGGCGTCGAGCAGGCGTCGGCTGACATCGCGAACTTGTTCCGGGTGGGTACGGCGCAGGTGATCGCGGATGACGTCGTGCAGACGCACGCCGTCCTCGGCTAGCTCGACAACCAGGGAGTGACGGAAGAACCGGTCGCACTCGCTGGTCATCGTCACCGTGTCCAAGTCCCATAGCGCAGAGAGCAGGCTGTAGAGCACCGGTAGCCGATCGGGAAACGCCATGAGGGTGAGGTATCGCTCCAGCGACGCCTCGCCGAAGGGAGAGGTCGCGGCCAACTCGTTGAGACTCAGCTGGAGGGTCGCGCCGATCTTCGGGCCGCTGTCATTGTCGGTGAGGCTGTCGAGCAGCCCGACCCCGCAGCGGGTCAGCGCGGCATCCAGCTCGTGGAAAGCCTGAGCGACTGGCATTCGTCGACGGACGTGGCCAATCAACACATCGTTGAGCAGTGACAGCGCCAGCGGCCACCGGCCCACTCTGTCCAGCAAGGCCGCCGGCGGCTCGACGGACGAGTCGACGTCCCGGCACAGCAAAGACCCGGCCTCTGCGCCGGTCATAGCCTCGACATCCAGTTCGCGGCCTCGCACGAGTCCCCTGCGTCTGGTTGTCACTAGACGCATGCAATGCGGACCGCCTACCAGGAACGGCTCCAGGTATGCCCGTTCGGACAACCCGTCGACCACGAGCAGCATTCGTCGTTCACCCAGCGCTGCCGCAAAGGCCTCCGTCGCACCTTCGATCGAAGCAGGCCGCTCCCTGTCATGGCCCGTCAGCACAGCCGCTGCGGTACTCAGGAGGTCGATCAGAACCGACTCGTCGGTATCGCTGTTCAGGCGGAACCAGTAGACACCGTCCCGGAAATGCTGCTGCGTCTGTGTGCACACCCACGACGCCAGCGTGGTCTTGCCAAAACCCCCCAGCACCGACCAACCCCACTCCGGTGGCTCCGGCATGGCAACGACGAACCACAGCGCTCCCGCGGCGCAGTCGAGACGCAGGGCCATCGACACGTCCACAGCGCTCGCGGGCTCGACGACGCTCCCATCGGCTAGCCGGCCCGGCCCCAGCTCCAGTCGCTCTCCACGAGCGGAGGTGTCGCGGATCGGCGTCCGCAGGTATCGGTCCCAGGGGCGGTTCCGGTGCTCAACTCCCAGTTCTGCGTGGATGGCATGGATTCTCCCAGGGGTGTGGTGTCAGCGAGGTGGCCGTCCGGCCGAGGCACGACGTCGACTAGCGGGTGGGCCAGGCGCGGATGAACAGATCTTGACCCGTATCACAGAAGGCGAGCATGTCCTCGTCCCGAGGAGCATCGAAGACCAGAAGTCGTGCGAGGATGCCACCTGCCACAAGCGCCGCGTGAATATGTGACATTTCTACCTCGCGGATCCGCCCAAGCCTCACTGTCCGGCGCTCAAGCAGATACTGAAATCCTACGCCAGCAACTTTGCCGCCGATATCGACCGCCAGTGCCGACGAGCGAGCAGCGATCCGGCCATCCGATCGCGAAGGCGGACCGCCGCCTCTCAACGGCTAAGGTAGCGATCTTGGTTCCTGGAGCGACCTACCTGCCATGGCGGAGGAGAAGCTGACCTTGTGGAACCGGACCCGTTCGTTGGCCGAAGCATGGCGAAAGAAGGCACGCCGCAGAACGCGAGAGTGGTGGTTAAGCACCGACCCACCAGGGAGGGCGAGCGAGTTTCGGCACTTCATTGAGAATGGATACCGCCGTCAGAACCTGGCGTGCCGGGCTGTTGCTGATCTGGCGCTGCCTCTTGAGCTGGATCTTGCCAGGTATCGGAAGCATCAACGCTACCTTCTGCGCGAGAAAGTAAGGATCCAGCGGTTCGCACTACTCGGCGCGGCAGCCTTCTTGATGGTACTGATCGCCGTGGAATACCGGATCGTTCGCCATTTCCAAGCACCGGGCCTTATCGGTTGGGCATTGGTGGGAATGGTCGTAACATCTTTTCTCATGCTTCCAGTCGCCTGGGCAATGCACTTGCTGTTGAAATATCTGCCCAGAACGGGGCTCCTCGTTGCTCTTACCTTCTACGTCGCGCTGGAGGCAGCAGCGGGGCTCATCGTGTATGGCGAGATTGTCGACAAGGGGCCGGTGCACATGATCGTCGGACACGTTCGCGAACGAGCCGACCTGTACTTCTTGGTGCATACCGTGCTCATCTACGCCTTCTTCCTGACGGTAGCCCTCATGCTGCCACCGATCAGCGCGTTTGCCAGACGACGACGCACGCTGCGAAACTCAACTGCCACCGCAATAGACGCGCTCGTCCGCTGTATTGAGCTTGCCCACGACGATGAGGAATTCATGCTACCTGATACGAGGCGGCAACTCGTCACCCACACGCGCGAGGTTGCCCGCATCCTCCAGCACGGGATCTGGCGATCGATGCGCGTGCGCAGCCCGCTCGCCTCGTCAGAGCTCAAGAAGCGCTGCGTGCGCGCCGGGCAGTCGATCGAGATCCTGTGCACGTGCCTGGTACTGCCGGAACGGACCACGCGCCAGGAATACCTGGACAAGATGCTCCGGCTCACCGACACACTGTTGTCCGGCAGGCTCGGCGAACTACCGGACGACCCCGAGCAGACAGCGGCCGTGGTCAGGAGCAACCTGGCCCTGGCGGGGCGGTTGGCGGTCGAGATAACGGTCAGCGTCGCGCCCTTGGCGGTCTACCTGCTGCTGCGCCACTTCCACCTGATCCCGGCTAACGCTGAATTTCCCGTGCTAACCCTCTGCGTGGCATGGCTGGCCACCTACGGCCTGAAAGCCCTCGGCCGCCACGACCCGAGCAGCTACTCGCAGCTCCCCAATGTGCTGGGCATATTCGGCAGCACCAAGTGAATCGTCATCGCCAAAGCGCGGATACGGTGCGTCTAGACCGCCGATTTCCTTCCGACGCTACCGGAAGGCTGGCCAGTTTGCTCTGGTGTGCCGATGTGACGCCTGGGTAGGCCTGCTGCTGGTGGCGGGGCTATGAGCTGGCGCGCGGGTCAATGCTTGCCTAGCCAGCTGCTTCGCCGACCTCCATCTGAGTGCGGCGTGCCTGGGTAGCAGTCAGGAGCCCGAGAAATAACGTAGGACCTTCCGAGGTGTTCAGGTAGAGTCGACGGTCTCTCGGCGGTGCCACGCGGGTGGCAACTCCCATCCGCCGGTGATCTACAGGGAGACACCTATGGGCCTACCCGTACCCCAAGGCCGCCAGCGTGACGTCGTCTACTTGGCTGGCCAGGGTCACCAAGTGGTTCTCGGTACCGCAGGCACCGGCAAGACTGTGATGGCAATCCATCGCGCTGCTCATCTGGCCGACGACCGCACCCGGAACTCAGGACCAACGCTCCTGCTGACTTACAACAACTCACTGGTGACGTATCTCCGTCATCTCGGAGACAAACTTCCCGGGGTGACTATCGAAACCTACGGGAAGTTTGCCCGCGGCTACCTTGCATCGCAGAATAAGATGGGCTACAACCAGATCGCAGGGCCTGATCAGCGACGCTTTCACTTGGCTCAAGCCTTAAAATCCACTGCTGCAGTCTACAAGCCCAACAAGTTCTTTGACCGCCCAAACGACTTCTTTCTTGACGAGCTCGAATGGATTGATGGTAACGGGCTAAATACTATTGAGGCGTATCTTGATGCGGACCGCGTCGGCCGCATGGCAGCTCTGCAGCCTGCTCAACGGCGGGCGGTCTGGGCAATCCGTGATGGCTACCTCGCCTCCCGAAAAGCGGGAGGGTACAAGTATGATTGGGCTTCTCTTCCGGCTTCGGTACGTGAGTCACTGGCGACCGATGCTAATCCACGTCGTTACAAGCACGTTGTAGTTGATGAGGCACAGGATCTTTTCCCTGAGGCGATACGGTCGCTAGCAGAGGCACTCCCAGAAGATGGCAGCCTGACTCTATTTGCAGACTACGCTCAGCAGATCTATGGGCAGCGAATATCATGGCGTTCATGCGGCTTGAAAGTAGCCAAGGCTGAGGTTTTTCTGGACAACTATCGTAATAGCCCGGAAGTCGCCCGGCTAGCGATCGCGATGGCTAAAATGCCCCACTTCGCCGATTCTGCGGACCTGGTGGAGCCTCGTGCGTCGCAACGCGCAGCAGGAGCGAAGCCCACTCTGAGCAGGTATTCCTCTCGGGAAGACGAGGTACAGGCGGTGTCGAGTACTGCCGCGCGCGTTGGGCGAACGAGTCGAGTGGGAATACTGGCGCGTACCCGAAGCGAAGCCAGGAAGGCTGTTCAAGGCTTATCCGGAGTCCGGATGCTGCACGATGACATGCGACGCTGGCAGGTTGACCCCGGTATATATGCCGGGACCTATCATTCCGCTAAAGGGCTTGAGTTCGACGTGGTATTTCTACCATTCTGCGGGGCTGACCGCTGCCCGGACAGTGACGCCGTTACTGCTTTTGGTTACGACGAGGCTGCAAGTCGAGAGAGTCGGCTGCTTTATGTTGGAGTCACTCGCGCACGAGCTGAGCTTGTAATTTCCTACACGGGTCAGCTGACGTCGCTGCTTCCGCCTTCCGGTTCTGGTCTGTATCAGGTGGCGCACTGATGATCGCGTATGACAATGCGGTTGTGGTCGAGATATTAACGCATCCGGTAACACGGCTAACACATTTCACGCCCGCCATGAACCTGCCAAACATTGTGAGCGACGGTCGTTTGCGCAGCGTTGCAGATCTTAGCGCAGATGTTAGAGCTTGCTACCGGCCCACGGATCGTCAACGCTTGGATGGCTATCCCGATAAGGTTTGCTGCAGTCTTCAGTATCCAAATGGTTTCTATTTCAACATAGCACGACAGAAGCATGATATTGTTAATTACCCTGATTGGGTCTGCCTGCTACTGGACAAGTCGGTGGCGGCAGTCGAAGGCACCTTATTCTGTCCTCGTAATGCCGCTGCTGCTGGAGGGAAGGCTATTGCCGGTGTTCAGGGCCTCCGGGACTGCTATGCGCATTCGGTTTCTGGACAGGGAGGCTTCACTCGTTCGCGTGGCCCGAGTCATGACCCAGCAAGCCCCACGGATGTACAAGCTGAAGTACTTGTAGTCGCTCCTGTGCCGATCTCGGCGATCCGTGCGATCGTCTTTCCGACAGAAGCTGCGGCTGCAGAGGAGTACGGACGGTTGGAACGGTTTGGGCAACTGCCTCCCGGCCACGTGAGCTGGGTTGTTTCGCCCGGTATGTTCAGTCCGGCAGACATAACCTCTGCTGTCCGATTTAGCCGGTATTTCTCTGAGACGGCCTGGTATCCACCAGCGCGACCCAAGGCGACACCATGACTGGAAATGAAGATGTTTCGCGTGCTGCACAGGGAATGTTCTTGGGGGCGGCCGCCGGTGACGCGTTGGGCTGGCCTCAGGAGATCCGCGGCAACCTGATCGGCGGGCAGAAGGAACGCGATCGAGCTGTGCCACGCCTCGAGTTTCGCGACTGGACTCGCCATGCCGGGCAATACACACGGCGCTACCGTGACCCAGTACGAGCTGGCGAATACAGCGACGACACCCAATTGCTTCTTGCGACGGCTAGGTGCTGCCTGGCCGGCGAATCTTGGTGGATGCGCCTCACGGAGGTTGAGCTCCCGGCTTGGCCTTTCTATCAGCGCGGTGGCGGCGGGGCGGTGTTAACTGCTGCGTCCTCTTGGGCTGATCGAAGGCCGCCGTGGAGAGGTCAAGGTTCAGCACAGGCGTCGAGAGTTGCTACGCGATATCGCAACGCGGGTGCTAACGGCGTAGCTATGCGCATCTCTCCGCACGTACTATTCGCGCACAGTCCGGATGAGCTTATTCGGCGGGTGCTTCTCGATGGGATCGCGACGCATGGACACCCAAGGGCGCTCGTCGGGGCGCTAAGTTACGCATTTGTATTGCGAAGCTGTCTCTTGTCGACAGGAACTCACGGATTCGGGGCAAATGTTCAGGCTGCCGTCGTTGGATTGGTCGATGTCGCGAATATTATCTCGCTTCTTCCTGAAGGTTGGGGTTCTGCGCGCGAAGTTGAACAGTTTGCGTCAACTTGGCGAGAAACAAATCAAGAGATGGAGCAGCTCCTCGGTATAGTTGCAGATTCTCTTGGGCAGGGTGCTATGAGCGACCCTGAGTCGACATTGGAGAAAATCGGATGCACAGATAAGGATATCGGTGGAGCCGGAACGGTCAGCGCTGCTGGAGCTGTATACCTTGCAAGCAGATTTGCTGCGCGTCCGCATGAAGCTCTGCTTTCTGCGGCTTACTTGAATAAAGCAGACACGGATACATTGGCGTCGCTTACTGCGGGAATCCTTGGTGCATTACACGGGCCTGATTGGCTCGGGGTTCTAGCGTCGACAGTGCAAGATGCTAGCTACGTCAGCGATATGGCTGCTCGTTGCGCGACGCAAAGCAAGTCGACTGCATCCTGGCCAACCAAGCGGTCGCGGACGCTGAGTCGCGAGATTAGGGAAGCTCTTTCAAAGCGCGAAGCGGTCGGCGGGGAATTTCCGGATGGACGCTCTTATCGCGTCGACGAGTTTGTGCTTCTTGGTCAAGAAGTATTGCGAGCAAAGCTTAGGCTAGATGACGGACAGACTGCACTGATTGACACTCCGTTGAAGTTGACAAGTGCTACGGATAGGAAATCAGCTGTCCTCGAGGAGGAGACAGTCGCTTCAGGGCGGGTTACCGTAAGTGGTAATACTGCCTCGGCCTCGACGAGCTCCGCTTCTTCCGTTGCCAGGAGTGGGGTGTCAAGGCAGCGTGTCGAAGCGCTTCTTGCCGCGAGAAATCTTGCAAAAACCGCCAGTTTCTATGCTCGGCTTATTGGGCGAGACATACCAGTTTCGGCTGGTATGGCCGAGATAAATTCTCGACTATTGATGTTTGAAGCCCCCGATGATTCCCCTATTGATTCAGACTTGGTCTCCATAAATGTTGCAGTCGACGACTTTTCGTCTATGAAATCGAGGCTTGGGCTTCGCGAGTCGGAACTAGTTGTTCGGGATGGCGTATTTGAAGTGCGAGATCCTGACGGTAGAACTGTTCGAGTTAGACAATCGACTTCTGATATCGCCAAAGGTGGAAATCGGCGAGCCTGATAGGTCTGCAGAGTGCGATTGGGGAAAGGAGTCGACTGTTCCGTGTCGACGGCTACGCGGATCCTAGCGTGGTGAAGTGGCTGATGGGTCGGCCAAGCCGCACCAATCGGAGTACGATATGCAAGTTGCACGATGGCGCGTTGGTAGGCCGGTCTCGTTTCATTGGTGGGCGTCGGCAGGTGACATCGCGGGCAGGGTGTTCCCCTGCAAGGTGCGTCAAGGCTCGCGGACTTGCTGGTGGCACCCGCTGTTTGTCCCTGCGACTTAAGTAGCGGGCCCGGCAGCCTCCTCCTCATTGCCGGGTTTCAGCGGCACTAACGTCCGCCGATCGGGTGCAGTTAAGTGTAAAGAGCGAGGTGGTAAGCCCTGGTGCGCCATCCGACTCTTAGAACTCGGAGTCGCCGAGCGGGAAATGCTCTTTGTCCCAGAGTTGGCGTAGCGAGATCAGAGCGGCGCGATTGATCATCGTGATTTCGTGCGTCGTTCGGGCGATGAGTCCTTGTTGCTCCAGGTAGGTGAGTGATTTGCGGAGCCGGTGGGTGGTGTAGCGGCCGTTGTGTTTTGTTGCCGCGACTTCTGCTGCGAGTGAGTCGCGCAGGTCCGGAGTTCGCT
Source organism: Amycolatopsis sp. NPDC041971 (assembly GCF_055588925.1). Lineage (NCBI taxonomy): Bacteria > Bacillati > Actinomycetota > Actinomycetes > Pseudonocardiales > Pseudonocardiaceae > Amycolatopsis > Amycolatopsis sp. NPDC041971. The sequence continues at coordinate 49,835 of NZ_JBVJCE010000027.1, read as the reverse complement.
GGTGCCAGAGTTCGAGGAGCCGGGTGCGGTCGCAGGTTGGCTGGGCGTGGTCGGTGATCTCGAGGATGAGGTCGGCGACGTCCACGGTTTCGCCGGTGACGTGTGTGCCTTGGAACTCGATGAGGCCGTTCTTGACGTGGCGGGCGGCTCTGCGGCGGCCGCGTTCGGAGGCGACGGCGTCGGTGAGCCGGTGGCCAGCTTGGTCTGAGGTGGGCCAAGGGAGGAGTTGCAGCCGGGCCCAGAGTGCGGTGTCGGCGAGTGATTCCTCGCCGCTGTGGGTTTGGCGGTGGTCGTCAACAGCGACCGCCAGTGTCAACAGCGAGTGACGCAGGGCCTCCACGACGGTGTCGCGGTGAACTTGGCGCACGCGGTCGAGGGCCAGGGCGAGGTGTTGGTGCAGAACAGTGTTGAAGCGGCTGGAGCGTTCACGCCAGGCGGTGAACTCGCGGTACTGGTTGACGTGCTCGACAGCGGTCATGAGCCCGGCGTCGCGTTGTTTATCGGCGAGCTTGATCTTGTCGCGGCGGAGTGTGGCTGCGTGGTTCGCGTTGGCTTCGATGTTTTTGAGTACGCGGTAAGTCTGGGAGACGCGGTCGTCGGCGAGCAGGGCTTCCCATCTGCCGCGGTGTGTCCGGGTGAGGGCTTCTCGGATGTAGTGCTCGGCGGCTTCGTCGTTCGTCGGGTCGTATGGGAGCGGGTTCGGCACGGTGGTCTCTCACTTGGCGGGCGTTTCACGGTGGCATTCGGCGCAGAGCTGCGCATCCGGCGGCAGGAAGCGTCGACGAGGCCGATGCGTGCGCAGCGGGTCAAGACCGCGGTGTACTCGCCGGCCCGAATCGGCATCGGCTTCTCATCGACCTGGTGCAGGTCATACGGGGCGGTGAAGCCGACACACAGCTGGCCTGGAGCGGCTGCCGCGAGGAGCTGTCTGTCGCCCGGCTCGAACGGCAGGTCCAGGTCGACGAGCGGCCAGATCAGCGCGTCCACGCCGAGCTGTGGATCACGGTGCCGGGGACGCGGGCGCAGCGGGTGCACGGTCGCCAGCACGGCTGTTCCGCCGCGCGCGGGATGGCGGTCCACGGACGCGGCAAAGGCCTCGGTCGGGGTTCGGCTTCTGCGCCCAGGGGGCCGGATCGGGACTCCGTCCGCGACCAGGAAGGCGCGCACGGTCCGAACAGTCATGCCGTAGAGGACCGCGAGTTCTCGCAGGGTGCCGCCAGCCTGGTAACGGGCACTCAGCCCCAAGGGCGGGCGTGCGGCCCGGGGGTTTCGTGATGCTACGGCGTGCGTGGGCCGGTAGCTCGTCACCGGTCATGCCTGACTGGTGGTGTTCTGGTTGAGACGTTCATCAGAGTCGGTGTCCCGGAAGGTGGGGTACCACCTCCTCGCGCGAGGAGGTGGCACACCGAGGTCGCTTGTCAGGCGGCGTTGCCGGTGCGGGCGACGTGGTAGACCCAGTCCCGCAATTCCGGGTCGCTGGTGAAGACGTCGGGCTGGGTTCCGCAGAACCTGGGGTCGGCCGAGCGGCTGGCGGTTCCGACAAGCTGGGGTATGCCGTCGATGGTGGCCAGCGCGGGTGTCCCGGAGTCTCCGTAGCAGCTGCCGTCGGTGCCGGACGGATTGTCGGTGCAGATCTCTCCGGCGGACATGAACGCTGTCGCGCAGCGCGACGAGGCGGTGACACGGGTGTCGAGCTGCTGCAGGTGCCTCGGCAGGACGCTTCGGGTGCTGTCGGGTTCGGTCACGCCCCAGCCGTACACGGCGACTTTGTCGCCACGCCGGGCTGCATCGCGGGCGAGCTGCACGGTCGGCTGCTGCAGGAGGTAGTCGAGCTTGAGCATCGCGGCGTCGAAGGTCCTCTTCTTGGGCGCGTCCTTGCCCCATTGCCAGCCGGGATGGATCACGATCTTGCTCACCGACGCGGTCTCGCCACCGGCGAGCCGATCGAGGCTGCCGACCCGAACGTGGAATTTCTTGTCCGCGGTCGGGATCGGCGCAGGGTCGGCGTTGAACCACTGAACGGCTGTCGCTCGGGCTGCCGCACCGGCGGGCGGGTCGGTGACGCAGTGCGCGGCGGTTAATACCCAGCCGCGGAACACCAGGCCGCCGCCGCAGGTGTGGTAGTCGACGTACTGCTCACCGTGTTCCGGTGCGTCGTACTGCAGCGAGGTGATCCCCGGCGGCGCGGTCGCGGCCGGATTGCCACCGACGATCATCGGTTCGATCGCAGGCGGCGGTGTGTCAGTAACGGCCGTCGCTGCAGGGGCGGTCAGCGCGGAAGTGATGCTGACCGCCACGGCGGCCGCGAACGACCAAGTCTTTCTGTGCAAGGGGCCTGTCTTTCTGTCGATGAAGGGGCGTGAACCGTGCATTGACGAGTTGCTACCTGCGGAGTGGGCGGCCCGCGTCCGGGGTGATCTACACGTGGCGGGGGAAGGCGCACCCAGCTCACTGTTTCGCGGCGCCAGGGAACAGCATGAGCGGAAGTCGTTGTCAGCGGGGCGGCGGCCTTTGCTGCGTTCGCGACTGACAAATTCGGGGTAGGCGGGGAGTCGGCTGGTCGTGATACGCCGTGGTCTGCGGGAGGTCGAGGTCGGTCCTGGGCCACGCCGGGTGAGGTTGCTGATGCTCGGCCGCGATACGGGCGGTGATGCCCGCTACGGAGTCTGGGCGAGCGTTCCAGCGTCGACGCCGTCGGCGGGAGCGGGCTCGCATGGCAAGAACTGCGCCAGCCACCAGCAGGATCGACACGAGGTCCATGGGCAGGGCCGGGTTCATCGCCGGTCCGGTTGCTTTGGAGCATTAGGCACGCATCCAGTCGTGGATCACGGGTTGTTCAATGATGTATCGCGCGGGTGCACACGGGCTCGACCGTTCTGTGCGCGCTCGGGAGATTGAGCGTTACGTAGACCGGCGCGCTAAGAGGGAAAGGTCCTTGGCTGTCGTTCTTCCTAAGAGAATTCGTGGCTAGCAGGTTCCGCGCCCGTGTGCGTTGTGGAGGCGAAGTAACCGTGGTCGGATTGGTCGAAGCCAGGCCAGAACAGGCTCCCGCGCAGGAGATGTAACAGGGGCATCAGTTCTTCGGACAGTCCCGGGCTGACGGCCACGGCGCAACGGGAATGCGCGGAGTGTGGAGTGGCGTCGGAGTCAAGAACGAGAGCTCCGGCCTCACGGGCGATGACGGCGCCGGCTGCGGTGTCCCAGGTGCGGTTGCCGAGCAGAACGCAGGCGTCGAGGGTTCCGTCGGCGACCCATACCAAGTCGAGTGCGGTGGATCCGTACCGGCGGAGTCCCTGCGCGCGTGCGGTGAAGGAGCGATCCAGGGAGGCGCACAGGACGTCACGCAAACCTGCGTCGGTACCGCTGCCGTAGTCGCCGAAACCGATCAAGGCCTTGTCGAGCCTGTCGGTGCTTGAGGGCGTGATCGGGTCGCCGTCACGAAAGGCTCCGCCGCCTTCGGCCGCCGAGTACCGGTGCCCGAGAAAGGGCAGAGCGGTGACCCCGAGCACTGGTTGGCCATTGTGGACCAGGCCGAGTGCGATCGAGCAGAGTGGGTTGCCGTGCTGGTGGTTGATCGTTCCGTCGATGGGATCGAGGACCCAGTAGGTGTCACGATTTCCGATCGGTCCCGTCTCTTCCCCAAGGAAACCGGTGTCGGCATCGTCGTCGGTTGCCAAGCACTGGTGTACGAGCCGCTCGACGGTCTCATCGACATCCGAAACGGGGTCGCGGTCACCTTTGTAGCGGATCTGACGTGGACGGTGGCGAAGTACGTGTTCCACGGCGAGGTCCATTGCGGTGTGAGCTTTGGAGAGTGCCGATGCGAGATCAAGTTGCTGCGCCATATGATTCCTTAGACTTCACGTTGTCGGCGGCATCGCCGTGCGGTGGTCTACTTGCTTGCTGAAAAGGAATTGCCGGTATTAGCGGCCGCGATCGTTCTCCCACAACAGCGTGTGAAGTCGGGGAGATAGGTGCCAGCGGCGCGACAGCACGGGTTCGGCCAGCAGTCGCATCCGTGTCAGCACGGTGGAGCTGTCGGTGCCCTCCGGCATGATCCAGACGGGGTGCAGGTCGTAGGTCCCCACTAGTTCCTGGACCTCGTCCAAGTCGTCGATATCTTGGACTACGAACTTCCAGACGGCCTTCCCTGTGTCGGCGAGGTGGCGCAGCACCGCTGGGCGAATGCGTTGACGTCGGCGCAGCCCAGAATTCGCGAGCTTCGGCGAGACGTTGAATCGTGTCGCCGCCGCAGTGAGCAAGTCCGTGGGCGGGATAGTGCCGGAGGTCTCGATCTCGATATCGGCGACGAGCGAGTGCTCGCGGATCGCGCATAGTAGCCGCTCCAGGACACGCGGCTGCAGCAACGGCTCGCCGCCGGTGATCACGAGCAGGTCGACCGGAGTGGCGGCGAGCCAGGACAGGATGTCGTCGATCGAGAGAATTCGCTGCTCGGCGGTGAGGTCGTACCGGTTTGGGTCATGGGTTTGCGGTGTGTCGCACCACGTGCACGACAGGTGGCACCCGAATAGGCGGATGAAGTGCGCGTACCGGCCAGTGCTTGGTCCCTCGCCTTGAAAGGTGGGGCCGAAGGTTTCGTTGACCACCAGGTCGCGGCCAGGGTCGGACACAGTGGGTGGCTTCACAGCGCGTCCGCCGGGCCGAAGGTCGCTGTGTTGAGGTGCGTTTCACGAACGAGCACCCGACCGACCGAGGCCGTAGGAGCACAGGGCAGCGCGACCAGTACGGCCTGGCTCACTCGTCGCAGCAGCACCGCTACTGCTTCGACAGTCGGCCAGGGCAAGTCGGAGGCCAATCGTTCCTCATCGCCGACCGCTTCCCGATCGTCCGTGCCGAAGCGAAAGACTTTGGATCCCGCGCTGTAAAGGTGCAGCGTGAGCGGATCCCGGATGCCGAGCATGGTTCCGTGATCGAGGTGGGTGTCTATCCAATGCCGGACTCCGGCCTTAAGGGCGCCGAACTCCACGACTGTCCCGTCGCTGCTCAGAGCGGGAGCGAACACGGGTACCGTGACCCTCCAGGAATGTCCATGCAGGCTGGTGCACTTGCCCTGCAACTGCGGTAGCCGATGGGCGGTTTCGAAAGTGTGCTCGATGCTGATCTGGTGCACCATCGGCGCGACAGTGGCCACCGCGAGCTTCCCCTGGTCGGGACTGATCTGCCCGTTTGCCTCCGTGTCGTGCATCGTGAGAGTCGAATCCTTTCACCGCGAGTGCGGGGGTCACACGCCTCGTCAAGCGGAAGATGGCTGTGGTGGGGGGGGGGGGGGGGGGGGGGGGGGGGGGGGTTTCCTCCCCCCCCCCCCCCCCCCCCCCCCCCACGACAGTCAACGACGGATAGCCAGCGGCATCCAGAGCGCCAATGAGGCGTCGATGAGGCGCGGACAGTGCGTCGCCCACCCTGAGCAGGGAAGCGCGGCGAAGCCAAGGGGCATATCCACTAGCCCGTGTTCACCAGGTCGGGTTCGTGCGATGTGCAGGTCGGGCACGGGGTCAACTTTCGTAGCCGAACGAGTACGTCCTGTCTCCGATGTGTACACAGCCAGGTCGCGGACCTTCTTGCCGGCGGATCGCCGCCAGAGCCTCGGCGAGCAGCGTCTCTAACTGGGCTACGGTTCGCCGTTCTTGCAGCAATACCAGGTGCGTCCGAGGCGGCTTCGCCTCACCGTCCCCGATCGAGTCGTCGACTGCGGCCTGGATCCGGGCACAGTCCTCGAGTCCATGCTGTCGGCGGCTCCAGCGCGGCGGAAGCTCCGCATCCGCCGCGAAGGGCACGGTGAACACGTGACCGCGTGAACATGCGAACTGGGCGGTCAATCGGGCAGCGGGCTCGACGCCTTGATCAGATTCCACGCTGGCGCCGCCCCAGCGGTAACCGCGCAACACAGCTTGTGGCATCTACCTGGTGCCGTTCTGGCGAGTCGCGCGCTCAGTGCGACGCGTGGGCGAGGGAGTGAATGGGCGGCCGCCGCGCGCACGCAGCTGTACGCCGGATTCATGCAAGAGCCGGTGGATGAAGCCGTAGGAGCGGCCAGTCTGCTCGGCCAGGGTGCGGATGCTGGAACCGCGTTCGTACATTTTCTTCAGTTCCGAGCCCATGCTGGACCTTGCGGCACCCGTGACCTTCTTCCCTTTTGCGAACTTCGAGGCCGATGTCATGGCCGCCAGCTCCATACGTGACAAACGGTCGTTCTCGATCGCGCTGATTGCCCGCCGTGCAACGTGGCGAGTGTTGATGCAGATGTCCACGCGTCACGAGAGCGGCTATAAGTGGCGGCGGTGGCAAGGCGGGCTACGCTACCGTGCCGCGCTTCCGAAACGAGTACGTGCATCGAATTCATTCCCTTCATGTTTGTTTTGACACCTGCCCGTTGAATTAGGCGAGGTTTCTCGCTTCCTGAAACGGGCAGGTGAAGAAATCGCTCCTGCGAGAATTAGGTCGCGATATGAGCCAGAGGAACCGTGGGCTGCCAGTCTCACTTCCGCATATACATTGGCGTGCGCCAGTAGATCGCCCCGTCGCCGTGGGGCACCAGAGCGCGCAGGGAGCGATCGTAGGGCGCGAATGCGGCGTTGAGTGCCATAAGCTGCGTCGTTGAATTTGGGGTAGCGTGATAGATGCGCACGATGCGGTGACGAGTTGGCGATCCCTCGACCAGCCTCTCGGAGTGTGGTAGTCCGAACGGGTGCAGCTCGCCGAGGGGGTACTCGGCCTTGATCAATAGCCGGTTATCGTGGCAGGTGACCGGCGAGACAAGGTGACGTTCATGGGTGTTCAGCGAAAGGCCTTCGCGGCTCGGCGCGAGGCGCTCGGCTTCACCCAGGAGACCTTCGCTCAGCAGCTCAAGGTGGAACTCTCGACGGTCGGGCGCTGGGAGCGCGGAACACTGACGCCGCACCCCTGGAGACGTCCCCGCATAGCCGAGTTACTTCGCGTCTCTCTCGACGAACTCGAGATCCTCCTCAATCCCCCAGCGCCTGCTCCTGCTATGGCGGCCCCGTCGAACCGGCGCGAGGTCACGCTGGATGACGCCCTTCTCGCCGGCATTGCGGCCACCCAACGTGGTGGCAAACGCGGCGAGGAGTCGCAGCGTCGCCGGATCGACCCGACCGGACTGTCAGCGCGGGTTGCGGATCTTCATCGGAGATATCAGGCCGCTCGATATGCCGATGTCGCCCAGCGACTGCCGTCGGTCAGGGAAGCTGTCAACGGCCTGATCGGCAATGGGCCAGCGCAGAAGCGGCGGGACACACTAAGGCTGCAGTGCAGTCTGGAGATCGTCGCGGCCAAGCTGGCGACGAAAATGGGTGACGGTGAGGCGGGTCTGGCGGCCGCCGAGCTTGCGCGCATCGCGGCCGAAGACGCTGAGGACACCTTCGGCCTTGCCGCGGCGGCGTACCAACGAAGCTGTGCGCTGCTGCGCACCAGTAGCGCAGAGAGTTCCGAACAGATCAGGGATGCCGAGGAGCTAGCGGTCTCTGCCGCTGCCGCTCTGCGAGACCAGGACGCGCAAAGCTTGACCTGGCGGGGCGCGTTGACCCTGATCGGTTCGGTGATCGCCGCGCGCCGCGCGGACCATGTCGAAGCGGGCGAACGGCTCAAGCACGCTGATGAACTAGCTAGGCGACTCGGCGTTGACGGCAACATCGGGTGGACCGCGTTCGGTCCGTCGAACGTGCTGATCCATCGCACGTCAGTGGCGGTCGCTCTAAGCGATCCCCATCGGGCGCTGGCGACAGCGGAGCAATTGGACATCACTGGGTTACCGGCCGGCTTGAACGGTCGCCAGGCGCAGTTCCACCTGGACAGCGCATGGGCGCACACACAGCTCGCTGAAGACCCACAGGCAGTGATCCATCTGCTGGAGACCGAGCGTGTGGCTCCTGATCTGGTTCGGGCCAACTCGAACGCGCGATCGCTGATCGCGGATTTGCTGGCCCGTGAGCGCCGCATAGAGGTGCCGGCGTTGCGAGGTCTCGCGGTGCGAGCAGGGGTCGCGGTGTGACCCCTGCTCGACAGTGTCTCTATCTGGTGGCAGCGGCAGCGCCGCCAGTGTTGCGGCTCGAGGAATTCATTCCCCGGCTGTCGGCCGACGGCTGGACGGTGTGCGTAATCGCGTCACCGACGGCCGCCTCGTGGGTTGACCTCGACGCTTTGGCTGCGGCGACAGGATGTGTGACGCGGGTGCGTCCGCGGCCGCCTCGCCAGAAGGAGAAGTCACTTCCGCGAGCTGACGCTGTTCTCGTCGCGCCACTGACGTTCAACTCGGTGAACAAGTGGGCGGCAGGTATCAGCGACACGTTCGCGTTGGGCGTGCTCAACGAGATGCTTGGCAGCGGAGTCCCTATCGTTGCGGCTCCGTGTGTCAAACCGGCACTTCGTCGGCACCCCGCTTACGCAGACAGCGTCGCCCGACTCACGAAGGCCGGGGTGACGCTGCTCGACCCGGACACGATCACCACCCGAGCCGAGGACGGCTTGGCCACCTTCGACTGGTCGTACGTCATCTCCGCCCTTCGCGTTGCGATCACGTCCGATACGGATAGATGAAACGGCCCGCTGCGCGATGTGGTTCAGCAGGTCACAGGGCAGGGGCTGCTGGGAGGCGTCCGAGTACGGGCAGCGGCACGAAGTTCTCCGCGTGGGTGACACCGATGCGACTTCCCCAGAGGCGTGCGAGTGTCTCGGCCATCGGCCCGAAGTGGTCGGTGATCGGCTGGGAGGCGTGCGCCGCGAGGGCACGTTGTTTTTGTTCGTAGGTATCGGTGATGTCAATGATGGTGTGCGCGGGAATGGGACCGTCGAGGGTGAGGCTGTTGTAGGAGTCGGCGGTGTAGACCCGGTGTGGGTGGCCGGTGGCGATGACGACGTCGGGCAGGGCCGCGACGAGTGTGTCGGCGACCGCGCGGTGGTCGGAATGGACGTCGCGAAGCGGGTGGGTGATGACGACCTCAGGCCGGACAGCGAGCAGTAGTTCGCGCAGCGACGCCACGGTGGGCCGGTCGTATTGGTACAGCGTGGCCCCCAGGATCGCCGCGCCTGCCGCGGCTTCGGTGTCCCGTCCTGGTTCGTTGTGGTGTGGGACGGCGATGGTGACGGTGGTCCCGGAGGCGGAGCAGCGTGCGAGGGTTCCGCCGGCCCAGAGTTCGGCGTCGTCGGGGTGGGCCATCACGGTCAGCACGGACGCTGGGGCGGTGAACGGCACGCCGTTCACCAGAGTCCGAGTTTCTCGATGACGTCGGCGGGTCTGGGTAGTTCTCGCGTGGGAATGCTGGTCGGGTGGTGTGGGAGTGTGAGGTTGGTGCGCATCCGGATGAGCTCGCGCCAGGCGAGTACATGTTCCCAGGTCTCCGTGACCTTGGCGTTCCTCGCGCCGGTTAGCCGTCCGGAGTCCGGGAGCTGGTCGAGGTGCAGCCCGCCTGTCAGGAGCGTGGCCGCGGTGCCTTCGCCGATCCCTTTCACGCCGGGGATGTTGTCGGCGGGGTCGCCTTTGAGGGCGCAGAAGTCGGGCCACTGTGCGGGGGTGACGTTGTAGCGTTCGGTGACCTCGGCGGGGCCGATGTGCCGTCGGCCGCGTTTCATGACGGTGTTGAGCGCGCGGACGTGCTCGTCGACGAGTTGGTAGAAGTCGCGGTCGCCGGACATGATCCAGACCCGGCGGCCGGGTTCGCGTTCGCGGGTGGTGGTGGCGAGGGTGGCGATGACGTCGTCGGCTTCGGCGGTGTCGATCTCGATCCAGTGGATGCCGTAGCCGGTCAGGGCTTGCTGGACGTGCGGGATCGCGCGCAGGGGTTTGAGGGCGGCCTCGTCGAGGACGCGGTTGGCTTTGTAGTCGGCGTCGCTGTCCTTGCGGTCGGCGGTGCCGTGCTCGCCGTCGAACACGACGAGGACCTCCGGTGGTTCCGGCATCTCCTCGCGGATCGCGACGCGGAGCAGGGCGAAGAAACCGAACTCGGCGGTGAGATCGCGGGTTTTGTCGCGGGAGAGGATCGCGGCGGGGAACCCGAACGCCGCGCGCCAGAGCAGGTTGTGACCGTCTACGAGGAGCAAAGGGACGCCAGCAGGCATCACCGCACCGCCTTTACGAATGTCTCGGCGACTGTGGTGGGCAGATAGTCCCGCGAGCGGTAGTACGCAGCCCTGGATAGGTGTGCGTAGCGTACTGGATCTGCGAGGAGCTGCTCGGCGGCGCGCCAGAGACCGTACTCGCCCCACGAACGAGGGACGATCACTCCGCCCGCGCCGTCGCCGGTGCCGACCAAGGTGGGCAGGTTGCCCACGTCGAACGCGACGACCGGGGTCCCGACGCTCATAGCCTCCAGCGCGACCAGCCCGAAGGTCTCCTGTAGCGAGGGCACGATCACCACCGCGGCTTGTGCGAGCCAGGATGGCACCCGGTCCCAGCCGAGGCCGCCGTCGTGAATGGTGCCGAGGGCGAGGTGGGCCGCCGAGTAGCGGCATCGGTCCAGCTCGGCCGCCTGGCCACCGCCGGTGGCCTCGAAGCCGGCCTCGCCGACGATCACCTCGATCGTGCGGCCGACCAGGCGTCCGGCGTCCAGCAAAGCCCGGACGTTCTTCTCCGGCCCGAGCCGGGCCAGGATCCGGATCGGGCCGTGCTGTCGCAGTGCTTCCCGTCGCGAGTCGGGTGGTGGCGTGGGGTCGTGCAGCAGGGCGTTGGGCACGACCTGCCAGCCGCCGGTGTCGTAGCCGCGATCGCGCGCTTGGTCGAGCACCGTCTGGGACGGTGCGATGACCAGGTTGGCGCGGTCCAGGGCGGGCTCGAGGTCCTGGTCGTGCCCGATGACGTGCATGGCCAGGACCGTGCGGGCCCGGCTGATCGGTGCGGCTCTGCCGAGGCCCCATAGGCCGTCGGTGTAGACGGCGACGTCGACCCGGTGCTCGCGGTAGATCTCGCACAGTTCGGCGGCGAGCAGGGCGTCTTGGCCGTGGGTGCTGATCGCGTCGCGCAGTTCGCCGTCGTCGCAGGGGAAGGTGACGCCCACCGAGCACAGCCGCGTCACGGTGTCGTCCCGGGTGTCGATCGGGGCGGCGGTCAGGATGAGGGCGCGGTGGCCGAGTTGGCGCAGGCCGTGCGCGAGGGCGGCGGTGGCGCGTTCGATCCCGGCCGGCGCGTTCGGGGTGTAGGAGGCCAGGACGAACGCGACGGTCAGCGGGGGCGGGTTAGGCATGGCGGAAGACCTTTTTCGGCGGTGGCAGCGGTGTGGTGTCCTGGTCGGCGGGTGGCTGTTCCCAGGGGAAGATGACCCAGTCGGAGACCGTCCAGATCGAGTAGTCCGGCAGCGTGGTGGCCCCGGTGTTGAGGCACAGGACCGCGGTCAGGAGCTGGGCGTCCGGGGCGAGCAAGGGCGTGAGGTCGTCGCGGACGCGGCGGAGGGTGGCGCCGCTGCCGCAGATGTCGTCCACCACCAGCACACGGCCCTTGAGCCGTTGGCCGTTGAGGGCGCGGGTCAGCGGGGCGAGATCGAGGGACACGTTGCCCGTTGCCTGCTGGTAGGTGTCGTCGCTGGTGTTGTGGCGGGCGCGGACGATGCGAGCGTTCATCCCCGCCGTGGTGGCGATGAGGTGGGCGGGCGAGACACCACCGTTGGCGAGGCCGATGACGCGCTCGACCGACGGGTGATCACGCAGGATCGCGCCGGTTAAAAGCGTGGTGGCGTCGCGGAGAGTCTCCGGGGTCACGCGCCAGATCCGGTGGTGCTTGAAGTCGCGGTGTGCTGTGGTCATTCGCGGGTCTATTCCTTACAGAGCGGGGGATATCGCGTCGGCGAGTTGGGTGTTCGGGTTGTGGGCGGTACGGAGTTCACGCAGGGCTTGCACGAGGTCGTACACGGTGGTTCCGGCGATACCGGCCATCGCGGACAGCGCGTTGGCGTCGAGCTCGTCGACCAGGGCCCGTTCTGCCGGGGATTGCTGGGCACGGACCTGCGCCCAGCGCCGGAGGGGTCGCAGCCGGGGATCGGTGGTGTGTGCGAGGCCGAGGAGGTCGACCGTGATGCGAGTGCCGTAGTGGCCGCTGAACGCGAGGGTGGTCGCGCGGCGAAGTAGCTCGTCTGGTTGCTTGTTCAGCACGGCGCATACTTCGATCAACCGCTCGACGGACATCCGGCGCTTACCGAGTTCATAGCTGGCGAGCGTTTGCAAGGAAAGGTCATCGTCGCCTGCGCACATCGCGGCGCGCATCTGCTTGCGGGTCCAGCCGCGTTCTCTCCGCGCGGACCGCAGCAATTCGCCCAGGGCGCGCGCGAACTGGTCGAGCTGTTCGCTCGTCGGCGGGTTCATGGTCTGTCCTCCGTATGCGGCGCCTGCTTACGAGCTGGGCTAATTTCGACGTCCGCGGAGCCGTTCACGCCGATCCGTCCCGTGTGGTCAGTGCGAGATCGCTGGTTGTGAGCAGGGGGCGGAGAGAGCTGATGGCGTGTGCGCCGGGCTGGTTGCGCCAGATCTGGCCGTCGGCGCGGATCACCGTGAAGCCCCCGGCCGCCTCCCGGGTACGCAGACGTACGGGTACGGCCGCGGTGGTGCTCAGTTCGGCGAGGAGAGCAAGGGCCTCGTCATCGGACAGCTGCTCGGCGTCGGCCAGGGCGGCGCCTTCTCCGATGGGGAGCATCTGCAGGAAGGTCACCCCGCTCACTCCCAGGGTGGCGGCCAGGTCGGCCATCGCTCGGATGCTGGCCCGTGCCGTGGAGCGCAGGAGCACGGCCTGAATCTGGGTGGGGATGCCCTGGGCGATCGCCGCCCGGATTCCGGTGATGGCGTGATCGAAACTGCCTGCACCGCGCCACTGGTCGTGGCGTACGGCGTCCGGGCCATCCAGGCTCACCCGTACGGCGTCCACACAGGTGGCCAGGACTTCGGCGCGGCGGGCTAGGTGTGTTCCGTTGGTCGTCACGCTGACCGCGCAGCCACCGGCGACGAGCACGTCGATCAACTCGGGCAGGTCGCGCAGCAGCAGCGGTTCGCCGCCGGAGATGTCCACACCCAGGACCGCGGACTCGGCGAGCAGGTTCGCGATGCGGTAGCGCTCGGCCTGGCCCAGTTCGAGGACGGACTTGTCGTCCAGGCAGTACGGACAGGCCAGGTTGCAGCGCACCAGAGGCGACCAGCACACGCTGATCGGCACGTCCGCGTGCACGGCCGCTGGGTGGACTTCCGGCCAGGAGGCGACGTCGGTGCCGGACAACCGGACACGCCCGGAGTCGAGCGCGATTCCGGCGCGGTGGGTCAGTCCGGTGAGCGGATCATGGACGACACTCGCGTTGCCGTGCTTGCGCGCGGTAAAGGTACGCATCGTGGTCGTCATCGCTGGGCTTGATGGGGTCATCGCAGTACCTCGCAGGAGTGCAGCAGCTCGGTCATGTCGGCCATGAATGCTTGGGAGCGGCTGGTGGGGGCGGGCCGCCGCATGAGGTCCCAGTAGCGGGCGAGGGTGTCGGGCCAGCTGGCGAGTTTGCGTTGCCATTGCCGCTCGGCGTCTGGGGGATCGAGGTGGAACCCGACGGCCTGCCGAAGCGGGATGATCAGCAGCCCGGCCGCGATCAGGCACGCGCCGAGGTAGGTGTCTTCCATGCCCCAGCCGATCCGCCCGAATTCGGGGTCGAACCCTCCGACGTTGAGGACGGCGGTGCGGGGAACGGCGACCAGGGCGGTGACGACCATGCGGGGTAAGTCCCAGTCGACATAGCGCCGGCCGTAGCCGAGGTCGAGGAAGTCTCGGGTGTGATCCAGCGGGCGGCCGTCGATGGGCTTGTCCAGGGTGATGCCGGTGTAGAGCAGCGGTCGGCCGACCGGTGGCCGCCAGACGACCCGGTGGTCGGCGGCGAGGTGCGGGTGCTCGGCGAGCACTCCGCGCCCGCCCTGGTGCAGGTCGTAGGGGAGGTTGTGGCGGAACCCGACGAGCACCGTGGTGTCGGTCGCGCGGGCGGCGATGTCGGTAATCACGTGCGGGGGCAGCACCATGTCGCCGTCGAGATAGAGGACGGTTTGCCCGCGGGCGAGCGCGGTGCCGAGGTTGCGCGCGGTGGCCGCGCCCGCGCGTTCCGGGATCCGCAGGACGGTGGTGACGATCGGATGCACGGCGGCGATGGCGGCTGTGGTGTCGGTACTGGCGTCGTCGACGACGACAACCTCGAACCTGTACCGGTGGTGCTGGCCTTCCAAGGCATCAAGCACGGAGGAAAGGCAATAGCCGACGTTGTGGGCCGGGATGACGACCGAGAGGGTACGCACGGCGGCCAGCGGAAGAGCTGACGGCGTGGGCTCGTGCCAGCCGATCCCCGACACGGCCTCCCAGCTTCGGGTACTGCTGGTGTGAAAGTTGTTGCGGTGCAGTAATTCCTCGTGCAGCGTGGTCACGCCCACCCCCAGTCCCGAAGGTGCGGCAGTACGTCGTGCCATGCCCTCGGATCCGGGATGATCGTGATCTGCCCGAATCGGGCGGGATGGTCGACCACGCGTTGGAGAGCGTGCAGATACAGCGGCTCGACCAGGATCAGCACGTGCCGCAGCGACGGTGTCTCGGCGAGCTCGGCGTCCAGTTGCGCGGCGACCGTCCGCTCGTGCAGGCGCGCGGCAGCGGCCCGCGTCGTGAGCCGGTGGTCGTAAGTGCTGATCGGGGTCTCAGGTCGCAGCAGGCCATGGGCGCCGGACAGGATCCGGATCCGCGCTCGGCGAGCGGGATCAGCGGCGAAATGTTCTCGCGCGCTCGGGACGCACCCGCCCTGGTAGAGGTCGAGCGCCGCGACCGGCGCGGCGGTGACAAGCTTCCGCCGTGAACAGTTGAGGATGATCAGCCCTTGGCTGGGTGTGAGGACGCGAGTAGGGGGTGGCTGGAGAGTCATAGCTCGCGCACCACCCGCATGCCGATGCCACGCGAGCGCAATTCAGCGGGGGCGGCGTTGAGGAACGTGCATTGCGCATACAGAGGTGGCGAGGCGTAGGAACCACCTCGGATGACGACGCCGTCGCTCATCGCGGTGCTGGAGGTCCATTCCCACACGTTGCCCGCGACATCGAGCATGCCCTCGGGTGTGGCCCCGGCGGGATGTGTGTCGACCGGGGTGACCGTGTCGTGCAGAGAGTCACGCAGGTTCGCGAACGCTGGTTGCCAGGGTGCGGCGCCCCACGGCCAGCGACGGCGGCCGGGTCCGGCAGCCATCCACTCCCATTCCGCCGAGCGCGGCAACCGGCCGCCCAAGCGACTGGCGATCTGGGTCGCCTCGCCGTGGCTGATCTCGGTGACGGGGTACCGCGGCCCGAGACCAGGGCGGTCGCTCGGCAGGTGTCCGTAGGCGACCGGGGTGCGTGTCCACAACAGGGTCGGGACCTTGACGGGACGTCCGGCATCCCCGTACGCGCAGACTCCGCCGGCGATTTTGATCCATTCCAGGTGCATGCCTCAGCCGCCGATCAGGAACAGGTCTTCGACGTTGGCGTCGTTCCGGATGCGGCTCTTGCGCTCGTTGGGACGTAGCCGAAGCCGCAAGAGCGCGTCGCTGATGGTGTCGAAGGCCCCGTGTGCTTCCTCGCGGTCCGGGGCGAAGGCGGCATAGTTGTCGGCGAAGCGGACGACCCGAAGCTGCGGAAGTTGTGTGTCCACTTGGGACAAGCGAAGGTTGATCAGCAAGGGTGCCAGGCCTGAGCCCGCCGCGATCGGGCTCGGCATCGCGGAGAGCGCCGTACGCAGAAGAGCCAGGAAAGTGCCGTCGTGGATGTGCTCGGCATGCCAGTCGATGACCTCGTCGATCGTCGCGCCCTCGGACACCGACGCGACGTCGAGATCGGCGATCCACCGGAATCCGGCCTGATAATGCATTGCAGCCTGTCGCAACGAGGTGATGCGATTTCGGCGTGGGCGGAATCCCGAGACCCAGTCGTGGAAGGCGCTCGCTTCCAGCACTGGCTCCAGCGCATTGCGCAGCGCGCGGTGCACCAGGCGGTCCCGCACGGTGGGGATGAAGGTGTGCATCTGTTTGCCGGTATAGGTGGGCAGCTGCACCTCCCGGACCGGTCCGGGTCGCCAGGTGCCCTCGGCGAGTTCGAGGGCCAGTTGCGGCAGCAGCACGTGGGCCTCGCTGCGTAGCCGCCCCCAGGTCATGCCGTCGGCACCGGGGGTGGAGGCCCGCCTGCCGCACTGGCGCAACGCGCGGCGCAGACGCGGCTCGGACAGAAGCGGCATCAGTGAGTGCGATTGCGGTCCGGAGGCCGGGGACGCTGGCGCGGTTGCGTCCGGGTGCGCTACCGTGCTGGGTGCTTGGGCGGCAGGAACGATCCCCTCGCCACGCTGTACCGGCTCGCTACCCGACACGCGCGAGCTGTGGCGCTGGGAACGACGGCCCCGCCCAGGCCCTGCCGGTGATCCGAACTCCGCGTCCGCCATCGTCATCTCCTCACGCGCTGCCGTAGTTGGTGGGGTCGGGGATGCCGTTCTGCTGGAACGCTTCCTTGCGTTCGGTGCAGGTCCCGCACGTGCCGCAGTGCGTCGTCCCGCCCCGGTAGCACGACCACGTTTTCTCGAACGGCACGCGGAATGCCGCGCCGAGACGGACGATGTCGGTCTTGCTTTGGGTGATGAACGGGGCGAGGATCTCGAAATCGTCGTCCAGAAGTCCCTCGTTGGCGACGCGGGCCGACCAGGCGTACCGCTCGACGAACTCCGGGCGGCAGTCCGGGTAGATGGCGTGGTCACCCGCGTGGGCGCCGAACGCGACCACGTCGGCCTTGCGGACAACGGCTAGCGAGACCGCGATGTCGAGCATGATCGCGTTGCGGTTAGGGACGATCGTCGCCCGCATCGACTCGTTGGTGTAGTGGCCGTCAGGCACCGGCACGTCGGCGTCGGTCAGGGCGGAACCAGCCAGCAGCTGGCCAAGTACCGCCAGGTTAACGATCTCGTGTGGACAGTCAAGCAGCCGCGCGATCTCAGCCGCGTGCTCCAGTTCGACCCGGTGCCGTTGGCCATAGTCGAAGGACAGGAGCGAGAGCTCTGCCCCGCGCGCGGCTAGCCAGTACGCCAGTACAGTGGAGTCCAGCCCGCCGGAGGCGATCACAATGGCGTGTCGCGGGTGCCGGTGAGCAGGCGAGCTGATCGGCACGCTCACCACGTCTCGCACGGCGAGGACGCCCAGCGGGCAGCGTCGGCCACTGTGGTCCACGGCGGAAGGGTCATGTGCGGCTGTGGCCGCTCAAGCCACCGGACGCCCTCCTTCACGTTGTCCGAGGCGGGAAGCAGAACAGTGTCGCCGTTCCGTTTCCACCCGATCTGAGTGCGCACCAAATCACCCCACGACGACATGCGCATGGTCGTGCGCGGCTGGGTAAGGAAAATCCAGTCGCTGGGATCCCCTGGAACCACGATGATGGGCACACGCAACATGTGCCGCGTAAGGAAGTTGTTGACCTCCGCGCCGGACCCGGCGCGCATAATGAGCGCGTCGACGGTGGTACCGAGCTGGAGGTAGACGTCGCCGGAGACGCTGTCGATGGTGGTTGGCCACGCGAATACGTCGAGGTAGTTCCGCACCCGTTGGCCTGGTTGCTGCTCGAGCTGGGCGGGTGGGGCGTCGATGACGGCGGTCATGATTCGTTCCTCCTCGAGAGAGTTGGGCGTTGGGCGCGGCCGAACGGGAGGCGTCGTGGTAACCGCTCCCGCCCGGCCGCAGTCGGTGTCGCGGACGTGCTCAGCCGATAAGGCGCCATGGGAAAGCCAGCCTGACCCGCGTGGTCGGGCTAGACAGCTCCTGCCCGGTGCGACGGTTGATCCGCGAGCAGGACGTCGCGCAGTGCCGCACGGAGCTGCCCGGCCTCGACGTTGGTCAACCGGGCGAGTCGCCCGCCCGGCAGCTCGATCTCGACGTCCGCGGAAGTACGCCGCCGTAGGTGCAGCGCGGACCGATGGCCGTCGCCGTCGCGGCAGTCGACCCTGCGGTGCTGCCAACCCAGCCGACGAAGCAAGGCGGCGGCGGGCACGGTGTGACATGGCCGCCTCATGGGCCTTCGGCCTTCCTGATCAAGCCGAGGCCGTGGGTCCCGGCGGTCGCGATCGCGTACCGCAGGACTCGGTTGGGGGGCTGGCGCGGTGCGCGGCGGTGCGAACCTGCGTAGGCGGACTCGGCTTGCTGCCGTCGCCGCCACGCCATCCGCAGCAGGCAACAGATAAACGTCAGCGCGGCACTGGCCGTGATGCTCAAGGGGATCATGCGCCCTCACCTCTGGCGGCGGGGATCGCGGCGGGACCAGATATCGGGGTCGTGGTCCCGCCGCGACATGGTGACAGAGCAGGGCGGTCCTCGGCGGTTGGGGGAAGACTGCCAGGGTTCTGCTCCGCCGTGCTCGTCGTGTCCGTCGTCGTGACGGCGCCAGGTAGGGCTGGCGCGGGTGTGGCCGCCACCTCGGCGGCATTCATAACGGCAGAGCGGGACTTCGCGGCGGCCCCGTAGTCGAAGATCGCGCTCTCTTCTGGGGATGCCACGATCACGACTTCCGAGTCGGGCACGGCCACACACAGCGTCCGTTCACAGCCGGTCACGTCACGGCACGCGATGGACCAGGGTCCGGTGTTCGTCATGCGGCACCACCTCGTGCGGAGTCCCTACTCCATTCCCGTCGACACACCGGCTGCACGAACAAACACGGCACAGCGAGCTGAGTCTTTGGGTATCGTGACGCGCGTTGCGCCACGAATCGCTGGAAGAGCATAATTACTCCAATAGTCAGCGAGTCCCTATGTGATTTATTGCGTCGGATTGTGTCCGCGCAGGTTGTCAAAGCGTTCTCGTAAGCCTCACGGTGGCCAGTCGGTCCTGGTCCGGTGTAGCAGCGGTCCGTAGGCGTCAATTAGCTAAACGTCTGCAACAGGTCCCGGTCCAGAGCGGCTATGTGGCGTGGATGCGGCGTTCATAGATCGTTGCCAACGCTGACCTGCCCAAATTTCGAAGCGCTGCTGTGCTTGGCGGACGAAAACCAGCACCGGCGCGCTTGTCGCCCATCTCAGTGCGTCCCCCGTAGGAGGCGCGGTTTGTCAAAGCGCTGATAATAGATTTCGAGATAGAGACGTTCGTCGGACTCGATATACAGCCGACCTTGCTGGTCGAGCTCAAGGCTCCATATCGCCACGTCGGCTTGGGCCGGCGCGGCGAACCACGCGGCAGCGGCGGTGAACACGTCGGCATAGTCGATGCCGCTGACGGTGTGAAGCTGAGCCGTAGTGACGGCATCGTGCGGGTCGGGCATGGAATCGACTCCTCTGCACAGGTTGGGTGGGTGCTGGTGCTTACCGATTCCGGCTCGTCGAACACGCAGGCCACCGTGGGGCGTCCCTGCTTGGGCTGCTCGGCGCGCAAAGTCCTCATCCGCAGACCAACGGCTGTGTTGTGTCCACCCTGTGCGGCGGGCGCTCGTCCGGATCGGAGCGAAGCCAGTCAACGCTCGGTGATCAACAACAGCCAGAGCGTCAACGAGGCGATCATGAGGCGGCTATGAGGCGCCCATGAGGCGTCACTGGGTCTGACCTGCGCAAACGCCTCTTCGGGGTTCGTAGTCCGAACGGGTGCAGCTTATCTAAAGGGTGATCAGCCTTGACCGATAGCTGGCTATCGTGGCAGGTGACCAACGGGCGAGGTGATGTTCATGGGTGACCGGCGAGATGCCTTCGCCGACCGGCGCGAGCAGATGGGCTACACCCAGGAAAGCTTCGGGTTGGCGGTGGGAGTGGAGTTCTCCACCGTCGGACGCTGGGAACGGGGCGACCTGACCCCACATCCTTACCGCCGCTCACGTATCGCCAAGGCGCTCAACGTGAGCCTCGCCGAGTTGGGGGCCTTGCTCACGCCGCCCCGGCAGGCTCCTACCGTGGATGTCGTCCACCCCCACCCTGCGGAGGCCGACGACATGAAGCGTCGAGACCTGCTGCGCTTGTTCAGCGTGACGGGCGCGTTGCTCGCGCTGCCTGCTGACGAGGCAGTTGCCGGCGATGTCGACCGACTTACCGTAGCGGCATACACCGGCAGGGTGGACGCCGCCAGTGCCGCGGAGTTCGCCCAATTCAACTCTTACCTGTGGCGTGTGTTCGCGCTGTCACCGACCAAGGCGCAGGTACTGCCACTGGTTCGAACCCAGCTTGACGTGCTTACCGACTCTCTACGTCGACCACAAACACCAGGAGTTCGACGGCAGCTGTGCGAACTGACCGCGGACTTGTACCAACTGGCTGGAGAGATCTCCTTTGACGGCGACAGGTACACCGAAGCCGCCCACTGCTACACCCTGGCGGCGACAGCGGGCAGGGAAGCCACCACGTGCGACCTCTGGGCCTGCGCGTTAACCAGACACGCCTTCATCGCGGTATACGAGCGACGGTTCGCCGAGGCCATACCGCTGCTCGAGCTGGCCTCCAACCTGGCCCGCCGCGGCGACCCTGCCCTCTCGACCCGACAATGGATCGCCGCAGTGCAAGCAGAGACTTTGGCCGGTCTCGGTGACCTCGATGCCTGCCAACGTGCACTCGATACGGCCGCCGAGGTCCAGCACATGAAGGGCCCGGTCCACAACGGTGGTTGGCTCCGATTCGACGGCTCCCGCCTGGCCGAGGAACGCGGCACCTGCTACGTCACCTTGGGCCGCTACGACCTAGCCGAGGCCGCCCTGACCGATGCGCTGGCCGGTGACCTGACCGCCCGCCGCAAAGCCGGCGTTCTCACCGACCTGGCGATGATCGGAGTACACCGGCGCGATCCTGACCGGGTCGCTACCTACGTCAACGCCGCCCTGGCTACCGCCCGCCACACCGGCTCCGGAGTCATTGCCCGCAAGCTACGCGGCCTTCAGCTGAATCTGGCTCCCTTGCTCACCCACCAGCAGATCCAGCAACTCGACGTCGAGATCACCGAACTCGTTGGCAATCGCGCCACATGATGGAGGACAACAGGATGCAGCAGAATGACCGTGGCCGTGTGTTCCGTGAGGCCTGGATCGCCGGAGTCACCAAGCACTATCCCGGCGAACCCAAGCCCGGCTACATCACCCCGTGGGACGAGACACCGGACTGGGAACGCGACGCCGCGACCGCCGTGTACGACCAAGTCCTCGCCTTCATCGAGGCCACCGGCGGCGCCACCGCCAAACTCACCCCGGACCAGAAAGGGCGCTTCGTCGCACTGTGCTGGATCGGCCAGATTTACAAGCACTTCCCCAACCCGAAGCCGTCCTACGTAGCGGACTGGGGCGACCTGCCCGACTGGCAGAAGGCAACGGATATCGAGATCTTTGAACGCATCGAACAACACGCTTGAGCATTTGACAGCATGGGCAGACATTCGGCGTGGCTTACTCGCCAACCAGGCTGGTGGCTGAATCAGGCAGCGAGGTAGGCAGTATGGGTTCCAACCGGGAGGCGTTTGCGGCTCGACGTGAGGCGATGGGCTTTACTCAGGAGAGCTTCGGTGAGGCGGCCGGAGTGGAGTTCTCCACCGTTGGGCGGTGGGAACGGGGCGTAATGACGCCTCAGTCGTGGCGGCGTCCGCGAATCGCGAAAGCGCTGGCTGTCTCGCTTGACGAGCTGAACGCACTTCTTGGGCAAGCTCCAGCTCACGGTTCGCAGGACCTTGTTGCAGCCGGTCGCAGGGCAGGTGGACAGGGGCGAGTCCAAGAGTCCTCGCCAATGGCGAGTTCGCATACCTCTGCTACTTCAGTCGCGTATGACCACGCTGGAAGCCTCAACATAAGTTCGGCGCCCACAGAGTTCCTCAAGTCGCTCACCTTGACAGTGAAGCCGCCGCGGCAGATCGGATGGACCGACGTCGAGCAGGTCAAGTTAATGACCAGCAGCCTGGCCGCCAGCGAGAACCTCTATGGCGGCGGCATGGCCGGTGAGGCTGGAGCCGCTCATCTGCGATGGGCCGGCAACCTGTTGAGCGCACGCGCCAGCCGAGCCGTCGAAGCGGGCATGCTCGAGGCCGTCGGGAACCTTGCAGGAGTGGTGGCGTTCTCGGCTTTCGACGTCGGAGACCACGACGCAGCGGCTCGATGCTTTCGCTTCGGTCTATGGTGCGCCGAACAGGGCGGCTCGTGGGAATTACGTGCCGCGACTCTCGCCGACATGGCACGCCAAGCCATGTATCTCGACAACCTGGACGAAGCATTGTCCTTGATCGAGTTCGCTCACGTGCGAACTGATCGGTTGACCGCTACAGCACGTGCCATGATCGGCGTAGTCCGGGCCCGGTTGTTGGCGCTGCTGGGCCGCCACCTCGAAGCGCGAGCTGACGTGGACCGCGCGGACTCGTTCCTTGAGCAACGGCAGCCGGAGTCCGATCCGCCTTGGCTGGTCTACTACGACGAAGCCGAACACGCGGGCAGCACCGCGCGAGCACTTACACCGCTCGCCATGGCGGAAGAGCAGCCGGGGGACGCCGCCGAACGACTTGCCTCTGCGATTGGACTGCACAGCGACGCCTATCCACGCTCGCGAGCGTTCTCCAGGGCGCGCCTGGCTACCTTGCACATGGCCGTCGGAGATCCCCGCGAAGCCGTCCTCGTCGGTCGACAAGCCTTCGACGACGCCACGATGTTGCATTCTCGCCGGATGGACGCGGAACTAGTCAAACTGGCCCGGGCATGCAAACGGCATCATGCGCTACCCGACGTGGTCGACCTTTCAGAACTCATAGCATCCGGTTCTTCTGATGTCTGATGCGCCCAAGCGCCGGCTTCTGTCAACGCGAAACTCGCGGACTATTCTGAAGGTGGCCGGTGAACGAGCAGGCGTGGCGACGGCCGGAGCAACTCTGATCCGTGACGGAACGAACGTCCTCTACCGACTGGCTGGCGGTGTCGTCGCCCGGATCGGGCCGCCTGGCTCCCAACTTGTCGCGGAACGTCAGATCCAAGCTTCGCGCTGGCTTGCCGAAGCTGGCATTACCGTTGTCTGCACCGTTGACAACATCGAACAGCCCACTGTCGTTGGAGATCGACCTGTCACGTGGTGGGTCGAACTACCGGAGCACCGCCACGCCACCCCAGCCGAACTCGGCTCAACACTGAAGCAGCTCCACAACTTGGCCGTACCTGAGGAGCTGTCTCTTCCCACCGTGGATCCACTCGACAGTCTGGGTGCCTCCATTGACGATGGATTCGTTTTGCTGGACGAAGATCGAGCGTGGCTTAAAGGCCTGGTCGAACAACTAAGCTTGGATTATCGGGAGCTGGCACCGAGCGTTCCTCTCACGGTCATACACGGGGACGCCTGGCAGGGCAACGTCGTCGTCCCTATGGCAGGTGGGGACCCGGTGTTGCTGGATCTCGACCAACTAGGAGTCGGGCCTCGCGAATGGGACCTTGTCTCTCTGGCAGTCGACTACACGGACTTCGCGCGGATCGCCGAGGCTGATTACCACGCTTTCGTCGCTGCTTACGGTGGCTATGATATGACAGTCTGGACAGGATATCGCACTCTCGCTACAATTAGAGAATTGCGCTGGACTGCTTTTGTTCTGGGGAAAGCCAGCGCGAGCTCAAGAGCTGCTGAGCAAGCGCGTTATCGAGTATCTTGTCTGATGGGTAAAATTGATCGCCCATGGACATGGTCGGCATTTTGAAAAGTTGTCGCAGTGTTTGAATCCCTTCGATTAAATGATCGGATGCTTGGCATGGCTAGGAAATGTTCGAGAGGTGGAACCGTACCTCCGGGACCCGTGGGACTTCGCTGCTGAGCATCGAGCCGCAGCGGCGCTGCTCGAACAGGATGTGGAGCAATGCGCTCACTGTGGCACGATGGCGGCCGAAGCCGCTGCGGTCGCCGACTCGAAGCGCTCACATCACATCGTTCGCGACTTGCTCAGCCAGCCTGAAGGGGCGCCGGCAGCTGCGACCTGTGCGCGAGTTGACCGACACGGTGGCCCCGCTCCTACCAAGTGAGGCACCTTGAGGCATGAGCAGCCAAACCACTGCGGTGATCACGCAGTCTTCGGGCGTGACTTGCAGGCCGAAGGCGACCCGGAGATCGAGTTCAACCCCGGTATTGCGGGGCGTCTGCCTCGAAAGAATGTGGCCGCAGGCGTGCTCATTCGTGACGATGCGGGACGTGTGCTCTTCATCTCGCCGACCTACAAGCCATTCCTCGATATTCCCGGGGGTCTGACCGAGGATGAGGAATCGCCGCGAGCCGCTTGCTATCGCGAGGTTCGTGAAGAACTCGGAATTAATCTGCAGATCGGCGGACTACTGCTCATCGACTGGATGCCGACTCATGGAGTCTGGCGTGACAGCATCCAGCTCATCTTCGACGGTGGCGTCCTGAGCGATGAACAAATTCTGGCGATTCGGCCAGCGGCCGACGAGGTTGGCCACTTTGAGTTCCTTTACGCTGATGCCGCCAAGCAACGTCTTCGTCCGTCGATGGTTCGCCGAGTTGAAGTAGCGCATCGAGCGCTTGTAAACGGTTCAGCGCAATACGCTGAATTTGGTCGAACTGTGTAAGGCTTCGGGTGCTACGGCAAAGGTAGACTGTTTTTGGTTGGGTTCCCTATTTCATCGTTGGAACGCCGTGTATCAGTATTTCCTGACGCTGACTCAAGGAGTCGAGGTTGGTCGTCGGGTCGCCCTCGACGATCAGGATGTCAGCGCTGTGGCCTGCTGCGAGCTGACCGACACGGTTTAGGCCGAGGGCCTGCGCGCTGGTTGTAGTGGCCATTTCGATGACCTGGTCTGCTGTGTAGCCGACGTGAGTGTAGAGCTTGAGTGCCTCGGCGAAGTCGGTGAAGCCTGAGCGAGGTAGGCCTGCGTCGGTCCCGGGGATGAGGGGTATGCCAACTCGGGCCATCCATTGGAACCTGTTGACGACCATGTCGGCTCTTTCAGCTCCTAGTCGCGCCATGAAACCTTGCCAGTCGGGAGGCCATGCAACGCAGGCGTAGATGCCGCGCTCGGCCATCGTGCGTGCCACAGCGTCCTGGGTGTCGTAGCCGCCTCCGCCGTCCTGTAGCCACGTGCAGTGCTCGATCGTGGCGACGCCAGCGTTGACCGCTGCCTGGATCGCGTGAGTGCCGTGTGCGTGTGCGGCGACGGGGAGCCCGAGGCGACTGGATTGGTCGACGACGATCTGCAGGTCGTTCTCTGTGAACTGGGTTTGCCACATCGGCGGCGAGTTCGGGGTGATCTGCCCGCCAGAGGCCATGACTTTGATGACGTCGGCACCCATGTCGGCGTTGTGCTGCACTCGTTGCCGCAGCTGTTGTTCGCCTTCGGCTTCGCCGCCGAGAAACCAGCAATGACCTCGTGGTGGTGTGATCGGCGGGCCGGCGGCAACGATTCGTGGGCCGATCTCTTCGCCGCGGTTCACTCTGTTGCGG
Organism: Amycolatopsis sp. NPDC041971; assembly: GCF_055588925.1. Taxonomy (NCBI): domain Bacteria; kingdom Bacillati; phylum Actinomycetota; class Actinomycetes; order Pseudonocardiales; family Pseudonocardiaceae; genus Amycolatopsis; species Amycolatopsis sp. NPDC041971. The sequence goes on along the minus strand of NZ_JBVJCE010000027.1, from coordinate 24,453 downwards.
AGGTGGATGGCCAGCCCGTCGCGGTCGCCGAGGTCCCGGACGGTGGTCACGCCGGAGTAGAGCAGTTGTCTTGCCCGCTTGGCCATTCCGTCGAGTAAGACATCGTCGGGCGTCTCACGTACTGTGCTGACGAGGTCAGGGCCGCCGTCGAAGGCCAGGTGGACGTGGCAATTGATCAATCCCGGCAGCACCGTGCAACCGGGATAGTCGAAGTGGACCGCGGTGGGCTGGGCCTGCTGCTCAACAGCGCGACGGGTGCCGACCACCACAATGGTGCCTGCCTCGACGAGAACGGCACCATCACTGATTTGTTCACCGCGAGGGCCACGAAGTACCTGGGACGCGGTGATCAGCAGCTGCCGACCGTCACCAGCCTGTTCCATGGGGGTCACGGGGTGCGCGGCTTGAGCCGGAACACGGCGATGTTGCCGAGGTGCCGGTGGATCTCCTCGGGGCTGGCGGCGCTCGGGAAGGGCCACATCGTCGAAGGCTTCCCGAGTTTCGCAAGGTAGGCATGGACGGCACCTGCTGCAGCCTCGTCGTCGACGAGGTCGGCCTGGTGCCGTGGTTCGGGGTCGCCCTCGAGGTCACAGTGCTTGGCTGCGATGAGGTTCTGGACCCAGTCGCGCCCGCGGTCGGGCGCGCAGATGTAGCGTGTTCCGTCGAGTTGTACAACGGCTATGGGAACTGTTCGAGGGTGTCCACTTGAGCGGCCTGGAATGGTCAGTGCTCGCAGGACATAGGTCTTCTCCTCGTATGGTTTCGGTTCGCCGGCGCGGATCTTGCTGAGTGCTGAAGAGTTGCGGTCGCGGATCTCGGTCTTCGGTGGGGTGGTCACGGACTACCTTTCTGGGCCAGGGCCTGTGAGAGTCGGACGAGCTGGTTCACATCATCGTTTATGTTGGTGGTACTGGGTTCTGCGACAGTGAGGGCTGTCCTGGCCCGGGGCGCCGTTCCCGCCCGCTGTCGTTCGACCGCTCTTCGGATCATGTCTGCTTGCTGCTCGGCCGGGCGCCCTGCGTCGTAGCCGAGGTCGACCAGGTGGGGGCTGATCTGGAGGAGACCGTCGCGAATCTCGATGACGCGTCGCCAATATTTGTGGCCGATGTGCCATGGGCTGATGCGGTCGAACCATCGGTGGGTGGGAGCGCGGTCGAGCTGGCCCTCGGGGAACGCTGTGTGGAGCGGTTCCCACAGCGGCCGTAGCTCGTGGTAGGTCCGCCGGTGTCGCAGCCAGACACGGAGGGCGGACAGTCGTGCGGCGAGCCCGACGTACAGCACGCCGGCCAAGAAGAGGAAGGTCCCGATGGGGACCAGCCGGTTGGTGACGGCCATGAGGTCGCTGCCGTAGCCGGGATGACCGGTCCAGCGCACGATCGTGACAACGGTGCGTGCCGCTGTCGCCGTTGCGGCGAACCCGAGGCCTGCTGCAGCGATACGGAGGCCGAGCCGGGCGCGGTGCTGGGATTCGTTGGCGTAACGCAGGGCCCAGCGGGCGGTCTGGATCGTGGCGTAGATCGTGTAGGCGCCGCCGATGAGATAGAAGGGGGCGACGCCGGGGGCGGACATCGTGTGGGGGAGCGAGCCGCTGGTCGGGTAGGCCTTGTCTCGTAGTCCCGGCGGCAGGACGAGAACGGCAGTGGTCATCGCGGCGCACACGACGACGAGCACCGCGCCTTCGATCTGCGCGCGCCGTCGGGTTCCGCCCGCGGACAGCAGGAAGAACAGCATCAGCGCGTACCGCGAGATGTTCAGGGCGAGGTTCATGACGAGCTTGACGGTGCTGGAGGCCGGCAGTTCGCCGAAGAGCACCCGCAAATAGACGATGCCGGTGGTGGACCCCAGCAGGTGGAAGGCGATACATGCGACCACAGCCCACAACGCCGGGTTGCGCGGCGACTTCGCCAGCCGATACAGGAACCAGGCCAGCACGAGGATCAGGAACTGGGTCAAGTTCATAGCAGATCGATCGGGTCACCCAGCGCCGTCTGTGCCCGGCGAGCACGAGGCGAGTAGCCGGGAAGAGTGACCGATTGCGCCTTCGCCGTGGCCTCGAGCAGCACGGTGGCGAGAGTTTCGGCTTCCTCCTCGAACCTGTTGTCGTAGGTAGTGCGCCCCAGCGCACCACGGATCATCTCGATGGGAATGTCGGGCATGAGCTCCCGCCACACCGAGTCGTCACCGGTATCTGTCGGATGACCCGCGAGAAGATGCCCGAGCTCGTGGGCGATGATGTGCTCGCGGTGTAACCACGTGGTACCGACTCTCTGCACCACGATGAAGTCCGCGGCGGCTGTGCTCAACCACAGCCCGAACGGACCGGGCACATCCATGGGCATCAACATCAACCGGATCGGCTTGTCGCGCAACCGACCGAGGCGCTCGCACACCTCGGTCATGGGCGTCGGCCCCTCGATCTTCGCTGCGGCCAGCTGCCTACGAAGATCTCGCCGCAAGCGCATCACCCGCCACTCGCGACGGACAACTGAAGGAAGGTTCCTCACGACGGCCCTCCCAGTCCGTTGTTGATCACCCGACCGCATCCTCGCAGAAAGACCAGGTCACATCGGGGAAGCGACTTCGACGTCACCCAGACGTGTTACCTGAGTCGTCCTTTCGGCTGGTCTGGAACTCAATGAAGTCCAATACGCTCCGCAGCTGGTCGCCCGAGAGCTCGCTTGCGCGGAACGCGACTTCTTGTACGCCGTCGTGTGAAAGCTTCTCCAGCAGCGTGTACTGGTTTTGCAGGGCGCGTGCTCGTGTTCCCTTCCCGAAGTACTCCAGCTCCACGCCGAAGTAGTCGGCAAGGGTCTGGGTGACCTCCAGGCTTGGTTCACTGGTGCCGTTGACCAGCCCGTACAAATGACTCTTGGAGATCCGCTTCTGATCGCGGTTGAGGTCCTTGTCCACGTCAGCGACGGTGTACGGTCTGCCGTCCGGGAGCTTCCTCAGACCGATCAAGCGCCGCAGCAGCACGGCGAACGGCTCGCCAGCAGCCTCATTCCCCGATGCGCTGTGCATGTCGTGGCCAGGTTCGGACACCGTGCGCCCCTCCGTGCGGCCAGTCCGGAATATCGGATCTCATGCCGCCCTTGTCCGAAATGGTTGACTCGCGGTCCACTCTTACGTACTCTCGACCTTGATCACTCCACTATATCGGAACGAGCTCGTGCGGGGAACGTGCCTCGCGGGCACATCGTCCGAACGTATCAACGGCATCGTGGCAACACAGGCCGACTCCCGGGTCCCCGCCCAGTAATACGCGCCCGCCTCGCTCGATTGTGGGGGCGGCAGGCAGTGAAGCGCGGGGAGGCGCCTTGAGGAATATCAACAGTTTTGCGGCGGCGGTCGAGAGATGGCGCCGCGAGCGGGGAGTGACGCTCGGCCAGCTGGCCGGTATGACGAGCTACAGCGCCAGCTACCTGTCGAAGATGCTCCACGGCTGGCGTCCGTTGCTGCCGGTGGCGGTGAGCGAGATCGACCGTGCCCTCAGCGCCGGGGGTGAGCTTGAGTGGTTGGCAAAGCAGCAGAGGGTCGGCGAAAACGCTCCGATTCGCCCCATGCAGTTGCCTGCCACGGTTCCAGACTTCGTAGGGCGTGCTGAGCAGCTGCGGCGAATCGACGTGGCTGTCGGGAAGCGTGGTGGGGCCGTCCTGGTCGCGATCGAGGGCGAGTACTGGGTCGGCAAGACGGCCCTGGCAGTCCAGTGGGCCGCGAGCGCAGTCCACGGCTATCCCGGAGGCTGCCTTTTCGCTGACCTGCGGGGGCTAGCTCCGGGGCGACCTCTCACATCGAAGTCGGCGTTGGACGGCTTTCTTCGCACTCTGGGCGCCGATGCTGCACAGCTGGAAGCGCCGTTGCCGGATAAAGCCGCGTACTATCGATCACTGCTCTCGCGGCGCCCGGCCATCGTGGTACTCGACAACATCGGCAGCTACGAGCAGGTCAAAGACCTTTTGCCAGGCGCAGGAAGCGTCGTTCTGACCACAAGCCGGGAACACCAAGACGCCCTGCTGATGAAGACCGGTGGACTTCGCCTCGTCGTGCCGCCGCTGAACAAACAAGAATCGCTGACCCTGCTCCGGAAACGAACCAGTGACGCCCGCGTGGACGCGGATCCTGTTTCCGCAGACCTGGTCGTCGAGACCTGCGGTGGCCTCCCGATGGCTATCTCCATCGCAGCGGAGCAACTCGCGCGGCCACGCACGTCCACGCTTCAACGTCTGGCCGCAGAACTCACCGACGAAAATCGCGTACTCGACGTTTTCGCATCGTCGGATCGAGAAGTCAACATCCATGGCACCATCGATCTCTCGTACCTCGCACTGCCGCCCCGGTCCGCGCGACTGTTCAGGCTCCTGGGTATCAGTCCTGTACGCGACATCGCTCCCGCCGGTATCGCCGCGCTCGCCGCGGTAGACGAAGAGACGGCCAGTGACGCACTCTCGGCGCTGCGGCGTGCCCATCTGATCGAGGAGACGCCAGCGGGCCGGATCAGGATGAGCCCGCTGACTCGGGCATACGCCTACCTGCACGGGCTCGTCGACGAACCACTATCCGAAGTTGAACGCGCCCGTGACCGTGTCATCCGCTGGTACGCCAGCTCCGCGGCTGCGGCCAGTGCGGCGCTCATGCCAGGATGGCTCGGCCGGCAGGCGCCCTCGCGTGAGAACTTCGGTGTCCGGCCAGCTACTTTTACCGGCGACTATGACGCCGCGATAAGCTGGTGCGCGACCGAAGCCGCTACCGTGATCAACCTCGTCCGTTCTGCTCGCAGTGTCTCGGCGGGAGACGCGCTGTGGCAGCTAGCCACTGCCTTCCTGCCTTACTTCCATCTATCGAAAGACTGGACCGCGTGGCTCACGCTTGCCACCGCCGGACTGGATGCCGCCCGCGCCGCGGAAAACCCCGCTGGGGTCGTACGCTGCCTGCAAAATCTCGGCTGGGCTCTGCATGAACTCGGTCGCGATCACGAAGCATTGGACCGCTTCGAGCAGGCCGCCCAAGCGCACTGCGACGACACAGACGACGGATGTCGCGCCTGGACCACCTTGGGCACCGCTTCAGCATTCGCGGCGCTCAATCGCCTGGAGGAGGCGCGGGACACGTTCGCCCGGGCGGAACAGCTATTCTTGTCGGCCGACTGCACTTTCGGAGCCGTCCTCGCCCTGAGTATGGCGGCCCCGGTTCATCAGCGACTGAGCGACACCACGAGAGCGGACATCAGCGCTGCGGCCGCACTTGCTCTGGCGCGCGAACTTGCCTCAAAACCTCTGCTGGGATCTGTGCACCACCATCGCGGTCTCATGCTTCGCCAGCGGCATGCCCTCAGGCCCGCGCTGGCAGAATTTGACGCCGCCCTTGCCCTCCGGCCCACGGGTCGCGACTGTTGGGCTCAAGCGCAAACTCATGTTGCCCGCGCTGAAACATTCACCGAACTCGGAGAAATAGCTGCGGCTCGGGATGCCTACAGTCAAGCAGCGCACATCCTCGACGGCCTTCGCGACCCCCAGGGAACTGACGTCCGCGCCCGTATCGCCTTGCTGGCGCAGCAAAAAGCTCTTCCCTGAAGCGAGTTTCGTGACAGTTGACACGAGCCCAGCCCGGCATTGACCTGGCTGGGCTCGTCTGTTTAACACCGCGCAATGCGCTCGGTTACCTATCTTGCCCCAGTCGTGCCGACGCACTTAATGAACATCATTTCGGCCATGACAAACAGAGGACAAGATTGGCACAAAACGAGCACAACTTTGTGCTCGCCGGAAGGTTTCCAGTCGACTCGCCGCAGTGGATAGTAGTTAGCAGAACCACTCGAACGTTCCTCTCAGGTTGCATTAGACCCTTTGATTCTTCCAGAAGAGCTCGCCGTTCGAATGACCATCGAATTTGAGGATTGAAAACATGACTGCTATTTTGCGAACTCGGACAATTCGATATGGCCTTGCCGGAGCTGTGGCCGCGCTCGCCGTCGCAGGAGCGGGCACGACGGCAAACGCCGTCACAGCAAGAGAATCAGCCTCTCGTGGCCCTGTCACCGTCAGCGAGGGATGCGGGTATCTCGGCTGGGGAAAGTACCGGCACTGCGACGGCGGGACGGGTTCCACCGTGATGTTGGACGTCGAGGATATCTGGGGCAGTATCTTCCACTACTGCGTCGGCCCCGGGACCACCAACCTCCAACCGGTCATCAAATGGCGGGTGATCGGAGCCTGGTGGAACGGAGGCACCCGCTGCATTCCGGGCTATTCCGGCCCGGCGTGATCAAACTCGTCAGAGCCGTCATCGCCGACCCTGAACTTGCTGATCGGCGGCGATAGCTCTGACGCTCCGGGGAGCTGGCCCCCGGACGCGGCGTGGCGGGAGACCAGGCTCGCCGCCCAGCTTGGCCCGTCACGCCACTCCAACTAGCCGCTCAACCATAGGCACTTCCGTCGATTTCGTCGGGGACCGGCGGAAGTACTGCCGGGGTGGCGCCCCTCCTCTCAAGCGCCACCCCGGCAACCCCACCGCGAACACGCCAACCGGTAGACCTCACCTGCCACGAGGGTCATCAGGAAGGAGGGAGAACGATGGCACACCAGACACCCACGCAGCGACCGGACCTGGCGAGGGGCGTTCTATCCGCTTGTCAACACCATGACCAACGCGCCCGCCAGGAGACACGGCCCGAACGGCGCCACTGTGGCGCCGTCGCCATCACGGCTTCGGACGCCGAGCGCAGCGACCATGACCAACGCGAGCAGCGAGGCCGTCAGCAGCGCTCCGACGACCTGGGCCCAGCCGATCCACCCCGTCACCAGACCGACTACCGCGGCGGCGCTGACGTCGCCGGCACCGACACCCCCGCCGCTGGCCACGGCGAGTGTCAGGAACAGCCCACCCGCTGCGACGAGTGCGGCAAGCGCTCGAACACCCGAGGCCGGGTCGTGACGGACCAAAGACAGCACCGCGAACCCCAGCATGGCACCGGCAAGCTGCGGCCACATCAATACTCTGGGCAGCCGATGTTCGCACCAGTCGATTACCGCCAAGGGGACCGCCAGCACAGCCACGAACCCGTAGACGGCAAGTTCTCCGCGCGCTCCCACACGCCAGCCCAGCAACCCCAGGGCGGCGGCCGTGAGCACCGCGCCGAACCACCATGCCTCGGCCAGTGTCCGCTCACGTCGAAGGAACCGGCGCGTGAGCCCGCTCGCCGCCGCACCGAGCACCAGGCCGACGGCAGCGCTACCACTCCACCACCACCAGATGCTCGCCGTCAGCTGCACGACTCCTCCGGATCTTGCGTGATCACCCTGTACGCCATCCTGCCCGCCAGGACTCCAACCCGACCCGCTCTCAAACCAATGGGTGAACTTCGCGCGAGGGCAGCCGTCTGGAGCGTCAGCACCGCGAAAGTCGGTCCTGAGCCAACCTCCACGCCGGTGAGCGTCACGGTGTGGCTCGCCCACACTGACCTGCGATCGTCGATGAACCGGGGGACCGTAATGACGTACCACCACCGCACCCTCCTCGCCCTGGTCGCCGCGACCGGACTCGGCTTGAGCATGAGCGCCTGCAGCTCGGACAACGGTGCACTCCCGATCTCTTCGACGCTGGCACCGCCACCCGCCCCCAGCGTCACGGCCACCCCGTCCGCCGACATCGCCAAGCAGAAGTCCATTGCCGCCTACCTCGGTATGTGGGAGGACGTCGCCGCTGTGGCAACCACGTCCGATTGGCAGTCACCCCGCCTGGCCGACCACGCCACCGGCGACGCGCTGTCGGTGCTGTCGCGCCAGATGTACGCCGACCACTACAACGGCCTGATCACCAAGGGAAAGCCGGTCCACCTCCCCGTCGTTCAGTCCGTCGAACCCCAGGACACGCCGAAAACCGTCATGATCCGCGACTGCTCGGACGCCAGTAACTGGTTGAAGTACCGCGCGGACAACGGCCAGCCCGCCGATAACGAGCCCGGCGGCAAACACCTGATCAACGCCGAGGTGAAGCTGGCCGTCGACGGCTCCTGGCGGGTGACCCGGTTCGCTGTGGAAGGGACCGGAACATGCTGACAGCCAGACAACTGGGCACCCTGGCCATCCTGACCTCCGCTGCGACTTTCGCGAGCGTCGCGCCCGCCCTGGCAGGCGACTGGTATGGCGAGGTCGACTGCGGCCGAAGCTCATACGCCGGATGCGAGCTCGCCGCGGGACAACGTGGTCGCAGCGCGCCCACACCGAATCCGGCACCGCGGCCCGGCGGGCCGAAATCACAAGGTGGTAAACCCGGCACTCCAGCCCATCCACCTGGCGACCGGATCGTGGGTGGTGAGGACAACCAAGCCGATTGCTCGTACGTGCGCAGTAACTACCAACCACCGGCGAACGGTGTGCAGACGATCCGCTTCAACCGACACCGCGGGGGCCCTGGTGGGGTGCAGTTCGTGTCGCTGGCCCGTCCGCGGCTCCAAGATGTGGTGTCGGCGCAGGCGCCGGGTCCGGGCGGCGCGTGGTACGTCTATCAGTGTTCCGGTCAGGGGCAGCGGGACGCGCTCTACCGGGCGCCGGTGTGGATTCCCGATGGTCAGGCGTCGGGTGCCGCGCCGCTGCCCTCGCCAGAAGAGTTGGCCGAGCAGGCGCGGTCGCAGCTGCGGTTGCCGGATCCGGTGATCGCGTCGAGCCCGGCCGGAACCCAGCTGGTGCGGCTGCCGACGTGGCTGTGGTTGGACCGTGGGATGTGGCGGCCGCAGTCGGCGACGGCTTCGGTTCCGGGGGTGTCGGTCACCGCGACCGCGACCCCGATCTCGGCGTCCTGGGCGATGGGCGATGGCGGCACCGTGTCCTGCGCTGGACCGGGCACACCGTTCCCCGCTTACGGGGATCCGCGGGCGGCGTCCCCCGATTGCGGTCACACCTATCAGCGTTCGTCGGCCGGTGCGCTGGGCGAGCGGTTTCCTGCCGTGGCGACGGTGTCGTGGCGGATCACGTGGTCGGGTGCCGGGGCGTCGGGCACGTTCCCGGACCTGACCACCAGTGCGGCGGCGTCCTTCCGGGTCGCCGAAGCTCAAGCCTTGGGCACCGGATAACCCGGACAACGTTCCCAACTGAATCACCAGTTTCTCTCTTTCCTTTTCCTGACCGTGTATTCGCGGCGGCCTTTCTGACCGGGTGAATACACGGTGCGGGCGAGCTATGCCTGGAGGGGTTTCTCGTGACCAGTACTGACAGTCCCGCGCGCGGCCACAGCGCGACCGGCGAAGCCCGGCCGGGGTCGTGGCTGGATTCCTCGGGTTCGCCGTCGAGGTCGGCTGCGCGCCGGGGGCGGCGCCGGTTGCCGCATCTGGTGGCGGGGGTGCTGCTGGTGGTGCTGTGTGTCGGTGGCGCGGTGTGGTGGACGACCAGCACCCAGGACCGGGTTCCGGTGCTGGCGCTGGCGAAGCCGGTCCCGCTCGGGCATGTGCTGACCCCAGGCGACCTGCGCAGCATCGACGTGTCCGCTGCGCCGGGCGTGGCGTTGATTCCGGCGGATCGGGCGGCGAGCGTGCTGGGGCGGCCGATGGCGACCAGTCTCGGCGCGGGAACGCTGCTGACGCCGGATGCGGTGGGCGCTGCCGCGCTCCCCGCGGTGGGCCGGGCGGTGGTCGCGGTCGTGGTGAAGCCGGGGCAAGCCCCGCCCGAGCTGGCCGCCGGTACCCCGGTGACCGTCGTCGTGACCGCCGCCACCGCGGCAGGAAGCTCGGCCACCGGACAAACACCAGGAACGTCCTGGCGTGCCACGGTCGTCGGGGTCACCCCAGCAGGCACGGATCAGACCACCGTGGTGTCGCTGGAAATCGACACCACCGGGGCGTCACAGCTAGCTCAGGTCCCGGCCGGGCAGCTGGCGTTGGTGATGCAACCGGCGGGCGGTGAGCGGTGATGCTGATTGCCTTGTGCTCGGTGAAAGGTTCGCCGGGCGTGACGACCCTGGCTGTCGCGCTGGCCATGACCTGGCCGCATGCCAAGAGCACGCGCCGTCTGGTCGCCGAGGTCGACCCGTCCGGAGGCGATCTGGCGATGCGGTTCGGCCTGCCGGCCACCCCAGGACTGGTGAGCCTCGCCGCCGCAGGACGCCGCACCCGTGATCCCGCGGTGGTGTGGGACCACACCCAGGCCCTTCCCGGCGGCGCCCGCGCGCTGGTGGCCCCGCCGGGCGGTACGCACGCGCATGCCGCGCTGTCGACCCTGGCCACGGCCCCGGACGGACCGCTGCTACCCGTCGTAGCCCGCGACCCGAGTGTGGTGGTGTTCGCGGATTGCGGGCGGGTGGATCCTGGATCACCTGCCGAGGCGATCGCGCGCCGCGCCGATGTTCTGGTGCTGGTGACGGGCACTCAGGGCGACGACCTCGCCCATGCCGCGGTGCGGCTGGGGGAGCTGGCGCGCTGGACGCCACGTCCCGGCTTGCTGCTGACCGGTGATGGTTATCCGACCACCGATGTGGAGCGTGAGCTGGGGGTGCCCGCGATCGGGCGTCTCCCGTATGACCCGGTCGCTGCCGCGACCGTGACCGGTCACCGGCCGCCACCGGCCCGCCGGCGCGGCAACAGCGGTGGCCTTGCCTGCCACGCGGCCGCTCTTGCCCGCACCCTGGCCGAACCTGCCGCCCCAGCCGGGCCACCGTTTGCGAGCACTCCAGCCGGTGTGCCAGGAGTGCCTGCCCAGCAGGTGCGCCAGCCCAGCGGCGTCATCATCGCGCCCGGACACGGACCTCACTCGTCGTTCCCGGCGCCCACGCCACCGCAGGTGAGTGATCCGCGGCGCAACGGCCATCAGCCCAGCACAGCCAGGAAGGAACCACTCGCATGACTCAGACCGATCACCCCGCAGCGCCTCCCGCCGCGACCGGCCCGGAGGATGCCGAGCAGCGGTTACGCGCCCGGCTCCGGCAGGCGCTGACCACGGACCTGCCCGGCCGGGTCGAGACCGTGTCCCGCGCAAGCGACGGTGCGTTGAGCGTGGCCCGGCGCCGCGAGATCGGCCGCGAGATCCTCGACACCGCTGTCGCCGGGCACAGCGAGACCGAACTTCTCGCCGGGCGCGCTCTCGTGGACTCCGCGGTCGAGCAGCGAGTCGTCGACCAGGTTTTGGACGAGGTGTTCGGCCTGGGTGGGCTGCAGCCTCTGCTGGCGGATCGGTCGGTGGAGACGATCGCGGTCAACCGCTTCGACCGGGTGTTCGTGCAGTACAACGACGGCCGCCGCGCCCAGGTAGCTCCGGTGGCGGCGTCGAACCTCGAACTCACTGACCTGATCCGCACCCTCGCCGCGCGGGCATCGTCGGAGGAGCGCAGATTCGATCGTGGCAGTCCGGCGCTGAACCTGCAGCTTCCCGGCGGCGAGCGGCTCTTCGCGGTCCTGGGCCTGACGGCGGGTGGCGTGACGGCGTGCACGATCCGCCGGCACGGCTACCTCACCGCCACGCTCCCGCAGTTACGTCGCCGCGGCACCCTCGACATCGGTCTGGAACGGTTCTTGCGCGCGATGGTGCGGACGCGGAAGAACGTGCTGATCACCGGCGGCACCGGAGCCGGGAAGACCACGCTGCTGCGGGGCCTGGCCGCGGAGATGGACCCGCTGGAGCGGATCGTCACGGTCGAGGACGCCTTCGAACTTGGTCTCGACCGGGATCCCGAGCGGCACGCCGATGTCACCGCCCTGCAGGCCCGTGAACCCAACGTCGAGGGCGAGGGCGCCATCGACCAGGCGGAGCTGGTCCGCTGGGGCCTGCGCATGTCCCCGGACCGGGTCATCGTCGGGGAGATCCGCGGGCCTGAGGTCATTCCGATGTGCAACGCGATGTCGCAGGGCAACGACGGCTCCATGGCCACCCTCCACGCGTCCAGTTCAAAGATCGCGTTCACCCGCCTCGCCTCCTACGCCGCCCAAGGACCGGAGCGGCTTCCGTTGGAGGCCACCGCGCTGCTCGTGGCGAGCGCGGTGCATTTCGTGGTGCACCTGGACCGGGCCGCCGACCGGACGACACGGGTGATCGCCTCGATCCGGGAGGTGATCGACGCCGAGGACGGGGCGGTGATCTCGAACGAGGTCTACCGCCGCGGCCCGGACCGCCGCGCCGTCCCGGTTGCCGGCGCCCTGCGCGCCGACACCCTCGACGCCTTAGCCGCCGCTGGATTCGACCCTGACCTGCTGTCCCGGTCTGAGGGGTGGTGGACGCCATGACCATCGACACCACCACCATGATCGCCGCCGCGCTCGGCTTGGGAACCGCTGTCGGCCTGTTGCTGATCGTGGCCGCCTGGCGCCGGCCCGCGACGGTGGCGCCACCCTCGCGCCCCCGCACGCTGCTGCGGGCGGCACGCGACCAGGCCGGAGACCGGAGGGTGCTGCTGCGCCTGGCCGTGGCGGTCGGCGTGGGCGGGCTGACCGGTGCCGCGACCGGGTGGGTGGTCGGCGCGGTGCTGGCCGCCGCTGGAGCGTGGTTCCTGCCCCGGCTGGTCGGTCCGGACCGCGCCCACGCCCGCCGGGTCGCGCGGATCGAGGCGATCGCGTCCTGGACCGAGATGCTGCGCGATGTCCTGTCCGCCGCAGCGGGGCTCGAGCAAGCCATCCTCGCCGCCGCCCCGCTCGCTCCCGCGGCCATCCGCGGCGAGGTCGCCACCCTCACCGCGAGGCTGGAAAGCGGGCAGCGCCTGGCGCCCGCGTTACGTGCTCTCGCGCGCGAGCTGGACGACCCGACCGCGGACCTCGTCCTCGCCGCCCTCGTCCTCGCGGCCGAGCACCAGGCCCGCCAACTCGGCGACCTGCTCGGCTCCCTGGCCACCACCGCCCGCGAGCAGGCCGCGATGCGCATGCGCGTGGAGACCGGCCGCGCCCGGACCCGGACTTCGGTACGGGTCATCGTCGCCACCACCCTCGCCTTCGCCGCCGGGGTCGTGCTGTTCAACCGCGCCTACCTCGACGTCTACAACACCGCCACCGGCCAGATCGTCCTGCTGCTCATCGGGAGCTTGTTCGCCGCCGGGTTCGCCTGGCTCGCCCGGATCGCGACCGGCGGACGGCAACCACGGGTGCTCGCCCTGGACACCCCGGACGCCACCGGTACGCGAGACAGCGAAGCGACCGACGGTGGAGGTGAGCGCTCATGATCCCCGCCCTCGTGTTCGGCACGGGCGCTGGCGCCGGCCTGTGGCTGTTGCTGGCCTGGGCCGTGCCACCTCGCCCGGCGCTGAGCGACCAGCTCGCCAAGGTCAGCGCCGGGCGGCCGGCTACACCGATCGTCCTCGTTGGCGACGCCGCGTGGGTGCGCGCCTGGGGCCGTCTTTTGTTGCCCGGCCTGCGGATGCTCGGGCTCCCCGGTACGACGATCGAGGCCGATCTGCGGGTCACCGGCCGCGGCGCCGACACCCACCTGGCATCCAAAGCCATGCTCGCCATCTCAGGGCTGCTGGCGCCGTGGCTCTTGCAAGCCTTGCTGGTACTGGGCGGACTGTCGCTGGGTGTCGAGGTGCCACTGCTGGCCGGGCTCGCGCTCGCCGCGCTCGGCTTCCTGGCTCCAGACCTCGAGGTCCGCGCCAAAGCCACCCGGTCGCGGCGCGAGTTCCGCGCCGCGCTCTCGGCCTTCCTCGACCTCGTCTGGATCACCCTCGCCGGGGGAGCCGGGGTCGAGGCCGCTCTCGGCGACGCCGCAGCCGTCGGGACAGGGCCGGCGTTCGACAAGATCCGCCGCGCACTGCACGCCGCCCAGCTGACCCGCACCACCCCCTGGGCCACGCTGCGCCGGCTCGGCGAGGAACTCGACATCGCCGAACTCGCCGAACTCGCCGCGTCGATCTCCCTGGCCGGGACCGAAGGTGCTCGCGTCCGAGCGTCACTGGCGGCGAAAGCCCAAGCACTGCGGACCCATCAGGTCACCGACGCCGAAACCGACGCCCAGGCCGCCACCGAGCGCATGGCACTGCCGGTGACGTTGCTGTTCCTCGGCTTCTTGGGATTCATCGCCTATCCCGCTGTCATTCAGGTCCTCAACGGGCTTTAGCCCGCGTGGAGTCGCAACGAGAAGCCTTGCACGGAAACGAAAGAAGGAGCCATGAAGCAATACGTCCGTACGATATGGACAGTCGTGGCGGCGAGGATCGCCGTGCTGCGAGCCGAACCCGAGCGCGGTGAGATCACCACCACCGTCATCGTCACCGCGCTGATGGCCATCGCCGCGATCGCCATCATCGCGATCATCGTGGCGAAACTGACCGAAAAGGCGAACTCGATCAACCTCGGGCTCGGCTGACCATGCCGGCCCGAAGCCGCTCACCGCGGCGTTCGCGCGGCCCGCTGGCTCACCGTGTCCGGCACGCGCTGTCCGGGGACCGGGGCGAGGTCACCGTCGAGCTGGTCATCGCGACACCGTTGCTGCTGCTGGCGTTGCTGGCGATTATCCAGTTCGCCGTGTGGTCCCACGCGACCCACGTCGCCCAGACCGCCGCCTCGCAAGCCCTTGCCGCGGCCCGCGTCCAGCACGGCACCGCCGGCTCCGGACACGCCGCGGGACAGCGGCTGCTCGACGACCTCGCCGCCGGCCCACTACGCGAGCCCCAGCTCACCGTGACTCGTGACGCGGCCTCAGTGTCGGTGAGTATCCGTGGCGAGGCTGCCACGGTCCTGCCCGGCGTGCAGCTGCACGTGCACGCCGACATCTCCGGCGAGGTCGAGCGCTTCGTGCCCGACACGGGCACCACACCCTGACTTTTCCTTATCCAGAGACAGCTTCTGGTGCGAGACCGACAGGAGTCTCCTGATGGGCAACCTCAGTCATTCGCCGGTGCTCGACGGCGTGTTCCCGGACGGGCCGGACACCGTGCTGCTCCATCCCGCCCTCATCCCGCGCCACTGGCGGCGCCGGCGGCCTTGAACGCACCCTTGGCCTTCTCGATTTCGCCGGGGTCACCCGAGGCCATTAGGTAGCGCAGGCCGCCGATGGTGATGAACACGACCGCGACCCCGGCCAAGATCCCCATGATCCACTTGCGGATGTTGTTGAGGACCTGATCGACGGTCGCCGCGAGCGCGACATAGTGGACGGCCTCCGCCCGCGCGGCCGACGATGTCAGCAGGACCCCGGCGGCGACCAGCCACCCCAGCAGCAGCACTAGTCGACGACGGGGCACACAGTGACGAAGCCGGGGCCGCGTCGTGGCAGAACGGGCACGGTGGCATGGCCGGTCGGGGGCGGGCATCGTCCGAGGACGCGCCTCGCCTGGGCACACGGCGGTGGCCTGGATTTCCCGGCGGCGGGATGCGATGCGGCGAACCGGGAGGCGGACGGAGCGGGACAGGTGGCGTGGTGTCAGTCGCATGAGTTCACCTCCCGGCCGGTCTGCGCGAGCGCAGCGGAGCCAATACGGCTGGTGCGGAAACGGGGGTCCGCAGGCAGCTGGGTTCCGCGCGAAGCGAGGTCCGATCGCGAACCGGTTCGCGGCACAGGAGCATCGGCAAGTCGTGGAAGACAGCGGAGCCAGGCAGGGATCAATAGCTGTACCTGGCGGACGCGCGGCACCGATCCAGCAGGGTTTTCCTCGTGTCTGGTCAGGTCGGAAACCAGCCGCTGTTCAGCGCGGCTGCGTACCTTCCGGATCGCCCACCCGTCACGGCCGAGAGGCCCTCCGGCGTCCTCGATCGGCACGTCGCCGAAGCGGGTGTCCCAGATCAGGGCAGCCTCATCGAGGGTGATGACACCATCGCGGACGGCGGCCATCAGCAAGTCCTCGGGATGCCCGCCCGGTCGCTGAGGCGGTGCCGAGCGGAAACGAGCGGATCTCGCCGCGAGTTCGTCCAATTCCTCGGTCAGCAGCGGGGCGTCGAGAGCCTCGCGCAAGGCGAGATAGCCGTGGCGGAAAGCCGCCCACCGCAGACGCGCGAGGATCGCCGGCCGGTCCAGATCGACCTCGTTCAGCCACTGCAGGAACCCGGTTAAGACGTCGGCGTGGATGTCGTGCTTGTCGCCGCGGAACCATTTGGTCAAGGCCGTCGCGATGGGCAGCAGTACGGGCAGCGCCAGCCCGACGCACGCGACGGTCCACGTGCCGCGCTCGGTTCGCGCGCGGGTGATCAGATAGGTCCACGCCGCGTCCCGCACGGCCTGCGTGCATTCCTCGGCCACCAGCATCGCACCCAGCTCATCCAGCGGCACCGGCCGGGCGGGCAGGCCCGCGATCTCGGCGCCGTTCACACACACCGGACGCGGGCCGGTCACCAGCCACTCAAAGCTGACAGACGCGACATCGAACACCCCGCCCGCTATGCCTGTGCCACGGCCCGGACGGACAGAGAAAGAGTCTGGTTCGGGCTCGACGTTCGATAACGATGAGTCCATGTCGGCCACGCTCCCTAAAAGGCGAAATAAGGACGCCTCGAAGAAAGCCATAATCGGCGCCTCAAAACCGCCTCAAGACCGCTTCGTGGGCGCCTCAAAAGTGCCTCAATACTCGGAGTCGCGAGCGATGGTCAGCGTGCTGCCTGGCGCGAGAATCCCATCGCGAGGCGCTGACTTCGACGGAGAACAAGGGCTTTGAGCTGCACATGTGAGCTGTTCGGTTCAGGGTTTCGCGCGGCGGCGCCTCAAGCTTCCGGCTCGGCAGGTGCGCGGTCGGGCGGCGCAATGAACCCTTAGCGCACAATCAGATTCTGAAGGCGTTGACGCATTCGGCGCGCCGCGAACCGGGTTAGCAAATTAATTTGAAAATTTTCGATACCACATGTCCAAAATCGACGTTTTTTTCGGAGTTAGGGGGTGACAGCGCCACACACCCGCATACGTGGTGGCAACTCGTGCTCGGAGGTCCTGATGTCCCCTCGTCCGCAGTCGCCGGATGGCCGCCCCGGTCGCCGCACAGACTCAACTCGCCCGCCGCGTACCCGGCGCGGTGGCGACCGCGCTCCCTACCCCGGAGCCCGCGTTCACAGCACCACGGCAGGTGCCGGTGGGACAGACAACACCTCGCGTCCCGAGGGCACGCCGACCTCGTCGCGCCGGCGCACGGCGCCGTCGTCGACAGCGCCGACTCCGGCGACGGTGTGGACGTGCGGTCCGGACCCGATCGACGCCCACGCGGTATGGCCGGTACCGATCGTGGAGTCCATCACGGCGGCGTTCACCGACCCCGGTGCGCACGTCGTCCTGGTAGACCCCGACCCCGCACCGACCACCGGCACGCGCTTCGATGCGGACGGCTCGGCGACGACCGGCGAGGCGTCGTTGGTGGCGGTGCGGGAGGCGGTGCGCGCGCTCGGCCGCACCGCCGACACGGTCACCTTCCACATCGGCGGCGGCTCCGCCGCGTCGTCGCGCCCGTTCTGGGCTGACCTCGTCACCGAGGCGACCGACCCGTCCGCGGTGCTGGCCGGAACACCGTCGGCCCCGGCGCGCACCGGTGTCCCCGGCAGCGCGGAAGGACCGGAGCCCGAGCGCGGCGCGCGTGCGGATCTCGTGATCGTGTCACTGCCCGCCCACGCCGCCGAGTCGGTGTCGCTGGACAGGCTCGCGCTACAGGCGGCGAACCGTCTGCGCCAGGGCGGCATCCTCGCGGTGTACACGCACAGCGACTGGACGCGGGGTCGGCTGGTCGACCCGACCGGCGCGATCGTCGCCGCTGCGCAGCACGCCGATCTGCTCTACCTGCAGCACATCGTCACGTTGCACGCTCCCGTGGAGAAGGGACGTCTGCGGGCCGCGCCGAGCGCCGCGGTGGCCGCCGAGTACGACCGCGCCCGGCATCGCGCGACGGTGCGCGGACTGCCCGCGCCGCACCTGCGCGCGCATGGCGATGTCCTCGCGTTCGCGCAACCGGCCGATCCCGGCGCACCACCGCCTGGGACCGGTCCGGCGCCTGCCTCGCCCGGCGCTGGAGGTGGCCAGTGATTCTGCCCCCGCCGCGCCTGACCGGGCCTTCCCCGGCTACTCCCGCACCTGCGAAAGGCAGCGCCCTCATGTCTCACCAGCACCCCGCGACATCGACCAACCACGGCAGTGATGACCCGACCGTGCCGATCTCCCGCGCGCTCATCGACGCCCTCGACACCAGCCCCACGCCGACGGACACCGCGACCGGACACGACCCGGTCAGCCCGAGCGGTAAGACCGGCGGGTTCGATGTCGGCGACTTGCCGTTGTCGGTGTGGGCGACGGCGCAGACCTCCCCGGCTACCCAGCGCAAAGGCCGGTATGTGCCCGAGTCGACCGCGCACCCGGCGAAGATGCTCCCGGCCGTCGCGGCGCACGCCATCCGTGCCTACACCCGTCCCGGGGAGCTGGTGTTCGATCCGATGGCTGGATCCGGCACCACGCTCGTGGAGGCGATCGACGCCGGGCGCCGGGCAGTCGGTGTGGAGTACGAGCCGCACTGGGTCAGCGTCGCCCAGGCGAACCTCGACCTGGCCCGGGAACGCGGCCACGAGCACGACGGCGAGATCGTGCACGGCGACGCCCGGCAGCTGCCGTTCTTACTGCCCGAGCGGTACCGGGGTCAGGTCGCGCTCGTGATCACCTCCCCGCCTTACGGGCCGTCCACGCACGGGCAGGTCGTCACCGCCAGCACCGCCTCGCCTGACGGGAAGGTGCACAAGTACCACCACCGCTACGGCTCCACATTGGATCGCGGGAACCTTGCCAACGTCGGCCACCACCGGCTGCTGGCCGGCTTCACCCGCATCCTCACCGGCTGCGCGGCCGTGCTGCGCCCCGGCGGGCACATCGCGATCACCGTGCGCCCGTGGCGCGAGCATTCGGAGCTCATTGATCTGCCCTCGCAGATCATCGCCTGTGGCCAGGCCGCCGGGCTGGTCCCGGTCGAACGCTGCGTCGCCTTGCTCGCCCGCGTCGCCGACCACGAGCTGATCGCCCGCGGGAGCTTCTTCCAGCGCGACTTCATCCGCAAACAGCGCGAGCAGGGCCTGCCCTTGCATCTGATCGCGCACGAGGACGTCATCCTCCTGGCCAAACCCCTCACATCCAGCGGCACGTCGGCCCCGGCCTTGTCGGGCGATGGTCTCGCCGCTGCGAGCGACGGGGACGCGAGTCGTGGGCGGTGGGCGTCGTGAGCACGCGGGTGCACTGCCGGGACTGCGGCTGGGACGCGCAGTTCCGGCATCCCGCCACAGCCCGGCGCGCCGCCACCCGGCACCGCTGCCCGCCGCCGAGGGACGACTCGGACCGGCGACCCGTGGAGCGGGAGGCACACCATGCCTGAGCGCCACACCGACGCTGTGGATCCGCTGCAGTTCGTCGCGACTGAAGGCCCGGTGATCGGGTCGCTGTGCACCGGGCTGGCCGGTCTCGACCTCGGCGTCGCGGCCGTGCTCGGCGGGCGGATCGCCTGGTACTGCGAGGTTGATCCGCACGCGGCCGCGATCCTTGCCGCGCGCCTGCCCGGCGTGCCGAACCGGGGCGATCTGCGCGCGGTCGACTTCGCCTCCGTCGCGCCGGTCGAGGTGCTCACGGCGGGCTTCCCCTGTCAGGACATTTCCGCCGCCGGTCGGCGCGCGGGCATCGAGAAAGGCGCTCGCAGTGGACTGTGGCACACCATCCTGGACGCCATTCGCGTACTACGACCGAGCCTCGTCGTCGTGGAGAACGTCGCCGCCCTCCGCTGGAAAAACGGCGGCCTCGACCGTGTACTCGCGGGGCTGGCCGAAGCGGGGTATGACGCGGTCTGGCGTTGCGTACGAGCCGCCGACATCGGCGCCGCCCACCGCCGCGAACGCGTGTTCCTGTGTGCCGTCCCCGCCCCGGGACGGGATGCGGATGATGCCAACCCCACAGGCCCGCGACGGCGAACCCCGCGGCCCGGTCGACCCGGCACAGCGGCGCGCGGGCGGGCATCAGGTCAACCTCAACGACGCGGTCGACTCAGTCGTCAGGCCGGCACATCTGTTGCCGACTCCGGCGGCGGCGGACTCGCGGTCGTCGGCGATCCAGACCGTGCGCAAACCGGGCCGCCCGATCCCGGCCGGGTGCGTGACGCTGACCGACCCGGTGCGGCTGCTACCGACCCCGACCGCCTCCGACGCAAAGAACTGCACCCACGACACGCACGACGGCGGGCCGTCTCTTCCTGACCGCGCCCGCGCCCTGAGCACACCGACGCCGCCGACGGACGGACCGTGGTGCGCCGCGGCCCACAGCGAAGGCATCGATAGCTGCGTTTCCCCCGGTGCGTGGGGCCCTCCCGCCGGCCTCGACCGCGCACGGGCCGTGCGCCCACCTAAATCTCCGCGACGCCCATGACAAGGAGGCCTAGCCCTCATGGATACTCCACGACTTCTGCCGACCCCGCGAGCGACCGACGGCACCAAAGGCTGCCCCGCGCAGCGCGGCTCGAAGGGCGATCTGATGCTGCCCTCGGTCGTCATCGCCGTCACCACACCCGCACCGAAGTCCCGAGCGCGCAAGGAGGTGAAGGACCGTGACGACCACCCGCGCACCGCGCGCCCGCCGCACAGCACGCGGTGAACCCGGGCCGGTGGACTGGGGCGAGTACGCCGCCGCCGTGCACCGATGGGAACTCATCACCGGCCGCGCGGCTCCGTACCCGACCCAGCCCGGCCGGCACGGACGCCCCGTCCTCGCACCGCCCTTCGTCGAGTGGCTCATGGGCTTGCCCCCAGGCTGGGTCACCGCCGAACACCTCGACCTGCCCCGCACCGCGCAACTACGTGCCCTGGGCAACGGGGTCATGCCCCAGCAAGCCGCGCGCGCTCTACGCCACCTGTTGGACGACCTGGCCGCACTCGCCCACATCCCGGCCAGGTGCCACTGGGCCGCGCCAGACCACCCGCGCGATCGCCGCACCACCAATTCGGCTCGGCGCGAGCAGGGCACGAGTAACGCCCTGCCCGCCACCACCCACTCCTCGGGCCGCGCGCGCCCGGCCCGCTCGGCACCAGCACTCACCACGACCCGCTGAACAGGTCCGCGAGGCACCCCGGCTTCCAGCGGCCCCGAGGGCCGGGGTGCCTCGCACCTTCCACCACATCGAGAGCAGGTAACCGCCATGCCCACCAACCGCCCCAACAGGCTGCTCCAGCATCTTCGACGCTGGCTGGGCACCCGGCACGGCCAGAACGTGCCACGCGCCCTGCCCGCGCCACCCGAGCGCCCGCTGCCGGAAGCCTCGTCCGAGGTGGACGTCACTGCCGAGCACCCTGTGCTGCGCCGGGCGAGCGAGGCGACCGCGGCGCTGGTCCGCCAAGGCTGGAACGTGCACCGCGCGCCCTACGGCTACCGCGCCATGGACGTCACCGGGACCCGCTCGGGCAGCGGCAGGCCCCGGACCCGGCTCACCCCTGACCCGCTGCGCGCCCCGGTCGTGCAGCACATCTTCTACTGGCGCGCGGTCACCGGCCTCGACGTCGACCAGATCACCCAGCGGCTGAACAATAATCCCGACCGCTACCCACCACCGGGCGCCACCGGCACCTGGCACGACAAGGCCGTCACCAGAATCCTGACGAACCTCAAATACACCGGCTATCAGGCTTTGCGCACCCGCGACGAGAGCAACCGCCTCCGTCCCGCCGAGCAGTGGGTGCTCTCCGACCAGCCGGCTCACCGCGCCCTGATCACCACAGCCCTGTTCTGGGCCGCGCAGAACCCCACCACCGACACCCGGCGCGCGCTGCGGCACCGCCTGCTCGCCCAGCCGCGCGACCTCTCCGTCTGACCACCCTTGGGAGCAACTCGCCATGACCACCACCCGACCTGACCCAGAACGTCCCAGGCAGTCCCGAGCACCCCGCGCGTCGACATCCGCCCGCAGCGCCGCCCAGCCCCACCCAGCGACTCGCCCTCCCCGCCCCAACGCTCGACGCACGAACGGGTCCCGTCGCGAGCGGTACCCGGGCCAGCCACGCGGCCGTTACCTGAGCCTCGGCGCAGGCGTGCAAAGCCTGACCGTGTTCCTGCTCGCCTGCGAAGGACGAATCCCGCGGTTCGACGCGGCCTTGTTCGCCGACACCGGCTGGGAACCCAAGCAGGTCTACAGGCAGCTCGACACCGCGCGCCGGATCGGCGCCGGGGCAGGGATCCCGGTGTTGACCGTGTCCAACGGCAACATCCGCCACGACACGCTGAACCCGAACGCGCGCTTCGTGACGATGCCCTTGTTCGTCAAAAACCCTGACGGCTCTAGAGGAATGGCGCGCAGGCAATGTACTGGCGACTATAAAATCCGGCCCCTCAAGAAAGCGGTCCGCGAGATCCTTGGCTACCCGCACCCGCTGCGCGTGCCGCGCGGGGTGTTCGTCGACCAGGCCATCGGGATCTCCACTGACGAGTTCCACCGCGCCAAGGACTCTGACGTCAACTACACGCGCAACATCTTCCCGCTCCTCGACCTCGGGCTATCGCGCACGGACTGCCAGGCATACCTGAGCGGACGCGGCCTGGGCGCCGTGGTGAAGAGCGCCTGCATCGGATGCCCGTACTCCGGAAACTCCCGGCTCCGGTTCATCCGCGACACCGACCCCGACGCGTGGGCCGACCTCGTCGACTTCGACAAAGCTATCCGGCATGGCAGTCCCCGTGCCATCGCCGACGGCAAACCCCTGCGCGGCCAGTTCTACATCCACCGCTCCCTGATTCCGCTGGACCAGGTCAACCTCGACACCACTCGAGACGCCGGCAGGGCCGAGGACGACGACCCCGATGGCTGCTCCCCGTTCTCCTGCCGTTCCGGCACCGCCGTCACCGATCTGGAGACGGCGTGACCACCGAGGGCGTCCCTCGCCCGGTATCCGGGGGCCAGGTCACGCACCACGACGCGCTGGAGGTCGAGGGGCAACTGGTGTACACGCCTGCGCAGGCCGCCCGGCGACTGACCATCAAGGAATCCTGGCTGCGTCGTAAGGCCGGTCTCCGGCTAATCCCCTGCACCTTTCTTGGGAAGCACCTGCGCTTTTCCGACGCGGACCTCCGCGCGATCGCCGACAGCGGCGGCACGGCCACGCCACGTCGACGGCCAAGCCATCGCCGTCACCGCTGAACGCGACACCGCCGCCGCCCAGGCGGCACAGAAGGTTCTTTGCCGTCTGGGGTGGCTCTCTGTCCACACCAGAGCGTCCATGGATGTCACCCATCGCCGTGACCCCCACACCAGAGCAAAGGAGTTCACATGCCCTGGCCCGAGCAATCCGGGGACGACAGCTGGCGCGTTCGCTACCGACGCGACGACGGAACCATCGGCTCCATCCCCGGCTTCCCCGACGAACCCTCCGCGAACAACTACATCGCGGATATGAACACAGACAAGCGCCGAGGAAAGTGGATCGACCCCTCAGGCGGCCAGACCACTGTCACCGCCTGGACCTACGACGACTGGATCGACTCCCTTGACGTCGACCAGCGCACCGAAGAAAACTACCGCAGCTTCCTCAAAGTCCACATCATCCCCCAATGGGGCGCCACCACGCTGGCCGACCTCACCAACACCAAGGTCCGAGCCTGGGAGAAAAAGCTGCGCAAATCCGGACTCGCGAATAGCACCGTCGACAGTATCCTGAAATGCTTCACCCTAATCCTGTCCGACGCCGTCGACGAAAAACTGATCGACGCCAACCCCATCCAGAACCGCCGCCGCGGCCGCCGACGCCGCACCGAACGCCGACCCCGCCAGATCTGGGCCGAACCAGCCGAAGCGCTCGCGGTCGCCGACCAAGCCGCCCTCTGCTACGGCCCCGGCGGGGCCGTTCTCGTCACCACAGCGGGCTGGACCGGGGCACGCTGGGGAGAACTCGGCGGCCTCCAGCGCCACAACCTCCACCTCTACGACGACAACACAGGAAAAATCGTTGTCGACCCCGACATAGGCGCACTCCACGAACCCACCACAGGCGGCCTCTACCTCGGCCCGCCCAAAACCGAGGCCTCAGCCCGCGACATCACCCTGCCACCCTTCCTCGTCATCCTCCTCAGAGAACACCTGACAACACACGACCACCCCCACGTCTTCGTCACACCCCACGCCGACCTGCTCCGCCGAAGCAACTTCGCACGCCGCGCGTTCAGACCAGCAGCGGACGGCAACACACACAAAAACAACCCAGCCATCCGCCTCCACGCTGCCAAACCGGGCCTGAAATTCCACGGACTTAGGCACAGCCACAAAACCTGGATGATCGACGACGGCATCCCCGAAATCGCCCAAGCACTCCGCCTCGGCCACGTACTCCAAGACAAAGTCCAGGAAACCTACTCCCACGTCGCCGCAGCCGTCGAACAACGCCTACTCGACGCGCTACAGACACGGTGGGAGAAGGCAATCGCAAGCAGCGTCACTCCAGCAGATCAGGCAGTCTGGCGAGCTACTGCGGCTTAGCCCCGAAGCCGTCGAGACTGTAAAACGTTCGGTGGTGGGGGGGGGGGGGGGGGGGGGGGGGGGGGGGGGGGGGGGGGGGGGGGGGGGGAGGGGCCGGTGGGGGCGCGT